>CAZYGI010000056.1:8767-25655 GCA_964647255.1 uncultured Anaerolineales bacterium | reverse complement strand
ATGCGTGATGACATCGTGCATGCCCTGGGTGTTGTCCAGGACCACGCCCGGTATCCCTTTTACCAGCGGGTGCCCGATGGTCACGATGGGGAGCGGCAAGTAGCGCCGGCAGAAATCGGTGATCACCGACAAATCCACCCGATGGCAGAGAGCGCCCGACCAAATGACCAGGCCATCAACGTTCTCAGGGCCGACCAGGTCGTAGATGACATTAGATTGGGCTTCGAAGCCGTGGGGCGAACAGAGGGGTTTGCCGGGAAAGCAGACTACATTGGCGTCATGTTCGCGCGCCGCGCCCTGCACGCCCTCCCAGACGGCCTGGCTGTTGGGGTCGCCGGCGCCGTGGGTCAGCAGGCCGATCGTCCATCTGGCGTGCGATTGTGGCTGGGTGCGCGCGTACATACCGACAGAATAGCATCGAACCCCTGCGCGGTCAACCAGAGCCGACTCAAATGCGAGCGCGTTCACGCCGTCTTTGCGGGGCTGGCCAGCAGGCGGCAGAACGGCGCAGGTTGCCGAGCAAGGCCCGATGACTAGGCTATGCTCGGCCAGGCCGCCGGCGCATCCGACTCGCCGCCCTGCAGAATTGGCAGCTGTAGCGCCACCACTGCGCCTCGTCCCGGCGCCGAGTCTATCGTGAGCCGGCCTCCCGCGAGCTTGGCCCGTTCGACCATGCCGGCCAGGCCCAGGTGCCCTTCTTGCAGCCAGACCCCGGCGTCTCGCGCCTGGAAGCCAGGGCCATTATCGCTCACGGTCAGCGTGAGCTCATCTTCGCTGCGCGCCAGCGTCAGGTCTACCTTCGTGGCGGTCCTGGCATGTTTTCGGATGTTGTTGAGCGCTTCCTGGGCGATCCGAAAGACGATGAGTTCGTCCATGGACGAGAGCTGGTAGCCGGGCTCGTCCACCCGGCATGTCACTTGGGCTGCCGGCAGGTCCTCGCCCAATTCTTCAACCAGGGCTTGCAGCGCCACGGGCAAGCCAAGGTCTTCCAGGATCAGGGGCCGCAAATCGTTGCTCATCCGCCGCACATCGTCCACCGCGACCTTCGCGAGCATTTGAAGCTCATCCAGGCGGCGCTTCGCCTCGCCGGGGTCACGGATGAGCTCGTTGCGGCAAAGCTCCAGCCGCTGCACCAATCCGACCAGGTCCTGAACGGTCTCGTCGTGCAGCTCGCGCGAGAGCCGTTTCCGCTCGTCCTCCTGGCTTTGCAGCACCTGGCCGGCAAACCGGCGCGCGGCCGCCTGTTGCTCCTCCAGATAGCTCACCATCCGGTTGAATACGCCGATCAACGCCTGGAGCTCGGCCGGGCCGCTCTGCTGGATCGGCCGGAAGGGCGCGCCCGCGGACACCTGGCTCGCCTTGGCTACCAGCGTCTTCAACGGCCGCAGGCCACGACGCAGGCCGACAAGCATCAGCGCTAACGAGAGGAGGCTTCCCAGCAGGATCAATCCGACCACGGCCCAGGCGTACGGGACGGCTGGGGCCAGAATCGCCTGCCACGGCTCTTCCATAAACAAGCCCCAGCCGACACTGGACAGCGGCGCAAACGAGGTGACCACCGGTTGGCGGAACCCCCCCGTCGTGCGCAGCAAGCTATCGGCCCGTCCGGCCGCGACCAGGCGGCCGAGGTCCGGATCGTCCAGCACGCTGGTCCCGAGCTGCGCGGCGTCCGGGTGGTAGATCACGTTGCCGCCGGCGTCCACCAGGTAGACCTGGCCGCCGATCTGGGTCCGCAGCGGTTCCAGGTCGCGCGCCCAGGGGTGCTGACCGATGAAGAGAACGCCGATGAGGACGCTAGGCGGCTGCCCGCCGGCCTCGATCGGTGTGGCGACCACAACCGCATTCTGCCCCGAAGGCTGCTCGTGCAGCACAGCAGAAAAGGTGGCTTGACCCGTCGCTTGCGCGCTGCGGAAATAGTCGCGAAAGGCGTAGTCGAGGCCGACCCGCTCCTCATGTCCGGGGGTCGCCGCGATCCCGATGCCGCGGCCGTCCAACAGCGTCACGCCCCCCTCGAACCCCCTGAGCAGAGGCGCCCAATCGTGCAAGAGCTGCGTCTGGCTGGGGAGCCCCCCTGAGTCAGCTCGTTCGCCCAACGCGTCGGCCGTCGCCTGGAGCGGGCGAAGATACCCGCTCAGATCTTCGACCACACCGGCCGCGGCGGTCTGGGCGAGCACGGTGTTGCGCTGGCGGATCAGCCTCAAGGAGATCTCCCGGAACGCATACCAGCAAACCAACGCCGTGAGGATGCCGAACAGAAGCAGGGGCAACGCAGAGGCCAGGGTCAATTGGTGCTGAAGGCGCGTGCTACGGCGGGGGGTGCGCTCCATCAATTCTCCTCCAGGTTGATCCAGCCCTGGCGGATGGCGTACGCCACCGCCTCGGTCCGGTCAGTCGCGCCCAGCTTGCCGTAGATGTTGCGCAGATGCACCTGCACCGTGCCCGAGCTGATGAACAGCGCCTCACCGATCTGTTTGTTGCTCATCCCCCGCGCGGCATGGCGCAGCACTTCGATCTCGCGCGCCGTCAGGCCTTCGGCCATGGCGTCCGTGCGGTAGAGCTGCTTGCGGGTCAGCCGGCCGACCACCTTGTGCGCGATCTGTGGGTCGAGCGCGGTCCCGCCCCCGTAGACGGTGCGGACGGCGCGCGCCAGCTCGGCGCCGCCCGCCGTCTTGAGCAGATAGCCGTCCGCCCCCGCGTCGAGGAGCGGGAAGACGTAGTGATCATCCTCATGCGCGGAGAGGACCAGGACGTGCGCCTTCGGGAGCTGGGCCTTGATCGCCTTCGTCGCCTCGATGCCGTTCATCCTGGGCAGTCGCACGTCCATGATGATCACATCAGGGCACAGCGCTGCGGCCAGGCGCACCGCCTCCTCGCCGTCTGCAGCTTCGCCCACGACGGCCAGGCCGGCCGCCTGTTCCAGGAGTTGTCGCGTGCCCTCGCGGACGATCTTGTGGTCTTCTACGAGCAGGATGCGAATCACAGGCGAAATACCTCATTCAGGGTATGCCGGCTATCCGTTCCGGCGGATGGCAGAAGCGCCGCGCCGTAGTAAATTGTTAGCTAGCGTGATCAGTTGTAGCACGTCTTTCCTGCTGTGACAAGGCTTAAGATCATATCAAGGAGATGACCGATGGCGAAAGTCCTCATGATTCACCCGGACAAGTGCACCGGCTGCAATAACTGCATGCTGGCGTGCTCTTTCGTCCATGAAGGCGACTTCCGGCTGCGCGGGTCGCGAGTTCACGTGTTCACCTGGGAACGCGAGGGCATGTCGGTGCCGATGATGTGTCAGCACTGCGATAACGCCCCCTGCGCGACCGTCTGCCCCACCGGCGCCATGCACCGTGACCTCACCACCAATCTGATTGATTGGGATGGTAGCAAGTGCATCCGCTGCCGTATGTGCGTGCAGGCGTGCCCGTTCGGCAATGCGGTCTACGACGCAGTGACCGGCAATATCCTCAAGTGCGACACCTGCGATGGCAACCCCGAATGCGTCCAGTTCTGCCCCAACGGCGCGCTGGAATACACGGACGACACCTTGTCAACCCGCTCACGCAAGAAGGCGTTCGCCGCCAAGTTCAAGGATGCTTTCCAGGAGGTAGGTTAACATGAATGGCTGGATAGGTAAGATCCTGCGGGTCAACCTCACCACGGGCGCCGTGACCAAGGAACCCTTGAACATGAGGCTTGCCAAGCAGTACATCGGCGCACGCGGCCTCGGCACCAAGTACATGACCGACGAAGTGGATCCGAAGGTGGATCCGCTGAGCCCTGCAAACAAGTTGATTTTCGCGCCCGGCCCCTTCTCCGGCACGTTCGCCCCTTCGGCCGGCCGTTTCAACGTCATCACCAAGGGCCCGCTGAACGGCACCATCGCGGCCTCGAACTCCGGCGGCAGCTTCGGCTCGGAGCTGAAATATGCCGGCTACGACATGGTGATTCTCGAAGGCAAATCGCCCAAGCCGGTCTATCTGTGGATCAACGACGACCAGGTCGAGATTCGCGATGCCGCGCACATCTGGGGCCAGCAGGTGCCCGAGACGACCGATCTGCTGCGCGCCGAGACCGATGAGGATGCCAAGGTGGCCTGCATCGGCCCCGCGGGCGAGAAGCTGGTGCTGTTCTCCTGCATCATGAACGAGATGCACCGGGCCGCCGGCCGCAGCGGCGTCGGCGCGGTGATGGGCTCGAAAAACCTCAAGGCGATCGCAGTGCTGGGCAGCGGTGCGGTGAAGGTCGCGGACGGGCCGGCTTTCAAGGCCGCCGTGATGAAGGCGCGGCGCAAGATCCAGGCGCATCCGGTCGGCGGCACGGGCCTGAAGGCGTACGGCACCGACGTTCTGGTAAACATCCTTAACCAGCTCGGCTCCCTGCCCACCCGCAACTTCCGCGATGGCTACTACCCGACGGCCGACAAGGTGGGCGGCGAGTCGCTCTCGGCCAAGCTGTTGGTGCGGCCGAAGGGCTGCTTCTCCTGCATCATCAGTTGCGGCCGCGTCACCCGCGTCACCGATCCCAAGTACGCCGGGTTCGGCGAAGGGCCGGAATACGAGAGCGCCTGGAGCTTCGGCCCTGACTGCGGCATTGACGACATCAACGCGATCACCAAAGCCAACTTCATCTGCAACGAGATGGGGCTGGACACCATCACCATGGGCGCCACAATCGCCTGCGCGATGGACCTATACGAGGACGGCATCATCACTCTGAAAGACACCGGGGTGCCGCTCAACTTCGGCAATGCCGAGGCGATGGTCGAAATGGTGCGCAAGACTGCGCTGGGCGAGGGCTTCGGCGCCAAGCTGGCGCTTGGCTCGTACCGCCTGGCCGAGAGCTACGGTCATCCTGAATACTCGATGACGACCAAGAAGCAAGAGATGCCCGCCTACGACCCCCGCGGCGTGCAGGGCATTGGACTGAACTATGCCACCGGCAACCGCGGCGGCTGCCATGTGCGCGGCTACACCATCGCGGTCGAAGTGTTGGGCAACCCGTCGAAGATGGATCCCACGGTCACCGAGGGCAAGGCCGGGCTGACCAAGACCTTCCAGGATCTCACTGCAGCCCTCGATTCTTCGGGCGCCTGCCTGTTCAGCACCTTCGGCATCGGCGCGGACGAGCTGGCCGAAATGCTCAGCGCGCTCACCGGCGTGGATTACTCCGTCGAGGAGTTCATGAAGATCGGCGACCGCATCTGGAACCTGGAGCGGCTGTGGAATCTTAAGTCCGGCTTCACCAGCGCGAATGATACGCTGCCGGAGCGCCTGTTCAAGGATCCCACGCCGACCGGCCCGGCCAAGGGCAAGGTCAATCGGCTGGGCGAGATGCTGCCCGAATACTACGAACTGCGCGGCTGGGACAAGAACGGCGTCCCGACGCCCGAGAAGCTGGCGGAGCTGGCGCTGGCATAAACAAAATCAGGGGTGTTTGGGGCGGTGAAGCCGCCCCAAACACCCCTGGCAGAATCGGACATGGAACTGCGCTATTTCGCCACGGTGCGCAACCTGACCCACGAATGCGAACGGCATTGGGATCGTCCCGCGGGCACGCTGCGCGAGCTCATCGCTTGCCTGAGTGACTGCTACGGCCACGACTTCGCGCGCGCCGCGCTGACGCGCTCGGCGGCGGGCGAAGCGGCGCTGCATCCACACATCATCTTCTTGATCAACGGCCGTGATGCCCGGCATGTGGGAGGGCTCGATGCGCCGTTGCAGCCGGATGACGTCGTCGCCGTCTTCCCGATGGTCGCGGGAGGATGAGGTTTTTCGGGAAGAACGACACTTTAGGCATCCTGGGCGGAGTTGTCGTGGCCTTGTCGGCCACCGTACAGGATCGGGGTGCCGAGCACCCTGAGTAGAGGGCCGCGGCGGTAAGCGGCCCGGAGTCGAAGGATACGCAGCGAAACGACCGCCACTCCGCTCAGGATCCTTCGCTTGGAGGCTCTTTGTCCATGATCGCAGGTTTGCCGCTGATGATTCTGCTGGCCGGTGTGCTGCTCGAACTGGCGCTCGGCCGCGTCCTGTCCCGTGTTGCCAAAGGCTGGCTGGCGTTCGCCTGCGGCCTGATCGCCCTGGGCGGGACGCTGGCGTTGCTGCCGGCCATCGCGAGCGGGCACGCCGTTGATCTGATCCTCGTCAGCCAGGCGCTCCGCTATCATGTGGACGGGCTGAGCCTGGTCTTCATGCTGATGGCGACCGGCATCGGCACGGCCATCCTGCTCTACTGCATCCGCTACATGGCCCACGAGCCGGAAGGTGTCACTCGCTTCTATGCGTTGATGCTCACCTTTATCGCCGGGCTCGTGAACCTGGTCTGCTCGGCCAACCTGCTGGCCGTCTATGTGAGCTGGGAGATCATCGGGCTGTGCTCCTACTTCCTGGTGGGCTTCTGGTACAAACAGGCCGCGGCGGCCAACGGTGCGCGCAAGGTGCTTGTGATGACCCACCTGGCCGGCTACGGCCTGCTGGCAGGCATCCTCCTGCTCTACGTCCGCACGGGCAGCCTGGTGTGGACCGATCCGGCGATCGCCGGCGCTTTCACGACCGGCATCTTCCTGCTGATGCTTGTGGCGGCGATGGCGAAATCGGTCATGTTCCCGTTGCACACCTGGATCCCAGAGGCGATGAACGCGCCGACCCCGGTCTCGGCCCTGCTGCATTCCGCCTGCTATGTCAAAGCCGGCGTTTACCTGATCGCCCGGATGTATTCGTTGGGCCACTGGGCGGCTGGCTGGCATACGGTGGTGTTGGTGTTGGGCTGCGCGACCATGTTGGTCGGCGCGCTGTTCGCGCTGGTACAGACCGACCTCAAGCGGCTGCTGGCCTACTCCACGATCAGCCAGCTCGGCTACATCATCTGCGGCCTGGGCCTGGGCACCGATTTGGGGATCGCGGCCGGGCTGTTCTACTGCCTGAGCCACGGCCTCTTCAAGGGCACGCTCTTTCTTTGCTCCGGCGCGGTGCAGCACGCCGCCGGCACGCGTGATCTGCGCCAGTTGGGCGGGCTGGCCGCGCGCATGCCGCGCATCGCGCTGATCTGGATCATCGCCGCGGCCTCCATCGTCGGCGTGCCGCTGACCAACGGGTTCGTGGCGAAATGGCTGCTGCTTGACGCCGGCCTGGCAGCGGGCGTGAGCGGCAACGTGATGCCCATCATGGTCGTGATCGTCGCCTGGCTGGTGAGCACCGTCACCGCGTTTTATATGCTGAAGGCCACGGTGAGCGTCTTCTTCGGTGATGCCCCGGCCGCGCTCCAGGCTCAGGAGATCAAAGAGGCGGCGCCCTCCATGCAGGTCGGCATGGGCGTCCTGGCGGCGTTGTGTCTCCTTTTCGGCATCGCGCCGCAGCTCCTGACGACCTGGGTGGTGGCGCCCGCTGCGCGCGCCCTGGGCTTCTCGGCCGCTGTGACGGTTTCATGGCTGGGCGTGCGCACGAGCTCGGCCGGCGCACCGACGACGTTGGGCGCGCTCGTCCTGCTGGCCGCGCTGTTGGTCGGCTACGTCCTCTACCGGATGGCCCGCCCCCCGCGCGGCGAACCGGTGCACGTCTTCACCGGCGGCGATCCGCTGCCCGTGGGCGATGCGGTGGGCGCGGTGGATTTCGCCGAGATGGCCGAGACCGGCTTGGCGCCGCTCTACCGGGCGGCCGATCCTGACCCGCTCTACCTGGCCGCCTGGCGCGGGGTTCAGCGCGGCGCAGAGTGGCTGAGCCGGGGACTGGCCGGGATCGAGCCTCGTCCGTTCCTGGCCGCGCTGGTGCTGGCGGCCGTCGTGGCGATCGCCGTCGTGTTGCAGTGAATCTGCTTTCGAGGACTGCATGGCAAGTGCACCCTGGGATTTGATCTTCGGCGGCATGTTAGCCGCGCTGCTGGTGGCCGTTGGGATCTACGCCGGCGCCGTGCCGCAGGGCGGCCGCCGCTGGTGGGGCCTGGCCGGTCTGGTGGCGCTGCTCGTGCTGGCAGCACAGGCCGTCGGCGCGGGCTGGCCGCGGACGCTTCTGTTGGACGCGGCCGAGCTGGCCGCGCTGGCGTTGGTCTGGGACCGCGGCACACCCGCCGCGAAACGCGCGGCGCGCAACGCCCTGCTGCTCTTGGTCCCGGCGATGGTCGCGGTCGGGAGCGCGGCCGTGCTGGTGGGCGAAAGTGGCACGCTGCCGGGCGGCGCGGCCGGTAAGGCGGCCGCGGCCCTATTCGTGATCGGCTGGTCCCTGAAGCTGGCGCTGGCGCCGTTCTACTTCTGGTTGCCCGGCGTGGCCGAGGCGGCCGCGCCGCTGACGACCGCGCTGTTCGTGGGTGTGGTGGACATCGCCGCTTTCGGTGAGCTCGCCGAGCTGAGCACGGCATCGCCCTGGCTTTTCAGCGACTACCGCGGCGTGTGGATCAGCCTGGCGCTGCTCTCGATGTTCGGCGGCGCGCTCCTGGCGCTGGGCCAGCGCGATCTCAAGCGCATGCTGGCGTTCTCCACCGTGGATGACATGGGCTATCTGCTGCTCGGGCTGGCGGCCGGACCGGTCATCGGGCTGACCGGTGCGCTGCTGGGCGCGTTGAGTCATGCGCTCTGCAAGGTGCTGCTCTTCGGCGCCGTCGGCATCCCCGAATGGCGCGCCGGCAGGCCGTTGACGCTGAGCGACCGCGGCCTGGCGGGCCGTTTCCCGGTCAGTGCGGCCGCGTTCATCGCCGGCAGCCTGGGGATGATCGGGGCGCCGCCGCTGCTCGGCTTTGCCGGCCGCTGGCGGCTCTACCTGGCGGGTGCGCAGCTCGGTGGCCCTGCGCTGCTGATCGCGATGGCCGCGGCCACTGGCCTGGCGCTGCTCTACTATGCGCGGGCCATCCACCTGGTCTGGCTGGGGCCGGAGACTGCCCCCGTCCCAGTGAGGGAAACCGATGCGTGCTACGAGCCGCGTCCGGCAGCCGCTGTGCTGGTGGTCTTGACGATCGCCGCGGTGGCGCTGGGAGTGGCCGGGTGGTTGTGGATTTGACGGCTCTTGATCATCTTAAGCTGATTCATACAAGGAACCGATCGGAATGCGCTTACTGGACAAATTGCTCGCCACCGCACGGCGCCGGTCGCCGTGGGTCTACGTGATCAACACCGGATCCTGCAATGGCTGTGACATCGAGATCGGGCCGTGCTTCTCCCCGCGCTATGATGCCGAGCAGGTTGGCATCCTGCGCCAGGGCAGCCCCAAGCACGCCGACATCCTGCTGATCACCGGGCCGTTGACGCTGCGGACGCGCGACGCGGCCCGCGACATCTACGAGCAGATGCCGGCGCCAAAGGCGGTGGTGGCGTTGGGGTCATGCCCGGCGACCGGCAACGTCTTTGCGGGCAGCCCGTCGGTGTTGGACGGCGTCGGCGATGTGATCCCGGTGGACATCTATGTGCCCGGCTGTCCGCCGCGGCCCCAGGCCATCATCGAGGGGATCCGGCAGGCGGCTGCGCTGCTGGGGACGAGGAGCGATTCGTGATGCAAGGGGTGCAGTATGCGCTGGCTCTGCTCATTTGGCCAGGGCTGATCGGCGGGGCGCTGCTGAGCTGGCTGTTCCTTTGGATCGGCCGCAAGCTGACCGCGCGTGTGCAGGCAAGACAGGGGCCGCCTTTTTACCAGCCCTTCTTCGACTTCGTCAAGCTGCTGGGAAAGCAAACCGTCATTCCCGGTGGGGTGGGCCGCGGGCTGTTCTACGGGCTGCCGCTGGCCGCTCTGGTCTCGATCATCGCGGCGCTGATCCTGATTCCCGCACCGGGCAACCCGGCCGCAGGCGGCTTCAACGGCGATCTGGTCCTGCTGCTCTATCTGTTGGAGATGCCTGCGCTGCTGGACGTGCTGGCCGGCTACGGCTCGCGCTCGCTGTACGGCCAGGTGAGCGCGGCGCGTGAGGCGATCCTGACGCTGGCCTATAACCTGCCGTTCCTCGCCGCGATGATCGCCCTGGCGATGCAGGCGCACAGCTTTCGACTGAGCCAGCTCGTTGCGACGCCGTTCAGCGTTGTCCATGTCCTGGCGGCGTTGGCGTTCCTGCTCGCCATCCCGGCCCGGCTGAAGAGCAATCCTTTCTCCATCCCGAACGCCGAGCAGGAGATCGTCGCCGGCGCGCATATCGAATACAACGGTGCGCCGCTGGCGCTCTTCGAGCTGGCGCACGGGCTGGAGCTGGTGACGCTGGTCGGCCTGTTCGCGGTGCTCTTCGTGCCCCGGATCGGCAACCTGCCGCTCGACTTCGTGCTCTACCTGCTGGTGAGCCTGCTCCTAGTGGCGCTGACGACCTTGCTGGCAACCGCGACCGCCCGCATCAAGGTGAACCAGGCGTTCCGGTTCTATTGGACCTGGGGCGCCGCGGCCGCAGCGCTCGCATTGATCGCGGCGGCGATTTGGTAGACAAGTTATGAGCATTCTGACCATTCTCGCTCGGAACCTCGGCATCGGTCCCCGCACGCGGCGGCCCGACGATGCGGTGCCGCGGCCGGCCGGCTTCCGTGGGCCGGTGGTGCAGGACGAGACCCTCTGCACCGGGTGCGGCACGTGTGCTACCGTCTGCTCGCCGTCGGCGATTACGTTGGATCGGAGCGACGGCCGCTTCACCACGTGGAACTACGATGCCGGGGCATGCACCTTCTGCGCCCGCTGCGCTGAGTATTGCCCCACGCGCGCGTTGACGCTGGCTGCCGAACCGGCGCCGGTCACCTCTGATCGCTCGCTGCACCGGGTGGCCCATCAGATCTTTTACCGCCCGTGCGCGCGCTGCGGCCGGCCGGTGGTTCCGCTGCCGGGGCCGGTGCTCGTGCGCCTCTACGGCGACCCGCTGCCCGCCGAGATCAGCCGCACCCGTTGGCTGTGCGAGCGCTGCCGTGCGAAAGTAACGACCGAGAATGTTCGCGACGCCTGGAAAGGAAAGCTTCATGCAGGATGACCTGATGTTACGCCTGGCCGCTCTGCCCGGCGTGGAAAGCATCGAGCCGCGCCGCGATGGCCTGTGGCTCGGCGGCCCGATATTGGATGTCACCGCGATGGCCCGCTGGATGGCCGAAAGCGAGGGCCGGCTGAACACGATGACCGGCGCCGCGCTGCCGGACGGCGAAACCGAGGTCATCTACCACTACACGGTCGGCGCCAGCGCGATCAACTTTAAGACCCGCACGCATGGCGGTGCGCTGCCCTCCATCACGCCGCTCGTGCCGGCCGCGAATTGGATCGAGCGCGAGATCCATGATCTGTTCAAAGCCGATTTCCCGGGGCACCCGAAGCTGGAGCGTTTGATCAGGCCGCCACAATTGGCGGAAGGATTTTTTCGATAATGCCGTACACGATTCCTATTGGCCCCTATCACCCCGCGCTGGAAGAGCCGTACAAGCTGACCCTGGACTGCCAGGGCGAGGTCGTGCAGGGCGTCAACATTGAGATCGGCTTCGCCTTCCGATCGATCGAGCTTCTGGCGCAGCGCCGGAATTATCTCCAGGATCTCATCCTGGTCGAGCGCGTGTGCGGCATCTGCTCGAACGTCCACGCGATGTCCTTCGCAATGGCTGCGGAAGCGATCGCCGGCATCGTCGTGCCCGACCGGGCGCGCTACATCCGCGTGATCATGGCTGAGTTGGAGCGGCTGCACTCGCATCTGCTGTGGGCCGGCATCGGCGCCGAGGATATCGGCTACCAGACCATGTTCATGGAGATCTATCACTTGCGCGAGCGGGTGATGGACGTGCTCGAGGCGATCTCAGGCAACCGGGTCAACTACGGCATGCAGAGCATCGGCGGCGTCACGCGGGATATCACCGATCCGGCTCCAATCCTGGCCGCGGTGGCTGAGATCAAAGCCGGGCTGGCGCGCGACGTCGTGCCGGTGTTCACTCAGGATCGCACAGTGCGGGCGCGCGCTGCGGGCGTGGGAGTGCTCAAGCGCGCGGATGCGTTGGCCTACGGCACGGTCGGGCCGGTCGCGCGCGCCTCGGGCCTGGCGATTGACGTGCGCCAGGATCAGCCCTATGCCGCGTACGCCGACCTCGGCTTCAAGATCGTCACTGCGACCGATGGCGACGTGATGGCGCGCATCGTCGTGCGCGCGCTGGAGATGCTGGAAAGCGTGCGGCTGATCGAGGCTGCGCTGGCGAACCTGCCTGCCGGCCCGACCCGCATCGCCGATCGCTACCCCGTCATCCCGCCTGGCGAAACGACCATGCGGGCCGAGGCGCCGCGCGGCGAGGTGTTCTACTACCTGGCATCTGACGGCGGCCCCAACCCCCAACGAATCAAGGTTCGGACCCCCTCTTTCGTCAACATCCCGGCCATTGCGGCGATGGCCGTCGGCCAGCACCTGGCCGACATGCCGCTGATCCAGGCGACGGTTGACCCCTGTTGCTCGTGCACGGATCGGTAGCAGCGAGAACATGAGCGGGACAGCGAAAGTGATCAACGCGTTCGCTGTTTGGCTGGGGCATCCGGCCCGCTGAGTTGCAAGTTGCTTTCGGTGGAAGAGACCGGGGGGTGTTCAGCCCTGGCTACGTTCTCTTGGGCTGGCTCGCTGGTGCGCGTGGCTCCCTGCAGGCGCTGCGGCAGCCTGATTAAAGGCGGGGTTCGGGGGCCGCACAGCAGTTCGATCATTCGAAGAGCCTCAGCCGGTACCCTACGCCTGGTTCGGTCTGGATGTACGTCGGCTGCGTCGAATCCGGTTCGATCTTGCGCCGCAAGTTGCTGAGGTTCACCCGCAGCATGTGCAGCTCGCTTTCGTAGCCCATCCCCCATACCTGCCGCAACAACTGGTTGTGGGTCAGCACCCGGCCGGCCTGGACCGCCAGCGCGCGCAGCAGCGCATACTCGGTCGGGGTCAGGGTGATAATCTCGCCCCCGACCGTCACCAGCCGCCGGGCCAGGTCAATGGTCAGGTCCCCAGAGCGAACGACCGGCTCCCCGGCCGGACTCACCTGATGCCGCATCACGACGCGCATGCGGGCCAGGAGCTCGCTCAGCCCGAACGGCTTCGTCAAGTAATCATCCGCCCCCGCATCCAACGCAGCCACCTTCTGCATCTCCTGTTCGCGCACCGACAGGATGATGATGGGCGTCTGGCTCCACTCACGCACGCGGCGCGTCACGTCTACGCCATCCAGGTCGGGAAGCCCCAGATCCAGGATGATCAGATCCGGCCGGTCTTCCGTGATACGCATGAGCCCTTCTTGTCCCGTGCCGGCCTCGAAGACCTTGTAGCCGTGCGCAGTCAGCGCGGTGTGCAGAAAACGCCGGATCGGCGCTTCATCGTCAATCACCAGAACGCGGACTTCGGGTTCGCTCATCGCTCCGTCACCTGCGATCAATCGGCAGAACCAGAATGATCTTCGTCCCGCCTTTGGGCGCCGTTTCAGCCCAGATGCGCCCGCCGTGGGCCTCGATAATCCCGCGACAGATCGAAAGCCCCAGGCCGGTGCCGCTCACATCGCCTTGCCGTTGGACCCGGTAGAACTTGTCAAAGACGCGATCGAGATCCGCGCTGGGAATGCCGGGGCCCCGGTCAGCCACCTCAATACGGACAGCGTCGTCGGCGCGCTCCGCGCGGACGCGAATCGGCGCTTCGGCCGGCGAGTACTTGATCGCGTTATCCAGCACATTGACCAGCACCTGCACCAGCAGCACGAAATCCACGCGCACCATCGGCAGATCCGACGGAACGCCTGTTTCGATCCGCCGGCCGTGCGCTCGCGCGCCTAGGGTGTCCAACGCGCTGCCGATCAGATCCTCGACATCTGCATCCTGCAAGATCAGGTGCACTGCGCCGGCCTCCAGGCGGGTCATGCTGAGCAGGTTAGCGACAAGATGGTTCAGCCGCTCAGCCTCCTCACGCGCGGCCGCCACCAGGCTGTGCCATGCTGCCGCGTCCAGCCGCGCGCCATCTTCTTCCAGGGCACTGAGCGCGCCGGTGATGGTGACCAACGGCGTGCGCAGCTCGTGCGACACCGAATCGAGAAGTGAGCGCTGCAGCCTTTCCGTGACCTGCAGCAGCTCGGCCGCGCGCGCCTTCTCGACGAGCTGGGCGCGTTCGATGGCCAGCGCGGCCTGGTTGGCGAAAGAATTCAGCGTTCGCTGCTGGTCTATCGTGAGCGTGCGCTCGTCGCTCGATGGGCGGATCCCCAACACCCCGATCGTCCCGCGCGGGGTCAGCATCGGCAGGCAGCGCAACTGCGCCGCCGGCAGGGTGTCCGTGCCTCGCCCGGCGGGGCGTCCATGTTCGAAGGCCCATGTCGCAACGGCCAGATCATGCTCGGTGGCTTCTGCCGCGCCTGCGGCGCCCGGTCCTGCAAACGGCTGCAAACCGCCTGCTTGCGGCAAGAAGACGACCGCCCCGCGCTCGAAAACCTGCTCGACCTGGTTGATCACGACGGTGACGATCCCGGTCAAATCGGTGGCTGAGGTCAACGCGCGGCTGAGATCGTAGAGCGCGACGGTCTGCGCCTCGCGGCGCGTCGCTGCCACCGCCTGGTCGCGGGCCCGCGCCGCCAATCCGCTCACCACCAGCCCGAGCAGGAACAGGCCCAGGAAGGTCAGCGCATACTGCGTGTCGCTGACCGCCAGCGTCAAATAGGGCGGCACGAGGAAGAAGTCGAACGCCAGCACACCCAGCGCTGCGCTGAGCACGGCGGGCAGGCGGCCAAGGTAGAGCGCCGCCAGCAGCACGGCGGCCAGATAGGGCATCACGAGGTTGGCGGGCTCAACCTGTGTGCGCAGCGGCCATCCTACGAGGGTCGCGGCCGCCACCAGTGCGACGCTCAGGGCATAGCCGCGCCAGGCTGAGGGCTCCTCAGTCCGCCGCTTTGCTGCGCGCCGCGGCGCCGCGGCTGGCTCGCTGATGACGTAGACGTCAATATCGCCGCTGATGCGCACCAGGTCCTCGACAAGCGAGACGCGGAACTGATCGCGCCACCGCGCGCGCACCGGCGACCCGATCACGATTTTCGTCACGTTATGCCGGATCGCGAAGCTGATAACCGCGTCAGCCAGCGCTTCGCCCGTGATCGTCGCAGTTTCCGCGCCCAGCGATTCCGCCAGTTGCAGGTGTGCGGTCACCGCCTCGCGGTGCGCGGTGCGCAGATCGGGGCGCGCCGCGGATTCAAAGTGCAGCGCGTACCACGGCGCATTCAACTCGTCTGCCAGCCGCCGTGCTGACCGGACCAGGCGTTCGGAGCTGGGACTTGCGCTCACGCAAACCAGGAGGCGTTCGCTGGCGTGCCAGGGTCCCGGGATCGCGCGCGTCTGCATGTAGGCGCGCATCTGGTCGTCGACGCGCTCTGCGGTGCGGCGCAGCGCCATCTCGCGCAGCGCCGTCAGGTTGCCCTTGCGAAAGAATAACTCGATCGCCCGGGCCGCCTGATCCGGAATGTAAACCTTGCCTTCGCGTAGGCGTGCGAGGAGCTCGTCCGGTGGCAGGTCCACCATCTCGATCTCGGCTGCCTCGTCGAGCACCTGATCCGGCACCGTTTCCCGCTGCCGCGTGCCGGTGATCTGTGCCACCACGTCGTTCAGGCTCTCCAGGTGCTGCACGTTCAGCGTGGTATAGACGTTGATCCCGGCCGCGAGCAGCTCTTCCACGTCTTGATAGCGCTTGGGATGGCGCATGCCGGGCGCATTGGTGTGCGCCAGCTCGTCAACGAGCGCGAGCTGGGGCCGGCGCGCGAGCAGGGCGTCGCCGTCGAGTTCCGGCAGTGTGACGTTGCGGTACGCGACCTGGCGCGGCGGCAGCACCTCCAGGTCGCGCAGCAGCGCCTCGGTCTCCGCGCGGCCGTGCGTCTCGACGTAGCCGGCCGCCACGTCGACCCCTTCGGCTTTGCGCTGATGCGCCGCTTCAAGCATAGCGTAGGTTTTGCCCACGCCTGCGGCGTAGCCGAGAAAGATCTTCAGCCGGCCGCGGCCGGCGCGTTCTTCTTCGGCCTGCACGCGTCTCAACAGGGCGTCGGGATCCGGTCGTTCCATCATATCTCCATTATGTACCCGGGGGGAGCGCATCCAGCGCCTGATTGAGTGCGAGGACGTTGACGCGCGGCTCACCGAACATGCCCAGCCACCGACCGCGCGCGTGCGCCTGGATCAACTGGCGCACCGTTTGCTCAGCGATGCCGCGCGTGCATGCCACTCTTGGCGCCTGGTACAGCGCGGCCGCCATGCTGATGTCGGGGTCGAGTCCGCTGGCTGAGGCCGTCACCAGGTCGGCCGGGATGGGCGCCCGATTCGCCGGATCCGCGGCCTGCAACGCGGCGATCCGCGCCGCCACCTCCTGTCGCAAGTCGGCCGATAACGGGCCCAGGTTCGAGCCGCCGGATCCGGTCAGGGCCACGCCGTCATACGGGACGTACGGTCCGCCGGCGGCGGCCGACGGCCTGCCCCAGAAATAGCTGGGATCGGTGAAGTTTTGCCCGATCAGCGCCGAGCCCACGGGATCACCAGCGGACCTTAGCACAAGGCTGCCGTTAGCTTGGTCCGACAGAACGACTTGCGCAGCGCCCGTCACCAGCAATGGATAGGCCAGACCGGTCAGGAGCGCCAGGCCGGCGAAGATCACCAACACGGGCCGCAGTTGTTCGGTCAAAGTCTTCATGCCAGCCTCAGGGCCACCAGGGCCAGGTCAATGAGCTTGATGCCGACAAACGGGGCTACCAGCCCGCCCAGGCCGTAGATCAGCAGGTTGTTCCGCAGCAGTTGTGCGGCCGGCAGTGCGCGATACGGCACCCCGCGCAAGGCCAACGGCACCAGCAGCACGATGATCAGTGCGTTGAAGATCACCGCCGAGAGGATCGCGCTCTGCGGCGTCGCCAGCCGCATGAAGTTGAGCGCGCCCAGCTCCGGGTAGATGGCGGCGAAGGCGGCCGGGATGATCGCAAAGTACTTGCTGACGTCGTTGGCGATGCTGA
>CAZYGI010000056.1:3249-8742 GCA_964647255.1 uncultured Anaerolineales bacterium | reverse complement strand
GGTGCCATCCCCGGTCATCGCCACCAGCCGGCCGCCTGCCTGGTACTCGCGAATGAGCGTGAGCTTCGCTTCGGGGGTCGCCTGTGCGAGGAAGTCGTCCACACCGGCCTCCGCGGCAATCGCGGCCGCGGTCAACGGGTTGTCCCCGGTGATCATCACAGTCTTGATCCCCATCCGGCGCAGTTGTCCGAAACGGTCTTTGATGCCTCCTTTAACGATGTCCTTGAGATGGACCACCCCCAGGACGCGGGCGTCCTGGCTGACGACGAGCGGCGTGCCGCCCGCGCGGGCGATGGCTTCCACTGCCCCGCGCAGCTCCGCCGGTGCAGGATTGCCCGCTGCCTCGACGAGGTCAATGATCGTATCCGGCGCGCCCTTGCGGATACTGGTGGCGCTGCGGCCATTGGCCGGGATATCAACGCCGCTCATGCGCGTCTGAGCTGTGAACGGGATGAATTTCATCTCATGGGCATGCGCCTCGTCTGCATGCGGCTCGCTGACGCCCAGGGTGCGCCCTCGCAAGCCGTATTTCTCCTTGGCCAGCACCACGATGCTTCGGCCTTCCGGCGTGTCGTCGGCCAGCGAGGCAAGTTGCGCCGCCTCAGCCAGTTCTCGGATCGTCGTCTCCCCGACAGGAATGAACTCCACAGCCTGCCGGTTGCCCAGGGTAATCGTCCCCGTCTTGTCCAGCAGGAGCACATCTACATCTCCCGCGGCCTCAACCGCCCGTCCCGACGTGGCGACCACATTGCGCCGGATCATGCGGTCCATGCCTGCGATGCCGATAGCCGACAGCAGGCCGCCGATGGTGGTCGGGATCAGGCACACCAGCAGCGCCACCAACACCGTGATCGATAGAGGCGCGCCCCGGCCGGCAGCCTTCACGCTGTAGATCGAAAACGGCAGGAGCGTGGCGCAGACGACGAGAAAGACGATGGTGAAGCTCGACAGCAGGATGCTCAGTGCAATCTCGTTCGGCGTTCGCTGCCGTTTCGCACCTTCCACCATCGCAATCATGCGCTCGAGAAAGCCGTGGCCGGGTTCCGCTGTCACGCGTACGACCAGCCAATCCGACAGCAGCCGCGTGCCTCCCGTGACCGCACTGCGGTCGCCCCCGGCCTCGCGCACCACGGGCGCGCTTTCGCCCGTCACCGCGCTTTCGTCCACCGACGCGATGCCTTCGATGATCTCGCCGTCGGCCGGCAGCACATCTCCGGCTTGCACCAGGTACAAGTCGCCTTGCCGAAGCGCGCCGGAGGGTGTGGCCTCGATACGGCGATCCGTTCCGCTGCCGGAGCCGACAACTTTCTTGGCTTGCGTCTCCCGCCGCGTTCTGCGCAGGGCTTCCGCCTGGGCTTTGCCGCGGCCCTCTGCCAGCGCCTCTGAGAAGTTGGCGAACAGCACCGTCAGCCAGAGCCAGCCGGCAATGGCCAGGGTGAAGCCGGCCTGCCCCGCGGCCGCCTGAAAGGCCAGCAGGGACACAACGAGCGCCCCTACCTCTGTGATGAACATGACCGGATTGCGCACCTGGCGTCGCGGGTCCAGCTTGACGAAGGCATCCACTACTGCGCGGCGATAGAGTTTTTTCCTCAGCACGAAGGCGTCGTTTCGCAAATCGGTTGCCATCAGAACAGCCTCCCTCGTATGAACTCCTGTACGAGCGGCCCCAGCGCCAGGCTGGGCAGGAAACTCAACGCGCCCACAAGCAGCACGACGGCCACCAGCCAGCCGATGAACAGCGGCGAGTGGGTGGGCAGCGTCCCGGAGCTCGCGGCCACGCGCTTCTTGGCCCCCAGGCTCCCCGCAATGGCCAGGGTCGGCACGATGAGCCAGAAGCGCGCGATCAGCATCGCGATCCCCAGCGCCGTGTTGTAGAAGGGGGAGTTTGCCGCAAGCCCGGCAAACGCGCTGCCGTTATTGTTGCCCGCCGATGAGAAGGCATACAACACCTCGCTGAACCCTTGCGGCCCCTTGTTCAACATCCCTGCCAGTCCAGCCGGGGCCACGACCGCGGTCGCCGTCCCCACCAGCACGGTGACCACGGGGATCAACACGACCAACGCGGCCATCTTCATCTCGAACACCTCGATCTTCTTGCCGAGATACTCCGGTGTGCGGCCGACCATCAGGCCGGCCACAAATACCGCAATGATGACGAACGCGAGCATGCCGTAGAGTCCCGAACCCACGCCGCCGTAGATGACCTCGCCGAGCTGCATCAGCACCATCGGCATGAGGCTGCCCAACGGAGTGAAGGAGGCGTGCATCGAGTTGACGGACCCGTTGGAGGCTGCCGTCGTCGCCGCCGCCCACAGCGCCGACCCCGAGGCCCCGAAACGCAGTTCCTTGCCCTCCAGGTTGCCCGCACCCTGGTCGATCGCCAGCCCGGCCAACGCCGGATTCGGCCGGCTCTCCGCCCAGATGGTCAGCCCGGCGAACGCCACGAAAACGACCGTCATAGCCACGAGCAGCGCCCAGCCCTGCCGCGGGTCTCCCGAGAGGCGGCCGAATGTGTAGGTCAACGCGGCCGGGATGAGGAGGATCGCCAACCCCTCGAGCAGATTGCTCAGCGGCGTGGGGTTCTCGAACGGATGCGCCGAGTTGACGCTGAAGAAGCCGCCGCCGTTCGTGCCGAGCTGCTTGATCGCCACTTGCGACGCGGCCGGTCCCATCGGCAGCACCTGGCCCGCCGCGCCGGGTTGCAGTGTTGCCGCGGTGCGGTAGTCCCCGAGCGATTGGACGACCCCTTGCGAGACGAGCGCCAGCGCCAGCACCAGGGCCAGCGGCAGCAGGATATACAGCGTTGAGCGCGTCAGATCCACCCAGAAGTTGCCCACCGTTCGGCTGTTCTGCCGGCTGAGGCCGCGCACGAACGCAACCAGCACCGCCATGCCGGTGGCGGCCGACAGGAAGTTCTGGACCGTGAGCCCGAGCATTTGCGAGAGATAGCTCAGGGTGGTTTCGCCGCTGTAGCTCTGCCAGTTCGTGTTGGACACGAAGCTTGCTGCGGTGTTGAAAGCCAGGGCTGGCGAGAGCGGCCCGAGCCGCTGCGGGTTCAACGGCAGCCAGTGCTGCACGCGCAACAGCAGATACAAGAAGAGGAAGCCGGCAGTGCTGAAGGAGAGCACCGCCGCGGCGTAGGCCTGCCAGGTCATTTCGCGCTCCGGCCGGACGCCCGCTGCCCGATACAGGCCGCGTTCCAGTGGTCCTGCGACGCGCGAACACCAGGTGCGCTCCCCACGGTACACACGCGCCATGTAGGCGCCGAGCGGCCGCACAAGCAGGAGGAGCAGCGCCATGAAGATCACAAGCTGCAGCCAATTCGTCATCATCCGAACCACTCCGGTTTCAGCAGGGTCGCCACCAGGTAAGCGAGCAAGAGCAGCGCAACAGCACCCACAAGCAGGTCAGTCATAGTCATTTTTGCCCTCCCAGCAGCCGTTCGCACAGCTCCAGCAGTGCCAGGCACGTGCCGAAGAAGCCCAGGCCAAGCGCCAGGTAGATAAGATCTGCCATTTTATCCATCCGCTTCCTTGAATTTGTTGCGTTTGTTCCACCGCCGCGCCTCCTCGGCTGCAGCGGCATGCAACACCAGTGTAGGTCAAAAGAGGTCACGGTGGGGACAAGAGGGGCCAGTTGGCGGTCAAGAAAAGGTCAAGTCACCCGAGAGCCATCCATGCCAACGCGCGTCTTCCGGCGTCTTCTCGCTTTTTTGACGCTGCCTCCGGCATGGCATAATCTCACCCGATTCCTTCAGTCAAGACCCCCAGAATCTCTTACCAGGAAAGGTGACAGCTTGTAAGAACGCGCTGGAAAATCCTGATCGGTTTGTATCCTTGTTGTTCGATCCGGCTGCAGTTGTCTGGGCGATCCCCGATGGGGAGCGTGTGGTCGGCACTATCGGCGATGGGGTCCACGGTGAAAACGGCTGCGCTAGATGCAGGGGAAAGGTCGAAGGGCACGCCGTCATATTCAGACTGGAGGGGTCAGGAAGCTGCACTGTGGGGCGTTGAACATGCGGAGAATCTCCAAGCGCACATCTTCCGGCGCGGGAAGTGCTGCCACTGGCGTCGCGGTCCGCGGGGAGTGGACAACGGGCTGGGACGCGCCGGCGTTCCAAGAAGGAGCGGGAACTGCGGTCGCTGCAGGCAAGCGCTCAGGCGCCCGGGTGACCGCCCGCGCAATGGCGGTCGGGGCAGCCATTGCGCGGGCGGTCACCTACCGTGCGGAAGGCGTCACGGTGAAGTTGTGCCGGGTCGGTGAGAACACCCGCCGAGTGCCGCTGCCAGGATCAAAGCCGGATCAATCATTCGCTGACGGTTCAGGCTGTGTTCACGGAGCTCCCACACCTCAGGCCTTGAACTTGGGCTCCACCAACCCCTGGATGTCTGTGTGAACCACAAACAGGTCTCCCGAGCCGGGTGCGGCCTGCCGCTCTGCATCGCTGAGCAGCAGCCACGCCGTGGTCACGTACAGATCCTTCAAGTCAGGCCCGCCGAACACACAGCTTGTTGGGTTCGGTACGGGCAGCTTGACCACCCGCTCGATCTTGCCGTCCGGATCATAGCGAGTGATGCGCCAGCCGCCCCACTGTGCGCTCCACACACATCCTTCGGCGTCTACCGTCAACCCGTCGGGCAGGCCATCGGCCTCGGGCACCCTGGCGAACGAGCGCCGGTTCGCCAGCTCTCCTGTGGCCGGGTCGAAGTCAAACGCCAACAGCTCGTACGCGAATTGGGCGGTGACATACATCGTTCGGTTGTCCGGGCTCCAGCCCAGGCCGTTCGAGCAGGCCAGGCCACCCACCATCTTGTGTACGCTGGCTGCGCCGCCGGCGACATCCAGGCGATAGAGCGAGCCTTCCGGCCGGAACTGGTCGTCGGCATAGGTCGAGCCCGCCCAGAAGCGGCCCATTCGGTCGGCCGAGCCGTCGTTGAAGCGCACTGGCCGGTTGTCAGCCTCTGGATCGTGGATGAATTGGCTCTGCCCCGTGCGTTCATCCCAGAAATACAGACCCGTTCGGGTGGCGAACACAAAGCCGCCCGCCGCCCGCCGCGCCTGGCCCGTCACGGGCAGTCCCGGCGCCCAGCGCGTGAATGTTTTTGTTGCCGGGTCGAGTCGGAAGACGGATGGGCTGTCCCAGATGTCCAGCCAGTACAGCACCTTTTCGTCGGCGTCCCAGCGCGGGCTTTCACCGACCTCGTTTTGTACATCCAGGACGTGCTCGATCTCGAACATGGGTTACCTCTTTCTGCGGGTTGCAGGCCGCAATGATCACGGTGAGTGGCAGCGTTCCGGGCGCAGCGTGAGCGTCATCAGCCCGCTGTGAAGCGTGTTGCGCCCGACTGCCGAGACAATTCCAGGACGAGTTTCGCGGCGCGGGCGTCCGTCACCAGGCAGGTGCAATAGCGCCCGCGCAGACCGGCCAGGATGGCGCGGGCCTTGCCTGTCCCGCCGGACACAGCAATCACGCGCGGGATGCGTCGCAGAGAT
>CAZYGI010000056.1:443-3239 GCA_964647255.1 uncultured Anaerolineales bacterium | reverse complement strand
CACAACATCGCCCACCACGCCGTTTGCTATCAGCGACTCGATTTCGGCGCGGCTGAGGTAGCCGGCGCGCAACAAGCTGGACAGTTCGGGTTGTGGCGTGCCGATGCCGATCACTGCCACGTCGGCCCGGGCGGCCAGCGTCAGGGTTTCCACGATGGTGCGTTCACGCCGCAGTGCTGTCGCTACCGCCTCGTCCTCCACCAATAGCGGCGCTGACAGGAAACGAAACGAGGCATGCAGCTTCTGCGCCAACCAGCGGCCCAATTCCGCACCGTCCACCAGAGGATCGTCGTGGCCGACAGCGCCGATGAGCTGGACCACGGTGGCGTCCGACACTGGGGTGCTGGGCATCGCACTCACAACGGCATGCACCGCAGTCCCCCAACTCAATCCGATGATGATTCCCGGGTGTAACGCCTGCTGCAGACAGCGCGCCGCCAGCTCGCCGAGACGCTTGAGGAGCACGGCATAGTCATCAGGCGGCTCGGCCAAAACGTGTGCGCTGACCAAGCCGAACTCGGTGCACAGCCGCCGTTCCAATTCGGCATCGGTCCGCAGCGGATAGTGCACCTTGATCTCGACCAGCCCCGTTTCGCGTGCCTGATCCAACATGCGCGAGACCATCGAACGCGACTTGTCAATGCGCTGAGCAATCTCGGCCTGGTCCAGGCCCTCCTCGTAATACCACATCGCCACCTGCGCCAGAAGGTCTATACGAACGTCATCCATAGGTCACTCCTCGGAAGTCGCGCCCCAGCGTGTCTGCCGCACTCTCACAAGAAACTAACCGGCGCAAGCAACCTGGACATCAGCCTGGCAACTCAGGTGTCGTCAGCTATGTCTTCCGAATTGCGATTATACCTTGTTTTTCATCGTTCGCAATTCTCCCATTCACATTTGTGCACTCCATGCCTGCGTCAGCTCGGCGATGTTCTCGAAGACATGATCGGCTCCATAGGCTTCGGCCTCGGTGCGCGCGGTGGAACCGGATAGGACCAGGATGGTGCGCAATCCGGCACGCCGGCCGCCCGCCATATCGGTGTCGAGACGGTCGCCCAACGTGGCGGTCGTCGCGGGCTCGGCCCCCATCTCAGCCATCGCCTGCTCGAACATGATCGGTTCCGGCTTGCCGATCGCGATCGGTTGTACTTCCGCTCCGGTGGCGATGGCGGCGATCAGCGCGCCGGTCCCGGGCACCAATCCTTCCTCGGTCGGCCGGGTCGGGTCGAGGTTGGTGGCGACGAATAACGCGCCTCGGCGGATCAACAAGCACGCCCGTTTGATCTTATCGAAGGTCACACCCCAGTCAATGCTCGCGGCGACTACAGCCACATCTTCGTCTGCCAGCTCGAAACCGGCCTCGGTCATGGCCGTGCGCAGCGAGGCCTCTCCGAACACGTGCACGCGCGTGCCGAACGGGAATCGGTCTGCCAGCCAACGCGCCGTGGCCGTGCCCGACGTGATGATCTCGCCTGGTCCGACCTCAGCGCCCATTTTCCTTAGTTTGGCTGCATACTGCTGCGGCGTGCTGCCCGAGTTGTTCGTGGCCAGCCTGAACCCGATGCCATGCCCACGCAGGAAGTCAAAGAACTCCGGCAGTTTTGGCAGCGGGTCATTTCCCCGGTAGAGAACCCCGTCCATGTCAATGACGAGGTGTTTGATGTCGTGTAAGTTCGGCAAAGCTGGAACTCCTGGTGCGCGGCATTTGGTGCATACTTGCTATTCGCTGAGCCTCTATCTGCTATTCACTATTTGCTCAGCTTTGCCAGCCGGTCCCACGGCTCTTTCATGGCTTCCAGGATGTGCGTGTACTCCCGGTAGCGGGCCAGGTAGGCGGGCCCAGCCTCGGGATTGGGTCGGTGCACGCGCTCGACCTTCACGACCCTGGCGACGGCGTCGGCATAATCTCGGAAGACGCCGGCCCCTATGCCGGCCGCCAGCGCCACCCCGCGCGCGGCCACTTCCGCGCCTTCCGGCACCTCGATGGGCAGTTGCAGCGCGTCGGAGAACATCTGCGTCCACACCTGGCTGTGCGAGCCGCCGCCGGTCATGCGCGCCTTCTCGATCACGGCGCCCGCGGCGCGCAGCTTCTCGATGTGGCTCATGTGGCCATAGACGACCCCTTCGTACAGAGCGCGCAGGACGTGCGCCTTGGTGTGCCAGGCGCCCAGACCGTAGAAACCGGCCCGTGCCGTCGCCTGCACATCGGAGCCGAACAAATAGGGATGGAAGATCACGTCGGTGCTGCCCGGCGCCAGGGAAGCGACCTTCTCGTTGCACACATCGTACACCGAGATGCCGCGGGCCTGGGCCTCCTGCTTTTCTTCGTAGCAGAAGTTGTTCACGAACCATTCCAGGTTGGTGGCCGACGTCGCGCTGCCTTCCAGGGTCAACCACATGCCCGGGATCGCGAACAGCGAGCTCAGGAAGAGCCGCTTGTCAACGATGGGATCCTTGGTCACGACTTCGTTGATGCTCCACGTGCCCGCGACGATGCAGAGGACACCCTCGCTGATGACCCCGGAGCCGATGGCCGCGGCGTCAATGTCGAACAGGCCCCCGGTCACCGGCGTCCCCGCGGCCAGCCCGGTTAGCCGGGCAGCCTCCGGCGTCACATGGCCGGCAATTTCGTGACCCCAGACCGGCTGCGGCAGCGCAGGCAGTATCTCGGGGATGCCGTAGATCTCCAGGAGCTCGCGCGAATAGCTCCGATTGGGCGAATCGAACAGGCCGCTGCCGCTAATGATCGAATAGTCGGTGGTGTGCACGCCGGTCAGGCAGTATTTGATGAAATCC
>CAZYGI010000056.1:0-433 GCA_964647255.1 uncultured Anaerolineales bacterium | reverse complement strand
GTGCTGCTTCAGCCAGGCCAACAGGACGCGCGGCTGTCCGGCCCAACACGATTGGTGGACAAAGGGAAAGGCCTGGTCGTGCACGCCTCCGGGCTGGTTCCACTCGTCCATGATCTCGGCCGCGCGCCCGTCCATGGACGCGATGCTGGGGCGAAATGCCTTGCCGTCCCGGTCCGTAACGTACAGGCCATTGCCGTGGCCCGAGTTGCCGACCGCCAGGATGTTATTTGGGGCAATGCCCGACGCCTCAACTACCTCATGGATCGCCTCAGCCGTCTTCTGCCAGACCAGGTCCATGTCTCGTTCGGTGTAGCCGGGCTTGGGATACTGTACTTCGATTTTGCGGCTGGCGACCCCGACCGTGCGGCCCTCGAGGTCAAAGATCGCCGCCTTGGAGAGGGTGAGGCCGTTGTCAATTCCCATGAGGTACTTG
>CAZYGI010000055.1:24667-25729 GCA_964647255.1 uncultured Anaerolineales bacterium | reverse complement strand
AGCAGTTTCTCGATTTCGCCTTCGAGCAGCTTGCTGACCGGGACATGCGTCCAGGTCGAGACGACCTCGGCCACCTCCTCCGCGCCGACTTCCTCTTTTAGGAGCATCCCGCGGCCCTGCATCTCGCCCAGCTCGGTCTCGGCGTCCCGCAGCGAACGTTCCAGGCCGACCAGCTTGCCGTATTGCAGCTCGGAGGCACGTCCATAGTCAGCGCGGCGCTGCGCCTGGTCGATCTCATTCCGGGTGCCATCGATCTCCTGCTTGAGGCTGGCCACCCGCGCGATGACCTCGCGTTCGCGGCCCAGCCGGGCATCCAGGCTGCGCCGGTCCTCGTTGAGATCGGCCAGCTCGCGCTCCAGGGTTGCCAGGCGGGCCTTGCTGGCCTCGTCGCTCTCCCGTTTCAGCGCCTCGCGCTCGATCTCGAGCTGCATGGCGCGGCGCTTGATCTCGTCCAGTTCGGCCGGGTCGGAGGTGATCTCCATGCGCAGCCGGCTGGCGGCTTCATCAATCAGGTCAATGGCCTTGTCGGGCAGGAAGCGGTCGGCGATGTAGCGGTGCGACAGCGTGGCTGCGGCGATCACGGCCGCGTCGGTGATCCGCACGTTGTGGTGCACCTCGTAGCGCTCCTTCAGGCCGCGCAGGATCGAGATGGTGTCCTCCACCGTCGGCTCGTCCACCAGCACCGGCTGGAAACGCCGCTCCAGCGCCGGGTCCTTCTCGATGTGCTTGCGGTATTCGTCCAGCGTGGTCGCTCCGATGGCGTGCAGCTCCCCGCGCGCCAGCATCGGCTTGAGCATGTTGCTGGCGTCCATCGCGCCCTCGGCCGCGCCCGCGCCGACCACGGTGTGCAGCTCATCAATGAACAGGATCACCTGCCCGGCCGCGTCGATGATCTCCTTCAGCACGGCTTTGAGCCGCTCCTCGAACTCGCCGCGGTATTTCGCGCCGGCCACCAGGCTGCCCATGTCCAGCGCGACCACGCGCTTGTCCTTGAGCCCCTCGGGCACGTCCCCGCGCACGATGCGCTGCGCCAGCCCTTCGACGATGGCGGTCTTGCCCACG
>CAZYGI010000055.1:0-24657 GCA_964647255.1 uncultured Anaerolineales bacterium | reverse complement strand
TGGATGGTGCGGCGGATCTCCTCGTCGCGGCCGATGACCGGGTCGAGCTTGCCCCCACGCGCCATCTGGGTCAGGTCGCGGCCGTACTTTTCGAGGGCCTTGTAGGTGGCCTCCGGGTTTTGGCTGGTGACGCGTTGGCTGCCGCGGATCGCGGTCAGCGCGGCCAGGATGCGGTCGCGCGTGAGGCCGAGGCGTGACAGGAGTTTTGCCGCATCGTTGCCGCCCTGGCCGGCCAGCGCCAGCAGCAGGTGCTCGGTGCTGACGTAATCGTCGTGCATCGCGGAGGCCTCGCCCTGTGCGTCCGCGAAGACGCGGCTCAAGGGCCCACTGAGGCCCGGCTGGACGTTGCTGCCGTAGGCTTTGGGCCGCCGCGTCAGTTCCGCCTCGATCTGGTTTTGCACCGCCTGCGGATTTGCGCCGACCTGCATCAGGATCTCCGGCACGACGCCGTCCGACTGCTGGAGCAGCGCCAGCAGCAGGTGCTCCGGCTCGATCTGGCTGTGGTTATAGGTTTGCGCGAGCTCCTGGGCGGCAACGATGGCTTCCTGCCCGCGCTGGGTAAACTTGTCGAGTCGCATGGTGACACCTCCGCGTTCTGGGAATTGGTAAACTGGTGGACTGGTAGATTCGGAAAGACCTCGCGACGATCGGCATACCAGTTTCGCAAGTTACCAATTTATCAGTCTACCAATTTCCCGTTAGTGCCGCGTTGGCGGGGCGTTAGCGAAGTGTGAGAGGATTCTCTGGGTTAATGCGAGCTTCCCTGCATTGCGGCAACCAGCAGACCCCCTTCTTCGGTCAGCAAATAGGTTGCGGCGGGAAACTTCAGGTTGCTGGCGATCAGCCCGCGCCGTTTGAGGGTCTCGACCGCGGCGCGATCCACGATCTCGGCCGGGCCATCGAGGGGATGAAGCGTGTAGAGTTTCGTGCCATCCAGCGTCCGGTGCGCCTTGAGGGTCGCACCGGCGAGCATGGCGCGGAGGATGTGGCGGTGGGGGGTTAGAGCACGAAGAAGCGAAGCGCCGCGAAGATCACGAAGCACGAAGTGCGCGAAGGATGGATGTCGTGGCTGCTTCCCTGCCTCTTCGCGCTTCGCGTTTTCGTGCAACTTCGCGCCTTCGTGATCCGTACGTCTCACCCCAATTCCTTCGCGTATTGCTGCAACTGCCGCTGGTTGATCTTCACATACTGGTCGGGCAGGATTTCCGCCATCTCGGCCGCGCTTAGCCGCATCGCCAGGATTTGGAGCGCGTCCTCGGGCGATTGGCCGTAGGCGAGCTTCTTCTTGCCGCTTTTCAGCGTGAACAAGTACATGAAGTGGGGGTTGCTGAAGCTGCTCATGCCTTCACCAATGCCTGGGCATACAGCCCCTGATACCCGCGGCGCTGCTCCTCCGGGCTCAGTCCCTTGTTGACCTCATCGTCGTATTTGCCGGCCAGCAGGTCGCGGTAGAACTTGTAGTCCACGCCCTTCACCTTTTCGTCATCGGGGAAGCGGTGGTAGTTGTCCTTCGACATCAGGCTTTTGCCCTCGGCGATGAGTTGGAAGCCGAGCGCGGAGCCGGGATAGGGCGCGTAGTAGGAGATGGACGGGAAGAGCCGTTTCATCCGCTTGATCATCCGCATCGTCTTGAACGCATCTTCGGGCGTCTCGCCGGGGATGCCGAGCATGATGTTCGACCAAAAGCGCGGCGCCTGCTTGCCCTCTCGCTCCATGTCGTCGCCGATCCGGTTCACCAGATCAATGGCGAAGTTGTTGTCCTCTTCGGTGCACTCCTTGTTCAGGATGCGGAGGACGCGGTCGCTGCCCGATTCGAAGCCGATCGAGATCAGGTTCCAGTTCGTCTCGCGCAGCAGCGCCTCGAACAGGTCGGGCCACTGGCGCACGGTGTCGGCGCGGCCCGCGGCCCAGTAGGGCCAGATCTTGTTCGCCTTGCGCGGGTACTTCTCGATCCACTCTTTCAGCCAGCTCGGGTTCTGGAAGAACATCGAGTCGTGGATCACCACCGAGCCGACGCCGTAGGTGCGGTCGAGCGTGTTGAGCTCGTCAATCACCGCATCCACCGGCTTGCGGCCCATGTTCGGGATGTAGGAATTCTCGTTGCAGAATACGCACTGCCACGGGCAGACGCGGCTGGTGAGGATTGTCGCCACCGGCCCCGGCCCCCAACCGCACTCCGGCTCCATCGGCCAGCGCCACTTGAAGCGGCGCACGGTCCGCCGGCTGGCAGGCTTGGGCCACAGCGTCCGGTCAATCATCGGCCACTCGGCCATCGAAGCCGCGCCGATGCCCTGGACGAGCCGCGGGAACGCGGCGGGGTCGCGCACCAGGTCTACGATGATCTTCTCGCCCGGCCCCTGGCACACGTGATCGAACTCAGCGATCTCGAGCATCTCGTTCGGCGCGACGGTGGCGTGCATGCCGCCGGCCAGCACAACGCCGCGCGGGTTGACCTCTTTGAAGATCTGCGCGGCCTTGCGGCCCGACGGGAAGGTGTAGCTGCGCACGTTCATCAGCGCCATTTCATAGCCGCTGAGCTGCCCGCGAAGCTGCTCCCAGGAGGTGACCGCGCGGGTCGAGACGAGGTCGGTCACGATCCCGTTTTGGTGCAGGATAGTGCGGAGCAAGCCCAGCCCGTGATCCTGCCACTGTTCGTGCGGTCCGTCCGGGTGCACCAGGTCGCCCAGGTCGCCCAGGTCAATCCAGACGATCTTTGATTTTGGTTTCTTTGTCCACGGCCAATTCATAGTCACCGTCACTTATCATACATGCCGCGCGATTCGTTGCGCTTCACCCGGTAGACTTCCCGGGCCATATCCAACGATTCGCGCAGATAGCGTCTGAGCTCGCCTTGCTGGCCTTTGGTGTCGCTCACATCCCGGTTGAGCCAGGTCACTTCGACCTCTTTGATCGGGCAGCCGGCCTTATCGAACAGATAAAGCAGCTCGACATCGTAGGCCGAGACTTTCCACCCCGTGGGTCGGTTGGCCTGCTTGAAAAACTGGAGCTTTGGGAAGACCGCCAACGCAGCGGTGCGTTGGCAGCTCTTGAACCCGCACTGCGTGTCGTTGATGCCGCGAAGCAGGAACAGGCCGCGCAACGTGCGGAACACCAGGCTGCCGAGCTTGCGCATGAGGGAAAATCCCTCCCGCTCCGCCCCCCGCGAGCCGATCACCACCTGGTAACCGGAATCGTACCAGGGCAACAGCTTGGCCAGCTCACCGATGGGGGTTGATTGGTCCATGTCGGTGAAAAGCACCAGCTCGCCCCGCGCCTGCTGAATCCCGGCCCACACTGCCGCGGGCTTGCCGCCATGCGGGATGCTGATCAGCGAAAAGTGCGGCCGGTCGGCGATGAACGCCTCGATGAGCCGCTTGCTGTCGTCGGTGGATTCGTCGTTGACGATCACGACTTCCCACGTGTACGGCTGGCGGACGAGATAGTCGTCAACCTCGGCGAGCACGCCTCTTTCGAGGTTTCTGGCCTCGTTGTAGCACGGGATGACCACCGTGATGTAAGGAGATTCGTTCGCCATAACCGCCCGCCTTCGGGTAGGACGGGGTGATAACCCGTCCTACAGAATCAGTATTGCCAGCCCGGCCGCGACCGCTGCCCCAACGACCGATGCCAGAAAGTTGACCCCATCGTTATCCAACCAACGCCAGCCGCGCGTGAGCCGGGTGGCCGCACCACAACGATGCGTGGTGCGCTCGGTCTCCACGCCGCAGCGATCACAGGTGTAGATCGCCTGGGCGGTCGCGCCGAGCATGCTGTCGGCCATCGCGCCGACCCAGCCGCTGGCCGCGGCGATCGGGATGACGATCCAATCGTTTAGCAGCCAGGCGCCGGTCGTGAGCCGGGCGGCAGCCTGGATGAGAAGAAAGCCGGTGATGCCGATGAAGGCCGCACCGGCCAGCGCCGCCAACGTGCCCCCAGCCGTCACACCGCCGGATGTGCCGACGGGCACCGTCCGGCCGGTGGTCACCAGCCGGGGCCGGCTCCGCGCCAGCACGCCCAGCTCCGTGGCCCAGGTGTCGGCGTTGGCCGTCGCCAGCGCGCCGTAGAACGCGAACGCCAGCACGGGGTACGCCTCACCTTTTCCGTTCAAGCCGATCAATACCGCCAGCACCGCCGCAACGCCGCCGTTCGCCAGCGTCTGCGCCAGGTCGCGGCGGCTGCCTTTGGCGAACTTTTCGGCCAGATCGGCCTTCCGGCCGTCCCGGTAGTGCGAGAGCAGGCTCGAGCTCACGAAAAACGCGATCAGCACCAACCCGCGCACCCAACCGCCGAAGCCGGTGATCGCCGTGCCGATGATGGCCGCGCCCAGCACGCCGCTTGCCGACAACGATCGCCGCCAGTAGGCTGCCCCGCCGATGGCGAGGCTGAGGATCAGGCCAAGCAGGAGCTGCGGCGCGATATTGTCCCTCACCATCGCATCAGGTTAAGCAACGCCAGCCCCGCGATCCCCTCCACCGCCAACGCGCCGCCCCAGAGCAGGTAGGCCGCGCCGTGCTGCACGTGTCGGTAGAGCCAGACCCCGACCGATGTGTTAACCAGCCAGACGAGCAGCCCCATGAGCGGCAAGATGAACAGCCCTTCTTTGGGGGCAATCCGATCCGGCAGCCCGGACACGTCAAAGTGCATCGGGAGGTCGGCCGACAGGCCGGGGAAGCGGAAGCTGAGCACGCCGAACATCACCACCAGCCCCAGCAAGCCCAGGCCGATCATGGCCAGCGCCGCGCGGTCGCGCCAGAGCGGCCAGGTCCACAGCGGCGGGCGCTGAATCTCAGGGGTCACGACGCGCGCGGGGCCCAGGGCGCGGCGCTCTTGCAGCGCCCGGACAAACGCGCCCGGATCGGCCGGTGACAGGCTGTAGCATTCGGCGTCTGTCACCAGGATCACCTGCCGGGAAAGCGGGCAGGTCGCGTAAGCGTTCAGCAGGCCCAGGCCCTCGACCCGATAGCGTCGCCGTTCGGGGCACGGCCAATGCCAGATGCCTGCTGCGCGATCCGGCCGGGCCGATGTGCCAAGCTGGATGCGCTGGATGCCGGGCAACGGGACGATCTGTCGCGTCGCACCCCACACCAGCGTCACCGCGTTGCGATCCACCCAGTACGCCAGCGTCCAAGCGCCGATGGTGCGGGAGGCGAGGTAGCCGATGAGCGGCACGCTGCACAGCACGAAGAGCCCCAACACGAAGCTGAGCCCATCCACCGGACGGCCGATGAGCAGGTTGAGCGCCAGCACGTCTGCGCCGAGCAGCGCGAGTACTGCCGCGATGCCGTACCAGCGCCCTCGATCGGGAGTCGGCTTGAAGTTCATCCGCGCAAATTCCAGTCTTGCAGCTTTGCCATGAAGGATCGGTCGGTCATGTCGAGCGTCAGCGGCGTTAGTGAGATGTAGCCCTCGGCCAGCGCACCGATGTCGGTGCCCGGTTCGGGCGCGCCGCCCGGCGGCGCGCCGCCGATCCAGTAGTAGGGTCGGCCCTTGGGATCCACGCGCTCGATGAGCACATCGCGATAGATGCGCTGGCCCAGCCGCGTCACCCGGATGCCGCGCACCTGCTCCGGCGGGAGCGCCGGGAAGTTGACGTTTAGCAGGCAGTTCGGCGGCAGCCCCTCGGCCAGCACGCGGCGCGCGAGATCGGCGACGATGCCGGCCGCGAAGATCGCATCGCCGCACCGGCCCTCGACTTCCTCCTGCGATGCCGCGATGGCCGGTATCCCGAATACCGCTGCTTCCATGGCGGCTGCGATCGTCCCGGAGTAGGTCACGTCCTGGCCCAGGTTGGCGCCCTGGTTGATGCCGGAGACCACCAGGTCGGGCGGCTCGGGCACGACGCCCAGTAGCGCCAGCCCGACGCAATCGGACGGCGTGCCGGTGGTGGTGAAGAGCGGTCCATCGGCCAGCGTCCCGCGGTGGATGCGCAGCGGCTTGTGCATCGTCTTCGTGTGCCCTGCCGCCGACCAGTTGTGATCGGGCGCGAACACCGTGACCTTGCCGAGGCCGCGCAATACTTGGGCCAGGGCCGTCAGCGCCGGGGCCTGGTAGCCGTCATCGTTGGTCAACAGGATGTTGGGCATCACTCAGTCTTCTTCTTGTGCTTCACGAAGATGCGCACCTTGTCACTCTCGGCCTCGTTACCGGCTTTGTCGAACGCCTTGACGTAGATCGTGTGAAATTCGATCAGCTCCTTGCCGTCCACGTAGGCGCCGGAACCGTCTTCGTTGTATTGCGTCACCCGCTGGACTTTTGTGCCATCTTTGCGGGTGACGGTCTCCAGCTTGAATTCAGTCTGGATGTATTCTTCGGTGGTGGTGGTGCCGTCCGGGTTGGTGATGGTCCGGGTCGCCATGATTGGATCGCCGAGCCTGGGCGTCTTATCCGCCATCTTGATCGTCCAGCGGACGCTGTAGGGCGACACGGTCGCTTCGCCGAGCTTCTGTTTGTCGAGATAGAACTCGACGCGATCCATCTCCCAGTTGTCCTCAGCCTCCGCGGTGATGCTGATGAGCTCGTCCGTCTCCATCTCGTAGATTTTGTCCGCTTTGGTCGGGTGGACAATGGTTACCGTGGGCGGTGTGTTGTCCACCGCTACCGGCGCGTCGTAGGTGATAATGTTGCCGCTGTTCTCCATCACCGACAGGCGCAGGGTGTAGAGTCCGTCGAACCCCGTGGTGTCCCACGTTTCCAGCAGGCCGCCGGAAACCTGCTCGCCGTGCTCCCCGCCGATCTGCTGCCATGCGTTAGGCGACTTCTCGGAGGCGACATCCAACCGGTAGGCCCGGAAATCGCTCGCGCGGGCGTTGCCGGTGATCTGCACCGCGCCTTTGACGCGCGCGCCGATGGCCGGGCTCCCGATCGCCACATCCCCCGCCAGCTCGCCGCCGCAGGGGCCATCCTCTTCTGTGGGCGGCTGCGCGATGCCTTGCTGACGCACCCAGTCGGCCGCGTTCGCCGGGAACACCTGGTAGAGCACGCGCTTGATCTGATCTGGCGGCGTGCAGGCCGTGGCGCGCTTGCCGTTGCTGGCGTTGATCTCCACGCCCTGCCACATGGCGTCTTGCACCGTCGGCTCATGGCCGGACAGGAAGATGTCTGTGCTCGTCGCCGGACATTCGGGTGAAGGCAGCAGGCCGGACAGCGAGCAGACCCTGACGTGGCTGATGCCGGGCGGTTCGGTCCATTTCTGCGGCTCCGTGCCCTCCAGTCCTTTTTTCAGCACGCCGTTGAAGATCGGCGCAGCGGTGATGGAACCGTCGGCCAGTTTCATCTCTTTGTTGTCGCTGTTGCCCGTCCACACGCCCACGGCCAACTGCGGGGTGAAGCCCATCGTCCACGCATCGCGCCACGAATTGGTGGTCCCGGTCTTGGCGGCCACGGGCCGGTCGGGCAGGACGAGATATTTCGCATATGACCCGAACGCCGCGGCGCGCGGGGCCGGATCGCTGAGCACGTTGTTGATCATATAGGCCGGCGCCGCCGCCACCACGCGTTCGGTGGCCGGCTCGGTGAACTCCTCCAGCACCTTCCCGGTCTGATCCTCCACTTTGCGGATTGCCACCGGGTCGAGTTTGCGATAGCCCGGCCGCAGCAGCTCGGCCGGGACGGGCTGGCCGGCCATCACGCCGCCGTTTGCCAGCACGCTGAACGCGTAGGTGTGATCCAGCAAGGTGACGCCGCCGCCGCCCAGGGTCAGGCTCAGGCCGTAGGAGTTGAGCTCGCCGTCGAGGCTGCTGACGCCCAGCCGTCGCGCGGTTTTGATGACGTTGGCGATGCCGACCTGGTCCATCAGCCACACGGCCGGGATGTTGTACGACCGCTGCAAGGCCTGGCGCAAGGTTTGCGGGCCGTGATACTTGCGGTCGTAATTTTCGGGGACGTAGGGTGGGTTGCCGGGATCGGGGAACACCGTCCGCACGTCCATCACCAGGCTGGCCGGTGCGAACGCGCCGCTCTCGAAGGCGGTCAGGTAGGTGTAGGGCTTAAACGATGAGCCAGGCTGGCGGGAAGCCAGCGTCACGTTCACCTGGCCGTCAATGTTGTCGTCAAAGTAGTCCAAGCTGCCCACCATCGCCAGCACCTCGCCTGTGTTGGGCCGGATGGCGACGATGGCCGCGTTTGTAACCTCATGATCGAACTGCTGCTTGAGCGCCTCGGGCGCGGGCGGCAGGGTCGGCAGGTCGTTCTGGCACGGTTTCGGCGTCTGCATCTGCAGGATGCCGATGTGGCTGCGCGCGATGCATTCGGCGTTGACCTGCAGGTCCCAGTCCAGGGTGGTGGTGACTTTCAGGCCGTTTTCCCAGATGAAGTAGGGGTGTTCCGGCGTGTTGTATTTGTCCTGCAGCTTCTGCAGCACCCAGATCGCGAAGTGCGGCGCATCGGGCGGAATTTCGTACCGCTCGCTGGCCGATTCACGCGTGTACTGCCAGAGTGGGCCGGGCAGCTTCTTTGCCGCATCCGCCTCTTCCTGGGTGAGGAGGTCGGCTTTCACCAGCGCGTTGAGCGCCCGCGCGGTCGCCGGCCGGTCGCCGGTTGCGACGAGCGGCAGATCGCTCTCAGCCAACAGCCCCTGCTTCGCCAGATCGGTGAGCAGCGGGGTGTTGAAGTAGCGTGTGGCCGCGTCGGCCTGGTCCTGGGTCAGGTAGCCCGCCTCGACCATCGAGGTGAGCACCTTGCGTTGCCGGCGGTAGGCATCGGCCGGCGACTGGAACGGGTTCAGGCCGGGATATTGCGGGACGGCCGCCAGCACCGCGATTTCGTCCAGCGTCAGGTCCGGCACCGATTTGTTGTAGTAAACGTTCGCCGCCGCCTCGATCCCGTAAGCCGCGTTGCCGTAGAAATTGTAGTTCAGGTACCATTCCAGGATCTGATCTTTGCCCGCGCGGCCCGGATACTTGCGCGTGATCTCGACCGCCATGATGGCCTCTTTGAGCTTGCGCGCATAGGACTGCTCGTAGCGCTCTTTGGGGTCAATCAGGACGTTCTTGACCAGCTGCTGGGTGATCGAGCTGGCGCCCTGGACGCTGTTGCCGCGCAGGTTGGAAATCAAGGCGCGGGAGAGGCCGCGGATGTTAACGCCGATATTGGTGTAAAAGCTGCGGTCTTCCAGGGCGATGGTAGCGTTGCGCACCATTTCCGGGATCTGGTCAATCTTCAGATAGGTGCGGTCGCCCCTGGCGGGCCGGGGATCAATGGACTCATACAGCAGGTGTTTACCGGTGCGATCGTAGATCTTGACCGTTTCGTAGCTCGCCTGCTGGGTTTGGATGGAGGTTGGGTCGGGCAGATTCTGCGCCAGCGCGGTGTACACGCCGGCCGCGGCGCTGACGGAGACGACGACTGCACCGATCAGAACGGCCAGGTTGACTGCGAGAATGGCTGCCCCGGTGATCACGAGCCATTTGCCGATGTGCAGACCGCCCTTGCTTCGGCGCTGACGGCGCCATCGTTGGATTTGTTGAGTGCGATTCATAGCCAGGTATCAGGTATCAGGTGTCAGGAATCAGACTGCCAATGCCCGCGAATGGTTCCGCCGGTTTTGGCCCACAGCAAAAACAGCGGGGGCAAACTTGCACCCCCGCGATACGCAAGCCATTCTACCGGAAAGAGAGGGGTTTGGCAAACTGCCCGTCAGTTTCGCTCCAGCACTAGGAAATGGCTGAGTCCGAACCATTGCAGCGGCGTGTGTTCCAGGGCGTAGAGCACCCGTTTCAGCACCGCGCCGAGGCCGGGCCGCCGCGCGACGATGTTGTCGAAGCCGGGGTAGATCACGCTGTGGTGGATGACGTGCACCGGTAGGCCGGCGAACAGGCTGCGCAGGCCGGGTCCGGTGTAGGCCCGGACGTGCGGCGCCAGGCGATTGCGCAGCGGGTTCGGCAGCCAGTTGATCAGCGGCGTGTTGCCGAAGTGATACCGCCCGCGCCAGTAGTGGCCGTGCGTCTCGAAGGGGTAAAGCCGGTTGGGGCAGTAGAGGACGATCCGGCCGCCGGGCGCGAGCACGCGCACCATCTCGGCCGCGGTTGCCCGATCATCGGCCACGTGCTCGATCACCTCGTGCGAGAAGACCACATCGAAGCTGCCGTCGGCGAAGGGGAGCACCTCAGCCGGAGCCAGCACGATGCCGGGGATGCGGGCCGCGGCCTGCGCCGCAACGGCCGGGTCCACCTCGACGCCGGTCACATGCGGGCTGAAGCGGCGGAACTGCTCGGTGTACATCCCCACGCCACATCCCACATCCAGGATGCGCGCGGCGTCAAGCTGCGCCCAACGGCGCACCAGCGCCAGCCGTCGCTCCTGCCCCGCGCGCCAGACGTAAGACGGGTGGCCGAGGCGGGCAGCGTCATCAGACGTGCGGCGAAAATTGTCAGTTGACTGTTCGATCAAGTGAGCTGCCTTCCTGCCTTGAGAGTAAAACGCGGACGACGCAGGCGAACCTGAATCACCTCTGTCCATCCGCCGGGGCGCAGGACGAGCCGGGTGTCAGGCAACACTGTCGTTCAGGAGTCCCAACAGTTCCCTGGGCACCAGCAGATCGCCGTTCGTGAAATCGGCCAGCGGCTTCCAGCAGACTTCGAGCGGCAGGCCATTATCGTCGCCGGTCCACGCCTGGCGCACATAAAAAGCCGGATCGGCGAACCGGGCAGCGTAGAGCAGCACGATCTCGTGGCCCCGCTTGCCGCGGTGGGCGAAGATGTTTTCGATCAGCCCCAGGTAACGGATGTCAGTCACCTCGGCGCCCAATTCCTCGCGCATCTCGCGCACGAACGCCTCATCGCTCCGCTCGCCGAACTCGATACCGCCACCGAGCGGCCGATAGAAAACGATGTCTCGCGCGGGGTCTTCGCCGCGGAAGACCAACAGGCGGCCCTCGTGCAGAAAAATGCCCAGGACGATCGTCCGGATCTTACCCTCGTTCATCCAACACCAACTCTTCCTTGAACCCGAAACGCACCGTGTTGTCCACCAGCCGACACCAGGTCGGCCGGAGCATCCAGAATTGGGCCCGGGCCAGCGGGCCAGCAAGGCTGGCTGGGCCTTCAGCGCCCGCCAGCAGCGCGGCGACGAACGCGTACTTCCGGCCGTAGACCGCCGCAGCGCGGGCGACTTCCGCGCCAGCGGCGATGTGCGCCACGCCGGCCAACTGCACCCCGCGGATGCCCCGCCAGTCCTGGCCGTCCGCTTGGATCGTCCCCGCGACGCGCGGGTCGGCCAGCAGGTTGCGGCCGTGCTGTGTCATCTCTTCCGAAAGGAAGTACAGCGCCAGATCGTCATCGGCCGCGTAGAACACCGCGGCCGCGGCCGGCGCACCGTCCGGCCCGACCGTCGCCAGGGTCACCGTCGTATGGCTGGCGAGAAACGCGGCGATACGGGAACGCAGCTCACCGCTCCTCTGCCTGTCTGTTGGTTGGTCCATTGTCTATCGTCAAGCGTCTATCGTCGTTCGGCTTCCGCCGCAGGCACAGCGTGATGCCTGTCAGCAGCAGCGCGCCGCCGAGCACCTGGCGCAGCGCCAGCGTCTCGCCCAGCAGCGGGATCGAAAGGAGCCCGGTCAGCACCGGTTGGGCCAGCAGCACCACAACCGCAGTAGACGCCGGCAGATGGCCCAGCGCGTAGTTGATCAGCAGCCAGCCGGCCGATTGGGAGATGACCCCCATCGCGATCAAGGCCAGGTAGGTGCGCGTGCTGTGGCCCAGGAGCGGCAAGCCTCTGAACAGGCAGAACGCGGTCAGCGCGACCGCCGCGGTGGCGGCCACCAGCCACAGGTAGGTCAACGAGCTCAGATCCTGCCGGGCGCGCTGGGTGTTCAGCAGGTAGCCCGCGTAGAAGATCGCACCGACGAAGGCCAGCGCATCCCCGCCGTTCAGCTTGAAACCGGCCGCCAGCCGAAAGCCGGAGACCACCGCGGCGCCCATCAGCGCCAGCGCCAGCCCGGCCCAGTAACGCCCGCCGAGCTTTTCGCGGAAAAAGACCAGCGCGCCCAGCCCGACCCAGATCGGCGCGGTGTTGTCCATGAGAGTCGCATTGGCGGCCGAGGTCAGCAGCAGGGCCGAGCTGAGCATCCCCAGGTTGATGGCAAACCACAGCCCACCCATGACGCCCCAGCGCACCCCCGCGGCCCGCCGGCCGTTCCTACGGAGGTGCAGGAGCAGGGGGATCAGCAGCACAGCCGCCGCGACCGTCATGCGGATCGCCGCGGCCACCGGCCCTGGCACCCCGGCCCACTTGGTGAAGATCGCCGTGAAGCTGATGCAAACGACGCCGATCACCAGCGCCACATAGGCGGCGGCCGGATGGGCCGCGGCACGACGCAGCGCGGTGCGAGCGTGCGGGATCGAATAATCGGTCAAACGTGTCTCCACAAGGGGCCCAGGGCGCGGGCTCAAGATGCGTGTGAGGGGCATTCTAACCGCGGGCAAGGAGACAGGCAAACCGCGCAGATGGAACTCCATTAACGCGTTGACACGGCGAACGAGGGATCTTGGTCGCGCCGAATCGCCGTGTCCCCGCGTCGCCGTGTCCCCGTGTCATGGGTTCAGCTTCTTCCGATCTTCCTCCACCAGCACGCGGCGGAGGAACTTGCCGACCATCGTCTTCGGCAGCTCCGAGCGGAACTCGATCTGCCGGGGGACTTTGTACGGCGCCAGGCGCTGCTTGCAGAAGTCAATAATCTCGGCAGGCGTCGCCGTCTCACCGGCCTTGAGCACGATGTACGCCTTCACCGTCTCCCCGCGATACGGATCGGGGATGCCGGCCACGACGGCTTCTTGCACTTTGGGGAAGAGGTACAGCGCCTCCTCGACCTCACGCGGGACGATGTTGAAGCCGCCGGCGATGATGATGTCCTTGAGCCGGTCCACGATATAGAAGTAGCCGTCCGCATCCATATGGGCGATGTCGCCGGTGCGCAGCCAGCCGTCCGCAGTGACGGTCTTTGCGGTTTCGTCGGGCTTGCCCCAGTAGCCCTTCATCACCTGCGGCCCGCGCACCCAAAGCTCGCCATCCTCGCCCATCGGCTTCTCCACGAACTTTTCGTAGTCCATGATCTTCGCATCCACGTCCGGGAACGGGATGCCAATGGAGCCGGCCTTGCGCTGGCCGTAGATCGGGTTGCAATGCGTCACCGGCGCAGCCTCGGTCAGGCCATAGCCTTCCACCAGGCGGCCCCCCGTGATCTCGCCAAATTTCACCTGCACGTCCATCGGCAGCGGCGCCGAACCGCTGATGCATGCCTTGATGGACTTCAGATCATATTTGGCGACCTCGGGGTGGTTGATGATGGCGATGTACATGGTCGGCACGCCGGGGTAGATCGTCGCGTGTTCCCGGTGGAGCGCCTTCATCACGCCATCAATCGGCCGCGGGGTGGGGACGACGATCAGGGCCGCGCCGCAGCAGATCGCCAGGCTCATTGACACGGTCATGCCGTAGACGTGGAAGAACGGGATGGCGCCCATCACCCGTTCCTTGCCATCTTCGATCGTGACCATCCACCGCTTCACCTGGATCGTGTTCGCCACCAGGTTGTAGTGTGTCAGCATCGCGGATTTCGGCACGCCGGTGGTGCCGCCGGTGTATTGGAACAACGCAACATCCTCCGCGGCGATCGTGACGGCGGGCGGTGCTTCCGGGTGTGCGGCCAACAGCCTGCGCCAGTAGTACACCCCGTTGCCTTCGGGTACATCCGTCATCGTGCCATCTTCCCGCAGCTTCTTGTTGACCAGCGCATTGAGCGGCGCGGCCACGTAGTCGCTCACGTCGGTGATGATCACGCGCTTGACCGCGGTGCGCGACTGGACGTCCTTCAGCCGTTTGTAGAAGCCGCTGAGCAAGATCACGGTCTCCGCGCCGGCGTCGCTGAATTGCTGTTCGATCTCCGGGCCGGTGTAGGTGGGGTTGGTGTTCACGATCACGGCGCCCAGTTTCAGTGTGCCGTAGAAGGCGATCACAAACTGTGGCAGGTTCGGCAGCATCAGCGCCACGCGATCGCCTTGTTTTACGCCCAGAGCGGCGAGCGCGGCGGCAAACCGGTTGACTTGCTCCATCAGCTGGCGATAGCTGAGCGTGGCGCCGAGGGCGAGCGGGCCGACATAGCGCAGGACAAGTTTCAAGGCCGTTTGATCCGGGAAACGCCGGACGCTGTCTTCGAGCATTTGGTGCAGCGGAATGGTGGGGTACGGCATCGTGTGAGGGACGTTCGGTTCGTAGTGGGCGAACCAGGGTTTTTCCATCTCACGACCTCCTCTCAGGGCGGTGAGCGGCTGACAACTGCGTCAGCGAGCAAGAGGCGGCTGCGCGCGGCTAATGGCGGGTTGCAAAGTCTGGCAGCGACAGGCAGATTATACGGTGACACGCGGGTCATGTCAAGCGGTTTGCACAAAGAAGGCACACAAAGGGAACTTGTCGAGGTTCAGGAATTGCGCTAGACTCCATGCCATGCCGGCCGGAAATGACCTTCAACAGCGCCTGAATCGTCTGGTGCGCCTGCGCAAGCTGGGCGTGCGTCGCGGCGCGCGTGACCTGCCGGCTGCGCCCGCGTCGCCGCAGCCCCGCGCGGCGGTCCGACCGACACCCCCGGCACAGGACAGCGCCCACGTCGAGGGTGACACAAGCGCAACTGCAAATGCAGCCATCCGCATTGATTCGCGCTCGTCCGCGTCCCATTTTCAAGCTGGCGTTTCTCCGATCTCCGACATCCTGCCCGGTGAGGAGGTCGCGACCCCCTTCGGCCCGGCCTGGGTGCGCACCGTCCGGTTCCCGTTGGCCGAGCGGCCCGACCTGGCCGAGTGGCTGGCCGTCACGCCCGCCTCCCTGGCGGCGCTGGACCGCAGCGGCGAGCTGTGGGCGCTGCAACCGGCGCGCGCGGCCTTCATTGATACGGAGACGACCGGCCTCTCGTTGGGCGCGGGAACGTACACCTTTTTGATCGGCGTAGGGACGTATGAGGACGATGCGTTCGTCGTGCGCCAGTGTTTCATGCGCAGCCCGGCCGAAGAGCGCGCGCAGCTTCATCTTGTCGAACAGGTGTTGACCGGCTGCACGGGCATCATCAGTTTCAACGGCCGCGGGTTCGACATGCCGCTGATCCACAATCGGTTCGTGCTGGCCTCGATGCCGCTGCCGCTGGTCGGCGCGCCGCACCTCGACCTGCTCCCGCCCGCGCGGAGGTTGTGGAAGGCGCGATGGGGATCGTGCAGCCTGGGCAACCTGGAACGCAACGTGCTGGTATTTCAGCGAACGACTGAGGACGTGCCCGGCTACCTGATCCCCGACATCTACCGCCAGTACTATCTGACCGGCGTCGCCACCGACATGCTGGCGCGCGTCTTCTACCACAACCTGGAGGACATCGCCTCCATGCCGCTGCTCGGCGCGCAGATGGCGCGCTTCTTTCAGCCGGAGAGCGTGCGGGCGCAGTTGGCCGGGCTGCATCCCCTGGAAGCGTTGAGTCTGGGCCGCTGCTACGACGCCTTAGGCTGGGCTGAGGAAGGCATCGTCGCCTATCGCACGGCGCTGGATCGCACGCCCTTCGGTGCGGAGATGACGCAGATCCTGCGCGAACTGGGCTATCTCTACAAGCGGCTGGCGCGGCACGACGACGCCGCCGAGGTGTGGGAAGCCTGGATCAGCGCCGAATCGGGCGCCGACCTGACCCCCTACATCGAGCTGGCGAAACATCACGAATGGCGCACGCTTGATCTGGCTGCCGCGCGCGGCTGGGCCGCCTGGGCGCTGCGCATCGCCGAAGCGTGGCCGCCCGGCTACGCGCGGGAAGAGACAGTGGCGGACTTGCGTCACCGGTTGGAACGGCTGGAGCGCAAGCTGGCCGGCGAGCCGCCCGACATCGCACAGGCGGAATAGTGTTGTAGTGCTTCTTTGTGATGGCTGGTCACGGTGATCTCCACCCGGACGCCTTTCTTGCACCAGTCTCCTCAACGTATCTTATTCCGGTCCCAAGCGTCTTCAATAGTGCCAGCAAATGCTTACAGTTCCCATCGAATCACCCGCGTAGGGTAGCCCCCATTGTAGCCTCCCCGCACTGCGAAGCATCTGCCTGCTGTGTATCCTCGTGACACGACTGACGCATTGACGCGTAAGGAGGCCAGACGATGAAATCGCTCTTCCGTATCACCCTGGCGCTATGCCTGGCTGGCGTTTTCGTTCTAGGAACAGTGGGTTCTTCGAACGCACTCCCGGCCACCCCCCCGGGCCTCGTCCTGTGGAATAAGCTCGGGAACCAAACCGAGGTGCTGAACAGCGAAGTCGGGGTCGGCTTCGCCATATCATCGGAGCCGGAAGTGAAGTTCTTTCCGGGGGTGTATGGCGGAGCATTCGGCACTGAAGGCGGCATCTGGGGTTATGGCGGCTATCTGTACATGAGCCCTGACGACTTCTTTGCGCCCGATAAGACGCGCGGAACTGTGGAGATGTGGTTGCAGAAACGCATCCCCAGCCTGATTCCTTTCCAGACTCCTCTGGTCGGCATCTTCGGCCTCCAGAACTACAACTGCGTGCCGTGGGTTAATCCCTGTGATCGCGATGACTACGCTCCTATTTCGGCCTACTGGTCCGACGGCTACACGGGATCAGGTGGTCTCACCTTTGAGATTGTTGATACCGGCGGCAACTGGCACACAGCCCAGGATACGGGCTGGAATGATCCGAACATGGCGCCGATGTACGAATGGAAGCACGTGGCCTTTGTTTGGGATCTAAATGGGATCGCAGGCACAGCCGACAAGCTGCGTATCTATCGTGACGGTGTTGTAGTGGGCTCAAACACAGACACTATCGCTGATATCATGTTTGATGATGGGGTAGTGAAGCTCCTGGGACATCACGAATATCGCCGTTACAACCAACCCACCGCCTATATGGACAACCTCAAGGTGTGGGACTATGCCAAGACCGACTTCTCTGATCGGTCCAGGGAGGGCTTCAATCAGCCGCCGGTCGCCGAGGCAGGCGGCCCCTACATCGTGGCCGAGGGCGGCAGCGCGATGCTCGACGGCACAGCGAGCAACGATCCCGATGTCGGCAACACCTTGACCTTTGCGTGGGACTTGGATGGCGACGGCGTCTTCGAGACCCCAGGCGAGACCTCCACCTTCGCCGGGCTTGACGGCCCCGCCAGCCATCCAGTGACCTTGCAGGTGTGCGACCCAGATGCCGCCTGCAACACCGATGCGACGACCGTTGACGTGACAAACGTGGCGCCTACCGCCCAGGCCGGCGCCGATGTGACGACCTATCGCAACGCGCCTGTGTCCCTGGCAGGAACCTGGACCGACCCCGCTGCGAGCCTCGATGACCCCTATGCCTGGACCTGGGATCTCGCTGGCGATGGCACAGCCGACGCCAGCGGATCGGCGGCCTACGGGGAGACCGCCACCGCCGCGGCGGCCTTCGCTACTGAGGGCGTCTACAACCTGACGTTCGCTGTTACCGATGCTGATGGTGCGAGCGGCCAGGACAGTGTACGCATCACCGTGCTCAACCACGCGCCCGATTGCAGCGCGGCGGCGGCCAGCCCTGCGCTGCTCTGGCCGCCCAACAACAAGTTTGTGCCGATCAGCATCGGCGGCGTGACGGATGCTGAAGCCGATCCGTTGACCCTGGTCATCACCGCCATCCGCCAGGATGAGCCGGTGGGCAAGGGCAACTCCGCACCGGATGGTAAGGGCGTTGGCGCGGCCGTTGCCGAGCTCCGCGCGGAGAAGTTCGGCGGCGGCGACGGCCGTGTCTACCATGTGAGTTTCACGGCCAGCGACGGGCACGGCGGTGTCTGCACGGGCCAGGTGCGCGTGGCTGTGCCGCATGATCAGGCCAGGCCGGCCGTGGATGGCGGCCCGCTGTATGACTCGACCGTGCCGACACCGTAAGTGCTGACCTGCGAGCGTCGTTCGTCTCACTCGGCCTATCGCCCCGGCAGGCCGTGAACCCGCTGCCTTGCGCGGAGGTTCTGGCAGCAACACCGCCAGAACCTCCCCAAGCAAAACGGATTGACAGCGGCGCGCGGACAAAGTACAATAGCCTCCGAGATGTCTCGAGAGGCGTCCCCCCTCGGAACGATCTCCCGGTCGCTCAACCATCCATTACATGAAGGTGCTCGCTCCAGATGAACATCGAACTCACCGATCTTCCGGGCGTCCTGATCGTGACCCCCCGGGTCTTCCAGGATCCGCGCGGTTTTATCTTCGAGAGCTATAATCAGGAGACGTGGCGCAGTCACGGGATTGACACGCTCTTTGTGCAGGACAATCATTCCAAATCCAGCCAGGGCGTCCTGCGTGGGCTGCACTTCCAACTGCCGCCGATGGCGCAGGTGAAGCTGGTGCGCTGCGTGCGCGGTGCGATCTGGGACGTGGCGGTGGACATCCGCGCGGGCTCCCCCGCCTTCGGCCACTGGGTCGGCGTCGAGCTGAGCGCTGACAATTTTCGCCAGCTCTACATCCCGGCGGGCTTTGCGCATGGGTTCTGCGTGCTCAGCGCCGAGGCCGAGGTGCTTTACAAGACGAGCGCGGTCTACAGCGCGGCCCACGAGCGCGGGATTGCCTGGAACGATCCGGAGATCGCGATCTCCTGGCCGAACGCAGAGCCGCTGCTTTCCGAGCGCGACCGCCGCGCGCCTTCACTGGCCGAGTACCTGGCCGGGATGCCCTTCCAGTACGCGGAGCGTTAGCGCGTTGGTATGTTGACCCGTTGAGTGATGCACACTCAACGCATTGACCGATCTATGGAGCGAACACGTGGCGAACACAATTGAACTCGATCCCGTCACCCATATCACGGTTGGGGCGGTGGGCCAGCCGGGCCATCGCACCTTCTTGCTTCAAGCCGAGCGCGGGCATGACCGCATCACGCTGATGTGCGAGAAGGAGCAGGTGCAGGCGCTGACCGACGCCATTGATGAGATGGCGCAGAACCTGGAGCAGGAGTTTGGCCTGACCCGGCAGCGCGATCTGAAAGTGGATGAGAAGGTCATGGCGATCGCCGAACCGGCGGACCCGCTCTTTCGCGTCGGCGCGATGGGACTGGGTTACGACGCCACCCGCGACCGCATCCTCCTGGTGGCGCAAGAGGCGGTGCCCGACGAGGAGGAGCGCGACCCCATCGAGGTGCGCTTCTTTGCCACCCGGGCGCAGATGGAAGCGCTGTGCGAGTACGGCCGCGACGTCATCAGCCGCGGCCGTTCACCGGAGAAGGTGATGTTGCAGGCTGAGGCGTACGTGCGCCGCAACGGACACGGAGACTGAAAGGAGGACCGCGTATGAAGTTTGTCGTTTGTGCCAAGCTCACGCCTGACACCGAGCAGCTGACGGAGGTTCGGCCGCAGGACGTCGGCGGCGATCTCGGCGTCACCATGGTGCTCAACCCGTGGGACGAGTTCGCCGTGGAAGAGGCGCTGCAACTGGTGGAGCGCTTCGACGGCGAGGCCGCGGTGATCACCATGGGCAGCGCGGATGCCACCGAGGCGTTGAAACGGGCCGTTGCGATGGGGGTCGAGGAAGCGATCTTGCTCTCCGACCCGGCCTTTGACGGCAGCGATGCCTGGGGGGTCGCTCACATCCTGGCCCAGGCGATCAAGAAGCTCGGCGACTATACGCTCGTGCTCACCGGCAAGCAATCGGTGGACGGGAACAGCGGCCTGGTCGGCCCCGGCATCGCGGCTAAGCTGGACGTGCCCTTCATCGGCGGCGTGGCGAAGATTCTGGATGTCACGGAGGAAATGGCAACGGTGCTGCGCTCGCTTGACGGCGGCATGCAGACCGTCAAGGTGAAACTGCCGGCCGTGCTTTCTGTCAGCAAAGAGATCAATGAGCCGCGCTACCCCAACTTCATGGGCATCCGCAAGGCATCGCGCATGCAGTATCCGGCCACAAACGCCAGGTCGTTGCCCGGGCTGGATGCGAAACAGATCGGAGTTGGCGCGGCGCTGCTCCAGTGGACCGATCTCCGCAAGCCGCCGGCCCGCACCGGCAAGTGCGAATTCATCCAGGGCGGCCCGGTTGCCGAACAAGCCAATCTCCTGGCCGACAAGCTGATCGCCGAGAAGGTGATTTGAATCTGGGATGAACGAATGAGCGAATGGCGAAGCCGTGATTTGTAGTTCGCTGATTCGTTACGAAAGGACCCCCACCATGAGCAATATCCTGGTTTACGTAGATCAACTCGGCGGCGCGGTCAAGCCAGTTTCGTGGGAGATCATGGGCAAGGCGCGCGAGCTGGCCGGGCGGGCGGGCGGCGCCGTCGTCGCGTTCGTCGCCGGGCAGCGCGTCAACGGCATCGCAGCCGACGCCATTGCCTACGGCGCGGACAAGGTTCTGGTGGCCGAGGGGCCGGCGTTCGGACAGTTCACCGCGACCGGCTATGCGGCTGCCTTCAAAGCGGCCATCGCGGCTGCCCAGCCGCAGATCATCCTCGTACCCGCCACCGCCGGCGCACGTGACGTGGCCGCGCTGGTGGCCTGCGAGCTCGCCATCGGTCTCGCCGCCGACTGCCAGGCGCTCGACCTGGATGAGGCGCGCAAGTTGATCGCCGAGCGCCCCGTCTTCTCCGGCAATATCATCACGACCGTCATCTTTGCCGGCAGCCAGCAGATGGCGACGGTGCGCGGCCGCAGCTTCCCGCTCCCCGCATCCGACGCCAGCCGCAGCGGCGAGATCGCGGCGTTGGCGGTCAGCGCACCCGCGGGCGTGGAAGAGGTGATCGGCTTCGAGGCCGCCGAGACCGGCGAGTTGGCCGTGGAAAACGCGGGCATCATCGTGTCCGGCGGTCGCGGGGTCAAAGGCCCGGAGGGGTTCGCTCCGCTTCGCGACCTGGCGAAGACGCTGGGCGGGGCAGTGGGCGCCTCGCGCGCGGCTGTGGACGCAGGCTGGATCCCCTACCCGCACCAGGTGGGTCAGACCGGCAAGACGGTGCGACCGGATCTCTACATCGCCTGCGGCATCTCAGGTGCGATCCAGCACCTGGCCGGCATGACCGGCGCCAAGGTGATCGTCGCGATCAACAAGGACAAGGACGCGCCGATCTTCAGCGTGGCGCGCTATGGTGTGGTCGGCGACCTGTTCGAGGTCGTGCCGGCGTTGAACGCCGCGTTCAAAGCGAAGTTGGGACGCTGAGCCGGTCAGCGGGCGTCTTTTCTGTGACTTGGCAGTCATTGCCGGCTGCGGTATACTCAGCCGGCGATGACCCGCTCAGCTTGTCCCGATCCGAATCTGCTGCGTCGTTCGCCGGCGTTTGCCGGCCTGCCTGACGCCGTGTTGACCGCGCTGGCGGCCGCAGCCGTCGAGCGGAACTTCACCCGCGGCCAGGTGATCTTCCTGGAGGGCGAGCCGTGCGCGGGGCTGCACATCATCTCCGCGGGCGAAGTCAAGATCTTCAAGCTCTCCGCCCAGGGCCGCGAGCACATCCTCCAACACCTGGGGCCGAACGGCACGTTTAACGAGGTCGCCGTGTTGGACGGCGACCCCAACCCCGCCAGCGCCGCCGCAGTGACCGACGCCACGGTTTGCATCATCACCCGGGACGAGATTAAACGGCTGGCCCAGGCCCATCCCACCCTCGCCTGGGCGCTGATCGAAAGCACCGCCCGGCGCACCCGGCAACTGGTGGCGATGGTCGAGGATCTGGCGCTCCGCTCCGTGCGCGCCCGGCTGGCGCGGCTGCTGCTGACCGAGGCGCAGCGCTCGCTTGCCACGAGCGAGATTGACCGCAGTCAGATGGTCACGCAGGCGGAGCTGGCCGCGCGGTTGGGCACCGTGCGCGAGATGATCGGCCGGGCGCTGCGCGAGCTGGCCGACGAAGGGTTGATCGCGTTCGACCGTCATCGGATCGTGATCAAGGACCGCCAGGCACTGGCCGCGGTCGCGGAGGGGCTGTAGTCGGCCCTTTTCCGCAAGATTTTCGTTCCTTGTGAGAAAAGTCCCTGACAATTCCCCCTCCTGCTGCTATCTTGGCCGGAGACAGTGGGGGATTCCGCATCTGTCGGCCGCGGATCATCTTGTACTTCATTCAGCTCGGTGAAATCGGATTCTTGGTATGCCACGCACGTTGCACAACGTGCAAGAGAGGTGGCGTGTGGCCGCAGCTTTACTGCCAGAGATTGACGCCGCAACCTGCACCGGCTGCGGAGAGTGCGTGGTGGTTTGCCCGACGGATGCGCTGGCGATGGCCGACGGGAAAGCCATGCTGGCGTGGCCGGAGCTGTGTCTCTACGACGGCGCCTGCGAACCGGTCTGTCCGATGAGCGCGATTCAATTGCCGTACGTGATCGTGCTCGGCTGACCGGCCGAACGGGGCGAGGAGGTGCGCGTGTTCAACGCCTATTGCCCGGGTTCTTCCAGCTTACGCAACAACATTACCCTCGACATCAAGACCTGTCCTCAGTGCGGGGCCGATGTCGAGCTCTTTTCGATTGATCGCAAGGCCGTATGCGACCAGTGCGGGTTTGTCGTCTATAACAGTGTCCTCTCGTGCATTCAATGGTGCCGCTACGCGGAATCCTGCTTCGGCGCGGAGACGATCAACAAGTACAAGAAGCAATCCTAAAGAGACGGAGCATCATGGCGAAAGTCAAGCGACAGATCATCACGATTGATGAGGAGAAGTGCGACGGCTGCGGCAACTGTGTGCCTTCGTGCGTCGAAGGTGCGCTGCAGATTGTCAACGGCAAGGCGAAGCTGGTCAAGGAAAGCTACTGCGACGGCCTGGGCGCATGTCTGGGCGACTGCCCGCAAGACGCGCTGCACGTCACGGTGCTGGAGGTCGAGGCGTACGATGAGCCGGCGGTCCTCGGCTACTTGCAGCAGAGCGCGCCGGAGCGGGTTGAGCAGCATGTGGCGCATCTGGCCGAGCACGGGATCCAATCTGCCTACAAGCCGGCCGCGGAACCCCAACCGGCGGCGATCCCGCTCTGCCCATCGGTGCAAGTGCACGCCTGGGCCGAAGGCCAGCCGATGACCGGCGCGGCCGAGCAGGGCCGGGTGAAATCGGAGCTGCGGCAGTGGCCGGTGCAATTGCATCTGTTGCCGGTGCGGGCGCCGTTCTTCCACGACGCCGACCTGACGCTGATCGCCGATTGCGTGCCGTTTGCGAATCCTAATATGCACACCGATTTCGTGCGGGGCTCTGCGATTGCGGTGGGGTGTCCGAAGCTGGATGATGCGCAGGCGTACATCGGCAAAGTAATGCAAATCCTGCAGAACAATGACATTCGCAGCCTGAAGGTCGCGTATATGGAGGTGCCGTGCTGTCGCGGCCTGGTCTTCATCGCACAGCAGGCGCTTAAGGCCAGCGGCAAAAACACCCCGCTTGCCATCATCATGGTGCCGATCAGCGAATAACGTTTGCGGATTGGTGCGTTGTGCGATAGACTGGACGCCGTACCGGAGTCTCCGCGTCGTGTAGCCCATTCAAGCCCCAATCCTATACCCAAGGAGGTCCTGCATGCAGAATGCCCCCCCCACGTCGAAGACGCCAAAGAAGCGCGGTGTGCGGCTGCTGAGCGTCTTCCCACTCTGGATCTGGCTGGCGCTGGCCGGCGTGTTCGGCGGCGCAGCAGGCCTGGGCGGCTTTACTCTCACCTACGCCCAGGGTTTCTCGTATCTTTCTAATGATCCACGGGCGTGCGTCAACTGCCACGTGATGCGTGACCAGTATGACGCCTGGAATCGCGGCAGCCACAAAGCTGTAGCGGTCTGCAACGACTGTCATGTCCCGCACGACAGCATCATCTCGAAGTACGCAGTCAAGGCGCTGAACGGCTTCCGCCACAGCTACGCCTTCACCACCGGCAACTTTGAGGAGCCGATCCGCATCCTGCCGTTCGATCGCAACATCACCGAGCACGCCTGTCTGTCCTGTCACGGCGATCTGACAAGCATGATCAGCCACCGGGACGATCCGAACCCGACCGACTGCTTGCGCTGCCACACCGGCGTGGGCCACGGCCACTGATTTTTAGGAGGAATCTTTATGACGCTGTCCCAACCCCCAAAAACGTCCCGTCGCCCCTGGCTTTGGATCGTATTGGCCTTCCTGCTGGGCCTCGTGCTCATGGGGGGCATCGCCTACCTGTTGACCAGCATCCAGATGCATAAGGCCGAACAGGTCAAGTATCCGCTGAAGGTTGTAACCATCGCGGCCAACGAGCTGGACCCGGCCGTCTGGGGGCAAAATTTCCCCCGCGAATACGACACCTTTATGAAGACGAAGGATGACACGATCTCGACCCCCTACGGCGGCTCGGTCCCTTTCAGCAAACTGGACAAATACCCGATCTTGAAGCGCGTGTGGGCCGGCTACGCGTTCAGCGTGGAATACAACAAGGCGCGCGGGCACTATTACGCGCTGGAAGATCAGAAGAAGACCAAGCGCCAGGATTTTGTCAAACAGCCGGGCGCCTGCGCCAACTGCCACTCCGCCGATGCCCCGCAGCTCATCGAGCAGATGGGCTGGGAGAAGTTCAACAGCACGCCGTACAAAGAGATTTCTTCGACGCTGCACACCAGCACCTCGTGCGCCGACTGCCACGACCCGGAAACGATGGAGCTGCGCATCACCCGGCCGGCGTTTAAAAACGCGATGGCCGAGCGCGGCATTGACCTGAGCAAGGCCACCCGCCAGGAGATGCGCACCTACGTCTGCGCGCAGTGC
>CAZYGI010000054.1:0-26390 GCA_964647255.1 uncultured Anaerolineales bacterium | reverse complement strand
GGCGGCGCGCGCCGCCTCGCCCATGCGGCGCAGGCGTTCGGGCGCGGCCAGCAACTCGATGGCGGCCGCGGCCAGCGCGGCCGGGTTCCGGGCGGGCGTCACCCGGCCGCCGACGCCGTCCACCACCATCTCGGCGCAGCCGCCGACATCGGTCGTGACGACCGGCCGGCCCGCGGCCATCGCCTCCGCCAGCGTGACCGGCGCGGTCTCCTGCTCGCTCGCCAGCAGCATCAGATCGCACACGGCCAGCGCGTCCCGCACCGCATCGGGGGCCAGCGCACCGGCAAAACGGATGCGATCGGCGACACCCAGCTCGGCCGCGCGCGCACGACAGCGGGCGGCATAGTCCGCCGCGCTGTCCAGCTCGCCGGCGATGGTCAGCGTGGCGGCCGGCCGTGCGCGGGCGATGGACGCAAACGCCTCGATCAGCGCCAGGATGCCTTTTCGCGGGATAACGCGGCCGACGCACAGCAGCCGCTCCTGGCCGGGCGGCGGCGCAGACACCGCAAAGAAACGATCATCCACGGGGTTTTCGATCAGATGCAGCTCGGCGCTCGTGTGGCGACGGAACTCTGCGACGACATACGGGCTGATGGCGATGATGTGGCGCGCCCGGCGGATCACACTGCGTTCGAACCGGGCATCGGCCAGCCAGCGCAGGCGGTCGCCCCAGCCGCTGTGCGGCCACGCCTGCTGCGCCTCGCGAAAGATGATGCCGTGGAGCGTGACCACGGCCGGGAGGCCGCTGGTCAGCCCGGCGCCGGCGTAGATCCCGGCGATGTGGGCGTGGACGACATCGGGCGCGAGCGCCGCAAGCTGGGCCCGCAGGTTCGCCTGCACTGCGGCCTGTCCCGTCAGCCGGCCCCCGCGCGGCCGCGGCACGCCGTACACCTCATAGCGGTCGGTCGCCCGGCGCTCCGGTCGGGCCAGGCCGCCGACCGCGGTGATGACGCTCAACTCAACGCCAGGCCGCGCGGCAAGCTCGCCCGCCAGTGCGACGACCACCGCGTCCACGCCGCCCGCCAACGGCGGTGGGGATGCGGCCGCCAGCGTCTCCCACGGGTGTGGGCCGAGCAGCGCCACCTTCATGCTGTCTCCGCCTCCCGCCGCATGGACGGCGCCGCAAACGTCATGCCGGCGAGCGCAAAAAAGATGATGTTGCCGTACGTCGCCGCCAGCGCGTCAAACGTGTTGGCCATCGCCACGTAGGCCAGCAAGACGGCGATCAAGAGGGCCGGGAGCGCCTCATCCGCCCCCGGCGTGCGCCGCGCTTGTCGCCAGGCGGCCACCCCCTGCCAGAAAACCGCACCCAGCACCAGCAGGATGGGCACCAGGCCGGCCAGCCCGGCGGAGGTGAGGACGTATAAGAACATGTTATGCGGCGCGGCGATCGGCGCGACAGTGCCGCGGCCGTTGCGGGGGGTCCAGCCCGCGTTCAGCGTCTCCTGCTCAAAGGTAAAGAAGCCCAGCCCGAAGACCGGCGACCGCTGCACCACCTTCAGTCCAACGCGCCAGGCATCGGCGCGGTAAGTGATCGAGCCTTCGGCGCCCAACCGCGAGGTGATCGCCTCCTGGTTGATGAGCAGGCCGCCGAGCGCCAGCAGGATCAGCGCCGAGATCACCAGCGCAGGCAGCAGTCCCTTTCGCACGCGACGGCTTAGCGCAACGAGCGTCACCACCCCAACCACCGCTGCCAGCCAACCGCCGCGCACGTAGACGATCAGGTCACCGAACAACGTGCTGAGCAAGGCCAGCAGCGCAGCCAGGCGGCCCGGCCAGGTTTCGGACCACACGATCAGCAACAGTGCGACAGGCACAGACAGCCCCAACGCCATGGACATGATCGCTGAGGAACCGAACACGCTCGTGACCTTGTGGGCGTATGCACCGTAAGCAGCCCGGGAAGCATTGGCCGGCGCCAGGATCGCCAGGTTGGCGAACTGATCCAGGGCCGCGATAACGCCCAGGACCGCGCCCACCGTGACTACAGCGATCAACATCGCCTTTCTCGTCGGCGGATCGGTCAACAGATTGCGGGCGAACCAGTAGACGAGCAGCGGCACCACCACCCAATCAAAGACGGTGCGCAGCCCGATCATCAACGGCGCCGGGGAATTGACGACGCCGGGCAACAACCCCAACACGAAGAGCACGATCAGACCGTCCAGCAAGATGGGCCGCGCCAGGCGGCGCCGCCCGGTCGCGGCCTCCGCCAGCACCACAAACGCCAACACCAACGGCGCAACGCGGTTCAGGCTGATGTTGGGGATGCCGCGGCCCAAATCCACGTTGAACAGGGTCGTGAACGGCGCCAGGGCTACCCACAGGATCAAGCCCCAGCTCGGCCGCATGACGATCATGAGCAGCGCAAAGGCGATAGCGAGCGCCGAGAGCGCGACGCGTTCGCCGCCCGTCATCAGCGCGTTGCCGAGCCAGATGACGACGCCAGCCGCCGCCGCCAGCCCCAACAGGCTGACGGCGGTGTGCAGGTTCAACAGCTCGGACAGCCGTCGGACGCCCTTCACGTTCACGACCGGGACACCTTATCGGCCGGGGGCCGGCGCAAGCTGCGCTCCAACATTTCCAGGGCAAACGCCAACACGACGCCCGCCAGGATGCTGATCGCGCCGCCCAGCACCGCGATCTGCGTGGTGCGGGTGGGGAGCTGGTTCTTCGGGGTGGACGGCCGGCCAACCACCTGCAGGTAGCCGATCTCCTCGACCTGTTGTTTCTTCAGCGCAGCTTCTTGCACCTTCGCGGCGATAAAATCGTAAGTGCCTTGCTTCTCCTTGAGGGTCGTTTCCAGGCGGTCGAACTGCTCCACCAGGGTGATCAGCGAAGACAGGTTGGTTTGATGCTGCGCCAGCCGAGTGGCGACGGCGTTCTGCCGCGCCCGTTGACCGGCTGCATCTACGCCGCGATTGATGGCCTGGGTATTCAATTCCTGGGCCAACCCGCGCCAGTACGCGCCCTCGGCATTGGTAGCCGCGAAGGTCTTCGCCTTCGCCAGCGCTGCGTCGCTCTGTTTCTGCAGCGCATTCGCGACCGCGTCAAGCCGCGTGGCCTCGGCTTCGGCCTCTTCCTGCTGGTCGCGCAAGGTGCGCACGGTATCCTGCTCTATCTGAAGCTCGCGGCTCGGATCTTCGACGTTGTTGTCGAGCTTGAAGCGTCGCACGTCGGCCTGGGCCGCGGTCAACTCCTGCTCGTCCAGGACCAACTGTTTCTCCAAGAACGCCAGCACGGCATCTGTCTGCAACACGCGACTGGCGGCATATTCTTTCAGGGCCAGCGCGACGTGGCGGGAGAGCAACGCCTCGGCATCCTGGGGATTAGCCCCGGTCAGCGAAACCGACAGCCGATCGCCGACCGCCTCACGTTCCACCGCCAGTTTGGCGATCAAATCGCCCGCGGTCATCGCCACGCCCGTGTCCGAGATGGTGTGCTGAGCGGTGATGGGGCTCCGGACGGCAGCGCTGAACTGCGTCAGGACGAGATCAATGTTATCAAAAGGCGAATAGTTGTTGAGCCGCGCGAACAGCGGCACCTCAGACGCCTCCAGCGGGATGATCTGCACACTGACGGTCGAGCGGTACGCGGGCGGCGTCTGCCAGGCGCGCACCAGGATGAACGCCATCGTGCCCGCAAAGATGAGCAAAATGAGCCAGAGCCATTTGCGCAGGATCAACAGGTAATCTCGGAGACTGCTTGATTCCATAGTGTACCTTCATTCAGTAAGTTTGCGACCGGGCCGGCCGGTCGGATCGGTTCAATTGCCGCGCTGCGCCCCGCGATAGAGCGTCAACAACTCGCGATCGGACAGGGTCGTCTCTGATTTACGGCCCAGGAAGTAATAGCCGGCCGCGGCATCCAGCGTGCCGGGGGTGTCAATCAGCGGGCCGTCGAAATACTTGAGCCAGAAGCCCGTCCACGCGCTGAAGATACGTGCCAGGCTGCGCAGCTTGCGCCGCGTCGTGAAGCTCGCCAGGAAGTAGCGATAGGACCAGGCCAGCGCCATGCCGGGGCCGCACACCGCACCGCTGTCCACCTCGCTGAAGTGCCGGAAGAGCCGGCGGTGGCCCAGGTGGGTGAAGCGGGTGAAATCATACCGCCCCATGTGCACCTGCTGCATGAACGGCGTCTCGGCGTAGACCAGGCCGCCGGCGCGCAGCACGCGATGGATCTCCGCCACGCAGCGGTAGGGATCCACGACGTGTTCGAGCACCGCCTGCACGATCACCGCATCAAACACGGCATCCTCGAACGGCACATCGTGCGCGTCGCAGATGAGCGCGGTGCGCGGGCCGAACGAGACGTCGCTCTCCACCAGCTCGATCGCAGGGTTGGCGGCCAACGGCTCCATGCCGCGGCCCAGGATGCTGCCGCCCAACACCAGAACGCGCGGCCGCGCCGTCTCCGCCAGCAATAGCTCGGTCAAGCGGCGATAATTCGCTTCGCCCTTGACGTTGCGGCTGATATCCGGGACCAGCCGGTCAAGCAGGCGTTTCACGCCGCGGCGCTGCGCCGTGTTCCAGGTGGTATCCTGGCCCGCGCTGAAATCGGCGTGGCTGAAGACGCTGTTGGCCTCGTTGATGAGCACCGGGATGCCGTTCACCACCGGGTAGCGCACCGCGCAGCCCGCGGCCGTGCACGCCAGGCCGCCGTCCTCCGCGCGCAGCACCGCGCCGCAGACCGGACAGCGCAGCAGTGCCTGCACCGATTCGGAAAGTTTGCTAGATTCTACCATCGTACAATCAACCTACTGTTTCATCCGCAGCACGTCCTCATAAAGCGCCAGGTTGGCGGCCGCGGCCGCGGGCCAACTGAACTCCGTCAACAGCCGCTCGCGCAGGCGGGGCGACACCGGCGCAGCAAGCGCCGCGCGCACCGTCGCCCGGATCGAGGCCTGGTCATACGGGTCGCAGACCCAGGCGTCATCGCCCAAGAGCTCCGCAATTGCCGAGACCGCGGTGGAGATCACGCGGCAGCCGCTCGCGCCCGCCTCCAGGCTGGACAGGCCCGGCAGCTCCACCCAGCTCGGCAGGATGTGCGCCGCGCCGGCCGCATAGAGCAGCGGCAGCTCGGCTTCCGGCAGCCAACCCAAAAACTTGACGTGGCCGCGCGCCGCGCCCAGCTCGCGGCAGCGGGCGGGATAGTCCGGCGCGTAATACGGCGAGTCCTTCCCCACAAAAACCAGCGGCGTCGGATCGTCCCAGAGCGCTCGGATCACCGCCATCTGGTTCTTCTTCTCCTCGATGCGCGCAACCTCAACAACATAACCCGGCTCCAGCCCGTAGCGCGCCCGGAACGCAGCCAACTGCTCCTCGGTGAAGCGTTGGCCGTACAGGTCGGCGTCAATCCCCAGCGGGCTGATCCGCATCCCTTGGCGCACCGGCGCGGGCAGGCGAAAATGGCCGGCGACCCACTGGTTCTCCCATCGGCTGCTGGTGGCGATGCAGGTGGCCGCCAGCAGCGCGTCGCGCATCGCTCGCCAACTCGGCTGCACCGGCAGCAGCGCGGTCTGCCGGGCCCGGTAGAGCCACCACGCCGTCCGTTTCCCCAGGAGGCGGCTCAACAGCCGCCAGCGCGGCGTTCGGGCGGCCGCACGCTCGAACCAATCACGGAAGTCATTGAAATAGAGCGGCGAGAAGACGATCGCCGCGCCGCCCGCGCGCGCCCACGCGACCATGCGCTGCGCATGGTCAATCGGCGCGACGGTGAAGATGTGCAGCAGGTCGAACTCGCCGGCGGGCGGCATCTCCGCCTGCCGGCCGACGGTCACCCGTGCGCCCAACGTAGTCATGGCCGCGCTAAGCTTCTGCATCACCACCGTGTCGCCGCCGAAGACCCGGTCGGCATCGGGCCGCAAGATCATCGCGATTTTCACCGCTAACGCCGCTCCGTTCCGCTCAGAACGCTGGAAGACGTCACATCCGGTTGATTGAGCGCGTCGAGCAGATAGCCCGACAACATCTCCACGCGGGCGTCCCAGGTGTGCGGCGCGACGGCCGCGCGGCGCGCGGTGCGGGCGGCGAGTGTATCGTTCAGGCTGGCCGCGATGGCGGCTGCCCAGCCCGCTTGCCCTTCCGCCAGCGACACCACATCGGCGAACTGCCGCGCGCCCGGCACATCCGCGGCGATGACCGGCAGCCCCGCGGCCAGGTACTCGTACAGCTTAAGCGGGCTGGCGTGAAACGTCTCCTGGGTCAGCCGGTAGGGCAGCAGCCCCACATCGAACATCCGCACGTAGTCGGCCACCTGATCGCCGGGCACCGGCGGCAGCAGGCGCACGTTGGGCCGCGCGGCCAGACGATCCAGCAGAACCTCGCATCCGCTCCGATACACGGCGCCCAGCATCACCAGCGTCCACTCGGGGTGTGCTGCGGCCAACGCGTCGAGCAGCGCCAGGTCCAGCCGCACGCTGATGAGGCCGACATAGCCCAGGATGGGCCGGGGCAGATCGGCCAGCGCCGGCACGGGCCGCGGCGCGCGGCGGTAAGCTGCGTCATCCACGGCGTTCGGCAGCAGCCGGAACTTCGGATCGCCCGCGCCCTTCGACGCGATCAGCTCCGGCGTCACTGCGACGGCCAGATCGGCCCAGGCGATGAGCGCCCGCTCGCGCGCGGCCCACGAGTCACGCTGCGCCTCGGTCAGGTCGGCGTAGCCCAGGTAGTCATCCACGAGATGATAAACGCGCAGCCGCGCCGGCAGATCGTCCCGCGCGTCGAACTGCGCCGGGGTCGAGAGCCACACGATGGGCTGTGCGATCCCCACACCCGCCAGTGCCCGGCGGAGATGGCGCCGCCGCAGCCAGTGCGTCACCGCGCGCTGCGGCGGCGGCCCGCCCACCGGTGCATAGCGCGGGGAGCGATAGATCCACAACCGGTCGGCCACGGGCTGCAAGCCGCCCGCGGTCAGGTTCGCCCACGAGAGCGCCCGCTGTCGCGCCAGTGCGGTCACCTCATACGTATAGGGCCGCGGCTCGACGTAGACCGCCCGGTTCCCGCCCGCGGCCAGCCGGCTGAGGAGCTGGTGGCGGTTGCGCCACATACTCTGCCATGCTTCGGGGCCGAAATAGACGAAATCCGCGCCGGTAATCATCGTGCCTGCACCGCTTCGACCAGCAACGATGAAATCTGCGCCACGCGCATGTCCCAGGTGTTCGCCGCGGCGGCGGCGCGGCGGGCGGCGACCTGATCGGCGGCGTCTTCTCGCAGCGCAGCTTCGATGGCCGCCACGAAGCCCGCGGCCCCCTCGGCGATGCGGACGAGGCCGCCAAACGCCCGGCTCGCCGGCACATCGGTGCTGATGATCGGCTTGCCGCACGCCAGGTACTCGTAGAGCTTCAGCGAGTCAATGTTGGCTGTCCACGGGTTCTGTTCATAGGGCAGCAGGCAAACGTCCATCGCCGCGATCGCCGCCGGCACATCCTCAACCGGCAGCCGGCCCGGCCAGCACACGTTCGGTTGCCGATGCACGGCATCCGCCTTGTCCGCGTGAACTGTCAGATCCAGGCTGCCCACCAGGATAAGCTGCCAGTCAGGCCGCGCAGCCGCGATGCCGGCCAGCAGATCAAAATCAATTTTCTCATTCAGCGCGCCCACGTAGCCGATGCGTGGATGCGGCATCGCATCGGTCAGGCCGTACGCGGCCAGCCGTGCGCCGCTCCTCGGATCGGCCAGCGCGGCCCGGAACCCGGCGTAATCCACGGCGTTCGGGACAAGATGGGTGCGCGGGTTGAAGCGTCCCTTGCTCGCCAGCAGCCCCGGCGAGGTCACGATCACCAGGTCGGCCCGGCGCAGAAGCGCCTCCTCCTCCCGGAGAAACGCGGCCTTGTCGCGGATCAGCGGGAAGTCGCTGTACTCGTCCGTGATTTGGTAGACGACCAGTTTTTCGTCGTACAGGCCGATCTGGTCGGCGTGGAACGGCCGCAGCAGCCACAGGATGGGCCGGCGGATCGCCAACTGCACCAGCATCCGGCGCATCGCGACGCGGCGGATCGCGGCGGTCAGCAGTCCGCCGCGCAGCCGACCCGCGTAGGGCGCCCAGTAGGGATCATGGTAGAGCCAGAGCCCGCTGCGTTCTGACCCGGAAATACTCCCGGCGACCTGAGTCGCCGAACGGGACGCCGCACGACTGAAGTCGTGACTCATGGGGCCTTCATCGGCCTCGACGCCACCTGCGCCCAGCGGCAAGGTTGGACGGGTCAGCAGCGGCCGGCGCAGATCGGCCAGGGCCAGCCGGCCTTCGCGGAAACGCCGCTTCGCGTCTCCCAGGTAGAGGCGCGGCTCGATGTACACCACCGTATTCTGCCGCGCCAGCCGCGACATGATCTGATGGCGGTTGCGCCACAACCCAGCCCAGGGATCGGGCGCGTAGCAAAGGATCGCCTCGCCGGCCAGCAGCGGCGCTGCGGTGGCGTTCATCCGCGGTTTCTCCGGGAGCGGCTGCTCGGCAGACGGCCGCCGATGCGCTCTTCCCACACGTGCCCCGCCCCGCGCAGGATCATCGCGACCGCGCCGCGGAACCGGGCGTCTATCGCCCAGATCAGCACCAGGTAGAGCGCAACCAACACCACTCCGGACCCCAGCAACCGCAACGAGGGCCGCGGCAACGGCATATGCGGATAAAGCCAATGGGACGCGAAACCCGCAGCCAACCCGGCCACAGCCGCCGGCAGGATCATCCGGACGTATCCGGTCAGCGGAGCCGCAATCAGCCGATCCACCAGCACCGCGGAGACGACGAAATCGGCCAGCGCCACGACCACCGACAGCCCCGCGACCCCCATGATCCCCAGATGCCAGGGGATCAGCACCAGGTAGAGGCCGACCAGCATGGTCAGCAGCCGCCACAAGGCGATGTAGGTGAGCCATTGCGGCTTGCCCATCGCGCGAAAGACGCTGCCCATGTTACCGGCCAGCGCCCGGATAAACCCGTAGACCGCCAACAGTTGCAACGGCACGATCGCCGGCGCCCACGCGGGATCGTAAAGATCTCGGATGAAGTTGCCGGCAAAGAGAATCGTGGCGACGGTGATGGGCATGATAATCCAGGTCACATAGTGCAGCACGGTCATGTAGTAGCGGGTGCGGATCTCCCCCATCTTGGAACGGTCGCCCTCGGCGAGCTTGGAGAAGGTGGGGAACATCACCTGGTTGAGCACGCGGTTGATCATCGTGGCCGGCCGGTTGGAGAGGTTATAGGCCCACTGATACTGACCCAACGCGTTCTTGCCGATGTAGCGCCCGATGGCCGCGTTGTCCACGTTGGTAATGAGAAAAATCAGCACCTGCGAGCTGACGATATGTTGGCCGTAGCTCAACATCTCGCGCGCCAACCGCAGGTTGAAACGAATGCGCGGGCGGTAGGAGCTGACCAACCAAACCAGGAGCGCCGCGAGCAACTGGCGGATAATCTCGCGCCAGACCAGGCTCCAAACGCCCAGGCCGCGGGCGGCCATCACCACGACCGCGACGCTGGCGAGGATGCTGGAGACAAGCTCAGGGATGATGCGCCGACGAAAGTCCAGATCGCGGCCGAGCAGCACGAGAGGCACGCGACCCACGCTGGAAATGGGCAGGGTCAGCGCCAGCACCCGCAAGATCGGCACCACCGCCGGCTCCCGGAAGAACTGGCCGACCAGCGGAGCGGCCGCAAACAGCCCCAGGTAGAGGATCACGCTGGACACGATTACCGACAGGAAGACGGTGTCGCTCGCCTCTTCCACGTCCTTCCGGCGGTACACCAGCGCCGACTCCAGCCCCACGTCCTGGAACAACTCGATGGCGCTGATGGTGATGGAGGCCATGCCGGCCAACCCCATTTGCGCCGGGGTCAGCAGCTTAGGCAAGACGAGGCCCACCAGCATAACCAGGCCTTGCCCCACGACTTGAGCCAACGACACCCAAAACATCCCGCTGGCGACCTGGCGTTTCAGGCTCATACTTCGGCTCCGCGCGCCGCTTGCTTGCGGCCGATCACAATGAAATCACGCGCCAGGAGCGCCGGCCAACGCCGCGCCAGCCGCGCATACGGCCGCGCCAGCCGCCCTTGCCGCAGCCAGGCCGGATAAAGCCCCGTCACCCACAGGCTGGCGCTGCCGTCGGTCTGCTCCACGGCGATGCCGCGGCGGGCCAGGAGGTCCCGCACGTCGGGCAGCGTGAAGAACCGGAGATGCAGTGCGTCGGTGGGCGTGTTCGCAACGTAGGGGAAGCGACCGGTCAGCAGCCACCACCGCACGCGCCAGTGCGCCGTGTTCGGCAGCAGCAGGATCAACCGGCCGCGGGGACGCAGGACGCGCGCCATCTCATCCAGGGCGTGCTCGGAATCGAAACGATGCTCCAACTGCGAGTCGGAAATCACGACGTCGAACGCCGCGTCGGCAAACGGCAGCGGCCCGGCATCAATGTCGCACTGCTGCGCCGCCACTCCGCGGGCCTGCGCCCGCGCCACAGCAACGTTCGAGAGGTCCGTCATCGTCACCCGTGCCCCAGCGGCCTGTAACATCTCGGCCAGCCAACCGGGGCCGCCGTCCACCTGCAAGACGCGTTCGCCCGGGTTGACGCGCTGCGCGAGCAGCTCCAGGCGGGACCGGTCCACCCGGTCGCCTTTGGTCTGCCAGTAGGCGTCATAGTAACCCACAAAATCCATCGCTTGCGATGCTCCTGACCCGAATCACGGCCCCTGCAACAGCAGCGGGAGATAGGATCGCCGCGGCGTTGCCGTCGGCGTGGGCGACGGGGTGGCGGTGGCCGTCATCGTCGGCGTCCGCGTGGATGTGGCCGTCGGCGTCGGGATCGGCGCGATGCCATACGTCACGGAGATAACGCTGCCGGTCGTCACCAGCAAGGCGGTCGGGTTCACGCCGGCCGTCACCTCGTAGTTCGGCGGCAAATCGAGGACCAGCTTGCACAGTCCCGGCGGCACCAGCGAGAAGGTGAACCCGCCGGCCGCATCGGTGACCGCGTTATCGTAGGGCGTATCGCCTTGCCACAACTGGATCAGCTTGCCCGGCGCGCCCTGTTCGGTCGGCTCCAGCGTGCCGTTACGGTTCGCGTCGAGGAAGACCTGGCCCCGGATCGTGCCGGCTTGGGGCGTTGACGTCGCCGTGGGAGTGGAAGTCACGGTCGGCGTCGGCGTGGACGTGGACGTCGGCGTGGGCGTCGGCGTGGCGGTGCTCGTCGGCGTCACGGTCGGGGTCAAGGTCGGCGTCGGCGTCGGATCGGCGAGCGTGTAGAGCAAGACCAATTCTGGCCGGCGGGACGAGTCCGGGTACTCCGCGGAGGCCCAGGTGAAACCATCGTTGCGGTTGGTGGACAGCCCGTCCACCTGATCGTCGTGCAGCAGAAAGCCCTGGTTGGTGGCCGGCGCCGCGAGCCAGCCCGCCACGGCTGCGGTCACATCGAACCCGTAGCGATCGGCGACGGTGGAGGTGTAGACGGTGCGGGCGTCAATAATGGCGTCGGCCCGATCGGCGGGCGCCCCCTCGGCGCCGGCCGTGGCCCACGGGACGCCTGCGCTGGCCTGCAGCCAGGTCGCTTCGTTGGCCTTCCAGGCGCGGTTCAGGGTCAGCACCTGCACGGGCATATCACCCAGCGCCGGGCTCTTGACTTTCATGGAGAGCACCGCAAAACGCAGGTGCGCGGCAGCGGGCAGGGGGGACAGGTTGAATTTGAGCACCGAGCTGTGCAGCGGCGCGCCTTCGCGCACGCGCTGCGACAGGGTCGAGGCCGTGCCGTAGTTCGTCGTCGGGTACCAGCCGTTGAGGACGGCGTCCTCGGCGCCGGTGTAGCCGTTCAGCCCCTGGCGCAACACCAGCGCCTGCGTCGCCGGCGGCTGATTTCCCGCCGTCAGCCGGAGGATGAACGCGCCCCGCGGCACAACAATGGACACTGCGCCGTTTGCCGCGGCCGCGAACTGCTGGGTGAAGGTCCCGTAATCCTTGTCCACCCGCTCCACGGTGTACGCGCCGGTCGCCGGCAGGCCCACCCGCGCCAGGTCGAACGTCATCTTGACGCTGAGGGCCGCGTCCGTCGGCGCCGGCACCCCCAGCGCGCTGGGATTGCCGGTCAACGGCCGGAGGTTCTCCACATCAACCTGGATGAACCGGCCATCCCGGTTGTAGCTCGCGCGATTGACCCGCGTCCAGTGCGCGGCGTTCAGTTCGGCCACAGTCGGATGCAGCGGGTCGGCCACGGTCGGCTCCACCGTGACCCAAAAATGCTTCATCGTCCAGTCGGTGGCAAACGTCAGGTCGTTGGGCGCGTCATTCTTGGGCCGCGTGAACTTACTCAACCAGTCCAGGGTGTAACTCGGGTAGTTGGCGATGCGGTCGCCGTGATCGCCCGGAAAATAATGGAATTCCAGGTTGGGGTGGTTTGGATCTGCGATATAGCTTCCGACCCGCAGGTAGAAGTCCTGGGCATGATGCCCCGGCACTTTATGGTCGTTGTCCGGATGGAGGATCAGCAGCGGCAGGTACTTGTAGTTTGCTGCGAAATTGATCGCCGATCGCCGATCGTACTCAAACGGATAGTCGGCCGGCCAGCGCCGTTGCAGCGCCAGGTGATCGGGCAGCGAGTAAACACCGGTCTCCGTTTGGAGCTGAATGCTGCGCACCTGGTTGGCGACGATGTCGCTGTTGGCGGTTTCCACCACCCATTGCGTCATGTCCGTCGGCCCGCTGTCGTCCACGACTGCGGCGAAGACATCCGCCATGCGCGCGCCGGCCGGCAGGGTTGCGATGTTGCCCAGGGAATACCCCACCAGGTAGATGCGCGTCGGGTCTACGTTGTAATTCTCGCGCATGTACTTGACGGTGTCGGCGATGTCCCACTGCGCGGCCCGCGATCCCATCGGCCCCTTGCCGGTGCGCAGGCGCAGCATCTGAGTGACGCTGTCTATCTCGGTAAAATGGGTTTTGACCTCACCGTGCATGTCGGGCGCCGCCACCAGCCAGCGGCGGTCGTTCGCTGCATCATGGTAGTCCCACAACGCCTCCAGGCCGTCGCCGTTGTAGCCGTGCGCGGCCACCAGCAGTGGGGTCGGCTTGCTGCCATCATAGCCTTGCGGCTCCATGATTTGGGTGTAAGTGCCTTCGTCGGCATAGCCCGCCCAATTGTTGAAGTAGCTGCTGTGGATCGTGATCTGGGAATAATGCCGGCCGTCCACCTCCGGGCCTGACACCTCGATCTGGATACGGCTGAGACCCCAGCCTTTGTCCGGCACTGTGGGATCCAGGGTCAGGCGGATCACGTTCCGGCCTTGCTTCAGCAGGTTCGTCGGGATATTCCAGCTCAGCGGCTGCTGCCCCTCGAAACCGCGGCAGAGGGTCTGGCTGTTGCGCGTCCCGGTGGCTCGGCCGATCCAGGTGCCGTTGATCCAAATATCGTGGCCGTAGGCGCTGCTGGCATTGAATTCATAGCCGATCAACCTGGCCGAGGTCGGGGCGCCGCTCCAGTAAAGAAAAGTGTCATAGCTCACATCATTGGGTGAAGGATGGGTCGTCCCCATGTAGTCGGTGCCGGGGGCCAGACACGGGACGACAGTGGAGTTCGCTGTGCCGATGACCTGCGCCGCCGCAGCCGCGCGCGGGAGCGCCCCGCTGCGGGACACGCCGAACAGCACGAGCAAGGTCAAGAAACTGCGCAAGAGAGCGGATCGCCGTCCGCCACGCGCCGGGATCAAGGGGTTGTGGTTCATCATCGCATCATTCTGATCGCAGGCAATTCATCCCGCCAAACCAAAATAGGCCAGGAATGGACTGGACTGCCCGGCCTTGACCGTCACATAAGCGTACTCGGACGCCAGGCTCAACCGTTCCGCCCACGCCCGGCCGCGCTCCAGCCCGAAGCCGTAACCCGAAGAGATCGGCCCGGCCAGGGCCGCCACGACGTGAAAACCCGCCTCGGCGAAGCATTGCCGCCAGTGCGCCGGCCGGAAGAGCCGGAACTCGGCCAGGTTGCTGTCCGCAACGCCGTGAGGGAGCGGCCACAGCAGGCGGCGCAGATAGCTGTAGCGCCGCCGATCCAGTTTGGGGTTATTGTCCCACGTCGGAGCCGCGCCGGACGGCGCTGCAAGACCGGCGCGGCGCGGCGCCGTGTAGCGTTCGAGCCGGGTAATCACCGCGTTCGGATAAAACCCGACCATCTGGGTGAATTTCCAAAAAGGGGAAGGCATGATGTGGATGGCAACTCCCCCATCCGCCAGCACGCGCCGCATCCCGGCCAACGCACGGCCCGGGTCCGGAAGATGCTCCATCATATTTGAGGAAAAGATCAGCTCGAACGCGGATGGCGAAAAAACCTCGTCCACGCGTTCGGCGTCGCACGCCTGGTGCGTCAGGCCGGCCGCGTTCTCCCGCCCAGCAATCTCCGGGGCAAAGTCGGTGACGGTCAGCGCCCGAACGTAGTGCGCCAGCAGGCGGCTCTGGTAGCCGTCGCCCGCGCCGAGTTCCAGCCCGGTCGCAAATGCTTTGGGCGGACATCCGGCGAAGATCATCTCGATCTCCCGCCTGCGCAGCGTATGTAGATAGGTGGGGAAATCCGGTTTGATCTTCACAACCGCCAACCCGTACCGCGCCTCGCCCTTGTCGAAAGCGCCTATTGGATCTCATTCCCTGCGGGAAAAGTGCCCCGCCCCCGATAGCTGCGGGAACGAGGCACTTTCTTTGCGCCATTGGATTTTCTTTTCGAGTGTTCCGCAGGAGTTTTGAGTATATCATGCCCGCCAGACTGGTGCAAAAGACTTGCGCCAGCTCTTTCCGGGACCCGCTACCAACCGACCTCCGAAAGCAGCAGCGGCAGATAGCTGCGATACGGCACCCGCGTTGCGGTCGGCGTTGCCGTGATCGTGGCCGTCGGCGTCGGCGTGTACGTCCGCGTGGCCGTCGGTGTGGCAGTCGGCGTCGCGGTCGGCAGGTAGACCAGGGCGAACGCCAGATCCAGCGTGGTATTGGCCTGGATCAGCACCCGCAGCGGTTGCACGGTCGGATAGGTGATCTTCATGCCCGCCGGCACTGTCACCGCGATGTACCACGTGCCCGGATCGAGATCGCCGAACGTGAATTGCCCGTTGGCGTCGGTGATCACCTCCTGCGGCGCGCCGCCCCCGGTCGCGGTCACCCGCAGGCCGCTCAGGCGCTGCTCACCGACATCCGGTATGGCGTCGCCATCCGCGTCCGCGAAGACGGTGCCGGAGACGATCCGCGTGCCGGGCACGCGCGTCGGCGTCACGGTGGCCGTCGGCGTGCGCGAGGGTGTGGGCGTCAGGGTCGGGGTCAGCGTCGGCGTGAACGTCGGCGTGGGCGACGGGCCCGGCGTCGCGGTCGGCGTGGGCGTCTGGCGCGTCGCCACCGGGAACATCAGCTCCATCCGCAGGCCGGCCTGGACATACCAACCGGTCTTATTGCTCCAGCCGATGGGCTCCAACAGCGCATCCAGCCGGATGTCCGTAGTCCAGATGCCGGGTTCCAGCACGGCGAACTGGAAGAGGCCGTTGGCGTTCGTCGTGGCGACGCCGCGCAGAATGCCGTCGCGCTCCAGCCAGACCGCGATGCCCTGCAGGCCGGGTTCTCCGCTCTCCTGGCTGCCGTTGCGGTTGAGATCGTTGAACACCAGCCCGGCGATCTCACCCGTGGTCGGCGTCGCCGTCGGGGTGAGGGTCGGCGTGGTCGTCGGCGTGGCGGTCGGCGTGGCGGTCGGCGTCTCCGTCGGTGTCGGGGTTTCGGTTGGCGTCTGCGTTGCCGTCGCCGTGGCGGTCGGCATGGGCGTCGCGGTGTTCAGCGGCGTCTTGCCGTTGTAATGCCACAGGACGCCGCCCCATTCCAGCGCATAGACATCCTCCATGCTGAACACGTGCAGGTCCATCAGCTCAGTGGCGGCAAAGGCCTGGAGCGGCGTCCAGTTCACGCCGTTCGTCGTGCGATACACCGCGCCGGCCCCGACGCAGGCGTCCGCGTAGCTGTCGTAGTTGGTGCAGCCCACCGCATAGCCGTGGGTCGCATCCAACATCTGAATCTTGTTCAATTTGATCTGCGCCGGGATGTCGGCCTGCTGACGCGCCCAACTCGCGCCGCGGTTGTTGGTAAACATGATGCGGCCGTTCGAGCCGACCGCCCAGCAGGTGTTGATGTCGGTGCAGGCGATGCCAAAGTAGACCGTGCCGTCGAAGCTGACGGTCTGCTGCTTCCACGACGCGCCGTTGTCGGTGCTGAGCAGGACGCTGTCACCGCTCGCCGCACTGTAACAGGTGCCCGCCACCGGGCACGCGAAGTCCCACTGGTTCGTGCCGAAACCGGTGTCCAGGCCGTTGAAGTTGACGCCATCGGTCGCGCGCAACATCTGGCCGGTGCTGGTGCCCACCAGCACCGTGTTGCCCACCCCCGTCCACCGGGTGGCAACCAGGTACTTGTTCCATTTTGGCACGTTGACCGCCGCTTGCCAGGTCGTCGCACCGTCGGTGGTGTACAAGATCGCCCCGAGCCGGCCGGCGGTCCAACAGGTCTGCGCATCCTTGCAGTCCAGGCCATCCAGCCACGACGTGGTCGCAAGCTGCTGCGCCGGCCAGGTAATGCCGCCGTCGCTGGTCTTGATCAGCGTGGCCGCGCCGCTGGCCGACCAACTCGGCCCGGGGCCGCCCACGGCATAGCCCGTGGTCCGGTCGGTGAACTTCAGGCCGCGCCAGTAGACGCCCGACTGCGTGTGCACCCGTTCCCATCCGTTCACCGTTGGGAAAACTACGGTTGGCGTGGCCGTTGGCGTGGCCGTCGGCGTGTTGGTTGGCGTGGCCGTCGGCGTGTTGGTTGGTGTGTTGGTTGGCGTGTTCGTCGGCGTGTTGGTTGGTGTGTTGGTTGGCGTGTTGGTTGGCGTGTTCGTCGGTGTGTTCGTTGGCGTGGCCGTCGGCGTGGCCGTCTCAGTCGGCGTCGGCGTCGGTGTAGGCGCGGGACGCACCGCAAACGAGACAGAGCTCAGCGTGTCGGTGACGACGGTGAGCGAGGCCGGATTGGCGCTCAACATCGTCGCGCCGGCCGGCACGATGATCTCGACCGTGTAATCGCCCGGCGCGACCTGCGGGAAGATGTAATGGCCACCCGCATCGGTGTCGGTCGTATCCTGCACGGCGCCGCCCGGCGCGGTCCGCAGCGTCACCGGGACGCCCGAATAACCCGGCTCCCCGGCCTGCTGCGCCAGGTCCTCATTGCCGTCCGCGAAGACGTAGCCGGAGATCATGCCCTGGCCGGCCACGAGGGTCGGCGTCGTGGTGGGGGTCGGTGTGTCAGTCGGTGTCGGCGTCGCAGTCGGCGTCAAAGTCGCGGTGGCCGTCGCCGTCGCCGTCGCCGTGGCCGTCGGTGTGGCGGTTGCCGTCGGCGTCGCAGTCGGCGTGTAGGTGGCCGTGGGCGTCGGCGTGTAGGTGGCCGTCGCGGTCTGGGTGCTGGTCGCCGTCACGGTGCTTGTGCTCGTCGCCGTCGGCGTCGCTGTGGCGCCAAGCTGGCCGCGGAAGATCTTGCCGCCCCAGTCGGCGACGAAGACGTCATTCATGCTCTGGGCCCACACCGCGGCAAGCCCACCCTCGGCAAAGGTGGCGACCTTCGTCCAGGTCTGGCCATCATCCGTGCGCCACACCACACCGACCATCGCGCCGGAGTTCTCCACATCCCAGCCTACCGCATAACCGTGCGTCGCGTCTACCATGTGGATGTCATACAGGCCGGTGTTTGTGGGCATGTTCGTGCCCTGGCGCTGCCAGGTGGCCCACCCGTCTGTGGTGTGCCAGATGACGGGGCCGGCGCCGGTCGTCTTGGCAAAACCTGCGGCCCAGCACTCGTTCAAGCTGGTGCAGCTCATCCCGATCAGTTGGTGCCCCGTGGTCGGCGCCACGTTGCGCGCCCAGGTTGCGCCATCATCCGTGGTCTTGTAAACCGTCGAATTGTTGGCGGCTGCGTAACACTTGCCGGCCGCCGGGCACTTGATATCCCACTTGACGTTGCAGCCGGTCACGTTGATGATCTGATTGAAGGTGTAACCATCGGTCGCGCGCAGGAAAGCCGGCCAGTTGCCGTCGGAGTTCTGGCCACACGTCAGCCCCATCAGCACGGTGTTGCCCTGCCCGGTCAGCCCGGCCGACCAGACCACCGCGAGATTGGCGGTGTTGGGAATGGACATCGTCGCCCAGCTTGCGCCTGCGTCGGTGGTGCGCAGGATCGTGTGCGACCGTCCGGCGATCCAGCAGGTGTTGGCATCCTTGCACACCAGGCCACGCAGTCCACCGTTGGACGGCGGCTGAGAAACGGCCCAGTTTGCACCGCCGTCGGTGGACTTGGCGAAAATCCCCGGCGCTACCGGGCTGCCTTCCAGCGCGCCGCCCACCGCGTAGGCAATCTGGCTGTTGACAAAAACGATGTTTTGCCAATCCACGCTGGTCGCCGATTGATCCACCACGGTCGTCCAGGTCAACGCGGCGGCTGCGGCCGGCGCCGCCGATCCAGCCCGGCCGGTCACGCCCTGTGAAAGGACGAGGCTGGTCGGCAAGAGGAGCGCCAAGACGATCGCCACTGCCAACCACCTGGCGGAGTTGGCGGGGCGTTTGATTCGGAAACGCGAGCGTTCGAGCATTTGGGACACCTTTAGTAGGCAGAATCTGAGCATTCGTACAGATTATGCCCGCATCGGATGAAATGAATATGAAGGGAGGGGCGGTTGGAATGTGACGGTTTCGTCACGTGAAAACACAGAGGCCCCGCGGAGCTTGCGTCCCGCGGGGCCTCCGGCATGTTGCAGTTGCGCCGCTACTTGTAGAACAGCGGCAGATAGTAGCGATGCGGCGTCGCGGTCGGCGTCAGGGTAGGCGTCGCCGTCGGCGTCTCGGTGGGCGTCGCGGTCGGCGTCTCAGTTGGCGTTTCGGTGGGCGTCGCCGTCGGCGTCTCAGTCGGCGTTTCGGTGGGCGTTGCCGTCGGCGTCTCAGTCGGCGTGGCCGTCGGCGTCTCGGTCGGTGTGGAAGTGACGGTCGGCGTCGCCGTGGAGGTTGCCGTCGGCGTCTCAGTCAGTGTCGCGGTGGCCGTCGCGGTCGGCGAAGGCGTCGGCGTCTCAGGGCCCCGGCCGCGCCAGATCCTGCCTTCCCAGTCAGCTACGAAGACGTCGGTCATGCTCTGCGCCCACACCACGGCCAGGCCGTTTGCGCTGAGGGCAGAGTCCAAGGCCCAGTTTTTACCGTCATCGGTGCGCCACACCTCACCGACCACTTTCCCGTTCTTGTCCACGCCCCAACCCGCAGCAAAGCCATGCTTCGCGTCCACCATGTGGATATCGTACAGGCCAGTGGTCGAGGGCATATTAGTTCCCTGGCGCTCCCAGGTGGTGTATCCGTCCGTGGTGTGCCAGATGACGGCGCCGCTGAACCCCTTGCTGGCAAACCCCGTGGCCCAACACTCTGTCACGCTGGTGCAGCTCACGCCTGACAGAACAAACTTGCCCCACGGCGCGACACGGGACGTCCACTTCGCGCCATCATCGGTGGATGTATAGACCACCGAATTGTTGGCAGAGGCGTAACACTGGCCGGGTTCCGGGCACTTAATGTCCCACTTGACGTTGCAGCCGGACACATTCACAACCGGCAGGAAGGATGTTCCGTCCGTTGAGCGCAGGAAGGCCGGGTAATTGCCGTCCGAGTTCTTGCCGCACGTCAGTCCGGTCAGCACGGTGTTGCCGTACCCCGTCACCGCGGCTGACCACATGGTTTTCACAACCCGGTCGGCCGCTGGCAGGCCATTCAGGTTATAGGACAGATGCTGCCAGGTTGAGCCACCATCCGTGGTCCGAATGATGTCCTGGAAGCGCCCGGCGACCCAGCAGGTGTTGGCGTCCTTGCACGTCAGGCCACGCATACCGCCCAACGAGCCATCCGACTTCGGGGGGATCGTGAGCATCTTCCACGTTGCCCCGCCATCTGTAGACTTGGCAACGGCGGCCGGCTGGATGGTCCCCTCGAGTGCGCCGCCCACCGCGTACGCGACCTTGCTGTCAACGAACAGAATGTTCTGCCAATCCACGCTAGTCTTGGTTTGATCCAGCACAACCGTCCAGGTCAGCGCGCTGGCCGAGACTCCGGCCGGTCCCGCGGGTCCGGCGGCCTGGCCCCCTTGGGCGAGGGTCAACGTCGTCGGCACCAACAGCACAAGGGCCAGCGTGAACGCCAGCCACCAGTATCGGCGCCGTGTTTGCGGGTGGGATGGTTCGTACATCAAGTTCCTTCCTTTGCTTTCATGCTGTCGTGCTTTCGCAGCAGCAAGGGCCCTGCCGGGGCAAATGCGCTCAAGAACTGGCACAAACGCGCAGGGCACGAAAAACGAAATCCGTCGGGCAAGCAGAGGCGCCCGGCGGCAGAGCCATGAGTATACACAAAACGGGGCGTGCGGCAAAATTGCCGCTGGTAGGGAAAAGAAGCACGGCCAAGGCAGGGCGCACGACGGCGAGGCTTTGAGGCTCTTCGCTGGGACCTTGTGGCCGTCAGCCCTGGCGGCGCGCCCACAACGCCACGGTTTCGACGTGGTACGTCTGCGGGAAGAGATCCACCGGCTGCGCCTCGACCAGACGATAACCAGCCTCGGCCAGAAAAACGGCGTCGCGGCCCAGCGTGGCCGGATCGCAGGAAATGTACACCATCCGCCGCGGCCCCAGCGCGGCCAGGCTGCGGATCACCGCCGATCCCGCGCCGGCACGCGGGGGGTCGAGCACGACGATGTCGGCCCGCTGGCCCTCCGCCAGCAGCGCGGGAAGCACCTCCTCCACCGCGCCCTCGTGCAGGGTGATGTTCGTTCGATCACCGGCGTTAAAGGCGAAATCCTCACACGCCGAGGGCGACGCCTCCACGCCGATGACCTCGCCGGCCAGGTCGGCCAGCGCCAGGGCAAAGAGGCCAACGCCGCAATAGGCGTCCAGCAGCACGTCGCCGGGCCGGAGATCGGCGTAGGCCGCCACGATCTCCACGAGCGCGGCCGCGCCGACCGTGTTCACCTGGAAGAAGCTCTCGGCCGACACGCGGTAGGGTTGGCCGAGCACCTCGTGCATCACCCACGGCTCGCCGATGAGCGGCTTGACCGCCTCGGTCGGGCCGGCCAGGCGCACGGCGCAGGAGGCCGGCAGGTTCAGCTCCAGCTCCGGGGCTTCCTGGCCCGCGGCCTCGAAGAGGATCAGCGCATCGTCGGCGCCAGCGCGCAGCTCGACGCCGGTCAGCTCGGGCCACGCCACATCCAGCGCGGCGTACAGTTCCTCCAGCCGCGGCTCGAGCAGCAGACAGCCCTCCACCGCCACCACCTCATGGCTCGCCGCCTGGCGATAGCCGAGCTTGCCTTCCGGGGTCAACGCAAACGCCGCACGGTTGCGATAGCCCAATGAGAGGTAAGGGGGGGTGGAAGCCGGGGATTGAGGAGCGGCTGCGTCCTCTGTCCAGGCCGGATCGGCCAGGGCGACGATGTCGGCCACGTTCGGCTGTTCGATCCGGCCGAGGCGGCGCAGTTGATCGGCGACGATCGCTTGCTTCAGCTCCGCCTGCCGCGGATAGACGATATGCTGCCACTGGCAGCCGCCGCACGCGCCCGGCCCTGCGCCAAAGTAGGGGCACGGCGGCGCGACGCGATCCGGGCTGGCGGTCAGCACCGCCAACAGCCGGGCCCGCGCCCACCGGTCGCGCGCTTCGACGATCTCGACGCGCACCCGCTCGCCCGGGATGGCATAGGGCACGAAGATCACCTTGCCGGCCGCGTGGCCGATGGCCTCGCCGCCGTGCGCAATCCCGTCGAGCAACAGCTCAAGTGTAGTGTTCATGGCATCCTCTATGTCAAACCTGCCGCGCTCAAATACGCCAGCGCCCGCCCCTGGTCGCCGCTCATCACCAACTCCAGCGTCCGGCCGCCGGTGGTGGCGGAGACGTCAATCACCTTGACGAACTCGGCGTACCGGCCATCATCCGGCAGCAACACCGGGAGCGCGTTGAGCGCGGAGGCGAAGAACTTCTCGTTGAACGGGTTGCCCGGCTCGCCGGGGAAGATCGCCAACGGATAGATTTGCGACTCGACCAGATCCTGGTAGAAGTGCGTGCCGTAGGACAGGGTTGGTCGGCTCTTGCCTTGCGCCAGGCCGATCTCCACCAGGGCCCGCGTGTTGAAGAAATCGGCGTAAGTGACCTTGAGCCCCAGATCGGGGTTGGAGCTGCCCCAGCGCCCCGGCCCCATCAGGATAAACCGCTGGCCCTGCAGGCGTTGATTCAGCCGGCCGACCAGCCGCGCCAGGTCCAGCCTCTGCACTACGCTGGCCTCGGCGAAGTACTTTCCCGGATCTACATAGACGACGTAATTGATCCCCCTGACCTGGCCAGTTGGCACCAGCTTTTCGGTGCCAAAGATCGTATCGCCCTCGGCCAGGCGTTCCGGGAAACGAATGCGCTGCGATTCGTCCGGGCCATTGTGCGGCCGGCATTGAAGCAGATGGATCTCGACGGCGGGCCGGGGATACTCACTGCCGATCTTCAGCGTGAACTCGATGTCCACCGGCCGGCTGTAGCTGAACTCCAGCGCCTTCAGCACGGTGCGGAGATGGGCCGCAAAGGAAGTCTGACCGAGCAGGCTCTCAAACGTGATCACCAGCGCACGCGGGTCGAGGCTGCGATCGGCATAAATCATCGGACTGATGTAGTCGCCCTTGTTCACCGAGGCCAGGTAGCGGAGGCTCGGATAATCGCCGCCCAGGATCTCGGTGACCGGCCGCGTCTCAAGCTCGTTCGTCGTCAGGTTGATCACATCCATGAAATACTGCGAGTAGTTGCGAATCTCCTGTGGGCTGCCTTCGGGCCGCAACGTGGGATGGCTCAGCGCCACCATGCGCGGGTAATCCTCGGCCACCCGGTTTACCGCGCGCGTGCCCAGGCCCACTACCAACCGGACAAAGCCATCTTCGCGGCGGAGCTTCGGGCTCCAGATGAAGGGGTTGCGGCTGTAGGCGACGCCGGCGGCCGCGGGGAAGAAGCAGTCGCCGTAGACGCCGCCCTGCACCGCTTGGATCAACACGGCCATCCGCTCATCGAAGTCGAGAAAGCCGCGCTGCTTGCGATAGAGCAGCACATCCGGGTTGTAGACGCTGGCATACACGCGCGCGATGCCTTGCAGCAGCGCGGCAAAGTTCTCGTCCGGCGTGCCCTGGTTGGGGAGAAAGATGCTCTCGTACATGCCGGCGAACGAAAGCTCGAAGTTATCCTCCAGCAGGCTCGATGAGCGCACGATCAACGGCTTCTTGCCGACCACCTCGATCAGCTCCCGCAGCTCCGCGGCGATGTCCTTGGGGAACTGGCCGCGCGCATAGGCTGCCAACAGCCCGGGGTATTCGTTCTGGATCGCATCCACGGACTTATACTTCTGGTTCAGATAGCTCCCCAGCCCGTTGAGGTCCATGAAGTCATAGCTCACATCCGCCCCGACGAAATAGGTCTCAGGCATCACCAGTTGCACCGGATCGCGGTCGTCAGAAAAGCGGGAGATCGTTTGCCGCAGGATCGTCCACGCCAGCACCAGCCCCGCGGCCTTGCCGCCGATCTTGCCGCGGCCCACCCGATGATTGCGGATCCACTGTAAATCGGATAGTGACAGATACTCCTTCGCAACGCGCACGAACTCCAGCTCGTCGCTGATCAGCGCCTTGATCAGCACGACCCTGGTCTCCTGCGTGTGGTGCCGCACCTTCGCCTGTTCCTCCTCCGGGAGCGCAACGTAGCGTTCCAACTGGCTGAACAGGATCTCCATCGGCGCCATTTCCGGGTTAAAGCTCAAAACCTGCTCGGCCGTGGGCCTGCGCTGGAGCACATCGCGCGCAATCTCCTCGAAGAGCTGCGGCGACAGGTTGTAGGCGAAGTAAAACTCGGTCAACTGGTCGCGGATGATCCCCAGGCGGCGCTCCCACGTCTCCGCGGTCTCCTCGCTGTAACCGTTCAAGATCCCCTCGCGGCGCTGGGACTGCTCGGCGCGCTGGCGCACCTCGGCGGCAAAGCGATCGCGCGTGATGATGCCGCGGCGGAATAGCTCCTCGCGCATGCGCTCGCGGATCACGTCGCCCAGGATCGGGAACTGGCCGAGCAAAAGCTGGATGCGCGAAAGTTTCGGGATGTGGGGAGACTCTTCGGACATGCGCTGACCTCCGGTGGATTGACAGGGCAAGTATACCCGTGGCCGGGACGGGTGACAAGTGGGACTTGTCCATTCAGCGGATCGGCGCGAGAATGGCGCCACCTCAGCAGGGTGATGCGCGGCGCCCACTCCCCCAGCCGCCGCTCCCCCCGTCACCGTGCCGGAATGCTCACGCGTGCGGTGTCACGATGACCCTTGTCTATCTCACCCTGGCCTGGCTCGCCGGGATCCTGCTTGCGCGCCTGCTCTGGATGGCCGGCGCACTGGACTGCGGGACGCCCGCCTGGCCGTTCGCCGCGCTCGCCGGCGCCCTGGTCCTGGCCGCGCTGCTCCTCCGGCGGCTGGTTGATCGCCCCAGAACAGAACGCAGACTACTGGCACGTTCCGTAGCAACGACTTCAGTCGTTCACCGCCCGAAAAAGGCGACTGAAGTCGCCACTACCACTGAGCAGTTGGGCAGAGAAACGCAGTTGAACGCTGATAGCTCCGTTTCTCTCTCGTTCTGCACCATTCTGCTCCTCCTCTTCGTTCTGGGCGCGTGGCGCTACCACGCGCACCCCTATGCGGCCTGCGTCACCCCGGCCGACCTGGCGTTCTACAACGGCGATGAGCGGCGTGCAGTCTACGCGACCGTCGAGGGCGTGATCGTCGGCTATCCCGACGAGCGCGACGTGCAGACGTATTATCGGCTCCGGGTGGACAGCGTGCGGATTGAGGGGGCGACGCACCGCGTGCAGGGCATCCTGCTGCTGCCTGCGCCGCGTTTCCCTCCGTATACCTATGGCGACCGGCTGGCGGCAGCGGGCCAGCTCGAAACGCCGCCGGTGCTGGCCGACTTCGATTACCGGCGCTACCTGGCGCAGCGGGGCATCCACAGCCTGATGCGCCGGCCGCGCGTCGAGCGGATCGCGGCCGGCCAGGGCAACCCCTTCTGGGCCGCGCTCTACGCGGTCAAAGCGTGCGGCGCCCGCCTGCTGAACCGCGTCCTACCCGAGCCCGCGGCCGCGCTGGCAAACGGGATGCTGCTCGGCATCGAAAGCGGCATCCCCGAAGACGTCAGCGCGGCGTTCACCGCCACCGGCACCTCGCACGTGATCGTCATCTCCGGCAGCAACATCGCGCTGCTCTCCGGCGTGCTGATGGCCGGGCTGAGCCGAGTCCTGGGCAAACGGCGGGCGGCCTGGCCTGCCATCGCCGGCATCCTCCTCTATGTGCTGCTCGTCGGCGCGGACGCGGCCGCGCTGCGCGCCGGGCTGATGGGTGCGCTCTTCGTCCTCGCCGGCTACCTGGGCCGGCAGAGCACGGCATACGTCTCGCTCTTCGCCTCCGCGCTGCTGATGACCGCGCTCAACCCGCTGACGCTGTGGGACGTCGGCTTTCAGCTCAGCTTCCTGGCAACGCTCGGGCTGGTCCTGTTCACCCCCGGCATTTCCGGGGGGTTCGAGCGGCTCCTGAGCCGCCTCCTGGCGCAGGAGCGGGCGCAGCGGGTGATGGGCTTCCTGAACGACGCGCTGATCGTGACGCTCTCCGCCCAGGTGTTGACCCTGCCGCTGATCGTCTACACCTTCGGCCGGCTGTCGCTGATCTCGCTCGTCACCAACTTCCTGATCCTGCCCGCGCAGCCGCCGATCATGACGGGCGGCATGGCGACGCTGCTTGGCGGGCTGGCGTGGGAGCCGTTGGGCCGCGGCCTGGCGCTGATCCCCTGGCTGTTCCTGACCTACACGACCGCGATCGTGCGCCTGACCGCGGCCGTGCCGTTCGCGTCGGTGGAGGCGGGCGCGTTCGGCCGCGTCGCGGCGCTGGCGTTCTATGCCGCGCTGTTCGGCGGCCTGGCATGGCGCGAGCTGCGCCGCCGCGGCTGGACGGCGATCCCCACCCGCCGCGCCCTGGGCTGGGCCGCGGTCATCGCCTTGCCGGTCTGGCTATCGGGTCACGCGCTGGCCGCGCGACCGGACGGCGATCTGCACCTTTTCTTCGTTCAGGGGGAAGGCGCGGAGGCGGCGCTTATCATAACGCCGCACGGCAACCGGGTCTGGCTCTGGGATGGGCAGGGGGATGGCGCCGCGCTGGCCGCCGCAACGCGTCCGCTGCTGACGGGATGGCGCGCGGGCGTTGACGCGGCGCTCGGTCCCGCCGCGGCCGCGCTCTGGCCCGGTGCGCAGGCGGTTGACCCCGCGCAGCTTGCGCCCGGGACGACGATCCGGCTGGATGAGGGGGT
>CAZYGI010000053.1:16485-26967 GCA_964647255.1 uncultured Anaerolineales bacterium | reverse complement strand
CAGCTTGAGCAGCGCGTCGCGCGTCATCTGGTAACCGTCACTGCCCAGGAATAGGGGCTGGTCGACGCGCTCCTCCTTGCGCTCGGTCGTCAGGTAGCGCCACAGCAGCTTGGCGGTGCGGGGCGAGATCGGCAGCGAGCGCTCTTTGTTCCCTTTGCCAAGCACCAGGATGTGCTTGTTCGTCAGGTCGGCGTCCTTGATCGCCAAACCGCACAGTTCCGACGCCCGCACGCCGGTGTCCAGCAGCAGCAGGATGATCGTCCGGTTGCGCAGCGCGGTGGGCACGGCGTGATCGCAGGCGCGTTTGCCGGGCCGCGTGTAGCTGCGCGAGCGCTCACAGGAGCCTAACAGCGTCTTGATGTCCGCCTCGGTGAAGGGGGTGATCGCGCGCTTTTCGGGCCGCGGCCGCGGGATGTCGCGCAGGATGTGCTTGGTGACGATCCCCTCGGTCACCGCCCACGTCCACAGCGCCGATAGCCCGGTGTGAATGTTGAGGATCGTCTTGTTGGAGAGGCCCTTGGCCGGCCGTTTGGCCGCGCCGGCCGGGGCACGCGGGGTGGAGAGGTCGCCCAGGAAGCCCTTGACCTGGTCGGTGGTGATGCCAGCCAAGGGCACGTCAGTCACCAGGTAGGCTTGGAGCTTTCGGAACGAGTTGGTATAATCAGCCACGGTGTGCGGGCTGAGGTGCTGGGCCTGCTTCTCGAGCAAGAAGCCTTCGATGGATTGGGAAAGGGTGAGCTGTTTCATCCGTGCTGCCTCCGGTTGGGAAAATGCAGGTCTGATAACGCTCCAGCCAGTGCTGATAACGTCTCAAGCCCTTTTTTTTCTTCCCTAGAGACAGCCCATCCGTGCGGACAGTGGTTGAGGATTGTCCGACGCTAACAAGAACCGGTGTCCTCATGGTCGGCTAAAACTGCATACCATGCGGACACCGGTAGAGGAAAGTCGGGGAGAGAGGATTTGAACCTCCGACCTCACGGACCCGAACCGTGCGCGCTAGCCTGGCTGCGCTACTCCCCGAACGCAGATAATTCTACCTCATATCGCCGGGATTGCCAAATCCGCCGCCGCCGTTGTAGAATTCGAGCATAGTGTCCGTCCTCTATCCCTACACTCCCGTCTTTTGGAGGCCCTATGAGTCTGCAAATTGGCATCGTGGGATTGCCCAACGCCGGAAAATCCACCTTGTTCAACGCGTTGACCCTGGCCGGTGCGGCGACCGCCCCGTACCCGTTTACAACAATCGAGCCCAACGTCGGCATCGCGGCCGTGCCCGACCGCCGGTTGGAGCAACTGGTTGCGCTGGTCAAACCGGAGAAGGTGTCGCCCGCTACGGTGGAGTTTGTGGATATCGCGGGGCTCGTCAAGGGCGCCAGCCAGGGCGCGGGGCTGGGCAACCAGTTCCTGGGCCACATCCGCAACGTGGACGCGGTCGCGTTTGTCTTGCGCGGTTTCGCGGATCCTGATGTGCCCACCGAGGGCGGCGCGGTGGATCCGCTCGCCGACCTGGAGACGCTGGAACTGGAGCTGACCCTGGCCGATGTGGCTGCAGTGGATCGCCGCATCGAGAAGGTGCAGGGCCAGGCGAAAGCCCATCCGCGCGACTTTGCCGAGCAGTTGGGCTGGCTGGCCGCGCTGCGCGGCCATTTGAACCAGGGCCGTCCGGCGCGCACCTTCGTGAAGCCGGCCGACCATCCGGACTGGACGGTAGATCTGAACCTGCTGACCGCCAAGCCGCGCTTGTACGTCGTCAACGTGGGCGAGTCGGACTTGCCGTCGGGTGGGGCGTGGGCGGCACCGGTGACTGCCAGGGCCAAAGCTGAGCGCGTGCCGTGTCTCGTCCTCTGCGCCGCGTGCGAAGCTGAGCTGGCGACCTGGCCTGCCGATGAGGCCGCGGTCTATCGCGCCGATCTGGGGCTGCCCGAACCGCTGCTGCCCAGGTTGATCCGTGAAGGCTATCGCATCCTCAATCTCATTACTTTCTTCACCATCGCCGGCGGCAAGGAGGCGCGCGCGTGGACGCTGCGCGCGGGTCAGAACGCCTACGAAGCGGCCGGCAAGGTGCATACTGACATCCAGCGCGGCTTCATCCGCGCCGAAGTCGCGCCCCAAGCCGCGATTATCGCCGCGGGCGGCATGGCCGGCGCCCGCGCCCAGGGCCACGTCCGCCTGGAAGGCAAAGAGTATGTGGTGCATGATGGGGATGTGCTGCAGTTCCGCTTTAACGTGTGATGGCGGACGATAGACCGCGTGTCCGCCCAGTGTCCACCCGCCCTGCCCGTTGTCTGTCGTCCTTCGTCTATCATCTGTCATCCATCGTCCATCGTCTTTTTGCCATCTCAAGCCACTTGTGATATAACCTTTGTACCGCGCGAGGGCACATTGCCCTCGCTCTTTCTGCCCCCGGCATCCGACGCCACGTCGGAGCGTCCGGCGGCAATCCCGCTCCCAGTGGGGGTGGGGTATTCCCGAGGAAAGGAGGTATCGGCGCGGTATGTCTAACGTTTTGCGCGACTACGAACTGATCGTCATCGCGGTTCCGCAGCTTGAAGAAGCCGCCCTTGCGACGTTGACACAACGCATCGCGGGTTGGATCGCGGCTGCGAACGGCACAGTGACCAACACCAATGTTTGGGGTCGTCGGGCGCTGGCGTATGCTATCAATAAACAGACTGATGGCATCTACATCCAGTTCAATTTCCAGTTGGCTTCCAACGAAACCCGTGATCTCGAGCGCAACTTGCGTCTGGATGAACAGGTCATCCGACATCTGGTGATCCGGCTCGACGAGGAATAAGCGGCCAGACAGGCTGAAATGGAGAGGGGACCGTGACAAGAGGTCTGAACAAGGTTCTGATCATCGGTAACCTGGGGCGCGATCCGGAGATGCGCTATACACCCAGCGGCAAACCGGTCACCTCCTTCAGTGTGGCGGTGAGCCGCGGCTGGACAACCAGCGCCGGCGAGCGGCGCGAGGCCACTGAGTGGTTTAACGTCGTCGCCTGGGGCAACCTGGCCGAGGTGTGCAACCAGTATCTCCGCAAGGGATCCCGGGTGTACGTCGAAGGCCGGCTCCAGACCCGCAGCTGGGATGATCCGGATGGACAAAGGCATTCCCGCACCGAAGTCGTCGCCAATGAAATGGTGATCCTCGACAGTCGAGCGGGCAATGAGCCTGAAGACTATGACTTTGATGACGAAATAGGCTTTTAGTACCCAGGAGTAACTCCCATGGCAGATGATCGGGAATTCAACGGCCAGTCCGGTGATCGTCGCGAACGCGGCGATCGCGGCGAACGCGGCGATCGCCGTGGCCCTGGCGGGCCGCGCGGGGGGCGGTTCCAGCGCCGTCGCGTGTGCGCGTTCTGCGTGGACAAGGTCGAGAAGGTTGATTACAAAGACGTCACCCTGCTGCGCCGGTTTGTTTCGGAGCAAGGGCAAATTGATTCGCGGCGCCGCACCGGCACCTGCGCGCGGCATCAGCGCCGCCTGACGCTCGCAATCAAGCGGGCGCGCTTCCTGGCCCTGCTGCCCTACACTGCCGAGCACGTCCGCCGCTTCGGATGAGCCGGCGCGGTTAGGGGGCCATATGGCACAGCCAAAATCTAAGGATCAGAGCGACATCACCCGCAAGGAACACCGGCTTCGCCGCAAGGATGAAGAGCTAAACCGGCGCGTGATGTTCGGTCTGTTGGCCGTCGGGGCAGTCGTGGTGTTGCTGATCGCGGCCGGCATCGTTGCCGAGCTGGTGATCAAGCCGAACCAGCCCATCGCGACCGTCAATGATAGCAAGGTCAGCTTGAGCGACTTTCAGAAGCGCGTCAAGTTCGATTGGCTCCAGGCGGGCCAGGTGACGGATCCCTCAGGCACCAGCCAGCAGACATTGGATACGCTGGTGGATGAGCAGTTGCTCCGTGAGCAGGCGAAGCAGCGGGGCATTACCGTGACCGAGGACGAGATCACCGAGGCCATCGAGAAGTCGTACGGCTACTATCGTGTGCCGCCGACGCCGGCGCCGACTGCGACGCCTGCACCGACCGCGACACCGGATCCGAGCGCGACGCCCATGACACCGGTACCGACTGCGACCCCGGCGCCGACCGCGACGCCGGTCACGCTGGAGGCTTATCAGAAGCAGCTTAAGACGTACCTGGACCGGGTGCGCGCCTATTCGGGCATGAGCGAAGCCGATTTCCGCAAGATCGTCGAGCTGGATCTGATCCGCCAGAAGCTGTATGATGTGGTGACCAAGGATGAGCCGACCACGGCCGAGCAAGTCCGGCTGCGGCACATCCTGGTGGCGATCCGGACGCCCGAACCGACGCCCACGGCGACGCCGGTTGGTGGGCCGACGCCGGATCCCGCTGCGCCGACCGCAACCCCGACTCCGGAGCTGCGGGACGAGGCCCAGGCGCTGGCCCGGATCATCGAAGTCCAGCAAAAACTCGGCGCCGGTGAGGATTTCGCCAAGCTGGCCGAAGAGTACTCCGACGACACCGGCAGTAAGGCGAAAGGCGGCGAGCTGGGCTGGTACGCCAAGGGCCAGGGGTTCGTCCAGGAGTTCGAGGATGCCGCCTTCAAGCTGCAACCGGGCCAGATCAGCGACCCGGTGAAGACGCAGTACGGCTACCACCTGATCCAGGTCGAGGAGCGTGATCCGGCTCGTCCGCTCGATAGTTATACCGTCCAATACAACAAGTATCAGTCCTTCAACAAGTGGCTGAGCGATCTGCGCACAGCGGCCAAGATCAACCGCACGTGGGCGGCGGAGAAGGTTCCGCCGACCCCAGCGGCCAGCAGCGCGGCGAAGTAAGGCCGCATCGGGCCGACAAAAAAGCCGCAGGCGGGATTCCCGCCTGCGGCTTTTTTGTGGATCGTGCGCCGCGGCCCGCTCATCCCTTCTGCCGTCGCACCTCGCGCACGTTGGGCAGCCGATCTATGCGGGCCAGCACGCGGCTGAGCTGCTCGGCGTCGCGCACCTCAATGGTGGCGGTGATCAGCGCCAGGTTGTCTTTGCGCGCGGTGACGGCCGAAGCGTCCAGCAGATTGATGTTCTCTTCTTTGAAGACGCCTGTGATCTCGTTCAGCAGCCCAGCCCGGTCGAAGGCCTGAATCCGAATCTTCACGCGCGAGAGCCGGCGCAGGGTCTGTCGCCCCCAAGCGACCCAGACGATGCGGTCGGAGTCGAGCCGCCGCAGATTGGGGCACTCTCGGCGGTGGATCGCAACGCCGCGGCCGCGCGTCACGAAGCCGACGATGTCGTCGGGCGGCATCGGGTTACAGCAGCGGGCGAGATAGGTGAGCATGCTGCCGGCGCCTTGCACCGACACCCCGTCACCGGTGACGGCCGGCTGTTGGGGCGCCTCCTGCGGAGGGAGTTCCTGGGCTGCTTCCTTGGGCGCCTCCACGACCTTGCCGAGTTCCAGGACTTTCTCGGCGATGTCCACCGTGGTGATTTCACCGGTGCCCAGGTCGGCCAGAAGTTCATCCACGCTGGCGCGGCCCAGCAGCGCCGCCACCTGCTGATAGGTGAGATGTTCCATGCCCAGGCGCGAGAGTTCCTTCTCCAGCATCTCGCGGCCGGCCGCGATGCTCTCCTCACGTTTTTCCTGCTTGAACCACTGCCGGATCTTGTTCCTGGCGCGGGTGGTCTTGACAAAACCCAGGTGCGGGTTGAGCCAGTCCCGGCTTGGCCCGCCGCGCTTGACGGTGACGATCTCGACCTGCTCGCCGGTCTGCAATTGGTAATCCAGCGTGACCAGGCGGCCGTTGACCTTGGCGCCGCGGCAGCGATGGCCGATCTCGGTATGGATGCGATACCCAAAGTCAATCGGGGTGGAGCCGGCGGGGAGATCTATGGCCTCACCTTTGGGGGTGAAGACGTAGACTTTATCCTTGAAGAGATTTTCTTTGACGGTCGTCAGAAAATCGTCCGGTTGCGCATCTTCCTGTGACGCCCAGTCAATGATGGTGCGGAGCCAGGCGATCTTGCGCTCGAACATCTCATCGGCCTGCGTTTGGCTCTTGTAGCGCCAGTGGGCCGCGATGCCGACCTCCGAGATGCGATCCATTTCCATGGTGCGGATTTGCACCTCGAAGGGGTGGCCGCCCGGCCCGTAGACCGCGGTGTGCAGCGAGCGGTAGCCGTTATCCTTCGGGCTGGCGATATAGTCATCGAATTCGCCGGGCACAGGCCGCCAGAGACTGTGCACGATCCCCAGAGCGGAGTAGCAATCGGCCTCCGTGGTCACGATCACGCGCACGCCCAGGCGATCGTAGACCTGCTCGAAGGTGACGCCTTTGCGATTCATCTTGCGCCAGATGCTGTAGAGATGCTTTGGGCGGCCCTTGGTGATGCTCTCGATGCCGTGTTTGATCAGCTCATCTTTGAGCGTAGCCATCACTGCTGCGATGTAGGCTTCGCTCGCATCGCGATGGGCCGAGAACTTGTCCGACATCTCCTGGTAGGCTTCCGGCTCAAGGAAGCGGAACGAGAGTTCCTCTAGCTCCAGTTTGAGTTGATACATGCCCAACACGCTGGCCAGCGGCGCGTAGATGTCCAGCGTCTCGCGAGAGATGCGCCGCTGTTTGTCGGGGGGCATGTAGCCCATCGTCCGCATGTTATGCAGCCGGTCGGCCAGCTTGATCAACACGACGCGCACATCGCTGACCATCGTCAGCATGAGCTTGCGCAAGCTCTCAACTTTGGGATCGCGGATATCGCGCGGGTAGGTCGCCATCTCGGAGGCGACGACCAACTTGGTGACGCCATCCACCATGCTGGCGATCTCGGCGCCGAACTCTTTTTCCAGGTAGGGGATATCGTACACCGTGTCTTCGGGAACATCATGCAGCAAGGCTGCGGCCACCGTGCGCGCGTCTAGGCGCAGCTCCGCCAGGGTCTGGGCGACGGCCAGGGGATGGATGATGTACTGCTCGCCCGACTTGCGGAACTGTCCGGCGTGCGCGGTTTCCGCCAGCTCGTACGCCCGGCGGATGAGCTCCAGATCCTGCGCCGAATACCCCTTGGGTAATTGCTGTCGAAGAAGATCCCAACTCATACATGCTAACCTTGAAGATTGATCGGCCTGCGGACGTCGGGCCTGGATGCTTCCTCAGAGGCCGATCCCCTGCAATTTCCGCCGCGCGACAAGGCGTGCTATACTGTCATCCCACGCCCCCATAGCTCAGCGGATAGAGCGCTTGACTTCGGATCAAGAGGCCGCGGGTTCGAATCCTGCTGGGGGTGCTAAAAAGCGATGATACCACGTCCCCGCCTTTTCTGGTAATCTGAAAAAACGCGGTAGTGCCTCGCCAGCGATTGAGATTTCCCCGAGGCAGAAACCTGTCAGCCTGTGCGTGCGCCTGCCGGTGGACCCGCACACCGAGCGGGCGATCCGGGCGCACCTGGCAAGCCCAAACGCCGGGTGAACACAGACGACAGGCCCCAGCAAGGAGGATTCAGCCATGAGCCAGGCAACGAAGATCTCTGCGTCGCCTGTTCCTGGACAGGCGACGGCCCTGCTGGTGATTGACGTGCAGCAGGGATTGTTCCGCAAGTCCACCCCCATCTTCCGGGCCGAGCCGCTGTTGAACACGATCGGGGCGTTGATCGAGCGCGCCCAGGCTGCCGGTGCGCCGGTAGTTTACATCCAGCACGCTTCCGACAAGGTGCTGCCGTTTGGCTCGGCGGATTGGCGGCTTCATCCCCGGCTCCAGCCAGGGGCAGACGATCTGATCATCCACAAGCAGCACGGGGACGCGTTCGAAGACACGCCGCTCCACGCGGCGTTGGTCGGCCGCGGAATCGGTCGCGTCATCGTGACGGGCCTGGTGACTCATGGCTGCGTCAAGGCGACGTGCCTGGGTGGGTTGGCGTTGGGCTACGAGGTCGTGCTGGTCGAAGATGGGCACAGCAGCTACAGCAAGGATGCGGCGCAGTTGATTCAGGAATGGAACCGCAAGCTGGGCGAGGCGGGCGCCGGCGTCGCGCCGGCCAGCCAGATCGCGTTCGGCAGCCCCGCGTAATCAAAGACCGGATCGTAGCGCTGTCATCCGTCACTGGTTCGTGTACGCCGGCCGGGATGCCGGCGGGCCGTGGTGGATCCTGGGCCATGCCCGGGCCGTGACGCCGTCGTCGGCCGGACGTTCGGCGCGCAGCCCGGGCATGGCTTCTGCAAGCCCATCACTTGCGACGTAAGAGCCCGATCCCGATCGCCAACCACAGGAACCCAAAGACGAACGGCGGATACCCGACGACAACAGACAGGGGGAGCAAGATCCCACTCAGGATGGCGATGATCTCAGCCGCCTTGTCGCCGCAACGGTTAGTCCTCGTGTCGTGTTGCCGCGGTGAGATGCCCACCCCAAAGTGCTGCGGCCTGACAACCCCACCCGAACTCAGAGCAGAGTTGACACAAAGGCGCCGGCCATCTATAATCACAGTGCCTTCTTGTCAGATTCTGAATAGCCTCCCGACCCCAGCGCACAGGAGCATCTTCAGCCATGCAAGCCGACTGGCCAAGCGAGAATATCATCCTGGGACTGCTCTGCGAGCATCCCATGCACGGCTACGAGCTGGCACGCGTGACGCAGCAAGATGAGGCGCTGCGCGCCATCTGGCGGATCGAACGCAGCGAGGTCTACTTCCTGCTTGGCAAGCTGCGGCAGAGAGCACACGTGCTCGAACACGCCGAAGAATGCCCGCACGGCCCGGCGCGCACCATCTATGCGCCGACAGAGGCCGGTCGCGTGGCCTATGAGCAGTGGCTCCATAGCCCTGAGCCGCACCCACGCAACCTGCGCACCGCGCTCCTTGCCCGAGTTTACATGGCGCTGCGTTACGATGCATCCATCGCGCTGGCGCTCATTGACGCGCAGCAGCAGGCCCTCAACGAGTGGCTTGAACGCGAACGACAGCAGAAGAGCGAAAACGCGGTGGTCGCGCTCGTGCATCAACTGCGGGCGGCGCAAGTCCAGGCTACGCTGGGTGCGCTGGATGAACTGCGCCGCCTGGCAGCCGCTGGGAATGCCTCGCGAACTCCTGGGAGTTCAGTGTGAGGTTAGAATCTCGCAGCGCACCCACCGTGCGCGCTTTCGCAGAAGGAGAAGGGATATGACTGACGCCAAGGCACGCCAAATCAGTGTTCATCAACTGACCAGGCCGCGCAGGGCACGATCCCGGCGAACGCTCGCCTGGCTCGTTGCGCTCTGGGGTCTCTGCACCCTGCTGCTGGCAGGCTGTCAGGCCATCCCGGCCACTGAGCAGCCGGTCACGATCACCGTCTCGGCGGCCGCGGACTTGACGTACGCCTTCGGAGAGATCGGCAAGCTCTTCGAAGGGGAGACGGGGCACAAGGTCGTCTTCAACTTCGGCTCCACCGGTCAGCTCGCGCAGCAGATCGAGCAGGGCGCGCCGGTGGACCTGTTTGCGGCCGCCAATGTCAGCTTCGTCGAAGACCTGGAACGAAAGAACCTGATCTTAACCGATACAAAGCAGTTGTATGCCCGCGGTCGCATCACACTTTGGACGCGTGCAGACAGTCCGCTGCAGATCACGCGGGTGGAGGAGCTGGCGCGGCCCGACATCCTGCGCGTCGCCATCGCCAACCCCGACCACGCGCCTTACGGCGTGGCAGCCCGGCAGGCCCTGCAGGCCGCGGGCGTCTGGGAGGCGGTGCAGCCCAAGCTGGTGTTCGGCGAGAACGTGCGGCAGACGCTGCAATACGCCGAGACAGGCAACGTGGATGTGGCTATCGTGGCGCTGTCGCTCAGCGTGCCAGCGGCAGCCGCGGAGGGCGAGCCTGGCCGTTGGACCCTGATCCCCCAGGAGCTGCATCCGCCGATTGACCAGGCGCTGGCGGTGATCAAAGGCACGCCGCACGAGGCGGCCGCGCGCGCCTTTGCAGCCTTCGTCAACGGCCCCCAGGGGCGGCCCATCATGCGCAAGTACGGCTTCATCTTGCCGGGTGAGGAACCGATCCGATGAGCTGGCATCCGCTCTGGCTGTCGTTGCAGGTGACGGCTGTCGCCACCGTGCTGATGGTGGCCGTGGGGCTGCCGTTGGCGCTGCTGCTGGCGCGGCGCCAATTTCGGGGCGCCACCCTGCTGGAGGCGGTGATCATGCTGCCGCTGGTGCTGCCGCCCACGGTCGTCGGCTACTACCTGTTGCTAGCCCTGGGCCGCGGCAGCCCGCTCACGGAGTGGTTCGGCTGGCGCATCCTCTTCACCTGGGGCGCGGCGGCCATCGCGTCCGCCATCGTCGGCCTGCCGCTCCTGGTGCAATCCGCACGCGCCGCCATTGCGGGCGTCGATCCCGTGCTGGAGCAGGTGGCTCGCACCCTGGGCTCTTCAGAGATCGAAGTGCTGCGCCGCGTGACGCTGCCCCTGGCTCGGCGCGGCATCCTGGCGGGCCTGATGCTGGCCGCCACGCGCGCCCTGGGCGAGTTCGGCGCGACCCTGATGGTGGCGGGCAATATCCCC
>CAZYGI010000053.1:8969-16475 GCA_964647255.1 uncultured Anaerolineales bacterium | reverse complement strand
GAATCGCAACTATGCGCAGGCCAACGGCATGGTGCTGCTGATGACGGCGCTGGCCTTCTTGAGCCTGTGGGCCGTGCGCTGGTTCGAGCAGCCGAAGCGGCCCCACCGCGGGCCGCCCGCGGCCGGGACTGAGTGAGAGATGGGACACAGTCTGGCTGTAACCCCGGGCGCAGCCGGCCTCACGGCAGAATTCTCGGTGCGCCGGCCCGATTTCAGCCTGCACGTGCGCCTGGAGGTGGGCGCAGAGATCCTGGTGCTGTTCGGCCCCTCGGGATCGGGCAAGACCACCACGCTGAGCGCCATCGCCGGGCTGGTCACGCCCGAACGGGGACGCGTCCTGCTCGACGGCCAGGTGCTGTTCGAGCGGGATGGCGCCGGTCGGGCGGTGAACGTGCCTACGCGTGCGCGCGGCGTCGGCTATGTCTTCCAGCATTACGCCCTCTTCCCGCACCTCTCCGCCCTGCAGAACGTGGCCTACCCGTTGCGCGGACCGGGCCGGCAGGCCCAGGCCGCCGAACTCCTGGCGCGCCTGAGCCTGGCGCACCTGGCCGACCGTTTCCCGCACGAGCTGTCCGGCGGCCAGCAGCAGCGGGTCGCCATCGCACGCGCCCTCGCCGCCGCGCCACGCGTCTTGCTCCTGGACGAGCCTTTCTCGGCCCTGGATATGACCACCCGGCAACGCCTGCAACGTGACCTGCTGACGCTCCAGCGCGAGTTGGGGCTGGTCGTCATTTACGTAACCCATCGTTTGGAGGACGCCTTTGCCATCGGGCAGCGCCTGGCCGTGATGCACGACGGCGTCTTGGAACAGGTCGGCCCCATCGAGGAGGTTTTTCGCTATCCGGCCAACGCCCGCGTGGCCGGGATCATGGGGATCACGAATCTGTTTCGCGCGGAGGTCGTCGCGGCCGATGCGGGAGGTGTGACCCTGGACTGGGACAGCCTGCGACTCAGCGCGCCGCCGCAGGCGGTGGCGCCGGGCAGTGCCGTGACAGCTTACATTCGGCCGGAGGACGTGAAGATTATCTATCCGGATCGCCCCCTGATGGCAGCCGTGCAGCACAACCGGGTGACCGGCCGCATCGCGGCGAGCAGCTTCTATCCCGGCGCGCGCCACCTGCTGTTGGCGCTGCCCAACGGCCATGCGCTCGAGGTGAGCCATCCGCGCTACACCTACGCCCCGCTCAACCTGGAGGTCGGTCAGCAGGTGCAGCTCGCTCTGCGCAGAGAGGCGTTGGTTTTGCTGGGATGACTCGCCCCGGTGCGACGCACGGAGATCGTTAGCATGACTGATAGGACACAGCGACGGCGGCGCGCCTTCCCCCGCTCAGATCCAACTTCGGGCGGTGCCACCTCGCGCACCGGCGGACACCAGCGAGGGCAGAGACCTGTCAGCTCGTGCCTGCGCCCACCGGCTCGGCGCCGATGACGGCCAGCGCAGCGGTTATGCTTTTTGGGCCGAGACCGAAAGGCTGTAGACCGCCACGCCCGCCAGCTCTCCGCCGCTCAGGCTGCGTTGCCCCCCGACATCCGTGAACCCGGCCTGGCGCACCAGGTCCAGATACTCGCGCTCCGGCAGCGCACCGTTGATGCAGCCGGCCCACATCTGGGGGTCGCCCCGCAGGGCCATCGGCAGCGGGCCGGCGGTCACCATGTCACTGATGCTCAGCCGGCCGCCCGGCTTCAGCACGCGGTAGGCTTCTTCGAAAACCTTGCCCTTGTCCTCCGCGAGGTTGATGACGCAGTTCGACAGGATCACGTCAACGGTTGCGTCTTCGACCGGCATCGCTTCCGCCTGGCCGAGCCGGAACTCGACCTGCGCCAGCCCAGCCGCCGCGGCCGACCGCCGCGCCCGCTCGATCATCGCCGGCGTCATGTCCAGCCCGATCACGCGACCCTGTGGGCCTACACGCCGCGCGGCGTAGAAAGCATCAATCCCCGCGCCGCTGCCGATGTCCAGCACCGTCTCACCCGGCCGTAGCGCGGCCAGCGCCGTCGGATTGCCGCAGCCCAATGACAGGTTGGCAGCTTCGGCGGGCACCAGGGCAATCTGCTCGGCCGTGTAGCTCGTGTCGTAGAGCACCACTTCCGGGTGTCCGGCCTCGACGAGCTCCATGGCATTTGACGACGGGGAGCAACAACTGCTCTGCGCGGCAGCGGAGCCACAGCAGCCGCCGTCGGTTGCCAGCGCGCCATAGCTGGACTGCACGGCCGCGGTCGCGCCGCTTACGCGGCGGCTGCCGGTTGCGACAAAGACAGAGATCTCCGCGGCGGCCGCGGGCTCGGTCTGCGCAGCGGCACAACAATTCTGGCTGGTGCAATCTACGATCACATTGACCAGGCCCGCCGCCCGCAACCAGCCCTTCACCACAGGACGCTCAAAGCCCAGCCAGGCGTCGGCCATCTCGTCGCGCATCCAGGCGTCGGCCATCTCGTCGCGCATCCAGGCGTGCTCGTGCTGGTCCAGGTCGGTGATGACCAACCGGCCGCCGGGTTTCAACACCCGCACCATCTCGCCGATCGCCGCCTGCGGGTCAGGGCAGTGGTGCAGGTACATGTTGGCGAAGGCGGCATCCAGGCTGGCGGCATCGAACGGCAGTGCAGCCGCGTCGGCCAACCGCTGTTCGACGTTGCTGAAGGCGCCGAGGTTCTCCCGGCCGGCCTCCAGCATGGCCAGAGAACCATCCACCGCATAGACTTTCGCCACCAGGGGTGCCAGGCCGACCGCCATGAACCCCGTCCCGGAGCCGATGTCTGCCACGGCCATCTCCGGCCGCAGGTAAGCGCGTGCAATCGCTGCGTCGCGCACGGCCTCCCCGAAGTAGCCGGTCCGCAGGGTGTCCCAATCGCCCGCGACTCGCTCGAAATACCCGGCCGCGGCTTGCGTCATACTTCTCCTTGTCACACTCGCCATGACATTACTCTCCCTGTTTCCGGAATGGATTCATCGTAATTCTACGATAAAAGAAAGCAAAAAAGAGCCGGCCGCTCAACCGCAGCAGCCGCACGTGCCTTCTGGTTCATCTGTCGCACGCACCGGCTCGATCTTAATTGACCCAACGCGCGCGCTCGGCTCGCAGCAGCCCGGCAGCCAACCCTCGATCTGCTCCTTCAGCCAGCGCACACCCGATTCGCTCAGGCAGTAACAGGTTGCCGGCCCTTCGATCTCGCCGTCAACCAGGCCGGCCTCGCGCAGCACCCTCAGGTGTTGACTCACTGTGGACTGCGCGAGCGGCGTCGTGGCCACGATCTCCTGCGTGATGCAGGCCCGGCGCTCGGCGAGCGTTCGCATGATCTGAAAACGGACCGGGTTGCCCAGCGCCTTCAACATCTGCACGAGCCGCGCTTCGTTGGCAGTTCTGCCCGCAGTGCTCTGTTGACTATTCTGTGCCATAACCACCGTCGCTCAGCGATTGTTATATCGTATATATACGATATAACCGATGATTTGTCAAGCCCTGAATTCCACCTGCGACAGCAGTTCGCCCACTTGCACTGCGATATCATCACGCACCTGGCGGAACACGGCCAGCACTGCTTCTTCGCTTCCCGCCGCCTTAGCTGGGTCAGGGAAGCCAAGGTGTACCCGTCGCCCGTGGCCCAGCCACACCGGGCAGTTCTCGGCCGCATCATCGCAAACGGTCACCGTCAGATAGAACGGCACATTCCGGTACTCGTCGGCGGACTTGGAACGGCCTTCATGCGCAATGCCGATCTCGCGCAACACGCGCAGGGCTGACGGATGCACATAGCCGGCCGGTCGCGTCCCGGCGCTGTACGCCTCCCACTTGCCACCCATCCGGGCGTTGACAATTGCCTCTGCGATCTGACTGCGGCAGGAGTTGCCGCTGCACAGGAACAGGACGCGTTGTTTCGCCATATCACATCTCCTGCGATGCCGGTCGCTGCTCAGCCACCCACGCCCGGACGCGTTTTTCGATCTCGTCACGCACCGCGCGAAACTTGGCCAGCGTCTCCTCGTCAGATCCAACAAAGGCTGCCGGATCTTCGAGATCCCAGTGCAGGCGATGGGAGATGCCGAGGAAAGTGCGCGGGCAGTTTCGCTCAGCATCGCCGCACACGGTGATCAGGTAGCCGAAATTGGCCCGACCCAGGTACTCCATCACGCTCTTGGATGACTGCCCGGTCAGGTCATAGCCCAGTTCGGCCATCACGCGTCGCGTGTATGGGTTGATGCCTTTCGGCTCCAGGCCCGCGCTATAGGCGTCAAAATACTCACCGCCGCAGGCGCGCAGAAACGCCTCAGCCATCTGGCTGCGCGCCGAGTTGCCCGTGCACAAGAAAAGAACCTTCGCCTTACTCATGACCAGACTCCTTCGAAAATGCGTAGATGTCCATGAACCATTTTCATCCGCCAACGGTGAGCCTTGGCTCATAGACAACTCCTGTGGAATAGGGGTTGCCGCTGCAATGGAGAGCAGCAGGTAGTTGACACGGCTTGTCAGCTCGCTCGCCGTGTTTTGGAACATCTTGTGGCAGTTGGGTTCTGATCCAGACACCTCTGCTGGATCCGGGATGCTCCAATGGATCTGCTGCGGTCCATCCGGGAACACTGGGCAGATCTCCCGCATGCGATCGCACACGGTGATGACGTAGTCGAAGCGCTCTGAAACAAACTGCCGGTAGTGCTTTGCCTGTTGGGCGCTGATATCAATACCCATCTCCGCCATGACCTGGATTGCCAGTGGGTGCACGGTGGACGGTGCGCTGCCCGCGCTGAAGACCGCGAGCGGCGGCCGACTGTGCTGGCGCATGATCCCTTCGGCCATCTGCGAGCGGGCGCTGTTATGGGTACAGAGAAACAGGACACGGACCGGCGCTGAGGCGGACGCGTGATTGAAGCGTCGGGCGGTCTCGCCGCTTAACGCGGGGTGCAGCGCCTGGCTGCTCGTGTGCAGCAGTTCCTGCAGGCGTCCCAGATCGAGATGATAGTACACATCGCGGCTATCGGCGCTACTTCGCCGTTCGTGCACCAGGCCTTCCTCGCGCAGTTGCCGCAGATGGTAAGAAACCAGATTCTGCGGCCTACCCAGGACCTGCACCAGTTCCTGGACGCGGCAATCGGAATGCGCCAGCCCCCTGAGGAGCTGCCAGCGCACGTTGTGGCCCAGCACCTTGAACACCGCAGGGGCCTCTGCGCTCCAATCGGCAAGCATGACCTGTGACCTCCCCGACGATCTGTATTACATCAAAACAGATTGATATAATATAGTACTGAGGTAGCCTTGTCAAGTTGGGGCCGCAGCTGGTTCCGGAGGATCAGGGAGCTGTGTGGGACCAAGACCGCGAAACGCAGACATGATGCCTTGCGGTGCGTCATTATGGCTGGAGCGAAATTTGGGCCGCCAAGCGTGGATAGCAGCGCAACCAAGCCCGCGCGCTGCGGCGCGTGGATCGGATCGGCCAGTGCGGGTCACGCTGCGGGGCTGCGCCGTTCTTCAAGCAGGCCGAACGCGCAGGCTACGGAGGTCGCCTCGCCGCAGGCCCGGCCGTTGGTGCGCGGCAGCAGCCGAGATGTCGGCCAGCAACAAGGCCCGCGCCGATAAGCGCTTGGGGTCGGGGTTGCACGACGGCATGAAGATGTCTAGATCGTAGTGCTCGATCAGCATGGCGTCCTCCTTCGCAGCAGCTAGCCCGCCTGACCGACAGCTCTTGCCTGGGCCGCGTGCGTCTGGGTGACCTTTCGCAGCCCGCGCTGTAAATGCCAATCCCAGATCCAGGCCATCATCGGCGGCGCCCAGCACAGGTTCAGCAGCACCCCTTCGATCGCCGCCAACAACAACGAATCCGGGCGCCAGCCCGAGGAGCGCACCAGGTACAGTCCCAGAAAGGGCACGGTGACGATGGTGAACGAAGTCGCCATCACCGGGTCACCGAAATAGCGCTTCACGCCACCCCAAAACGAACCGGCGCGGCCGACGTGATAGCGCAAACCGTTGATTGTGGCAAAGAGCTGATCGGCCAAGGAATAGAAGTAGGCCACGTAACTGCCTTCGGGTGCGCGCACATCCACCCCAGCCAGTCGCGACACCGCGTCTATCGCCCAAGGAGCCGCCATACCGACAACCTTGCCGCTGCCGTAGGCCACGGCAGCCCCTCGCTCATCCTCTTCTTCGAACCAGACGAAACCCTCTTCTTCCAGACCTTCTTCATCAGGCTCCTCGTGAGCTTCTTCTTGGGCTTTGCCATTCTTGCGGCGCAGTCGGCTTCGCAGAACCCAGGCGCCTTCACTCAGGTCTTCCCCCTCACCGGAGATCGTACGCACCGCCCATTCGCCGATGGCGCTCGCCGAGAAACCCAGCGCATCCAGCAGCGCGCCCAGCCCAAGCCCGCCGGCAAATCCCACGAAGGTGAACAGGGAGATTTCCTTGTAGCCCTTGACCCCTGTGCGGAGACACTCCGCGCGGTACTTCTGATACTCATCGTCATAGGCCCGTCGCCATTCCTCGACCAGCCGTCTTTGATCTTCGTTCAGTCCCTGCTTGACTCCCTGCTCCAGCGTGACAACGACTCCTTCCGCGGGCTGAGGATCAAGTGCCTGGATGATCTGTGCGGCAGCCTCAGCAAAGCGATCCGCCTTGTATCGGCCTGTCGGTGTCGCCATTTCCGGTCGCCAGACCAGAACGGGTGCGCGTTCGATCGCCTGCGCCGTTTCTTTCAGGAATTCACCGGCTCCGGCGCGCGCATCGGCGCGCAACTGCTCCGCCGGACTACCCCACCGGTCCAGCCGAAGCACACGGGAGCTCAGGCCGCGAGCATAAAACTGGCGTGCCTGCGCAAAGCAAGCATCCTCTCGCAGCTCGGCCAGATACAGGTCGAGTGTCTGTAGAAATTCTTGCTGGTCTACCCTTTTATTCTGTTTCCGGCTCATGACGCCTTCACCGCCGGCTGTAGCTCATGCTTGAACCAGCGGCGCTGGAGCGCAAACGCCACGCTGACCAGGCCGATCATCACCGGCACCTCGATCAGCGGGCCGATGACCGCCGCAAAGGCCTGGCCGGAGGCGATGGTGAACACCGCGACCGCCACCGCGATTGCCAGCTCAAAGTTGTTGCTGGCTGCGGTGAATGACATGGTCGCGGTCATGCGGTAGTCGGCGCCCGCGCGGCGCCCCATCCAGAAGGTAATCAGGAACATCACCACAAAGTAGATCACCAGCGGGATGGCGATGCGCACCACGTCCAGCGGAAGCTGCACGATCAGATTGCCCTTCAGGCTGAACATCACCAGGATGGTGAAGAGCAGGGCGATCAGCGTGATCGGGCTGATGCGCGGCACGAACTTCTTCTCGTACCACTCCTTGCTCCGGAACCGGAGCAGGATGAAGCGCGTGGCGAAACCGGCGATCATGGGGATGCCCAGGTAGATGAAGACCGTCTTGGCCAGCTCGCCGATACTGATCTGCACCACTGCGCCGGTCAGGCCCAGCGCTTCGGGCAGCACCTTGATGAAGACGTAGGCGTAGACGCTGTAGAAGAGCACCTG
>CAZYGI010000053.1:0-8859 GCA_964647255.1 uncultured Anaerolineales bacterium | reverse complement strand
GTACTCCGGCTTGTCGCGCAGGAAGATGACCGCCAGCGCGAACATGAGGAGCGGGCCGATGACCCAGTTTTGCAACAGCGACAGGCCCAGGACCTTCGTGTTACGGAAAACTTCGGGCAGGCGCTCGTATTTCACCTTGGCGAAGGGCGGGTACATCATCAGGATCAGGCCGATGGCGATCGGGATGTTGGTGGTCCCGACCTGGAAACGGTTGATGAAGGCTTCGACCCCGGGGACGAAGTAGCCGATGGCCACGCCAACCGCCATGGCCGCGAAGATCCAGAGGGTCAGGAACCGATCCAGCGTCGAAAGGCGTTTCGACGCGCTAGATGCCGGGGCAGCAGTTGCTCTGGTTGAAGACATGGGGCCTCCTTGGAATCATGAGCATGTTCGCATGTCAACACGTTTGAACGTGCCAACGTGCCAACGTTAGTTCTCCACGGCGAGCACGTTTGTCAGCGCCGTGACAATCTGGCTGGTTGCGAGCACCCGGCCGCCGCTGACCAGCTTGTCGTTGACGACCAGGCCGGGCGTCGCCAGCAGCCCGTAGCGGGCGTATTCCGCTGGGTCGCCGGTGAGTTCGAACGTTGCCTCGACGCCGAGCTGTGCGGCCGCGGCGCGCGCGTTCGCTTCCAGGTTGTGGCAGTTGGCGCAACCGCCGCCGAGGACTTTGATGTGGAGGGGCATCAGCGTAAGTTCCTTTCCTCAAATAGGGTTAGGGATGGTTGGTTGGCTTCGTCGTATGGTCGCCTGCGATTCATGAATCGGTCGCCAGCACGGTGATCGCCGGCTCGATGATGATCTCGCTCTTCACGGAATTGGCGACCAGGCTGTATTTCTGCGCCGCAGCCAGGGCCTTGCGCACGCGCTGCTCGGTGGCTGCTTCACCTTCACCGGCTCTTGCGCGCACCGCGATCTCCGGCCAGAAGCGGAGGTGGGTGAAGCTCTCGGTGCGATCCAGCGCGATCCGCTTCGTGCCGTCCGTCCGGCAGCGATAGCTAACCAGGTCGAGCTTGAAGCGCTCGCAGGCCCAGAGAAACATCAACATAACGCAGGTGTTGGCCGCGGCGACAAAGGCGTCCTCCGGCGTGAGCACGCCGGCATGGCCGAAGGCGTCGGGCGGCGCGGAGAAGTCCAGTTCTGGACCGTTGCCCAAGACGAGGTGGCCCCAATGTTCGCCTTGCCAGGCGACCGCGGTGGTGTACGTCGCCTCATCCGCCATGCGTCGCCTCCTTGCCCGCGCAGAACTCGTGCCACGCCAGGGCTACGGCCTGTGCCCACAGCGCGTCGTCTCCCTCGGGAATGGCGTTGTACACCCGCACCGTCTCCATGATTCGGGCCGGCACAGGGCCGTCGGCGCGCAGCCTCTGTTCGTAGGCCAGTTCCAGGATCGGCGCCAGCGCCATGATCTGCACGGAGCGGCCTTCGATTTGCACCGTGGTGACCGGAATCCCCGAGCCGCAGGCACATGCAGCGGTACTGACTGTTTGCGCGGTGGTCTCCGGTTCGAGGATCGCGCCCCGGCTGCGGCTCCAGCGGACCGCGATCAGATGATCTACTTCGGCCGCGATCTCCTCGGCCAGCGCGTCGGCCGCGGCGCGGCTCGCCGCCGACGGATGCCGTAATCCCTCCGGTTGCGCAAGATCTCGCTGCGCCACCGCGGCGTCAACCACGAAGCTGGCCGCGGGCCGGTTGCTGTACAACTCGGTCGCACGGGCCGCGCAGCGCTTCTCACAGCCGTCCACCGCGATGGTGGGGTAAAACTTCGCGAAGGCGCGATCTCCCTCGCCGCCGGCCAGGAAGAGCGGCAGGCAGATGGTGACGGTCTGGCTGGGCCGCAGCTCCTCCAGCACCCGGAGCGCCGCCAGCCGCGTGACCGTGCCTCCCGGCAGCTCCTCGCCCGAGCAGGCGACGATGCCGACTTTGCGTTGCGGTAAATCAGGCATCCGTGCTCTCCTCGGCGACCAGCTGATCGCAGGCGGCGGCGACGTCGTCGGCCAGGGCGCGCGCCAGGGCCAGGCCGCCTTCGTTCAGCTCGGCGATGCCCTGCGGCTTGAGGTCGCGATGCTGCCGGTAGAAATCGAGCACGGCGTATTCCCGCGCCACCGTGCCGCCGGCCTGGCGCACATTGACCGACGCACACGCCAGTTTGCAGCCGTCCAGTGTGATCGCCACCGCGGCGCGCACTGCTGCCTGTGCGTCGGTATCCCCCAGCACGAGCCGCGCCAGGGGCACAATCCGCGTGGTGTCCGGCCGCAGCTCTTCTGTCACTGCGTAGGCTGCCTCCCGCGTCACGCTGCCGTAGCTCTTGCCGATGCCGCTGCACGGCACGATGCAAATGCGCCGTTCCTCGCTCATCGGCTGGCCTCCTCGGCCTGGGCCGTCATCACGGCCAGGTACCTGTCCGCGTCCAACAGGCCGGGCGCCGGCCACGCGGCCGGCTGGAGTTCAACCAGCCAACCTGCGCCGTAGGGATCCTGGTTGATCAGCTCCGGTGCATCGTTCAGCGCATCGTTCACTGCTTCCACCACTGCGTCGCACGGCGCCGGCACTGCCAGGTCAACCTTGATGGTCTCGATGTTGGCGAGATCGTCGCCCCTGCGCAGCGCCTGGCCGATGGCCGGCAGCGCCACGAACGCCGCGTCGCCGCTGACCTGTTGCCGGTAGTCGCTCAAGCCCACGCGCACCCCGGCGCCGGTCAGAGGCGCGAACCAGAGTCCATCTTCGGTGTACAGGTAGCCGCTCTTAACCTGGAAGATGAACTTGCCGACCGTCACCTGCCGGGATTCGTTTTCCATGCCTTGCCTCCCTGACGATAAGTACGGAGCTATGCCCGCGGCGTGCACGTGCCGCCCGGCTCGCACTTGGGGCAATGACAGCCCGCCACGGTGCGATGTCCCCGCGCCGCGCCTGAACGGCTCTCTCCGTCAAGCGCAGCCAGGATCGCTGCCGCCTGCTCGGCCGCCGGGGTGTCGTCCAGCCCGTAGTAGACGTAAGTGCCCGCATTGTGATCTGTGATAAACCCCTCCTTGCGTAACACAGCCAGTTGTTGGGACACGTAAGGCTGGGGCTTCTTGAGCGCCGCCGACAAGTGACAGACGCATTCATCTGATCCGCGCACGATCGCCAGGATCTCCAGGCGCATGGGGTGCGCCATGAGCCTGAGCAGGCGTGCTGGTTCGCGATAGGATGTCATATGCATATCCTGCTATATAGTTCTTTTTGCATGAAGCATCGTACAACTGCACTCCCTATCGGGCTATGATGCACGTCATACAGGAGAACCAGGCGGTCCCCGTGATCGCGGCGCTTACCAGATGCCCGGCAGCAGGCGATAGCGCACCCGCTGCGCGTACTCGGCGTAGCCGGGCAGCTCCGGCTGGAGGGTGCGGTCTTCAAGCCCGGTGCGGAGGATGAGCAAAAGGGCGCTCACAACGGGGCGCCGGTCGCCTAGATGGCATCAATCCGATGAGTTAATTTGCGGCCAAGACACCAGGCACAAGCAAACCGGGGAGAAAACGTGCTACAATATCGGTTGATTCATTGCGGGAGTGCGAGGCCGCTGTGTTGGCCTGGAACGGAGCAACCGTATGCCTGAGACACGTGACGCTTTGGGCGAGCAGATCCACCTGTTGGGCGACCTGCTGGGGGAAACGATCATCGAACAAGAGGGGGCGGCTGTGTTCGAGCTGATCGAAACGATCCGAGGGTTGGCGAAGGCTAGCCGGGGCGGCGACGCGGCCGCGGGCGGGCGGTTGTTAGCCCTGGCCGACGAGCTGCCCATCAGCCAGGCCCGCGCGGTGGTCAAGGCCTTTGCTGCGTACTTCCAGCTCGTGAACCTGGCGGAGGAGGAGGAGCGGGTGCGGGTGCTGCGCGAGCGCGGCCGCCAGGCGCACGCCCGCGGCGAGCCGATGGACGAGACGATCGCGGCCGCGATTCGCCGGCTGCGTGACGAAGGGCTGAGCGCCGGCGATGTGCAGGAGCTGCTCGACAATCTGTTCATCATGCCGGTCTTCACCGCCCATCCCACCGAGGCCAAGCGGCGCACGATCCTCAAGAAGCTGAATCGCATCCTGGATGCGCTGCACGAGCTCGACTTTCATACGCCGACCCCGGCGGAGGCGGCCGCGGTGCGCGTTCTGCTGCGCGAGGAAATCGTGTCGCTTTGGCAGACCGACGATACGCGCTCGCGTCAGCCCGCTGTGCTGGATGAGGTGCGTAACGGGCTCTACTACTTCGACACTCCGCTCTTCGATCTGGCGCCGCGCTTGTACGCGGAGCTTGCCGCGGCGCTGGCCGCGTTCTTTCCGGGCGAGCCATTCCGCATCCCCATCTTTCTGCGCTTCGGGAGCTGGATTGGCGGAGATCGCGACGGCAATCCTTTTGTGACGCCCGCCGTAACCGAAGAGACGCTGCGGGAGCAGAAGGCGCAGGCGCTGCGCCTATACCAACGCACGATTGACCGGATGCACGGGCACCTCAGCACGTCCTCACGCCTGGGCATCTCCGCCGAGCTGGCTGCCAGCATCGAGTCCGACGCCCGCCTCTTCCCGGAAGACGCGCAGCGCCTGGCCGCGCGCTACCCGATGCAGCCGTATCGGCACAAGCTTGATTTTATCTATCGCAAGCTGGGTGCAACGCTGGCGGCGAACGATCGCCCCTGGCGTGCTGATCACCTGCCGCGGCCCAACACCTACGAGCGCGTCGAGGAATTCATCGCCGACCTGCGGCTGATCCAGGACAGCCTGCGACAGCATCGCGGCGGCCGGCTGGCCGACGGCCGCCTGGCCGGGCTGGTGTGCCAGGCCGAGGTGTTCGGCTTTCACCTCGCCACGCTCGACATCCGTCAGCACGCGGAGCGGCATACCGCGGCGCTGGCCGAGGTTTTTGCCTGCTACGGTCTGGCGGAGGACTACGCCGCGCTGCCCGAGGCGCAGAAGGTCGCGCTGCTGACGGCCGAGCTGCTCAGCCCCCGGCCGTTGGCCCCGGCCCGGCTCGACTTCAGCGAGGCGACCAACGAGACGCTGGAGCTTTTCCGCCTGATCCGCCGCGGCCACGAGCGGGTCGGTCCGGCCGCGATCGAAAGCTACATCATCAGCATGACCACGCGGCCGAGTGACATTCTGGGCGCACTCCTGATGGCTAAAGATGCGGGCGTCGCCGACGCGCTGGACGTGGTCCCGCTCTTTGAGACGATCTCCGATTTGCACGCCGCGCCGGGGATCATGGACCAGCTCTTCACCAACCCGGCCTACGCGGCGCACCTGGCACATCGCGGCCGCGACCAGCAGATCATGATCGGCTACAGCGATTCGAACAAGGACGGCGGCTATCTGACGGCCAACTGGGAGTTGCATCAGGCCCAGCGCGCGCTGCCCGCCGTGTGCGAGCGCCACGGCGTCCGGTTGACCCTGTTCCACGGCCGGGGCGGCACCATCGGTCGCGGGGGCGGGCCCACCAACCGCGCCATCCTGGCCCAGCCGTCCGAATCGGTGCGCGGCCGGATCAGGATCACCGAGCAAGGCGAGAGCATCACCAACCGCTACGGCGTGGCCGAGCTGGCGCACCGGCACCTGGAGCAGGTGATCCATGCCGTGCTGCTTACCAGCGGCAAGCGGCCGGCCCATCCGGAGGCCCAGGGGGGCGCCTGGGAAGCTGCGCTGGGCGCGCTATCGGGGGAGGCCGAAGGCGCCTACCGGGCGTTCGTCCACGGCTCCACCACCCTGTTGAGCTACTTCCAGGCGGCCACGCCCATCAACGACATCGGCCGGCTGAATATCGGCAGCCGGCCGGCGCGGCGCCGCGCCACGGAGAGCATCAACGATCTGCGCGCCATCCCGTGGGTGTTCGCCTGGACCCAGAGCCGGACGGAGCTTCCCGGCTGGTATGGGCTCGGCGCCGCGTGCACTGCGTGGGCGCGCGCGGATGAGGAGCGGTGGGCGCTGCTGGCGACGATGTACCGGGAATGGCCGTTCTTTCGCACCATGATTGACAACGCTCAAGTCTCCATGGGCAAGGCCGACATGTGCATCGCCGGAGTCTACGCGGGGCTGGCCGACTGCGACACCTGCGCGGCGGTCTTCCCGGGGATCGAAGCCGAGTTCGTGCGGACCGAGGCCGCCATCTTGCGCCTGACCGGGCAGCGGGCGCTGCTGGATCAGGCGCCGTGGCTCCAGCGGGCGATCCGCCTGCGCAATCCCTACATTGACCCGATGAACTACATCCAGGTCGCGCTGCTCCGCCGGCTGCGCGCGGCATCGGGAAACGAGGCGGAAGCGCTGCACCTGGTGATGCTGCTCAGCGTCAACGGGATCGCCGGCGGCTTGCGCAGCACGGGGTGACCGGGGATCCGCTCGTTCTAGGCGGCCCGGCTTTTGGCTGGGCTTGCCGTCAACCGCAGCGGGCGCACCGCGCTCCAGATCAACAACGCGGCGACGAGCCCGGTGGCGACCCAGGCCGCCAGAGAAACGGCGGGAGTGGACGCTTGCCGGAGGGCGATGCCGATCAGGGCCCACACCGGCACGGCCAGATAGGCCACATCGCGCCGCGTCACGGCCATCAGGGCGGCGACGACCACGGCTGCCGCCAACATGATGATCGTCCAGGTCACCGGCGCAATGCCCCAGCCACCCCAGCCCAACACATAAAGCATCTGCGACGCGTTGGCGATGGTCGCGACGGTGATCCAGCCCAGGTAGATGCTGAACGGCACGCGCACCGCCCAGGTCTCGGCGGGGGTGACGCGGGTCCGGCCGGTGCCTAGGCGCAGATAGATGCCGATCAGTGCGGCCAGCAGGAGCAGCATGAACAGCATGCTGAGCGGGAAGTTTTGGTAGTGCCAGGCGAAGATCCAGGCGCAGTTCGCCAGGCTCGCCACGACGAAGAGCCCGCCGAGGCGCCGCAGCCGGGGGTTCTCCCGTTGGCTGGGTAGCGCCTGGAAGATCGCGAAGGCGCTGAGGCCCAGGTAGATGACGCCCCAGATCGCGAAGACATAGGCCGCCGGCACGAACAGGACCGGGAACCGGGCGGTAACTTCGCCGGAGCGCAGGCCGTTGAGCGGTAGGATGTTAGCGAGTGCATTGATGACAAGGGTTGCCACCAGTCCGCTGATGGTGACAACCTGACGCAGGGTATCGCGCTGCATAGTTTCGCTCCTCGCATGATACTTTCGACAGGTTGCGGGCCTGCTTCAGGATCGTCGTCCATGACAGGCCCGCCTGGTTGCTCTCCGGGATCAGCCGCTCGAAGAAGGCCGCGGCATCAACCGGCAGAGATCCGGACCTCACACCGGCGCGAGGGTGCCCGCAAAGATCAGCCAGGCCAGCACGGTCTTGGCCGCCAGGCTCAGCACGATGTAGACGCGCTCGCCGAACAGGTAGTCCGCCCACCGTCCCACCTTCTTGTACTGCAGGAACATGTTGAGCGCAAAGATGTTGAAGAACACGAAGATGGTCGGGATGATCGCGTAGACGAAGGCCGGCGGTTTCGCGCCGGACGAGTTGATCGCGCTCATGAAGTACAGCACGATCACGACCCAGGGCAAGACGCCCGCGATGCAGCCGTAGATAAACGAAGTCCAGTCGGTCTTCTTGGTGGTCTGGTTGTGCAGCTCCATCATGACCCCGAACAGGTTCATCATGGCGTTGATGCCGAAGGCCAGGATCATGGTGCCCAGGTCCCAAATCCCCACCAGCATGCCGATCAACACGATCATCAGCGAGGAGCTGAGCGCGTACTCGTAGAAGCGGGCGGGGTTCATACCTTTCAGCAGGTTTTTCTTATACCAGTTGTAGCCGAACGTGGCCAATGAGAAGTGGGCCACAGCCGAGAGCAGTAAGAACACGGCCACGGCCGGGCCGAAGGGCAGCTCATACGCCAGCTTCGGATCGGGCACCAGCGAACGGGAAGCCAGATCGAATTTCAGGAAATTCGTGTAGATCGGGTACGTCGTGGCGTTGCTGAGGACGATCATCAGGATCCCCTGCACCAGGTGCAGGAAGCCCATGACCAGGTTGAAGCGCCGCAAGCCGCCCAGTTGCATTTCGGGGATGGCTGCGGCTTTGACGGGTGCAGAACGTGTAGGCATGGGATTGACTCTCCTTATGAATGGGTGTCTCTGCACGATGGCAGACTCTGACTCATTGCGATACGTCAGCGCGTTTCAGATAGGACACAATTGCTCCTGCCAGCGCGCGGCCCTTGGCCTCATCGAAGCCCCCGGTCGTCCGCCAGACTATTGTGCCGCCCGCACGGTCCACCAGCAGGACGTGCACCTCATTTTTGTCAGGGATGCCGAGCGCCTGCATGAAGCTTGCCAGGTCTATGTACAATGTGACCGTGCGTTCACGCGCCTTGACGTTGGGGATGCCGGCCCGCATGCCCTCGTTGATGAAGGTGCGCGAGAGTGCAGGAAGTTCATTGATGGTGGGCAGCTCATAGTAGGCCAGCTCAGGAAAAGAGGACTCCAACTGGTCCGCAAGGGGAATCCAGGTGTTGACGATGGCCTGTTGGAACTGCAAAAACGGCACAAACAGGAGGTTGAGCGCGCCCCGGAAGTCGCGCGGGAACTCGAGTTCCTGGCGGTTCAGGTTGGTTCCGGAAACGGCAGGGAATCTGACACCTTCCGGGCCAACCACTAGCCGGCTCCGGCGCACCAGTAACGGCATGGCTTCCTTCCTTTGCAGCATCCCTACGCCCCCAGGATCCGCCACCTGGGGCGAGATTGCCTTACAGATGCGCGGCCGCCGGGGCTGCCCCCGACGCGGCATTGATCTCGCCCCCCAGGGCCAGCAGTTCCTCGTTCTCGGGGATGTCGCTCATGCTGTGGCCGTAGTGGACGTAGCGCGCCACCCCGGCCTT
>CAZYGI010000052.1:25786-28222 GCA_964647255.1 uncultured Anaerolineales bacterium | reverse complement strand
TCAAGCAAAGTGTGCCCACGGGCACAGTTTCGCGAGGGTTCGACCTATCGCTGGCGCATTGTCAGCAACAGATACAAGGAAGTGATGGTCGTGGCCTCAACCAGGAAGCCGCTGTTCGGAAAGCCTACGTTGTCGAGTATTGAGGTTTATGGCTTGGCGGAAACGAAGGTATTGAAACCGAACCTGAAGGATCTGCAGGACTTCTTGGGGCAAGCGGAACTGGCGACGCTTCGCTGATTTCCGGGGGCTCTGGCTCAGCGCGTGGGCTCGGCCGGACCGGACGCGCCGGCCGGCAAGAGCCTGTTCTACCGCGTAGGCGGCCGCGGGGACGGCGGGGCTTTCGCCGGTCAGCCCTTGCGCAGGGGATGGCGCAGCCGCCGCCGGCCAGGCGGCGGGGTGCCTTCGATGCGAGCACCGTCGTGTTACGCGGGCAGGTAATCCCGGCCGAGACCGGCCGCCAGGTAGAGCGCAAGTGCCCGGAGGTGACCGGCTGGGACACAATCGAGGACGAAAATGCAGGAATCCGCGTTCGTCCGCGCTCGTCCGCGTCCGCTTCCCAGGTTTGAAGCAAGACAACTTTTCGTCGCTCTGTGCGTATGGGCTTAATATCATCACGTCAAGCCAACCGGAGGCCGTCATGTTCGAACTGCCCGTCCACGCTGACCCTGTCAGGGAGATCATCAAGCGGCGATACTCGTGTCGCGACTACGTCAAGGCGCCGATTGCTCCGGCGCCGGCCAGGAGCCTGGCCCGCTGCGCTGAGGCGGTCCGGGCCGGGCCGTTGGGCACACCGCTCCGCTTCACCCTGGTCGCCGCCGCCGAGGGGGACAGCCGTGCGCTCAGAGGGCTGGGCACCTACGGCCTGATCAAGAACCCGGCTGGGTTCATCATCGGCGCGGCCGGACAGGGGGAGCGGAACCTGGAAGATTTCGGCTATGGAATGGAGACCGTCATCCTTTGCGCCACCGACCTCGGTCTGGGAACCTGCTGGCTGGGCGGCAACTTCACCAAGAGCAGCTTCGCCAGGCGAATCGGCGCCACCGAGACCGAGATCGTGCCGGCAGTGGCTTCGGTCGGCTACCCGGCCGAGAACAGTCGCGGCCGTGACCCGCTGCGTCGCGTGGCCCGCTCGGACACGCGGCTGCCGTGGGATGCGCTGTTCTTTCGCGGCGGGTTTGACTCACCGCTTGACCCAGCCAGCGCCGGCGCCTATGCCGTACCGCTGGAGATGCTGCGCCTGGCGCCATCGGCCAGCAACCACCAGCCCTGGCGGGTCGTCCAGGACGGCGACTGCTACCATTTCTACCTGCAGCGCACTCCCGGCTACGGGCCAGGCAGCCCCGCGTTCATCCTGCTCAACATCGCCGACCTGCAGCGGGTGGACGTGGGGATCGCTTTGTGTCACTTCGAGCTGACGGCGTGTGAGCTCGGACTCACAGGGCGGTGGGAAGTGCGTAACATAGGCCCGACAAAGCTGAGCGGCACGCCTGAGTATGTCGTAACCTGGGTTGGGAATGCACCGGGTTGAAATGGCTCGCGTAACGCCGGCCAGAGCTGTCGGATCGGCAGCTCTAGCCGGCTCGAACGTCAGTTAGCGCAGGATCGCCGGCAGGAACGTGCGCAGCCGCGGCAGCGCGCCGCTGATCTCCTGGCTGAGCCCCGACAAGGTCCCTGCCCCATCGTACGCTTGCACCACGTAGTAGGTGGTCTGCCCGCGCGCCACCGGCAGATCGTTGAAAAGCATCCCCGTCGCCTCGCCGACCAGCTCGTAAGGGCCACCGGGCTGCGTGCTACGCAGGATGCGATAGCCCGCCACGCCCGGCACATCCAGCGGCAACCACCGCACCGCCAGCGACGACTCATACAGCGAGCCCTCCTGTACGCCCAGCGCCTGCGGTGGGGGCAGCGCGCCCAGGTCCGCAATGCCGCGGTTGTTGTGAGAGTTGGCGTCCTCGCCGGTCGGGATCACCTCAGCATAGATCGGTTGCGCACCGGCCGCGGCGACCATGCCCACCGAGACGGTTCGGCGCCCGTTGAAGCCCAGCGGCGGTGCCCCGCGGCACTCGATCAGGTTTCCGCTGCCCGGCGCGCCGCGGTAGAAGCAGACGCTCGACTCCGGCGCGGTGTTGCGCCCCAGGTTGCGCACCGTCGCGGTGACCGTCACCGTGCTGCCGACCGCGGCGTGGGCCTGCGAGAGGACCAGCGTCGGGTCCAGGGCGGGATCGGCCTCTGGGCCCAGCGCCACGATGTCCAGCGTCGTGTCGTTGGTTTGAGCGGCCAGGTTGGCCCAGGCAAAGCCCGCATCGCCCAGGGCGGCAGGTTGGGCCGTGTGCTGGCCCGCCGCCGTGCCAACCGGCAGCACCGGCGCCGACCCGATCTTGGCGACCACGGCCTGGCCGTTGGCCGGATTGAGGGCGATGGCGGCCTGCCAGTTCT
>CAZYGI010000052.1:0-25776 GCA_964647255.1 uncultured Anaerolineales bacterium | reverse complement strand
TTCTGGCGCGGCTCGTCCGTCAGCAGCAGCGGTGCGCTGAACGGCGCGCCGCCCCCCGCCCGCCGCGCCAGCGCGATCTGACCCAGCCAGGTGTTGTCGCCCGGCAGGCCGAAGCGACGGAAGGCCAGCAAGGTCTCACCGCTGGCCGCGCTGGTCAGCCGCGGCCGCTCGGCGTAGACCGCCGCGCCGCGCTCGCCCGGCGCCGGGGCGGCGTTGGTGACCGAGCCGTCGGCGAAGCTGTACTGCGCCGTCCACAGCTCCGCCCGGTTGCTGACTGGGCCGATATCCGTCTGCCCATCGGCGTCCACCCCGCGCACCAGAAAGGCCAGCTCGGCGGTGTTCGGGTTCTGCAGGCTGAGGGAGACCGCCGGCGAGTCGGCGCGCCGCGTCAGCTCGGACAGAAGCTGTGGGATCCACGCACCGGCGGCGTTCGGCGTCGCGACGGCCAGCCGGCGGCAGCCGTGTTGGGATCGCCGTCAGCGTCGAGGGACCAGACCAGGATCCGCCGCTGGACCTGCGCGCCGGTGGCCGGGTCGGTGACCAGGAGCCGGGCGACGCTCACTTGAGCGTTCATGCCACCGGACGGCGAGGCGCTCAGCAACTGCATGGCGCCCCACGCGCCGGTCGGCGCACCGGAGGGCAGTGTCCACTCGCGCACGGCGATGCGCTGGTCGCTCCGGGTGCGCAGGTCGCCGTCGGCGTCGCGCGTCCAGGCGAGGGTCGCGCCCTGGATGTCGCCGGCGATGGCGGGCCGGCCATCGCCGACGAGATCGCTGGTCAGCGCGGCCGGCGCACTCCACGCGCCGCCGTTCCAGGTGGCGGCGTAGATCTCCTGCCGCTTGAGCGTCTCGCCGAGGTCGCCGCCGGTGGGGGAAGCGCCCGCCAGGGGCAGGGTATTCTGCGTCCAGGCCACGATGGGCGTATGCCCCGGCCCGGCGAAGGCGACCACCGGATCGCTGACACTGCGAGAGCCATCGGTCACGGGGGTGGCCGCGCCCCAGGTCTCGCTCCCGGCCGGCTTGAAGCGCGCCATGATGCGCGGCGCCGGCGCAGCACCGCCCACATCCTCCACATAGACCATCAACATCCGGCCGGCGGGATCGGCCGCCACCGCCGGCGCTTCGAGCGTGCTCGCAGCCGATGGCTGCGCTGTCGGTTGCCCGGCGAGGGCCCCCAGTTGCGCGATGTCCTGCTGGGCGTTGCAGCCAGAAGGGATATGTTCGTTGACGATCGGTTCGTCCAGGATCGTCCACGACCAGAAGAGAAAGCGTCCCTTGAGAATCAGCCGCACAAAGATCGTCAGGCACGGATTGTCAAACCAGACGGGCGGGTCAGCATCGAGGTTCGTTTTCAGCGGCAGGGCCACCGAGATACCGGGCTGCGCGGTGCCTTCTGCGCCAGCGATGCCGAAGAGCACGTCCGCGGCAATGGTCAGGCCCAACCAGGCCGAGACGCTGGGCCGCAGCTCCACCTCCAGCCCCGGCCGCAGCGGATAGACCGCGGCCGACAGCGACAGGTCGCCGCCCACGCCGATCGAGATGCTGGCGCGCACCACCACCCAGGGTGGGATGGCGAACAGCGGGCCGGCGAAGATGGTCAGATCCTGGCGGAAGGAGGCCAGAGGGAAGCGCGGGGTCCGGTGGACGACGGAGGCGTAGTCGGTCGGCTTGATCCACTGCCCCAGCGTTTTGTTGCCCGGGTCGAGGTTCAGCGTCTTGTTGAAGACGTCAATGTTCATCAGCCGGGCGTAAGCAGTAGCATCCATAGCGCCGAGCCAGAGCTGGCCATCGAGGGTCAGCGCGCCCTCCACGTAGACGCCGGCGCCCAGGCGGTTCTGGAGCACGCCGACGAGCGGCAGGGAGGGCGTATCGAAGACCAGCGGCAGCAGCCCGCCCACATTGGGCATCGTCCCCCAGAAGCGATAGAGCTTGAGGGCGTTGTCCCAGACCGTGCCGGCCCCAGGCTGCCACTTGGGATTAGCGGTCGGGTTAGCAAGCACCTGGATGGTGGTGAAGGTGGCGCACTGCCGCTGACCGTTGACCACCGGCACGGCGATCAGCTTCGTCTGGCCGGCCGGCAACTGCCCGACGTTGTACTGAATGCTCCACGGCTTGGCCGTGGCCGAACCGATGGGGACGGGCGCGGCGTTGCCGGTCTGCCGGTAATACTCCACCCGCTCGACCGCGACGTTCCCCTTGCGCTGCACGTAGGCCTGGAACGCCACGGTCAACGGCACGCCCGCCAGGTAGATGCCGAAGTCGTAGGTCGGCTGGGGCTTGGGCTTGGGGGATGCGCCCAGGTAGGCGGGTGCGATCGTCTTCATGATCGGAGACGTATCCACATCCACGATCCCGAAGCTATTGAGGTGCGAGGGAGCCCCGGACAGCAAGGCCACTTTTGCGTCTCCGCCCAAGAGACAGGCGGAGCCATCCACGTTCCTTTCGCCGGCCCACGGAAAGTAGGCGATGGTCGGGTCGCCGCCGGGCGTGACAACGATGTCGCTGAAGCGGGCAAGCTGCGACAAGCCGCCTTCAATCGCGCCCCGATAGCGGCCCGGCGCGACGTTGTTGAGCTGGAACGCGCCGTTGGCGGCAATCGGCACGCTGGCCACGCTCCGCCCCGAGCGGTCAAGCAATTGGAAGGTTGCACCCACGCCGGCCGTGGGCGCCGGCGCCTGGCCTGAAACACCCCCAGCAGGTGGCGCGATCACAGTGAAGTTGGCGCAGGTAAGCCGGGCCGCGGCTGATCCGGTCACGGTGGCGCACACCTGCGCCGGGCCGGGCTGCGCGTCGAGCGGTACACTGACTTGCGTGCTGTAGCGGTTGCCGGCCGTGTTCACCACCGCCGCGGTGACCGTCTGGCCGGCGTCGCCGTAAAGCCACGCCACCCGCACGCCCGCCGCGGCAGCGCTGGTCTGTCCGCTCACCGTGATGAGCTGAGTGATGTAGCCGGAGGCTGCGCTCAGGTTGACGGTGACCGTGGGCGAACCGACAGGCAGCGGCGCCGGGATGCCCGCGGGCGCGGCGACGGCCGCCAGCGCAGGCGGTGGCAACATACCCGCGAGCAAGCCAACGACCGTCAGAAAGATGGCCGCCCTCATCGGGAGGCGTTTCGGTCTCATCTACATCACCCCTTGGCCTGCAAACGGCTGAACAGCACAGCCAGGTAATCGGCGATGTTCGACTCCGTGCCCAGCGCCAGGTTGTCGGCCGGGAAGCGCAGGAATACGTAGCGACCGTCCTTCAGCGCCTGGACCGCGCGCAGCTTGCTCTCGGGGATCACCCAGGTGTAGCCCTCTTGCACGTAGTCGGCCAGGCTATTCACGGTCACTCCTGCCAGCCGATTGGCGGGGTTAGTGTCCATGCGCCATTTGACCAGGGTCTCCGCGCCGGTGTAGGCCTGCACCGTGAACTGGGCCTGCTGGCCGGCGCCGGCCGGGGTGTAAAACCAGTTGCACGCGGTCCAACCCGGCATGACGGTATCCATCAGACTGTCAGGCGTCGCGCCGATCATGCGCTGCAGCTCGTCGGCCGGCACCAACTCGGTGCAGGGGATGGTCAACGCCGCCGACGCCGCGGCGGGCTGCTCTGTGGCCGGTTCGGCGGGGGCGATCGTCGGCGTCGGCGGAATGGCTGTGGACGCCGGCTTGACCTGTGGGGACGACTGGCCGCCCCCGCATGCAGCCAGGGCGACGGCAACAAACAGTGTGAGCAAAACCAACGCGATGTCAATTCTGTATCTCATCTTCATCTCCTGACAGCAATGTGCCCAACAGACGCCATCTGGGTCCTGTCATAGAATCGCCTTCGTGACTTCGGATTATTTGTGCGCATTTTGATCGAATTTTGTTTGCAAAGGGTCACGCGCAGCGTTACAATTAGCGTGACAGGACGATGGACGAACTCGCTGGATTATCTTTCGGGGATTGGGTGCGCCGCCGGCGGCGAGCGCTCGACCTGACCCAGGCCGAGCTTGGTCGCCGCGCGAGCGCCAGCGCGGCCACTATCCGCAAAATCGAGGCGGATGAGCGGCGGCCGTCGCGCGAGCTGGCCGAGCTGCTGGCCGCGGCCTTGGCCGTGCCCGATGGCGATCGCGCGGCATTTCTGCGCGCGGCGCGCGGGGTCACTGCCGTGGAACGCCTGCCGGCCGCAGAAGCGTTCGCCGCTGCGCCCCACCCCCCACAGCCGATCGGGACGCCGACCCCGCATAATCTGCCCGCGCCGCTGACCTCGTTCGTTAACCGCACGCAGGATGTTGCCGCGGTCACGACCCTGCTGCGCCGCAGCGATGTGCGCCTGCTCACCCTCATCGGCCCGCCCGGCATCGGCAAGACGCGGCTCAGCATCCACGCCGCCAAAATACTCCTGCCCGATTTTCCGGATGGCGTCTGGTTCGTGGACCTGGCGCCCATCAGCGACCCGACGCTGGCGCTCGCCGCCATCGCGCGCCAGGCGGAGGTGCACGAGCTGGCCGACGTCCCGTGGCCTGAACGTTTTCGGGCCGTGATGGGCGGGAAGCGGGTGCTGCTGGTGCTGGACAACTGCGAGCAGGTGGTCGAGGCTGCGGCGGAGGTGAGCGCGCTGCTGCGGGCCTGCCCGGGGCTGAAGGTGCTGGCCACGAGCCGCGTGCCGCTGCACGTCTACGGCGAGCACGAATACGCGGCCCCGCCGCTCTCGCTGCCGCCGCCGGGGACGCCGAGCGACCAGATGCTGGCGTTCGAGGCCGTGCAGTTGTTTGTGGCTCGCGTCCGCCAGCACCGCCCAGCGTTCGACCTCGACGCGACCGATGCCGGCCATGTGTTGGACATCTTGCACAAGCTGCAAGGCATCCCCCTGGCGATCGAGTTGGCCGCGGCGACCCTGCGGCGCCTATCGGCAGCGGAGTTGGCTGCTGCTCTGCACAACGAAACAGACTGGGTGGGGGCGATCCAGGCCTCCGCCCGCGACCTGCCACCCCGTCAGCGCACCCTAGCCAACGCCATCGCGTGGAGTTACGATCTGCTCGACCCGGACGCGCGCGCCTGTTTGCGGCGCCTCGCCGTTTTCGCCGGTTCCTTCACACTGGACGCCGCGGCCGCAGTCTGTGCCGGGGCGGCCGATCCGGCCGGCTGTGCGCTTGCACAGTCGTGGCTGGCGACCTTGAGCGACCACAGCCTAGTCACGCGCGAACCTGGCCGCTGGCGACTGCTGGAGATGATCCGCGAGTTCGCCTGGAATCGGATGTCCGCGGAGGAGCGCAACCTGGCGCAGGAGCGGCACGCGCAGCACTTTCGCGCCTTGCTGGCGCAGTCCTCGGACAACCTGGAAGCCGTTGAGAACGACTACGACAATTACCTGGCTGCGCTCCAGCAGTTGATTGAACAGGGGGAGGCGTCTGCGGCGCTACAGATGTGCTCCGATCTGGCTTGGTTCTGGGAGACCCGCGGCTATGTGCGCGCGGGCCAGGCGCTGATCCGCCGCAGCCTGGCGTTGGGGGGCCAGGGGGATGCCGACCAGCGCATCGGCCTCCTGTTCAAGGCGGCGAACCTGTCCTGGCAGTGCCATGACTTCGCCAGCGCGGACGACTTCGCCGGACAAGCCGTCGCCATTGCGCAGGAGGAACGACCTGAAAGGTTGGCTGCGCTGTTCAACCTGCTGGGGCGCATCGCCATCGAGCGCGGGGAGTTCGCCCAGGCGGAAGCGGCGCTGCGGCGCAGCGTGACGCTGGCGCAGCAGCGACCAGAGGCGCTCAACCCCGGTTTCCCGATGCTGCAATTGGGTGAGGTAGCCTGGGTGCGCGGCGACCTGGCCGCGGCCGAAGCGCTGTTCGGTCAGGCTGACGCCCTGCTGCCGGACGCCGAGCCGGACCTGGCACGGGCAATGCTGCACACCGACCGGGCCGAGATCGCCCTGGCGCGCGGGGATAACGCGGCCGCGCGCCGGGAGCTGCTGCGGGCGCTGCCGCATGCCCGCCAGCATGTGCGCCGGCTGCGCTTCTGGCTGGTCACCCTGGCCGGCCTGCTGCTGGCTGAGGCTGCTGGGCGAGCGGAAAGCGCCGCCCTCAGCGTGCAGAGCCTGGCCGCCGAAGCGGGGCTGGGCGAACGCAGCAGCCCGCTATCCCCGATCTATTACGCCCTGGTCACGCAACGCCTGCAAACCGCGCGCAGCCTGGTGGACGCAGCGGAATGGTCAGCCCACTGGCGCGCTGCGCGCGAATGGATGGCGCAGCAGACGATGGCGCACGCAGAGACCTGGCTCGCCCGATCGGAAGAGCGGCTGGACGATTCTTGAAAACAATCGCGCCCGCCCGTTCTCCAGCCATAGCTGCCGCGTGTCCCGCGGTGAACCCCAAAGATCACAGTTACGCGATTCCTCTGCCGTGACCATCGCGATTCCGATGCGGGCTTTCTTCCTGCTTCGGCAAGAAACCATCTATAATGGCCTGGCATAAAAGCAAAGCGATCGAGGGCGCTGCCAAGACGCGGCAGCGCCCCAGTCCGGAGGTTTACGCGTGACGTTATCCTATCCGCTGCAACTCATTCCCGAATACCGTGACTATCTGTGGGGCGGGCAGCGGCTGCGCCCAGGCCAGCTCACCGCCGAGGCGTGGGCCATCTACGAAGGAGATCGCATCGCCGCGGGGCCGCTCGCCGGTCGCACCTTGGCCGATGTCGCGGCCGAATACGGCCCGGCTTTGCTGGGGCAGCGGGCGACCGAGCGGACCGGGACGCGCTTCCCGCTGCTGGTCAAGATCCTCGACGTCGCGCAGTGGCTCTCGCTCCAGGTGCACCCGGACGATGCGCTGGCGGTGGCGCTGGAAGGCCCCGGCCACTTCGGCAAGACCGAGGCGTGGCATGTGGTGGAGGCGGAGCCGGGTGCGCAGTTCATCGCCGGGCTGCGGTCTGAGACGACCGCCGAAGCGCTGGCCGCCGCCATCCGCCGCGGGACGATCCTGGACTGGGTGCAGTACCGGGACGTGCGGCCGGGCGACACTGCGCTCATGCCCGCGCGCACCGTCCACGCGTTGGGCCCGGGCCTGCTGATCTACGAGGTGCAACAGACCTCGGACCTGACCTATCGCGTCTTCGACTGGAACCGCCCTGCCACGCCCGGCCGGCCGCTGCACATCGAGAAGTCGTTGGCGGTCGCAAATCCCGCGGCCGCGGCGACCCTGCAACATGCGCCCGTCCTGGGCGACGGTGAACGGGCCAGGCTGGCCACCTGCGCGTACTTCACCCTGGAGTTGATCGCCAGCCAGGGCAAGCCGGTCACGCTGCACACCGCCGGCCGCACCTTCCACGCGCTCACCGTGATCGAAGGGGCAGCGGAGTTCGTCCCGCTCACCGCGGGGCCGCAAGAAGAAACGGGCACCCCGACAAGCGCGCCGCTGGTGCTCAAGCGATTCGATTCCGTGATCATCCCGGCCGATTGCGGCCCCTATCAACTCAACCCGCTCGGCGGCTACAGGGTCATGCTGTCCAGCATCGGCGAAAACTGAGTTTGGTCCCGACAGGGACTGATCCACGGAAGTTGCTCGATGCCGACGTGGATGGAGCATCGTTGCCTGGGCACGAAACACCGAAACCCGAAATCTCGGTCTTGACAACGCAACCGGGGTATGATATAGTTTCCCTCAATGGGAGCGCTCCCACAGCCACTTGAGGGTGGCTCCCGCGCATGGCGGCATGTCAGCAGCATCGGCCGGTCGCCAATCCAACCGCACATCGGATCATCCGTCAATCTCGGAGTCTGTAGACCATGGTCTCCACCGAAAAGGCTCCCCCCCGGACTGGAGCGGGCATAACGCTCGAAGAAATCGCCAGGCTTGCTGGCGTTTCGCGCTCGACGGTGTCCCGGGTTGTCAACGATGATCCGAAGGTCCACGCCGCCACGCGGGAGCGCGTGTGGCAGCATATCAAAGAACACGACTTCCACCCCAACACGGCGGCGCGCGCACTGGCCACGCGGCGCAGCCAGATCGTCGGCCTGGTCATCCCGCAAACTCTCACGACAGTTTTCTCCGATCCGTATTTTCCCGCACTGCTCCAAGGGATTGCCGCTGCGTGCGAAGAGCGAGGCTATTATCTGATGCTCTCGCTGATGATCCGGCAGACCGATACTACCTTTCGCCGGCTCATCCGGTCAGGCCACATGGATGGCCTGATTGTCGCCTCGGCGCTGAAAGAGGATTACTTCGTCGAGCGGTTGGTGGCGGACCACTTCCCGTTCGTGTTGATCGGCCGGATCCCGGAGCGCACCGACATCGCCACGGTGGATGCCGATAACCTGCGCGGCGCCAGCATGGCCGCTCAGTACTTGGCGCGGCTGGGGTATACCCGCATCGCCACCATCACCGGCCCGCTCAACGCGATTGCCGCCATTGATCGGCGGGACGGCTTCCTGCTCGGGTTACGCGGCCTCGGCCTGGATGTACCTCCGGCGTACGTGCAGGAAGGCGATTGGTCGGAATGGAGCGGGACCCGCAGCATGGAACGCCTGCTGCAGGCCGCGCCGCTCCCACAGGCGGTTTTTGTTGCCAGCGACAGCATGGCGATCGGGGCGCTCAAAGCCATCCGGGCGGCTGGCCTCCGGGTGCCGGAGGACATCGCGCTCGTCGGCTTCGACGATCTCGCGCTGGCCTCAGCCATCGAGCCGCCCCTCACCACGGTTCGCCAACCTGTCGAGCGGCTGGGTTATCTGGCGGCCTCTACCATGATAGACCTGCTGGAATCCAATCCGGCCGAGCGCGATCGTATCGGGGCGCAGCACATCGTGCTGCCGACCGAACTGGTGGTGCGCGCATCGTGCGGCCAGGCGCTGCGCTTCGCCGCAAACGCCCGCCAGGTGGCCAACACTATTTCTGAAGGAGGTGTCGCTGCGAAGTGATCTATCTAGCGATTGCGCATTCGATTCGAATCCTGCCGCATATCAACCCATTTCACTCACGGAGGAGAAAATGAAAAACCGGTACTACGTTGTCGTTGCGCTGGTCCTCCTGGCCAGCATGATTCTGAGCGCCTGCGCGACACCGACGCCGCAGGTCGTGAAGGAAATCCAGACCCAGGTCGTCGAAAAAGAGGTCAAAGTTATCGAGACCCAGGTCGTCGAGAAAGTAGTCGAGAAAGTCATCACCCCCACGCCGGAACCGGCGAAGCCGGTGGATGCCAATACGCTGCCGCGCAACGAGACGCTGTACTTCAACGGCCAGCAGTGGAGCGCCGTGGTCGGTTGGAACCCCTATTCCAACAACAACAACAACGCCATGGCGATCGCACAGCAGGACAATGCCCGCGTCATCATGTTTGAGACCCCGTATCTCTACAACATGCTCGACGGCAAGGTGTACCCGCTCCTGGCCGATGGCAATTTCGCCTGGAACGATGCCAAGACCGAGCTCACCTTCAAGATGAAGCCGGCCGCCAAGTGGAGCGACGGCACCGCGGTCACCGCGGATGATGTCGCCTACACCTGGGCCACGCACATCAAGTACAACACCCCGACCGGCGCGGCGAACAAGGATTACATCGAGGATATCGTCGCCAAGGATCCGCAGACCGTCGTGATCAAGGCCAAGCTCGGCGCCGACGGCAAGGCAGTCAACCCGCTGTTGGTCAATGCCTACGTGAGCACCAACTACGTCGTCCAGAAGGCCTGGACGCAGACGCTTGAGAAGCGCGTCGGCGGCGATGCCGCCAAGCTGTTGGCCGACACCGCAGAAGACGTCGTCTACTCGGGCCCGTACCACAAGTTCTTCTCGGACGACACCAAGGTCGTCTACGTGCGCGACGACAAATACTGGGGCCAGGACAAGAGCATGTGGGGCAAGCTGCCCGCTCCGAAGTATCTCGCGCATGTGATCTACAAGGACAACGCGGCCGGCTCGGTTGCCCTGGCGCAAGGCGAAGTGGACGTCAGCCAGCAGTTCAACTCCAATGTTCAGATCCTCTGGGAAAGCTACGGGCTGCCCATCTCGACCTACCTGCCCGAGCCGCCGTACGGCATCGGCGCCAGCCTCCCGACCGCATTCTTCAACCTGAAGTCCCCCGGTCTGGACAAGGTTGAGGTCCGCAAGGCCATCGCCATGGCCGTGGACTACCCGACGATCATCGCCAACGCGATGACGAACCAATCCGCGACCTTCGACCAGGTCCCGCGCTCGCTGATGAACCCGACCGCGGGCGAACAGGCCATGTACGACCATGATGCCGTCAAGGCCCTGCAGTGGGCCGGCAACGACATTGAAGGCGCCAAGGCGCTGCTCGACAAGGCCGGCATCAAGGACACCAACGGCGACGGCTGGCGCGACATCAATGGCAAGAACTTGAGCTACGTCGCGACCTGCCCGAACGGCTGGTCCGACTGGCAGGCGGCCATGGAGGTCGTTGCGGCGGCCGGCAAGAAGATCGGCATTGACATCACGACCAACTACCCCGAGTGGGGCGTTTACCAGACCGTCGTGACGAAGTCCGACGCGGACCTGCCCGCCGGCTATGACATCTTTATGATGTGGTCCGACGGCGCCGGCCCGACGCAGCCGTGGTCCCGCATCCGCAAGCTGATGAGCTCCGAGTTCGTCGGCATGGCGAGCAACTGGAACGGCAACTGGGGCCTCTACAAGAACGCCGATGCCGACAAGCTGATCCAGACGATCCCGACCATCACGGATCAGGCCGAGCTGAAGAAGGCCTACACCGAACTGGTCAAGATCTACCTGACCGATGTGCCCTCCTTCACGCTCATGTACCGGCCGCAATCGTTCCACACCGTGAACGAGAGCGTCTGGACGAACTTCCCGCATGAGGGCGATGGCACCAACCCGCCCGTCCCGCCGCTCGATCTGACCGACGGCTGGAGCATCGCGGGCCTGTACAACCTCACGCTCGTGCAGAAGTAAACGTTCTCCCGGCGCGACCTGCCAGGTCTATTAACCCCGGGCCTGGCGGGTTGCGCCGCAGTCTGGAAGCAGGTATAATTTGCCTGCCTGCCCACCTGGGAAGCCTGCGAACTCCTTCTGCAGGCTTCCCTTCTCACACGTCAAGCCACGCGAACCCATGACACAGGGGGTGCGAGTTGAAAGGCTACCGGAAATACTTCCTCAACAAGCTGGGGTGGTACGCGATTACCTTTGTGTTTGCGTTCCTCCTGAACTTCATCCTCCCCCGCCTGATGCCAAGCGATCCCGTCGCGGCCATCGTCTCCCGGATGGCCCAGGGCATGAGCAACGCATCCGGAGTCCAGGCGATCTACCAGCAGTACACTGAGCTTTTCGGCACCAACAAACCGCTGCTCCAGCAGTTCTTCATCTATGTGAGCAACGTGTTTCGCGGCAACTTCGGCTTCTCATTCAGCCAGTATCCGCGCACGGTCACCAGCGTGGTCGGGGCAGCCATCTGGTGGACGGTTGCGCTGCAATTGCCGGCGATTATCGTCGGCTGGCTGATCGGGAACACCCTCGGCGCGCTGGCGGCGTACATCAAGCGCGGCTTCGACAAGGTGCTGATGCCGGTCAGCATCTTCATCAGCAACTTCCCAGCCTTTGGCACGGCCATCATCCTGGTGGTCCTCTTCGCCGTGCGCTTCAAATGGTTCCCAAGTTCCGGCGGGTACGGCTTCGACCTGATCCCAAGCTTCACCCCAAAGTTTGTGTGGTCCGCGATCGTCCACTACCAATTGCCGTTCTGGTCTATCGTCCTGATTGCCATCGGCGGCCAGGCGATCGGCATGCGCTCCCTGTCCATTTATGAGCTAAATGCAGATTACGTCAAGTACAGCCGTTTCATGGGCATCAAGGACCGCAAGATCGTCGGCTATGTGTTCCGAAACGCGATGCTGCCCCAGATTACGGGCCTAGCGAACGCGATCGGCACGATGGTCGGCGGCGCCTTGATCGCAGAGATCGTCTTCAGCTACCCAGGGCTTGGCACGATCCTGCTGAGCGCGATTATGGGCCAGGATTACCCGCTGATCTCGTTTACCGCGCTCATCATCACGATCATGGTGTTGGTGGCGAACTTTGCCATGGAGATCCTGTACGGCGTTATTGACCCCCGCATCAAAGCGGCGCAGGCTGACTAAGGCGAGAGCCTCTCCAGGGAGCGATGTCATGCAAAACACTCTCAGACAGGTCTTCCACTCTACGAAGTTCGTGCTGGGCTTCATCATTTTCGTGGCGCTCCTGTTGCTCGTGCTGATCTATCCGTTGATTGTGCGGACGCCGCCTTTGCAGATTATCGCCCAGGGCACCTTCTTCCCGCCCGGTATCTACGTCAGCACCTACGACAGCATCAACGCCCCGGTAAAATACACGCTGAACCTGGACGACGCTGCGGCCAAACGCATCACGAACAAGCTGAGCGCCGACGACCGTACGGCCATGAAGGACTGGCTTGTGGCGGCCGGAATTCCGGCAAGCGAGATTGACGTCAACGATGCCAACAAGCTGTTGACGCTCTGGGAGAACAACTACGACGCCAAGAAGCAGGTCCCCGGCATGACCCTGGCGAAGTCACGCTATTATCAGCGCGTGGATGCCGCCCTGAAGGGGCTGCTCTCCACCGAAGGCGCGACGATTGCCGCCAAGGCGCCGGATACAGGCACGCTGCAGGCGACCGGCACCGTCAAACAGACGGATTATGTGAACGTGAGTGAGGTCGCGAACGTGCGGGTGCTGCCTTTAGGCACCGACAACTTCGGCCGGGACGTGCTGACCGAGCTCATCCGGGCCGCGGGCGTTTCGCTGCGGATCGGCCTCCTGGCCGGCTTGATCGCCACGTTGATCGGCCTGATCCTGGGCCTGGTGGCGGGCTACGTCGGCGGCGTGCTCGATGACATCATCATGTTCTTCACCAACCTCTTCACGGTCATCCCGTCCATGGTCTTGCTGATCTTGATCTCGTTCAGCATCGGACAGGATAAGCGGGGCCCCACCACCGTCGCCGTGGTCATTGGGTTCACGTCCTGGGTATGGACGACCCGCTCAGTCCGTGCGGCGGTGATGTCCCTCCGCAACCGGGATCACGTCAACCTGTCGAAACTATCCGGGCACTCCATCCCGCACATCATCGTGAACGACATCCTGCCGTATATCGCCTCGTATGTCGTCATGGCGTTCACCCTGCAGGTCGCGTCCGCGATCCTCGCCGAGGCGAACCTCTCGATCCTGGGCCTGGGCCCACGGACGACCGATGTGCCCACGCTGGGGCTGATGATGAACTGGGCCATGATCTACCAGGCGCATCTGCTGCAAAAATGGTGGGCCTACCTGCCGGTGCTCATCACCATCGTGCTGATCACGTTCTCGATGAATCTGATGAATACGGGGCTCGACCAGGTATTCAACCCCGCACTCAGGGACTAGGTGACCATATGGGAAAAGTCATTCTGGAGGTCAAAGACCTCACCACCAAATACATCACCCGGTTCCGCGAGGACGTTTATGCGGTTGACCACGTGTCGCTGAGCGTCGAGGAAGGCAAGTCGCTGGGCATCGCGGGCGAATCGGGCTGCGGCAAGTCCACGCTGGCCCTGAGTCTGATGGGTTACTACTTCGCGCCGCTGCACTACACGAGCGGCGATATCAGCATTGATGGCCAGAGTATCTCGGGGATGAAGCCCGACGACGTGCGCAAATCTATCCTGGGGACCGAGATCGCCTACATTCCGCAGGCGGCGATGAACGCGCTCAACCCGACCCGGCGGGTTATCAATTTCATCGAAGACGTCATCCTGGCGCACGATCCGACCGAGAACAAGAAATACATCTACGATCTGGCGCGGGCCAGCTTCGAGACGTTGGGGCTGCCGCCCGAAGTGCTCCACAAGTACCCCGTCGAGTTATCCGGCGGCATGAAACAGCGCACCGTCATCGCGGTGTCGGTCATCCTGCGGCCGAAGGTGTTGATCGCCGACGAGCCGTCCTCCGCGCTCGACGTCACCTCGCAGAAGATGGTCATCAAGATGCTGCGGGGCCTGATGGAGACCGGGTTCATCAAATCCATGATCTTCATTACGCACGAACTGCCCCTGCTGTACAACGTCACGGACGACATCATGGTCATGTACGCCGGGCAGATCGTGGAGAAGGCAGGCGCTAAGGAGGCGGTGTTCGACCCGCTCCATCCGTACTCGAAGGGACTCATGGGCTCGATCATCGTGCCGGAAAGCGGCCTGCGCAACGTCAAGCTGACGGCCATCCCCGGCGTGCCGCCGAACCTGAAAAAGCCGCCGGCGGGCTGCCGCTTTGCCGAACGCTGCAAGTACGTGCGAGCCGAGTGCCGACTGACATCCGTCGCCCTGATGGATGCGGGCTACGGCCGCGCCTACCGCTGCATTCTTTCCGAACAAACGCTGAGGGAGGCTTACGCGCATGGCCAGTGAGACAACCTCCTGCTTGAGCGGGACCGGACTGACCAAGGTCTTTGGGTTCGGCCGCACGCGAACCCTCGCCGTTGATCACGTGGACTTCGATTTTCGCACGGGCGAGGTCGTCTCGATCGTCGGCGAATCGGGCAGCGGCAAGACTACCCTGACGAAGATGCTCCTGGGACTGATTGCCCCGACCGAAGGCGATATCTACTTCCAGGGCCAGAAGCGCGACATCAGCTCGCAGCGAAAACGACAGGAATACTGGAAGAACATCCAGGCGATCTTTCAGGACCCCTTCTCCTCGTACAACATCTTCAACAAGATTGATTCCGTGCTGCTCGACTGCATCTACATGCGCGGCGGCCGCAAGCTGCCGCAGGCGAAGAAGGTTGAGCTGATGACCGAGGCGTGCAGCTTCGTCAATCTGAAGTTCGCGGAACTGACCAACAAGTATCCCTTCGAGCTTTCGGGCGGCCAGATGCAGCGCCTGATGATCGCCCGCATCTTCCTGTTGAAGCCCAGGATTTTGCTGGCCGACGAACCGACCTCGATGATTGACGCCTGCTCGCGCGCCACCATCCTGGATTACCTGTTGAAGCTGCGCGATGAGACCGGGATGACGCTGATCTTCATCACGCACGACATCGGGCTGGCGTACTACGTGTCCGACAGCGTGTACATCATGGAGCACGGGAAATTTGTAGAACGCGGCTCAGCCGACGACGTGATCCTGCGTCCCAAAGAACCCTACACCCGCCGCCTGATCAACGATGTGCCGAAGATCTATGAGGAATGGGATCTCTCAACCGTATAGCCTGACAAACCAGTTGCTGGGATATCCGGCCGATGCCCGCCTCTTGATCGTGAACGCGGATGATTTCGGCATGTGCCACGCCGTCAATACAGCTATCATCGGCGCATTGACGGTGGGCATCGTCCGCTCCACCAGCTTGATGGTCCCCTGCCCCTGGATGCCGCACGCGGCACAGTTCCTCAGAGAACATCCTGAGATCGCCTTCGGCGTTCACCTCACCGCCATCTCCGATTCGGTGCATAACCGTTGGAGACCCGTGAGCGCGGGCGAAAAGGCGCCCTCCTTGCTCGACGCTGCCGGGTACTTCTACGACTTTGAGCACATGCCTGAGTTCCTGGCGCAGGTCAGGCTTGATCAACTGGAGCTGGAATTCCGGGCGCAGATCGAGGTCGTGCTGGCGGCGGGGCTGCACCCGACGCATCTGGACTGGCATTCGCTGCGGATCAGCGGCCGCGAGGATATTTTCGAGGTAATGTTCAGTCTGGCATGCGAATACGGGCTGGCGCTTCGGGTTTTCAACCGATCCACCATCGAAAAGCTGCAAAGCCTGGGCTTCCCCACCAACGATCACGACGTTTTGGACAGCTACCTCCTCGACCCCGTCAACAAAACCGCCCGCTATGTCGAGCTATTGCGCGCGCTGCCCGTGGGTCTGAGTGAGTGGGCCGTGCACCCGGGCCTGGACACGCCTGAATTGCGCGCGATTGAGCCGGGCGGCGCCGGGATTCGCCAGGCGGACTATGACTTCCTGACGTCTCAACTGGCCAGAAATATCGCCTACGAAGAAGGTGTCATCCTCCTGGACTATCGAGCCTTGCAGGCTGTGTGGAAAGAAACAAAGCCAGTTGGCTTTCTGGGTTTGTCATCCTGAACGGCCAGCGAAAGAAATGTTCCTTCACCACGAATGTACAGCGAAAGGTCTCGTCACGGCATCCGAGATGCTTCGCTGACGTTTTGACGCATTGCTGATTGCGTCGTAAGCCCGCTCAGCATGACGCCTCTCAAGCATTGAACCTGGGAACGCAAAGGAAAGCACATGACGCAGATACAATCTTTAGCAGGCGCCTGGCAGTTCCGCCGGGCGGGAACCGCAGAATGGCTGCCGGCCACCGTCCCCGGCGGCGTGCACACCGACTTGCTGGCCCTGGGCCGCATCCCCGACCCGTTCTTTGGCGACAACGAGCGCCGCGTGGCGTGGGTGGCCGAGGCAGATTGGGAATACCGCCGCCAGTTAGCCGTCACGCCCGAGCTGCTGGCCCAGCCGCACCTCTGGCTGGTTTGCGACGGGCTGGATACGCTGGCGACGGTCGAATTGAACGGCCAGGAGTTGGGCCACACCGACAACATGTTCCGGCGGTACCGCTGGGACGTCAAGCCGCTGCTGAACCCCCAGGCAAACGAGCTGCGCATCACCTTCGCCTCGCCGGTGCAGTACACCGCCGCACAGCAGGCCGTCCGGCCGCTGCAAGGCGTCTCCCAGGCCATCCCCGGCGGGCCACACCTGCGCAAGGCGCCGTGCCAGTTCGGCTGGGATTGGGGGCCGCAGCTCCCGCCGGTCGGCGTCTGGAAAGATATCCGTCTGGAGGGACATGGCGCGGCCCGGTTGGCCGACGTCCACTTGCGCCAGACGCACGTCAACGGCGAGGTGAGGATTGAGGTTAAGGCCGAGGTTGAGGTCTTTGAACCGGCCGCGGGACCGTGGGCGGTGGCCGTGACGGTCATTGCGCCCGATGGTACGACAACCGAAAGGGCGGCGCCTGTTGCCACCACACCCGACTCTTCCGTCTCTATCTCTATCTCCGTCCCTAATCCGCAGCTCTGGTGGCCGAACGGCTACGGCGCGCAGCCGCTATATGAGGTGAAGGTTGAGGTTAAGGACGAGGACCTCACCTCAGGCTCAACCTTAGCCTCAGCCTTGTACAAGATCGGCCTGCGCACCCTTGAGCTGCGGCAGGCGCCGGATGCGTGGGGCCGATCGTTCGAGTTTGTGGTGAACGGCGTGCCGATCTTCGCCAAGGGCTCCGACTGGATCCCGGCGGATTCCTTTCCCACCCGCATCAGCGACGCATACCTGGAGGGGTTGATCCGCGCGGCGGCCGAGACGCACCAGAACATGCTGCGCGTCTGGGGCGGCGGCTTCTACGAGGAGGAGCGCTTCTACGACCTGTGCGACCGCTATGGCATCCTGGTCTGGCAGGATTTCATCTTCTCTTGCAGCATCTACCCGCTGGATGACCCGGCATTCGTCGAGAATGTGCGCATCGAGGCGATCGAGGCCATCCGGCGCCTGCGGCATCGCGCCAGCCTGGCGCTCTGGTGCGGCAACAACGAGATGGAGCAGGGCTGGGTCGAGTGGCAGTGGAACAAGCCGGAGCTGCAAGCCCTGAAGGCCGCGTATGACCGCTTCTTCCACCACACGCTGCCCGCCTGGTGCGCGGCCGAAGACCCCGACCATGCTTATTGGCCCAGCTCACCGTCGTCCGACACGCCGTTCGTGAGCCCCAACGGCCAGCGCCAGGGGGACGCGCACTACTGGGACGTCTGGCACGGCCGCAAGCCGTTCACCGCATACCGGGATCAATACCCGCGCTTCATGAGCGAGTTCGGCTTCCAGGCGTTGCCGCCGCTGGCGACCATCCGCACCTACGCGGCGGAACCCGACTGGAACATGACCTCCTACATCATGGAGCAGCATCAGAAGAACGCCAGCGGCAATGCGTTGATGGTGGCGCAGATGCTGGAAACCTTCCGCCTGCCCAAGGATTTTGAGTCGCTGGTGTATCTCAGCATGGTCCTGCAGGCCGAAGGGATCCGCTACGGGGTGGAGCACTGGCGACGCTACCCGGATCGCGTGGCCGGCATCCTCTACTGGCAGCTCAACGACTGCTGGCCGGTCGCGTCGTGGTCCAGCCTGGACTACTACGGCCGCTGGAAGGCGCTGCACTATGCCGCGCAGCGCTTCTACGCGCCGGTGATGCTCTCCATCGAGGATCAGCCGCCCAGGCAGGGGCTTTACGTCACCAACGACCTGCGCGAACCGTGGGCCGGCGCTATCCGCTGGTCGCTGGAGACGCTGGACGGCGCCGTGCTGGCCGCGGGCGAGGCGCCTGTCCATGCCGCGCCGCAGGCCGCCACCCACATCGCCACGCTTGACTTCGCCGGCCGCGTGAGCGATGACAACCGGCGGGAGCTCGTCTTCGTCGCCGAGTTGTGGCAGGGTGCGGCGCGCCGGGCCTTGCAGGCGGCGACCTTCGCGCCCACCAAGCACCTATCGCTGGCCGATCCGCAGATCGAGGCCGCGATGACGCTGCGGGAGGGCCGGCTTGCCATCGAGCTGTCGGCGCGCTCGCTGGCCCGCCTGGTAGAAGTCAGCCTGGCCGGCGCGGATGTGGTCTTCAACGACAACTACTTCGATCTGCCCGCCGGGCGGCCCATGGTCATCACCTGCCCCCTGCCCGCCGGCTGGACCCTGGCGCAGGCGCAGGCGGCGCTGCGGCTGCGGTCGGTGTACAACACCTATGCCTGAGATTCAGGCGCCACACGTGCCTGGCACTCGCGAAGTGCCAGGCACGTCATGACCAGAAAGGAACATCATGAGCACCGAACTTCAATCCATCATCGCCCGTATGACGCTCGAAGAAAAGGCCGCCTTGTGCACCGGCGCGAGCGCGTGGACGACCACCCCGGTGGAGCGCCTGGGCGTGCCGGAGATGCTCGTCTCGGACGGCCCGCACGGCATCCGACGCCAGCCCGATGTTCACATGATGGGCGCTGTGAGCCTGCCCGCCACCTGTTTCCCGACGGCCTCGTGCACCGCGTCCTCCTGGGATGTGGCGCTGCTGGCCGAAATGGGCGCGGCGATTGCCGAAGAAGCCATCGCGCTCAACGTGGACGTCGTGCTCGGCCCCGGCGTCAACATGAAACGCTCGCCGCTGGGCGGCCGCAACTTCGAGTATTTCTCCGAGGACCCCTACCTGGCCGGCGTGCTGGCGGTCAGCTACATCAAGGGCGTCCAGTCAAGGGGCGTGGGCGTCTCGCTCAAGCACTACGCGGCCAACAACCAGGAATTTCAACGCTTCAGCATCAGCGCCGAGGTGGATGAGCGCACGCTGCGCGAGCTTTATCTGCCGGCCTTCGAGAAGGCGGTCAAAGAAGCCCAACCCTGGACGGTGATGTGTTCCTATAACAAGCTGAACGGCATCTTCGCCTCCGAGCACCACACCCTGCTGACAAAAATTCTGAAGGAAGAATGGGGCTTCAAAGGCCTGGTGGTCTCCGACTGGGGCGCGGTGCGCGACCGCGTGGCTGCGCTCCGAGGCGGCACGGATTGGGAGATGCCCGGCCCGCAGGCCCGCCGCGTCGAAGCTGTTGTTGCTGCCGTGCGCGCCGGTGAGTTGGCCGAGGCGACCCTGGATGACGCGGTTCGCCGGATCCTCCGGATCGTTTTTCTGGCCCAGGAGACCCCTAAGGGCGGCGCCTTCGACGCGGACGCGCATCATGCGCTGGCCCGCAAGATCGCCGCGGAAGGCATGATCCTGCTCAAGAACGAGGGCGGCCTGCTGCCACTGCGGGGCCACCGGCAGATCGCCGTCATCGGCCGCGCCGCCCAGGCCGCGCACTTCCAGGGCGGCGGCAGCTCGCATATTAACCCGACCCGGGTGGACGTGCCGTTCCAGGAGCTGCGGTCGCGCGCCGGCGATGCTGAGCTGGCCTACGCCGAAGGCTATCCCGCGGATGACGCCTTCCGGCAGGACCTGATTGACGAGGCCGTCGGGTTGGCGCAGGCGGCGGACGTGGCGCTCCTCACCATCGCGCTGCCCGGCTACAAAGAATCCGAAGGCTACGATCGCGCCGACCTCGACCTGACTGCGCAGCAGGTGGCGCTGATCCAGGCGGTGGCGAAGGTTCAGCCCAAGACGGTCGTCGTGCTCAACAACGGCGCGCCGGTCGCCATGAGCGCCTGGATCGCTGCGGTCCCGGCCGTCCTCGAAGCCTGGATGATGGGCCAGGCGGGCGGCGCGGCCATGGCCGACATCCTCTTCGGCCAGGCCAACCCCTGCGGCAAGCTGGCTGAGACCTTCCCGCTCAAACTTGCCGACACCCCGGCGTATCTCAACTGGCCGGGCGGCGCGGGGGTGGTGCGCTATGGCGAAGGGCTGTTCATCGGCTATCGCTACTACGACGCCAAACAGATGCCGGTGCTCTTTCCCTTCGGCCACGGATTGAGCTACACCACCTTTGCGTACAGCAACCCCGCTGTGTCGGCGCAGACGTTCCGGGATGTGGATGGGCTGACCGTGACGGTGGACGTCACCAACACGGGCCACCGGGCGGGCAAAGAGATCGTCCAGGTCTACGTCCACGACCGGGCGTCCGGCCTGGTGCGACCGGAGAAGGAGCTGAAGGGGTTCGCAAAGGTTGCGCTCCAACCGGGCGAGACCAAGACCGTTGCCATCAAGCTGGGCTTCCGCGCCTTCGCCTACTGGCATCCTGAATACCGGCAGTGGATCACTGAAGACGGCGAATTTGACATCTTGATCGGCGCCTCGGCCGCCGACATCCGGCACACGCTACCGGTGACGCTCCGTTCCACGCTGGACCTGCCGTGCATCCTCGACAAGGAATCCACGATCCGCGAGTGGATGGCCGACCCGCGGGGAAAAGCCGCGTTCGGGCCCTATTACGCCCAGATGGAGGAGCACACCCGCAAGCTGTTCGGCGGGGCCGACGGCGGCATCGGCATGGATATGATGGATTCAATGGGTGACATGCCGCTGGTGAGCGTGCTGATGTGGCAGCAGGACGCGCTGCCGATGCACCCCGAGGATTTTGTGGCCGGACTGCTGGCGCAGGTGCACGGCCAGACGAAGTAGCGTCCCGGCCAGTCCGGAGCACGTGCCAGGCGCTTGCGGAGGCCGGCGCCTGGCACGGTGGGTCAGAATCAATCCTATCCCCGCGTCATCCGCCCACATTGACCCCAATCAAGTGACCGACGCCGAAGGTGATGGCCGCAGCGGCCAGGCCGAACAACACCTGGCGCAGGCCCGAAAGCAGTGCATTGCGGCCGGTCATCAACGTGATGGCCGCCCCGATGACGAAAAGCCCGATGGTGCTGACCACCGCGCTGGCGATGACCCCCGCGCTCCCGGTCAAGAAAAGATAGGGGAAGACGGGGATGATCGCACCGAGGGCGAAGAGAAAGAAGGATGTGATCGCTGCCACCCACGCGGAACCGCCCAGCTCGGCCGGATCAATGCTCAACTCCTCGCGCGCCAGAGTGTCGAGCGCCGTGGCTTCATCCGACAGCAGATGCTCGGCCATCCGGTGCGCAGCGTCGGCCGGCACACCCTTGGCCTGGTAGATGAGCGCCAGCTCCGCCATTTCCTCTTCCGGCACTTCGGCCAATTCTGCGCGCTCGATGTCCAGCTGGTGCTGATACAGCTCCCGTGAGCTCTGCACCGAGAGCCACTCGCCCAGCGCCATAGACAGCGCGCCGGACAGGAGGCCCGCGAACCCGGTGAGCAGGATCGTGCGGTTGCCCACCCCCGCGCCCGCTACGCCCATCACCAGGCTGAACACCGACACCAGGCCATCATTGGCCCCTAATACGCCGGCCCGCAGCGCGTTGCCGCCCGCAGCGCGGTGCCGCCCCTCGAACCGGGCCACGGCGCTCCCCTCCAGTCCGCCGCTCGATTTGGCGAGCTGGCGGAAAACGCGCGCGTGCGAACGCTCATGGCGCGGCAGCCCCGCGGCTTCAGCTTCAGGCTGGCCGTCGTATTCAGCGCCGGCCTGGCTTTCGATGCCGGCGACGGTCGGCAGGACAAGCCTCGCGCCGAACCGCGCCGCCAGCGCGCCCAGGACGCGAGTGCGCCAGTTGGGATGAAAGGCCGGCACGGTCGCGCCGGCCTCGCGAAGCTTCCCCTCCCAGAAGTGTACGTGGTTGCGCTCGGTGTCTGCCAACTTGCGATAAACGGTCGCCAGGTCCGGGTTGGACTCGGCCTCGGCGAGCCGCTCGTAGAGCAACACTGCGTTGCGCTCGGCGGCAAGATTTTGCTGATACCGCTTGATGTCTTGTGTTTGGGCCATCTTCGACTCGCGCCTCCTTGGACACGATTCGAGCTTCAAGAGATACGAGTTAATTTTGAGTCACCTGCCGATTATACTCACCGTTCCCCTGCGGCGCAACCCCGGACGGAAACGCTGTCATCCTATTTTGCCGCGGCCGCGTGTCCAGATACAATGGGCTACACACCGGGACGGCCGGCAGGTCGAGATTTCCTGGCAGATTGATGGAGGACTCATGGCGGCTATTTCATCCCTATCTCGAGCACGCATCACCCCTGGACAACGCAGACTCCTGCTTGCGGCAAGCATCATGACGTGTCTGCTGGTCGCCATGGGCGGGATCGTTTGCGCGACCGAATCCGGGACAGGGTGTCCCGATTGGCCGGGCTGTTACGGCCGCATCATCCCCCCGCCGCAGATCAACTCGATCATCGAATATACCCACCGCTTCATCGCGGCATTGACGACGCCGGTGATCCTGGCCGCCATCATCGTGAGCTGGCGGAACACACGGGCAATCCGTTGGGTGATCCGCCCCCTGCAAATCGTGCCCTTCTTCCTGGTAGCAGTGATCATCTTCGGCGCATTTGCGGTGCTGACCGGGTTGCCGACCGCGGTCGCGGCCCTGGATCTCAGCTCCGCATTGACCGTGATCGTCTTGGTGCTGACGCCGACCGTCGTGGCCTTTGCGCGGCGGAGCCATCCTGCGCTGCCGGACCACCTGTCGTTCGACAGCGCCCCCGCGCGGCTCACCCTGGCGGCGCTGGTCGCCGACTTTGCCGTTCATGTGAGCGGGATCCTGGTCGCTGGTCGTGGTTCTCTGACCCGCTGCCTGGGCTGGCCGATGTGGCGCCTGCTGCCGGATGATCGGCCGGGGTGGCCGCAAGTCGCCCGGCTGATTCTGGCCGCCGTGGCTGCGCTGTTGATCGTGGCGGTCGTCGTCCGGGCGTGGCGCTCACGCCAGGCGCCGGCGTTGCGCACGGCTGCAGGCGTCGCCGGGGCCGCCTTCCTGACCGAGATGCTGACGAGCGCAATCATGCTGGGCGGTGGAACCAGCCCGGCGGTGTTGATCATCCATGTCGTCGCCGCCACCGCCCTTTGGGCGCTGCTGGTCGTCGTGGCCGTGCTGTCCGGGATCGCCGCCGCGTCGGCCTGAGGCGCGCGCATCCTCAGAGCCGACGATCCATGTGCGGGCCGTCCGCATCCTCCGATGTGACCGGCCCGCAGACCGCTTACCCCGCGCATTAGCCATCCGGCTAATGCGCGAATCCCCCATGCGCCCGATGCAATCCGGCGCCTCCCCGCTTATACTGCCGGCAGGTAATTGAACGCCTCGATCGGCGTTTTGGAGCCACCATGCGCATTCTCCTTGCTGACGACCAACCCCGGGTGCGCTTTGCGTTACGGGTGCTGCTCATGCAGCAGCCCGGACTACAGGTCGTCGGCGAAGCATCAGACAGCCGGGAGTTGTTTGCGCAGGCCGGCCTCGCTGATGCCAATCTGCTTCTGCTGGATTGGGAGCTGCCGGGCCTGACCGAAACGGACGGGGTGTCGGCCCTGCGCCGAGCTCATCCTGCCCTGCGGATCATCGTTTTGAGCAGCCGGCCCGGCGCACGCCGGGCCGCGCAGGCCGCCTCAGTGGATGCCTTCGTGAGCAAAGGCGATCCGCCGGAGCAGTTGCTGACCGTCATTCGTCGCTGCGATACGCCAGCGGGGGAAGGAGGCCCAGATGTTACCCCCAAATGATTATGTCTTTCTGACGGACTACAAGTTGAACAAATTGCCCGGCATGATCGCCAAGGCCGAGCAGCACCGCTTGCTGGCGGAGGCCGGCCTGCTCCAGCGGTCACAATTCTCATGCGGAGTTTGCCGGTCGCTGTGGCGGCTGGGGCACGTGCTGGTCGTGGCCGGCGTGCGGCTGGAGCGGCGTTACGCGCCGCTCAGGCCGAGGCCGGCACTGAGCTAAGTCCCATTCGACTTCAAGCGGGTCTGACTTCGCCGCCGCCGGGGCGTCGGGCGACGAAGCCAGGCCCACTGATCATGAGGTGATGTCCGATGGCGGAATCCGAGCTCATCTCAAGTGCGCTGAACGGCAGCCAGAACGCTTTCGCGGCTTTGGTGGAAGCACATCAGGCCGCCGTCTACAATCTCACCCGCCGCATGTTGGGCGACGTCCGGGAGGCGGAAGACGCCACGCAGGAGACGTTCCTGCGGGCCTACCGCCAGCTCCACCGTTACGACCCAGCCCGGCCTTTCAAGACATGGCTCCTCGCCATCGCCAACCATCATTGCATTGATCTCCTGCGCAAGCGTCATTTGCGCTGGCTGTCCTTGGATGAGGTGTGGTCGTCTGATGGCGACATGTGGCGTGCAACCACCCCCGATCCCGAAGAGGTGGCGCTGCAACATGAACGCCGCGACGAAATCACCACCCTGCTGAATGGTCTCGCCTCGAAAGACCGCAATGCAGTCGTCTTGCTCTACTGGTGCGACCTTTCCTACGCCGAGATCGCCGATGTGTTCGGCGCGACGGTGAGCGCCGTGAAGAGCCGCCTGCACCGGGCGCGCATGACGCTCGACCGGCAGATCATCGCGGAGACGCGCACACATGAACGGCGCCAGGCCCAGGAAAGCACCGGATTGCGCGGCATGGCGGGCGGCGCTGCGGAGGGATCCGCTTTGACCTGGGTTTATGAATAGCTCAGCCTTCAGGAGTACAACACTATGTCAACCACTAACACCTCGATTCTACCGACACAGCTCCCAACCGGGTATGCGGCGCGGCCTGTCACGCTGGATGACGCCGAGGCCGCGGCAGAGCTGTCCAACGCCTACACCATCGCGCTGATGGGCCGACCGAGCATAGAAGCCGGCGAGATCCGCAGCGACTGGGGGCAGCCAACCATGAACCTGGCGACAAACACGCTGGCCGTGATCGCGCCGGACGGCAGCATGGCCGGCCGGGCGGAGGTGTGGGACAGCGAGCCGCACGTCCAGCCCTACGTGCTCGCTGAGGTGCATCCGGCGCACCACGGGCTGGGAATCGGCGCCGCGCTGGCGCGCTGGGCCGAGGCGCGCGGGCGTCAACTGCTGCCCGCCGCACCGGCCGACGCCCGCGTGATCTTGCGGCAGTTCAAGATGAGCGCGGATGAGGCCGCCGCCAGGCTGCTGAGCGCCCAGGGTTACCAGGTGGCGCGGCACAACCTGCGCATGATGATCGAACTTGACGGGCCGCCGCCCCAGCCCGCGGTCCCCGAGGGGCTGACGATCCGGCCCTTCGTCCGCGGCCAGGAGGAGGCTGCCCTGCTGCTGGCGATCCGCGAGGAGTTCCGCGACCATTGGGGCCATGTAGAGATGCCGTGGGACGATGATTACCGGGAGTGGATGCACTTCATGGAGACCAGCCCGACGTGCGACCCGTCCCTGTTCTTCGTCGCCGTGGACGGCGATGAAATCGCCGGTACTGCACTCGGCCAGACGGCCTGGGCCGAGGACCCCGAGGCGGGCTGGATCTATGCGCTGGGGGTGCGGCGGCCGTGGCGGCGCCGCGGGGTG
>CAZYGI010000051.1:0-29306 GCA_964647255.1 uncultured Anaerolineales bacterium | reverse complement strand
AAGAACACCGTCGTGATCATGACGTCCAACATCGGCAGCCACCATGGTATCAACGATCCGGGATTGACCGATGCGCAGCGGTCGGAACGGGCGTTGAACGCGCTGCGGCAGGCGTTCCCGCCGGAGTTCCTGAACCGTGTGGACGAGATCGTGACGTTCCACAGCCTGACGCGGGCGCACCTGGGCCGGATCGTAGAGATCCAGCTCCGCCGGCTGGGCAAGATGCTCGCCGAGCGCGGCCTCACACTGCGGCTGACCGACCGGGCGCGCGACTTCGTGGCCGAGGCCGGCTACGATCCTGCCTACGGCGCGCGGCCGCTCAAACGGGCCATCCAGCAATATGTGCAGGATCCGCTGGCGCTGGCGCTGCTGGAAGGCAAGTTCGAGCGCGGCGACACGGTCGTGGCGGATGTGGACGCTGCGCAGGGGAAGATCGTTTTCGCCAAAGAGGTCGTGGCTGAGGTAGTGCAGTAAGGCGTATCAAATCCCCGGCAACTTGAAGTTGCCGGGGATTTTGCATATAACGTGGGTGAGTTCACCCCCGCGCCACATCTGTGCGCCGAAAACTGGCTGGCTCAGTGAGCCTCACGCCACCCGTTCGGCAATCGCAATCGCCGAGGTGCCGAACGGCAGGCTAACGCGGCGCAAGAGAGCTGTCTCTATTTTCCCCACGACCGTGAGGATCGTGTTCACGAGGGGAGACGCCGGCTCCATCTCCACCTGGTAAGCCTCTTCATCAAAATGAGGTGAGGCGAGCTCCGGTTCGGCGCGGCCGCGGCGCAGCAGGATCAAGCCGGCTGCGATCGGGAAAATGAAGAAGTTGTTGTAGGAGATACGCAGCACCCGAAAACCGTGCGCTTCGAGCTTACGCCGCAGCTCCGGCACCGTGTAGCGCCGCTGGTGCATGTTGATGACATCGTTGCGGCTCCACAGGAACATGAACGCCGGCACGGTCACCAGCAGCTTACCGCCCGGCGCACCGGTCGCGGGATCCGGCCCGCGCAGCACGCGCCGGCATTCCTCGAACACGCGGTCCTCCGCGGGCACGTGTTCCACTGTGTCCAGCATCGCCAGCAGATCGAACTCGCCGTCGCCGAAGGGGAGGTTGTCCGCGGCGCCCTGGCGCGCGTCCAGCCCCCGCTGCCGCGCGATCTCCAGCGGCTTCGGGTTGCTGTCCACGCCGACCACGCTGCCATAATGGCGCAGATGATGCGTCATGTTCGCCGCGCCGCACCCCACATCCAGGATGCGCAGGTTCTTGCCGACGCCGACGTACCGGTCAAGGTAGGCCAGGATGGCGCGCGTGCGAGTGGCAAACCACCAGTGCTTGTCTTCTTCCAGCACGGTGAGCATGGGGGTGGATGGCATGGGCAAAGCTCCTTCAAATTGACGAATCAGGAACCGTCACAGAATAAATGTCGCATATTGAGATCCAGCCAGAGCGGAGCATCCTGAGCGGAGGGCCGTAGCCCGTAGTCGAAGGATGCGGAGCGACGCTTTTCGGGCAATGGCCGCGCCCTTCGGCTACGCCCCGCGGACTGCTGCGGGGCTCCGCTCAGGGTGCTTCGGATATCACTGCGTAAGGCCAATTAGGGTGCCTGCTGCGGCCAGAACTTCCTCCGGCGTGATCGCCGCCATGCAGGCGTGCTGCGGCAGAGCGGACGGCGACCAATACAGACGATCACACGGCGCGCAAGGCCAATTTGTCCGCAGCACGATATTCCGCGCCGGGTCGCCCCACGGCCCGAACTTGGCGGGCGAGATCGGTCCGTACAGATGGACGGTCGCTGCGCCGGCCGCAACGGCCAGATGTAAGGGGCCGCTATCGGCGCCGAGCACGAGCGCAGTGCGCGCATAGAGCGCGGCCAACTGCCCCAGCGTGGTCTGCCCCGCGAGATCCACAGCGGGACTCGCCAATCGGGCGGCAATATCGGCGGTTAACGACCGTTCGCCGCGGCCGCCGGTCAACACGATCTGCACGCCAGGCCGCGCGGCCAGGCGATCCGCAACCGCAACCCAGGCCGCGACGGGCCATTGCTTGACCGCCGCGCCCGCGCCCGGATGGATGGCGATTAAGCGGACCTCAGGGCCACTGCCCAGGGACGCAAACCGTTGGGCAACCCAGGCCCGGTCGGCATCCGAGATTTGAAAGCGCGTCGGGCCCAGGGTGCTGTCCGATCCGGGCGCCAGCGCGGCCAGCAGGGTCGCATTCTGCTCGGCCTCATGCCGGCCAGGCCGGTAGGGGATCGCCTCCGTGAGGAAGGGCTGCGTCTCCGGCCAGGAGTAGCCCACGCGCCGCGGGATGCCCGCCGCAGCCGCGAGCCAGGCGCCCCACCAGTGATCGAAGCGCAAGATCACCGCCGCATCGTATTCCGCTGCGCACAGACGTCGGGCCACCTCGCCCAACAGGCGATACGGCGCTAACCGGCCCCACCGGGTGTCGCGGGCAAAACCCGGAAACGCGCACGTTTCGACCGCGTCCAGGTCGGGGTTGCCGCGCACGATGTCAGCGCCCCAGGGTCCCACCAACGCCGTGATTTGCGCATGGGGCAGGGCTGCGCGAAACGCATGCAGCGCGGGAGTCATCAGCAGCACGTCGCCCAGGTGATCGGGGCGGATCAACAACACCGACCGCGGCGCGGACGTGTTGGCTCGCCGGGGATAGCCGAGGCCCGCCGCGCGCAGCACGGCCAGCCGAACGGCCTCTTTGGCCGAGCGAGCGGATGCGGCGGGCGGCGCTGGAAAAGGCGCGGCCGGTCCCGGCTGAGATGGCGCGGGGACGGCGGTCATACGTACAACGCTTCCAGGCGCGGCACGATCGCCTCCCAGCCAAAATGCGCCTCAACATAGCTGCGGCCGCGGCCGCCCAACGCAGCCGCCTGGCGCCGATCATGGAGCAGCTCCACGACGGCCGCGGCGAAACCGGCGGGATCGTCGGCGAAGCGCAGCTCGCGGCCATCCTCAAACGGGAAGCCATCGCAGCCCAGCCGCGTCGAGACCATCGCCTGCCCCATCGCCATCGCCTCCAACACTTTGAGCCGTGTTCCGCCACCGATGCGCAGCGGCACCACGTAAGCACCCGCGCCCGCGATGTAGGGCCGGACGTCCGCCACGCGGCCGGTGACGATTACCGCCGGATCGGACGCCAGCGCCTGCACGCGCGCATGGGGCTGTTGGCCCACGACGTAAAAACGCACGCCGGGGAGCTGGCTGCGAATCAGCGGCAAGACCGTATCCACAAACCAGACGACGGCATCCACGTTGGGCCGGTAATCCATCTTGCCGGTGAAGACCAACGCGTGCTCCCCCATGCCCTCAGCAGGCGGGACCACGCCGGGCCGATTGAAGGTCAGGTCAACCCCGTTGGGCACCACAGCCACTTCCAGGCCGGGCGCCAGCCGGCGCAGCGCCGCAGCGTCCGCCTCCGAGACGGCCGCCACGCGATCGGCCGCGCGGCACACGCGCCGTTCGTAGCCCATCAGCTTGCGCCACTGCACCAGCGAATAAGCGGCCGCGATCCAACGCCGGGGCCGCCGCGCGTCGGTGAGGAAGGCGCGCTGTTGGAGCACATATTCGGCGTTGTGGTCGTCGAAGACGAAACGCGGGCGTGACGTCGCGCCCGCGAGCCGCGCCGCGTACGGCGCCATCTCCACGCCTTCAACCTGAATGACATCGTAATCCTGCGTGCGCAGCAGCCGCTCCATGTGCGCCTGCATCACCGGGGCGGAGAGCCGCAGCGCCAGGTCAGGCAGCGGGCTGAGGATCGTATCGCGCGCGCGGCGCGACAGGGTGCGCACCGGCGCCGGCTCGGCGAGAATCATGCGGCAATACGGCGCGAGCAAATCGAGCGCGGCCCGTTGCTCTGCGGCTGTGCCGTCAGCGGCCGCAAAAAAGGTCAACAGGTCTACGGTGTGGTGTTTGGCCAGCCCGGCGAGCAGGTTGAAGTTGCGAATCGTCGTGCCCTGCACTGCGCCCGTGAGGGCCTGGGGCGGAACGGGCAATTGCGGGGCGAGGATCAGGATGTGCGCCATTGCAGTCTGCCTAACCTGAGCGCCGGGTCCCGCCTGGTTGTCCGGCACCTACGCTCAGAAGGATCACAAATTCGCTGCCTTGTGATAGACGGCCATCGTCTGCTCGGCCGCGTGCTCCCAAGAGAACGCAGTTGCGCGCTGCAAGCCCTTAGTGCGCAGCGACTCGCGCAGGGGCGCATCCGTCAACAGCCGCCAGAGCGCAACTGTGATCTCCTCATCCGACTGCGGATCCACCAGCAGGGCGGCATCCCCGACAACTTCTGGGAGGCTGGAGACGTTGGAGACGATCACCGGCGTGCCGCATGCCATCGCCTCAAGCGGGGTCAACCCAAAACCTTCGTAGAAGGCAGGATGCACGAGGCAGCGCGCAGCACTGTACAGATAGTGCAGGTCGGGCGAATTGACGCGCCCCAGGAAAAACGTGTATGAGCGCAGCTCCAGCTTATCTACCAGCGTCTCGATGTCGTCGCTGAGCCAACCGCGCGCGCCGACAAGCACCAGCGCCGGCGTCAGCTTGTAATCGTCGCGGAGCCGACGGTAGGCGCGCAGCAGCCCGCCGATGTTCTTGCGCGGCTCGATGGTGCTGACGAAAAGGATGAAATCCTCGGGCAGATCCCACAGCGCCTGGACGTGCTGAAGCGCCACCGCCGGCTCCATGGGCCGATACAAGGGATCCGCGGCTTCGTAAATCACTGCGATTTTATCATCGCGCACGCCGAGCAGCCGCACCAGATCGTTGCGCGTGCTCTGCGAGACGGCGATGATGCCGTCCGCCCGGCGCACAGCGCGGTCAATCTGGCCGTAATACTTCGCCGCATCCTTCGTCAGGAAATGCGGATAGATTAAGAACCCCAGATCGTGGATGGTGATGACCGCCGGACCGCGCGCGTGCAGCGCGGGAATGAAATCGGGGCTATGGAATACGTCCGCCTGCAAACGATTGACCGCGAAAGGCAGGAGATACTGCTCGGCCCGGTGATGGCTGGGCACAATGGTCCGGGCAATGGTCACATTGTCAGCAAGGATCAGCGGCTGAGCCTGCCGGTTGTCTTGCAGCAAGGTGAAATGGTCACCAGGATACGCGGCAGACAAGGCGTTGGTCAAGCGTAAGGTGTACTCGCCGATGCCGGCTCGGGTATGATAAACCAATCTGGCGTCAATACCGACGTGCATAGCTTGCGGCAACCTCCGACCCGGGGAGAGAAAAACATACCCTCCGCACAGGCCAGAAATCGCCAGGGGAGGGCAGCAATGACCCATCAAGTATCACGGAAAGCGGAGCCATGATAGCACGGAGCAGGCGCGGCGTCAAATGATTGCGCAAATGTCGTGATGATGGACGTCCGGGCAGAATTGGGGTATAATCGGGCCATTCAGTAGACTTGTTTGAACAAGGAGGAGAAATGGCACAATTGCTCAATTCCCTGGTCAGCCTCGGGATCATCTTGCTGGCCGTCATGGCAGTCGCCAGCTCAGCGATCAAAATCGTGCAGGAGTATGAGCGCGGCGTGATCTTCCGTTTGGGCCGGCTGATCGGGCCGAAGGGGCCGGGCCTTTTCTTCATCATCCCGTTCATTGACCGGATGGTGAAGGTGGACTTGCGCGTCGTGACCCTGGACGTCCCCGCCCAGGAAGCGATTACCAAGGATAATGTCACGGTCAAGGTCAACGCCGTGGCCTATTTCCGAGTCGTTGATCCGTCCAACGCCATCGTCAAGGTGGAAGACTTCCGCCGGGCCACCTTCCAGATCGCCCAGACCAGCCTGCGTTCTGTCTTGGGGCAATCGGATCTGGATGACCTGCTGTCGCACCGGGACAAGATCAATCAACAGTTGCAGAAGATCATTGACGAACAGACCGAACCCTGGGGCATCAAGGTCAGCATCGTCGAGGTCAAGGACGTGGAGCTGCCCGACAGCATGAAGCGCGCCATGGCCCGCCAGGCCGAAGCCGAGCGTGAGAAACGCGCCAAGATCATCCATGCCCAGGGCGAGTTCGAAGCCTCGAAGCAACTGACCGAAGCGGCTGAGGTGATCTCGCATGAACCGGCCGCGATCCAACTGCGCTACCTGCAGACCCTGACCGAAATCGCGGCGGAAAAGAACTCTACCATCCTTTTCCCGGTTCCGCTGGAGCTCCTCAGGGCATTCGGCGGGATGCTCGACCGCAAGAACGAGACGACGCCGCAAGGTTGAATTTGGCATCAAGCAGGGCTGTGAGCGGGGCAAATCACTCGCTCACAGCTCCCGCTCTTGCCTGCTCAGGCTGAGAACGTTCCGACTCCCCCGGAAAGGTCAGCCATGGATCGTCCCAGCCGCATCGCCGCGTGGCGCGGCTATATCGTGCTGTCCGCAGTCTGGTTGATCATCCTGGGGGCGGCGCTCTTCCTCACCCGCCGGCCGGCCGCCAACTCGATCGAGATTTTGCCGCCGCCCACACCGTTGCCCACGCCCACTACGCTGCCGAGCCCAACGCCCGGCCCGCTGCACGTTGATGTCGCGGGCGCGGTGCACGCGCCGGGCGTCTACACGCTGCCCGCGGGCAGCATCACGGCCGATGCAATCGCGGCTGCGGGTGGCGCAACGGACGAAGCCGACCTCGACCGCGTGAACAAGGCCGTTCCCCTCGCGGACGGCGTCCAGGTCTACGTGCCGCGCCGAAACGAAGTCAGCGGTGATCGCAGCGTTCCGGTCAACGCGCCGCTCGCGTCCGACGCCGGCGCGCCGACCATCGCACCCGGCAGCCCGGGGAAGCTGGTCAACCTCAACACCGCCACCCTGGCCGAGCTGGATACACTGCCTGGGGTTGGCCCGGCCACGGCCCAACGGATCATTGACGGCCGGCCATACAGCAAAATCGAGGACTTGATGTCGGTGAAGGGGATCGGCCAGGCGACTTTCGACAAGCTCAAGGCGCAGATCACCGTCCAGTAATCGAATTCTTCTGATTAAATTAGGAGAAATAGTAAGCGTCACTACTCGCGAACACCCAGGGATGGACTAAGATAACGTCAGATTCTTCCTCCTCCTTTGCGCATGAGCGCCGGGGCACCAGCCGCCCCGGCGCTCATGTTTAACGAGTTTTCGCAAGACGCTGCAGCACCGCGTCCTGGACACGCTCACCGTAGCGCCAGGCTAAGGCCACTGCGCCGAGGGTCAGCAGCCCGAGGACGACCCAACCCTGCCATGACAGCCGGCCCGCGTACGCACCCAACCACACCGAGGCGACAAGCGATGGAAACCGCCCGACCACGCCGGCCGCAAGCAGCGCGGTGAGCGGCAGCGACGTCAGGCCCGCAGCGTAACACGCCAGATCATCCGGCAGCCCAGGGATCAAAAAAACGGCAAAAAAGAAGCCGAGGCCACGCCCCGCCGACAGACGATCCAGCTTGTCCAACATCCGCGGGCTGACGAGGCGGCGGACCAGCGGCCGGCCGGCGCAGCGCGCCAGGAGCATCGCAGCCGCTGTGCCGAGCACCTGGCCGATCCAACTGTACAACGTCCCCAGCCCGATCCCGTAGATGTAACCGGCCGCGAAATTCAACGCCTGGCCCGGGATCGGCGCCACAATGGCCTGCGCCAGGTACAGGCCGATCAGCATCAACGGTCCCCAGGCGCCGCACCCCCGGATGAGCTCCGCAACCCGTCGCGGCTCCGCAAAGAACATACGGATCGGCGCCTGCCAGATGATCAGCGGCGCGACCAGAGCGACTATCACGCCAACAGCGACGAGGATGCGCGCCCAGCGCGGCCAGACATTCTGTTCCTGGTTCACGGCCTTTGTCTCCGGCGGGTTCCCCGGCTATAATCGCGGCATGTCCGATGACGTTTCACGTGGCTATCTCTATCTGCTGGTCTTCACCGCGGGGTTCACCACCCTCGGCGTCGAGCTGAGCGCCTCACGGCTGCTCGACCCCTGGTTCGGCAACTCCCAGATCGTCTGGGCGGCGCTGATCGGAATGATCCTGCTCTACCTGGCGGCCGGTTACTGGCTGGGCGGCAGGATCGCCGATCGCTCCCCGCGCCTGGAAACGCTGCTGCGCCTGCTGGGGCTAGGCGCGTTCGGGGTCGGCCTGACGCCGCTGATCGCCCGCCCGGTGCTGCTCCTGGCAAGCCGGGGCCTGGCCGACTTCAACGCCGGACTGCTGGCCGGCAGCATGATTGCCATTGCTCTCCTCTTCGCCGTGCCGGTGACGCTGCTGGGCTGCGCCGGCCCGTTTGCCGTGCGGCTTGCTATCCGGGATGTTGCCGGCAGCGGGCTGGTGGCGGGGCGCATCTCGGCCCTCTCAACTGCGGGCAGCATCCTCGGCAGCTTCCTGCCGGTGCTGCTGTTGATCCCGAATATTGGCACCCGGCGCACCTTTGCCACATTGAGCGCCAGTCTGCTGCTGGTGATCCTGGCCGGGTTTCTGCGCAGGGGCCGGCGCCGCGGCGTCCTGGTGACGCTGATCGCCCTGGGCGTGATCGCGGTGGTCGGTTTTTGGCCGGCCGGCCCCATCAAGCCTGCCGCCGGGCTCTTGTTCGAGACCGAGTCCGCGCACAACTACATCCAGGTCGTGGATGTCGGGGGCGAACGCCAACTGCGGCTCAACGAAGGCGAGGGCATCCACTCGGTGTATCGGCCCCAGGGCGGCCTCGCCGACGGCATCTGGGACTACTTTCTGCTGGCCCCGGCCTTCAACCGTGCGCCGTACGCCCCGGATCGCGTGCAGCGAGTCGCCATCATCGGGCTGGCGGCCGGCACGACCGCAAAGCTGCTGACCGAAGCCTACGGCCCCATCGCCATAGATGGTGTTGAGCTGGACTCCCAGATCATCGCCGCGGGCCGCGCCTGGTTCGACATGAACGAGCCGAACTTGAACGCGGTCGCCGCGGATGGCCGGTGGTTCCTGGCGCAACAGCGAACCAGCGAAGCCGCGAAGCTGAGGGATCCTGCGCCATCCGTCAGTTTGCCCTACGATCTCATCGCGGTGGATGCCTATCGGCCGCCCTACATCCCGTTCCACCTGACGACCGTCGAGTTTTTTGCTGTGGCCCGCGACCGATTGGGAGCAGATGGCGTGGTGGCAGTCAACGTCGGGCGCACCCACAGCGACTACAGCCTGGTGGACGCCATCGCGGCGACGATGACGCAGGTGTTTCCGAGCGTGTATGTGATAGATGAGCCGGACAACGGCAGCCCGCTCGGCAACAGCCTCGTTGTCGCCACACGCCAGCCAACCGGCCTGGCCGATTTCACGGCCAATCTGCCGGCTTTTGACCACCCGCTGTTGGCCGAAGTCGCCCGCCGCGCCGCGCCGAACGCACGCATCGCGGCGTCCCCAGCCGCCGCGCCGATTTTCACCGATGACCGCGCGCCGGTGGAGCAAGTTGTCCACGCCCTGATCCTGGCCTACATGTTCGGTGGGCGCTGAAACTGACCCCTCACCCCCGCTGCGCTAACCCAAAAATAGGACGCAGATAACGCAGATTCACCTGATTTGCCCGATAACTGCATTTTCATCGGTGACGGCGCCCGGCAGGGGCATGGACGCTGTCCTCAAAATGCCTGTGGGAGCATTCTGAGCGGGAACGGAGCACCGCCTACATCGGTACGCGACACAGCGATCGCCTCGCCTGGGCATTCTTCCCGCCGGGCCGCGGTCACGGCTGCGCCAGGAAGCAAGTCACGCCCTGAACAATTCCTGTCGCGGCGCGATTCGCATGTCCGGTCAGAAACTCGCGGTCACCGCCCAAGAAGCCAACCTCGATGATCGCCGCGGGCGTGGCCGGCGCGACCTCGCCGAAAGCGTGATACCGCACCATATCGTCGGTGATCGTGTCCGGGCTGCCCGGCAGGCCCGTTTCCTGCGCATACTTGTCCCACAAACACGCGGCCAGCCGGTCAGACGCCCCCCCGTTGCGCTGTGAACCTGCCACCTTGAAGCCGCTCATGTCCACCGCGCACGAGTCTACATGGACGGACACGACGGCAGCCGCCTGATAGCCCGCTAGGCGCGCATCGAATTCGTCCAACTGATCCACCGAGATTCCCTGCCTGTTCAACCCCGCGGCGACCAACTCGGCGATGTGCGAAGTGACCTCCGCTTCGGTCAGGCCGTCGGGGCAAACCGCGCCCGAATCGTTGCCGCGATGGCCGACGATCAGGCCGACGTGCACACCTGACTGTTCGGGCGCAAAGAGGAGCCGGAGCCAGGCCGGCCCGCGGCCCGCCTCCGTGATGCTTCCGGCCGCCCACAGACCGATGGCGGCCGCCGCCAGGATCAAGAGGAGGAAAAAGCGCCGCGCCAGAAGTGCGGTCCGCCGCCGCTTCGTGCTTTTCATGCGGCCATGATACCCGCAAGGCGTCGTTCGTGCAACGTCTGCCGCAGGCCGGATGCGCAACCTGTGAACGCTTTTGACTGAATGCCGCTGTGCGGGTATACTGCGCTCGCTTATCAACAGGTGTGAGGTCAATCCGGTATGAGTGAGCTGGGGCGCTTGTTGCGCGAGGCGCGCACCGCCAAGGAACTAAGTCCGGCTGATGTCGAGTCGGTGACACGGATTCGCCAGAAATACATCGAGGCGCTGGAAAGCGGCGATTTCGCCAGCCTGCCGCGCGGCGCTGTGGCACGTGGCTTTCTCAGAACCTATGCCGTCTTCCTCGGGCTGGATGTGGCCGATATACTGGAACGCTACGGCAAGGAAAGCGGTGACGTCAGCGACGATGTGGAGATCGCCGATCCCGGTAAACCACGCCTGGCGGATTACCGGCCCTTGGAAGTGACGCTGAGTGAGCCGGCGCCGATTTCCCGCTGGTGGCCGGGGCTGATCGCAGCCATCCTGGTAGTAGGCATCATCGCTGCGGCGCTCTGGTGGCTCAACCGGAGCACGGGCTTCAACATTCTCAACGCCTTCGGCCCGGCGCCGACCGCCATCACCACGGCAACCCAGACTGCCACACCGTGGGTTGTCACGGCGACCCCCAGGCCGACCACCGCAGCCGCCGCGCTGCCGTCGCCGACCTCCGATTTGTTGACGCTGCCGACGCCCACCGTGCCCGCTACCATCACACCGACGCCGCGCCCGACGGCCACACCGGAGGTGGTCAACCAGATTGACCTGGGGTTGAAGATCCTCCAGCGCTCCTGGGTGCGCGTCGTTGTGGACGGGGCTGTGGCCGAAGAGAGCACCTTCGAGGCCAACATCGAGCGCGAATGGCAGGCCGCGGAGTCCATCACAGTGCGCACGGGCAACGGCGGCGGCGTCAGCCTGACCCTCAACGGCGAGAACCTGGGGCCGATGGGGAATGTTGGCCAGGTAGTGGAACGCACATGGGTGGTGGACGCGAACGGTGTGGTCGAACAGACCGCCGGGTCCACACGCACGCCTACTGCGACAGCCACCCCTGCCCCGCCAGCCACTCCGACGCCGACGCCCGCAGGCTAAGGCCGACGAGGAACAAGTAACGAGTAACCGGTAACGAGTAACAAGCGCTCAAGCGGCAGTGATTGCTCGTCACGCGTTACTCGTTTTATTTTCCAGGAAACACATGCAATACTACCTCCTGACCCTCGGCTGCCCCAAGAACACCGTAGACAGCGAAGGCATGGCGACGCTCCTGAGCGGCGCCGGGCATCGCGGCGTGGCCATGCCCGACGATGCCGATGTGATCATCGTGAACACATGCGGTTTCCTGGAAGCGGCCGAGGCGGAGTCGTTGGCCGCGCTGCGCGAGCTGGCGCAGGGCAAGCGCCGCCACCAGACGCTGATCGCGGCCGGGTGCATGGCGCAACGTGCGGGCGATCGAATCGTGAAGGAAGTGCCCGGTGTGGATGGCCTCCTCGGCACGCGGCGTTGGATGGAAATCGTGCCGTTCATCCAGGAGCTGCGCGGTGGCCGGGGCGAGCGCGCATTTGGCCGCTACGCGCTGCTGGGCGATCCCGAACAGCCGTTGGCCGGGCCGATGCCGCGGCCTACGGTGACAGCGGGCAGCGCGTACCTCAAGATCAGCGACGGCTGCAACGCGCCGTGTGCGTTCTGCTCGATCCCCACTTTCAAGGGCAAGCTGCGCAGCCGTCCCCAGGCTGCCATCATTGCGGAAGCACAAACGCTGGTCGCCACCGGTGCGCAAGAGCTGATCCTGATCGCCCAGGACACCACCGATTACGGCCGCGACCTGGGGCAGCCCGACGCCCTGCCCGGCCTGATGCGGGCCATCCTGGCCGCGAACCCGGCGCCGGCTGCGGGCTCATCGTTGGGCCTGCGCTGGCTGCGCTTGATGTACGGCTACCCCGGCCACATCACGCCCCGCTTGATCGAGACGATGGCCGGCGACCCGCGCATCTGCCACTACCTGGACCTCCCGCTCCAGCACGGCAGCCCGGCGGTGCTGCGCCGGATGTTCCGTCCCAGCAACACGGATGCGCTGCTTGACACCTTTGCCCAGATGCGCGCGGCGATGCCCGACATGGCGTTCCGCAGCACGTTCATCGTGGGCTTGCCGGGCGAAACCGAGGCGGAATTCCGGCAACTGCTGGATTTTGTCGAGGCGATCCGCTTCGACAAGGTCGGTGTCTTCACCTTCAGCCCGGAGCCGGATACCCCAGCCTTCGACATGCCGGATCAGGTCGCAGACGAAGTCAAAGTAGAACGGCGAAAGCGCGTCATGGCCGCGCAGCAGCGCATCTCGCTGGCGCGCAACCAGGCGCAGATCGGGCGCACGTTGGATCTTCTGGTGGAAGCGCACGGAGAAATCAAGGGCCGCGCGGGGAAGGGGATTCGCGGCCCGGTGTCGCTGACCCGCAGCTATCGCGACGCACCGGAAGTGGATGGCCTGGTCATCGTCTACGACACGCTGCCGATCGGCCGGATGGCACAGGCAAGAATCACCGGGGCGATGGAATACGACTTGATCGGAGAGGGTGTAACAAACGAGTAACCAATAATGAGTCATCGTTACCGTTGGGCAGTTGATACTCGTTGCTGGTTACGCTTCCCTCGTCGGTCAATCCACCACCCGATATTCCGCATCCACCGTTTCGGCGTTGTCGTGGTCCGCCGGCTTCGCAGCGGGGCCGCCGGCCATCTGATCACGATGCTGGCGCACCACATCTTTCGGCGCCAGGGTGATAAAGAGCTTCACTGCCAACGCAAAAACAGCCAGATCGTCGAGCTGTCCGAGACCGATCATCACATCAGGCAGCAGGTCGGCCGGCCAGAAAAAATAAGCGGCCATCAGACCTGGGACGAACAGCTTCAGCGCCAGGCTCACACGCCGATCGCCAAGCAGACGCCAGGCCAGTTGTCCGTTACGCAGGAGTTCCGTCACCAGGCTCGTCTTTGATTGGGATGTCCCGTTTGTCATTGCCTTAACCTTTCATCCGGCGCGACGCATGCACTACACCGCACGATGCCGGTCACGCGTCTAATACGCAACTCCGAAGCGGTTGGTTTCAGATGAGGGGTCTGCTCGCGAGCTTGAACGATCATCCGATGGCGCTGCTGCGCGGCATCGCCGAGCTGCGCGGGCTGGCGTTGAGCACAAACAACCGCGGCGAGGCCGCGGCGCAACTGGCGACCCTGCTGGCTGAACCCGACGCGACCCTGACCGCCGTGACTGCCTGTTCGGCGGCGGCGCAGGCGGCCTTCTCGCTGCTCGCTGCCGCAAACGGGCGCATGAAGGCCGGCGTTTTCAGCCGCGCACACGGTGAAATCCGGCCCATCGGACCCGGACGCCTGGAGCGTGAGCTGACCTGGCGCCAGCCGGAGAGCCCGGCCGAGGAACTCTGGTACCGTGGGCTGATCTTCCGCGCCTTTGCCGACTTCGGTGAGGGACCGCTGGAATACATCTACATCCCGGAAGACCTGCGCGTGCCGCCCGAGCTGCGGCAACCGCCCACGGCCGCGGCGCCGCCCATCATCGCTCCTGTCGAGACGCCCGCTCGCGCCGTGCGGATGTTGAACACCCTCGCAGTGGACACTTGCGCCGTGCTGGCAGCGTTCCGCGAAACCCCACCGCCCGTGGGCAAAACTGAACGCCCACAGCCAGTGGACGGAGCAAGTCTGGCCGCACCCGGGCTGCCGGATCTGCCCGCGCTGCTGATCACCGAAGCCGATCGGCTGGGGCTGATCCTGGCCCTGGGGCGCGAGCGCGGCTGGATCAAGACGGATCGCGAGCGGCTGGTGCTGGACACGGGCGCGGCGACCGCCTGGCTGCGGCGGACCCATTGGGAGCAGATGACCTCGCTTTACACGACCTGGCGCGACAGCAACACGTGGAACGACCTCCGCCGCATCCCCGGCCTGACGACCGAAGGGAACTGGCGGAACGATCCAGCGCTGGCACGCCGCGGCGTCCTCAAGGCGCTGGCTGCGCTCGAATCATCCCGGTGGTATGCCATCGCCGATCTCGTCGCCCGGCTCAAGGCCGCCGACCCGGATTTCCAGCGCCCCGACGGCGACTATTCCCGCTGGTACCTGCGCGATGCGGAGACGGGGGAGTACCTCGCCGGCTTCGAGTCCTGGGACGCGGTCGAGGGGCGGCTGATCCGCTTCCTGGTGACCGGCCCGCTCTTCTGGTTGGGCGCGGTGGCGCTGGACGCGGAGACCGGCCTGCAAGCGACCTGTTTCCGTCTGACTTCACTCGGCACAGCCTGGTTATTCAACCGGATGCCGGCCGAGCTGCCGCGGCCGGCCCGCGCAACGGCCGGCGACGATTTCACCGTGGCCGCGCCGCTGACCCTGCCCCTGCTCGACCGCTACCGCCTGCTGCGCATCACCGAACCCGATGCGACGTCTCGTTACGAGCTGGGCCATCCCACGCGCCACCGCATCACCCGCGGCAGCCTGGCGCGTGCGCGCAGCAACAACGTGAAGCCGGAAGCGATCATCGAGTTCCTGCGGCGCATCACCGGCGGCAAGCTATCCCCGCGCGTGGTCTCGGCGTTGGCCCGGTGGGAGGAGCAAAGCGGCGCGGTGCACGTGAGCCGCGGCGCCATCCTGCGGGTTGAGGATGCCAGCGTCCTGGCCGCCCTGCGCGCCGACCCGGCGCTCGCGCCGCTGTTGGGTGATCTGATTTCGGCGCAAGCCGTGCTGGTCCGTGAGGCCAATCTGCCGCGACTGCTGGAAGTGATCCGGCAGAGCGGTTACACTCTGAAACTGGACTGAACAAGAAGCCAAGATGACCGCATCCACCCATCGCCCGCGGGTCGGCGCCCTGCTGATTTTCCTGGCACTGGGGGCCGCCCTCGGCCTGCTGAGCTGCACCGACCTGCCCCCCGAGACGGCAGCGCGACCGACTGTCGTTGCGCTGAACATTTCGCCTACCCCGGAGCCGTTGGTGCCCACTGCGCTGCCCACCGTGAGCGGCACGGTCACGCTGCGGCCGACGGCTGACAGCCGTCGGCCGCAGCCCGCGCCGACCCAGGTCACAGCTCAAGCGACGCAGCCTGCGGTCGCCGGGACGGCGGCGGCCATCACGCCCACGCTCACGCTTGGCATGGCGACCGGCTCAGAGCGAGCGCGGATCGGCGCGGCGCTGGCGATCGGTCAACTGAGCGATTACGACTGGGGGAAGGCCGCGCCCGGCTGGTATTTGAGCTGGCGCGTCGACCCCGCTCCGCCTGAGCCGGGCAACACCCGCTTCGCCCAGATGGTGCGGCTCCAGGGGAACGGCTTCTACCCCGAGCTAGCCGTCATCCGCCGCGCGGCGCAGGCCAACCCGGGCGCGCTCTGGCTCATCGGCAACGAGCCGGACGTGAAGTGGCAGGATAATATCGTCCCGGAGCAGTACGCCGTGACGTATCACACGCTCTACGCCGCGCTCAAGGCCGCCGATGCGACCGCACAGATCGCGATTGGCGGGGTGAGCCAACCGACGCCGTTGCGCCTGGCCTATCTGGATCGCGTCCTGGCCGCCTACCGCAGCCAGTTCGGCGCGGAGATGCCGGTGGACGTATGGAACGTCCACGCGTTCGTGCTCCGTGAAGAGCGCGGCTCATGGGGGGTGGATATTCCGCCGGGGATGAGCGAGAGTCACGGTCAGCTCTACGAGATCGCCGACCACGCGGACATGGCGATCTTCCGGCAGCAGATCGTGGACTTCCGGCGCTGGATGGCCGAACGCGGGCTGCGGGACAAACCGTTGATCGTGACGGAGTACGGCGTCCTGATGCCGGCGAGCTACGGCTTCCCGCCCGATGTCGTCGCAGGCTTCCTGGTGGAGACGTTCGATTTCTTCCTGACCGCGCGCGACCCGGCGCTGGGCTGCCCGGCCGACGATGGCCGGCTGGTGCAGGCCTTCAACTGGTTCAGCATCGCGGACCGGACCTATTCCACATCGAACCTCTTCGATCCCGAGACGCGTGCCGTGACGCCCGTGGGCGAGATGTTCAAGGCATACGTCTCAGCGCTGCGTTGATCCAGGAATAGAACGCAGATGCAGCAGATACACCTGATGAGCCCGATCTCTATCATGTGCAACCGCGTCATCTGCGTTCTGTTATCGGCTCAATCCATGCTCGCGCAGCACCGCGGGGTACTGGCTCGCGGCGGCCCAGAAGATCGCCTCGAACTTCCCCAGCAACGCGAAAGCCCGCAGCGGATTTGTCTCCAGCTTGATCTTCCCCGCGGCAAAGGCGTCGCCAACGCTGGTCTCGCCAAGCCAGATTGCGTGCAGCGTATCGGCTGCGGCACTGAAGCCCAGATCAACATTCACGGTGCAGCCTTCGCCGGCCGCAAAGCGCGCAGGCACGCTCCGCGCATCCAGGCTGAGCACCCCGTCCGGAGCGCTGGCTTTGATGCACAGCACCGCTCGCGTGTCTCGCAACTGCTGCGCCATCTCCGGCGCCGCAATCACCCGGCCGAACAGATCGGTCATCACGGCGTAAAACGTCTTGGTGTCAGGATAAAAAGGCATCATTCCTCCGAAAGGTTTTTTGCATCACGCCCCCGGCTTGAGCATGTCCAGCGCCACCTTCGCCACCGTCGGCGGGTGCAGCAGCATGTTGGCGTAGCTCGCGTTCGCCATCGGGCATGCGCACTCTTTGTCGTAGATGGATTTGCGCAGCACCGTCATCCGCTCTCCGAACCAGATCGGCGCCAGGTCATAGTTCGTCTCGCGCAAGTTGCCCACGGGTTCGGCGCGGATGCAGCAGCTCCAAAGGTCGCCGTTCGGCGCGATGTGTGCGCTCGCCCAGCCGGCATAGCAGGGGATGACCTGGGTGCGCTCGTACAGCACGCGCTTGGCGAGCTGGTAATACTGCGCCCGGAACGCCTGGGTGAACTTCGCGATGCCCTTGACCGGCCGCGCCCGCGCCTGTGCGCTGAGGAAGTCGGCGATCGGCGCGTACGCGTCCGGATCGGGCGTGATGCCCCAGCCGACGGTGTCCAGTTCGACTCGCTCCTCCGCGACCTCGGTGATGTAGGAGTCGGGTGCGAGGAACTGCAAACCGTCGTTGATCTCGCGGAAACGCTGCTGGTTGAAGCGGCTGACCACGGTATGCACCGTCAGCACCAGGTTCGGCCTGGATTTCTGGAGCTCCTTCAGCTTCGCCCACGTCGCCATAGCCCGCTCCCAGTTGCCCGGCACGCCGCGGATGTCGTCGTGCTCCTCACCGACGCCGTCGAGGCTCAGGTTAATGCCGATCTGGCTGGTCGGACACTCCTGGCAGATGCGATCCACGCGTTCGACGATGCGGTCGGTGAGCAGGCCGTTGGTGGGGATGGTGATGACGGACGGGCGGCAGTGCCGATACGCGCTGAGGATCATCTCGTCGAGATCCTTGCGCAAAAACGGCTCGCCGCCGGTGAAGGTGATGTAGAACGGCGTCCGCCCCAGGTTGGCGAAGACTTTGTCCCACTCCTCGACGGTCATGTCATCGTTGGGCTTGCGCCACACATCGCACGTGCGGCACTTCGAGTTACAGCGGAAACTGATGCTGACGACCACCGAGAAGGGATACATCCGGGGCCAGCCGAAGCGGCGGAAACCCCAGTAAAGCGGGAGTTTGGGTGCAAGAGAAAGCATTGACATGGACGGCATTATAACGGGCGAATCGGCGAATCAGCGAATCTCGAACCGACGAACCATCGAACCAACCAACAAACCAACCAACAAACGAACCCACGAAGGCATCTTTCGCCATTCACCGATTCACATGCTAGAATGGCACCCACCGATCAATGAAGAGTTTGCCCATGCATTGGTACATCTATCCCCTGCTCATCCTCGCCGGCATCGCGGCCGGGTTTGTCAATATGTTGGCGGGCAACGGCTCGCTGATCACCTTGCCGGCGCTGCTCTTTGCGGGGCTGCCGGCCAACATCGCGAACGCGACCAACCGCGTCGGCGTGACCCTGCAGAATGTCGTTGGCACGGCCGGGTTCTATCGCCAGGGGAAGCTCGACGTGCGCGGCGCGCTGCTTTTCTCAATTCCTACGGTTGTGGGTTCAATCCTGGGCGCACGGATCGCGGTGGACATCAACGAGGCGCTTTTTCGGCGGGTGCTGGCCGTCACGATGATCGTCATGTTGATCGTCATGCTGGTGAAGCCGGAGCGTTGGGTGACCGGGAAAATCCACACGCACAGCGGCCGTATCAGCATCGCCCAGATTGTCGTTTTCTTCGTCATCGGCGTCTACGGCGGCTTCCTGCAGGCCGGGGTCGGCATCTTCCTGCTGGCCGGGCTGGTGCTGGGGCCGGGCTACGACGTTGTGCGAGCCAACGCGGTCAAGGTGGCGATCGTGCTGGCGCTGACGTTCGCTGCGCTGATCGTCTTCCAGGCCAACGCGCAGGTGTTGTGGGGGCCGGGCCTGGTATTGGGCATCGGCAACATGATCGGCGCGTGGCTAGGGACGCGGTTCGCCGTCAGCAAGGGCGCTGTCTGGGTGCGCTGGTTTGTGATCGCGGTCGTGCTGATTTCGGCGGCGCAGTTGTTGGGCGTGTTCGAATGGGCAGGCAGGCTGTTAGGGTGAAGCGTAAGGCGTGGAGCGTGGAGCAACCTGTTGCCCATCAACCACCGCCAATGCGCCTCACGGCCGGTACACCACGGTGATGACGGTGAACGCGACGAGTGTCACGAGGGTCGCCAGCGAGAGCGTATTGACCACAAAGGTTCGATCCGGGCCCTCCGGCTCTCGCATAAACAGCGGGATCACGAACGGGGGCGGCAGGACGAACATCGTCATCACCGCGGCCTGGAGCACCGGGTCGGCGCCAAACAGGGGCCGGACGACCAGCGCGTTGAGCAGTAGCCCGGCGGGCACCCACACCAGCAGCCGCAGCGCGATGGCCTGGGCGGGCCTCAGCAGGTTGCCGCGCTGCAAGCGCACCTCGTAGCCGATCACCAGCGCGATGAGTGGCGTGGTCAGTCCGCCGAGCAGCTCGACCGTGTGCAGCACGGCCGCCGAGACCGGCCAGCCTTGCAGCGCCGGCATCACTCCCAGCCGGTTGGCGACGATCCCAACGAAGATCGCGAGGATCACCGGCGTCTTGAGGAAGTTGCGCAGCGTTTGCCCGAAGGGGATCGCGCCGGTGGAGAGCCGCTGCACAAACGGCACCAGGATGAAGAAGACAAATGTCACCTGCCCCAGATCCACCACGGCGAAGTTGAAGATCTTCCCCGCGCCGTACACGGCCGTGAAGATCGCGTAGCCCATCATCCCCGCCTCAAAGCCGGTCATCAACGTTGGGAAGTAAGGCGAGCGCAGCCCCAGCGGCCGGCCGATCAACCGGCCGAGCAGCAACGCCAGCAGGCAAGCGGCAAAGACCACCGCGACGATGGCGAGATGGCGGCCTTCCAGGTTCACCCCGGCAAAGGCCAGGACGAGCACCGCCGGCAGCGTGATGTTGACGATCAGCTTCTTGATGTCGCCGACCGTGCTCTCGCCCAGGAAGCGCGTCCGGCGCAGGAAGGCGCCGAGGACAAAAAGAAGGATGACGGGGAGAACTTTAGAGAAGGCTTCGAGATAGATCACTGTTTATCCCCCGCTGATCAGGTGGATCGCCTGCATCTCCGTGCCGTCGGGCACCGCGGTGGTGGCGAAGTCCTTGCGCAGCACCACTTTGCCGTCAATCTTCACCACGATCATGCGAAAGCTGAACTTGAGCGCGTCGAGCACATCCTGGACGGTCATACCGGGGCGGTATTCGACGTCGTACTGGCCGTTGACTCGTATCATGGCTGCAAATCTGCTCCTGGGCCCCATTATACCCACAGTCGCAGCACAACAAAACGGGACCAGAGCGCTCTGGCCCCGTCTCGCCTGCCCGCCCCTTGCCAGGCCTACGACCCGCCGGTGTCCACCACCTCAATCGTCAGGGACAGTTCTCGCGTGGCAGTCGCACGGACCACCGTCAGCACGTAGGTGGTGGTCTCCATCGGGCACACCTGCCGAGTGCCCTGCCCTGGCACCCCCTCGCCGTTGAGGTACACCGCCTGGGCGCCGGTCGCCGTCCAGTGGATGCTTGTGCAGCAGCCCAGCGCCAGCCGGGTCTCATCCGCCCAGAAGGAATCGCCAGCGGCAGCCACGACCAGCGGCAGGTAAAGGGTGTTGGTGGCCGAGACCCGCAGCCAGTCAAGCACCCGCGCCATGACCGCGGTGCGGTCCGCGGCGCTGTTGATCGCTTCAAAACCGAACGCGAAGAAGACCGCTTGATATTTGCCGGTGTCGACGCGCAGGGCCGCCGTGCCCGAGCCGATGTTGGCCTCGGGAGAGGATCCCTTCTCTGCCTCAGCTTGTTGCGAGTCATCCCCCGACCGCGGTGCGGCCGGCTCGGCCAACATGGCGCTGACATCGGCCCGGTAGGTGAAGACGACCTCGGCCGGCGCAATGGGATCAATCTCGTCCTTGGAATACTGGTCGTTCGCGCCGTCGCCGCCCGAGATGTTCAGCGCCAGGCCATCACCGATGGGATCACCGGGGGCGCCGGCTAACCCAAACAGGCCCGTGTCATCCTGCCGCAGGGTCGCATGCAGGTAGTCCTCCAGGAGGCCTCCATCGTACCGTTGCGCCAGGGACGCTGCGATGTTCTGGCCGCTGATGAACAGCCGTCCGCCCGCGTCCAGGTATGCCCGCAGTTGGCCGATGCTGTCGGATCCGGGATCCGTCACGCGGCCCCAATAGGGTGCGGCCCAGATGACGATGCCCCTCCGGTATTGGTCGAGGGTCGCGCTGCCAGGATCCCCGCGAAGCAGGACATCCCAGGTGTCGGGACGGTAGCCCAGGGCCGCCAGGGCTTGGGCGTAATAAGGCCGATACCAGGCAGTGCCGTAGGGTGCGTAAGGGGCATTGTAACCGCCGCCATCCGCCACGAAGAGGATATTTGCGGTCTTAACGAACGCCGGCTGCACGGTGAAGAACTGGTTCTGCTGGTAGCAGGCGCTGTGACCGCTCGCATCCGTCGCGCATGCGCGATAGGTGACCTCCCTGCCCGCTTCGAGCGGCGCGTGTTGGACGCCCCATATCCCATCGCGGGCCGAGCCATCGCCATGCGCACCGTCATCAGCCATCGGCAGGTCGGCCTGGCTGACGCCGTCCAGCGTCCACTTCACGCGCATGCTGACCACCCCGGTCTCGTCCTGGGCATAGGCGCGGAAGGTGATGGCGTCGTCGCTGTCCGGGTTGGGCCAAGGCCGGTGTTCGCCCATCGCCACGTACGGCGGCGGATCGAGATCATCCTGCGCGCCGGGCCTGCCGAACCAGATGTCGGGATTGCCGCTGCGGTCTGACCCCCAGGCGATGCCGACCCCACCCGACCCTAGCGCAGCCACGGCGGGTGCAGCATCATCGCCCATGAAACGCGTGAATTGCAGCGGCTCCGTCCAGGTCTCGCCCCGGTCCTGGCTGATGCGATACCAGATGTCTCCTGCCCAATCGAAGGCCAGCCAGAGGTCGTTGCCGGCCGTCACCAGGCTCGGTCGCCGGCCGGAGGAACCGATCTGTCTCTCGGGCGACCACTCGTCGGCGCCGCTGAGCTGCCACAACGCCCCGTAGCGGTACCATGTCACGACCAGCCGGCCGTCGTCAGCCTGCGCGATGGCCGGCTCGGTGTCCTGCGCGTCACGCGTGAGCTGTAGATCGCCCGACCAGGTAGCGCCACCATCCGCGCTCGTCTTGTACCAGAGTGAGGAGTAGTAATAAGCGGTGCGGTTGGATTGCCACACCGCCCACAGCTTGCCATCGGCCGCCTGCAAGATGACCGGATCGGTGTCGCCGGCAGGATCCGTGGTGAGCCGTTGCTCCGCCGACCAGGTGGCGCCATAGTCAGGGCTGGTCCGGCGCCAGACGTCCCCGGCGCGGTCGTACGCGAGCCATAAGGTCCCGTCCGCCAGCCGCGCCAGGCTGGGATTGTAGCGGCAGCAGCCCGCGATCAGCGCTTCACCTCCCCACGTCGCGCCGCCGTCCGTGCTGTTGGCGGACCACAGCGTTCCGTTGCGCACGAAGACCGCCAGCAGCCCGCCGTCTGCTGTCTGCACCAACGCGGGAGCAGCGTCGTCGGCCGGATCCGTCGTGACCGGCGTCACGCTGGCGGCAACAGGGAGGGGCCAGGCCGCCGTCCAGTCGCCCCAGCCGCTGGGATACAGCGCCCGCACGCGCCAGTAATACGCGCCCGGCGTCAGGCTGCGGGTGAAGGTCGCGCCGGGCACGCGTTCGTTGATCAGGCCAGGCGAGTCGAAAGCCGGGGTGGTATCAATCTGAAGGTGATAACTCGTCGCACCGGGCGCAGCGAGCCAGGTGAACCTGATCGGGCCGGCCGCGGCTGGCTGGTCGCGGGCAGGGGTCAGAAGTATCAGCCGCGGGGCCCGACCCTGGAGCCAGGCCAGGACGCGCTCCATGACCGCCGCACGGTCGGTTGCGTTGTTGATGCCTTCGAAGCCGAAGGCCAGGTAGGCGACCCGGTAAGTTCCTGTGTCAACATGCAGCCCCGCGCCGCAGTGGCCAGGACACGCAACGGGCGGGGGTGTCGGCGCGGCGGTCGGCGCGGGCCTCGCGGTCGGGGTCGGCGCCGGGGATGCTGGAGGCGCTGGGATGGGCGTCAGCGCGGGCTGCGCCAGGCCGACCGCAGCAGCTTCTCCGGAACGGATTGGCCCGGCTTGGGCGGCGCTGGCGCCTGTCCTGTAGGTGAAGGCGATCTGGGCCGGCGCAATAGGATCAATCACGTCCTTGGAGTATTGGTTGATGACACCGTCGCTGGCCGAGAGGTTCAGCACCAGGCCATCCCCGATGGGATCCCCCGACGCGCCGGCCACCCCATACAGTTGCGAGTCATCCTGCCGGAAGGTCGCGTGCAGGTAGTCCGTCAAAAACCTGGCGTTTGCCGACCCGGAGAGACGCTGGGCAATGTTCTGGCCGGTGACGAACAGCTTGCCTCCCGCGTCAAGGTAACCCTGCACCGCGGCGAGCTGGCTCTCCTCGTTGATGAGCCGGCCCTCATAGGGGACTGCCCAGATGACGGTTCCGCCCGCGTATTGGCCCAGGCTGGCGCTATCGAGCGCGCAGCGACGCCCTGTCTCCCAGATGTCGTAGGGATAGCCCAGGTGATCCAGGGCGGCGGTGTAACGCCCGCCCAGCCGATCCGTGTCGTAGATCCCGCCGTCGGCCACGAACAGGATATCCGCCGTCTTGGCGAAGACCGGCAGCACCGTGAAGGAGTTGAGGTGCGGGTACAGGGACGTGTTGCCGTCCGTATCCGTGGCGCGGACGCGATAGCTGACCTGGCTGCCCGCAGCAAGCGGTCCGAGTCGGGCGCCCCACGTGCCATCGCCGGCCGCCTCGTCATCGTGCGCGCCGTCGTCGAACAGCACCAGGTCGGGCTGCGCGGCACCATTCACCTCCCAGACCAGGTGGACGGCAGCCACCCCCGTCTCGTCCTTCGCAGTCGTGCGGAAGATGATCTCGGTGTTGCTGTCCAGGTTGCACTCAGGCCGATGGCCCATCGAGTCAACGTAGGGCGGCGGGTTGTCGTCCTCCCGCTCGCCCGGGCTGCCGTACCAGATGTTCCGGTTGCCGCTGCGCGCTGAGGACCAGGCGAGGCCAGGCCTCCCGGCCGCCAGCGCGGCCAGCGACGCGCTGCCGTCGTACGCCACAAAGTGCGTAAATCGGGCCTCGGCGGACCAGGTTGCACCGCTATCGGCGCTCTTGCGAAGCCAGATATCCTCGTCCTGCTCGTACGCCAGCCACAGGCCGCCGCCGGCCGCGGCCAGGCTTGGGCTGCGCCGGCAGCACGGCGCGATCTGTCGCTCAACCGACCAGGTCAGCCCGCCGTCCGCGCTGCTGCGCTGCAACAGCGCGCCCTCCCCCCGGTTCCAGGCCACCACGATCCGCCCATCGGCCGCCTGCGCGAGGGTGGCAGAGGAGTCGGACAGGTCGCTGCTTGTGAGCCGGACGTCGGCTAACCAGGTGACGCCGCGATCGGAGCTGGTCTTGTACCACAGATCCCCGTTGCCGGAGCGACCGGATTGCCACACGACCCAGAGGACGCCGCCGGCGGTCTCCAAGATGGCCGGATCGTCGTCGTTGGTGGACCCGGTGGAAATTTGGCGCTCTGCCGTCCAGGTGGCGCCGCCATCCGTGCTGGTGCGATGCCAGATCTCGCGCTTTTCCTGGATTTTATCCGGCTCGATTTCTATGACCGTCTGGCGGACATACGCCAGCCACACGGTCCCGTCGGCCGCGCGGGCCAGGCTGGGGTTGTAGCGGCAGCACCCATCTATCTGCATCTCGCCCCCCCACGTCGCGCCGCCGTCCGTGCTGATGCGCGACCCTAGGGCTCCGTAGCGTGCAAACACGGCCAGCAGCCTGCTGTTAGCCGTCTCAACCAAGGTCGGTAAGCTGTCCTCCGCCTCGTGCGTCGTCACTTGCACGACGGGCAAGGCGTCTGTGGCTGCAGGGAGCGCTGCGGCCGCGCCGGCATCGAGCCACAGACGCAGCACGACGGTGGTTGCGATCAACGACGCGCAAGACCAGAAAAACCACTTGGATCCGAGCTTCGGCAACATGGGACCTCCCTTATTGCGCAACGGGCGCAGCGGCCAGGTATGCAACCGAACGACGAGGGGCGTGGTGGTCGAAATGCAGATGAGGGCCGCTTGCCGATTGTTGATCAGCCGGGCGGCCAGACAATCATGCTCGAGGATGATGCTATTCTAGGACGGGGGAGGGGAGAAGTCAAGAGGGAATTTGATGACTCCAGGTTGAAACCAAAGTGCCAGGCACATCTCGTCGCGCCTGGCACTTAGCTCATCGTCCATGGTCAATCGTCTATCGTCCGCCTACAGCTTCCCCCTCACCACCGCCACCACCTCGGGGAAGTCAATCTCCAGCTTCCGCAGCGTCCCGAATGCTCAGTTTCATGTGAGTTCCGACGGCAGCATCTTCAGTAGTTCAAGAATGCTAACGCACTGTCCTGACTTAACCTGGCCATCTGCCAAATGTACATGGTAAGGAAACCCGGCCAAACCTGGATAGTGCTCAACGTTATCCCACCGTTTACGTATCTGCTGGCGGCGCGCGTCCATCCACTGGTAACGATAGCGGACCGGAATGCACTTTCTGCCAGATACCACAAAATACTCCGCGACTTCCAGAAAATCTTCGTTCGTCAACAATGCGCGAACGCGGATATACCCACCATCAGGCTCTACCCATTGCTCCACGACATCGAATGAGGCGATAAGATCGCTGGTGGCGAGTTCAGATAACACTGAAGCGAGGTATTCTGCCGGGGTCATAGCGCCTGCTTAACCAAACCGGCTAATCGTTTTTCGGCAGCCTGGTGCATATCCCAGAAAATGCTCCACTCCACCATATCCATATCGTCGCCCAACTCGCCGGCGCGAAAACGCCGGTAGAATTCATCCGAAGGCATGTGGTACTGCTGCTCATAATCAGATAAACGAGTTGTGAGCCGTTGCAGCTCGTCACGGCATTGCTTGACTTCGAGCGCGATGAGTTTGCCCACCGCCTGATCCACGACAGGGCTGCGATATCCGCCGCGATAGAGATCGAGCAGGCTTTGCAGGCGCTTGACTGTTTGGATTTCTACCGTCATCTAAGTGCTCCTTGAGTCTCGATATCTTGGGAAAGACTCGGTTCCTCAGCTACACCCGAAGTATACGCCACCCCGCCCAGGGCTGTCAAGGCAATTAACGCCAAAGCGCCGGGCACGGCCATCCGCACCCGGCGCTTCATCCTTCATTCTTCAGCTTTCATCCTTCGTCCTGCCTACAGCTCCCCCTTCACCACCTCCACCACCTCGGGGAAGTCAATCTCCAGCTTCCGCAGCGTTTCCAGCGTCGGCACGCCGTTGGGGGTCCAGCCGCGACGTTTGTAGACGGCGTCAATCAACCCCTCGTACTGCGCCTCGCGCCACTGCCGCGTGGCAGCCATCTTCTCGGCCGTGGTCATGCCGGCCGGGTCAATGCCGGCCTTCTCGCGCAACTGCTTGTCGTAGCGTTCGGCGCGGCTCTCATATTCCTCGGCCGTCACCGGGCCGGCCGAGCGGTAGGGGATGGCGTCGTGCTCGCGCGTGCCGCGGCCCATGCGCAGGTTGAACACGCGCTGGAAGTTGTAGACCCGCTCCGACATGAAGGTCATGTACTCGGAGTACTCCATCCCCTTGTTTTCCATGCCGATGTCCTGGACGAACGCGGGGTCGGCGCCGTAGTGTTCGACGAAATAGGCCTTCATCGCGCGCACGCCCATGCCGGCGATCGCTCCAAACCCCTCGCCGCGCGCCATCCGGTGCAGCAGTTCCAGCGCGGCCTCGGCGTTGCCGAAACGGAGGTCCAGCCCGCCGGTCTTTTCAAGATCCAGGATGCCCGCCTCGTAACATTCCATGACGAACGCGGTCAGGGTGCCGAAGGAGATCGAGTCAATCCCGTAGGTGTCGCAGTAGAAGTTCAGCTCGATGATGTCGGGCGGGTTGAAGATGCCGATGTTCGAGCCGCAGCCCGCCACCGTCTCGTACTCGGGCCCGTCCACGGTGACGATGTCCCCGGCGTACGGCCCGGTGCGCACGGTGTAGCCGTCCACGCCCTTCGAACACGCCATCGTGCAGCCGTAGATGCACGAGTCGGGGTGCGTCTGCGTGAAGATGCCGTCCCAGACGGTGGACTTGATCTTGGGCATGTCGGGGTGGCTGCCGAACTTGAAGTTGTGCACCGGCAGCAGGTCGTAATCGTCCATGATTTCGACCAGGTGCGCGGTGCCGACGCGGCGCATCCGGTTCTGCTCGTCGTCCAGTTCGACGATCTCCTTGTTGATACGCTGGCCCACGGCCCGGATGCGTTTGATGTCCACCGGCGCGTTGGCCTCGGCCTTGAGACCGCTGCGGCGACAGACGATCGCCTTGATCTTCTTGTCGCGCAGCACGGTGCCCAGCCCGCCGCGGCCGGCCTGCTTGACGCGCACTTTGCCGCGCTTGGGATCGTACCAGCTCACGTTGAGGCAGCCGATGCGGGTATGCTCGCTGCCCTGCCCGGCCGAAACCACCGAGATGTTGCGCTTGTCGCCGGCGTCCCGCGCGTACATCTCGGTGAGCTGCTCGGATACGAGGTGGGTATTCACGGCCTCCAGCGGTGCGGTCTCGACCGTCACGCGGCCCGCGTCGCCATCAATGAAGATCACCACCTCCTCCGCGGCCTTGCCCTGCACCTCCAGCGCATCCCAGCCCGCGATCTTGAGCAACGGGGCGAAGTAGCCGCCCACGTTGCTGTCCACCACGATGTTCGTGAGCGGCGAGATGCCCACCACCAACGATTTGCCGGTGCCGGGGTAGAGGATCGTGCCCGCCAACGGGCCGGAGGCGATCACGATCTCGTTTTCGGGGTCATCCCAACGGGTGTCCGGCCCGACGGCATGCCACAGCCGCCACAAGCCAAAGCCCTTGCCGCCGACGAAGATGCGCTTCATCTCGTCGGTGACGGGGCGGGATTCGATGCGACCGGTGGCGATGTCCACGTAGAGGGTCTGGCCCGCGTAGCCGCGATCCACCTTGGGTACGGTGTAGGTGTATTCGGCGAGGACGCGATGCGCCTGTCTCAAATTCTGCGCAGTCAGTTCTGTCATCGTTGACTCCTCCGGGGTGGCGAATAGCTGATGGCCGATGGCGTATGGCAAATAACGGCCACCGGCGTATGTGCGCTGTCATTATAGCAGCGGCAGGTCGAACCGACCATGACCCGCGTCATGGGATTGCTTTGACTGGCATTCTGAAAGGCAGTAGAATGGCTGTAGGGTGATTGGTACAGCACCGATGGAGTGCCCACTCATGTTTACAGCCGGCATGATGGAACTGGTAGCCCACGCGCTGATCGCCGCGCCGATCTTCTTGCTGATCGGTGTGCTCCTGTTGCTGGTCGCGCGGCGCAGGAAACAGAAGTAAAGGGAGGAGATTTATGAAGAAGTCCCTGTTGGTTCTCTCGCTGGTCATCCTGACCAGCCTTGTTTTGTCCGCGTGCGCACCGACGGCCACGCCGGCGCCCCAACCCACGGCCGCGGCGCAGCCCGCGCCGACTGAGGCACCGGCGCCGACCACCGCACCCGCGCCGACCGAGGCCCCGAAACCCACGGCGGCGCCGACCGCCGCACCGCAGCCGACCCAAGCGCCGGAAGCGGCCGCGGAGGCTGCCAAGACCCTGCGCCTGCCCGATCTGAAGGGGCGGGCGGTGGTCGCGGTGACGGAGAACGCGTACACGCCGCTGAACTTCGTGGATCCGCAGACCGGCAAGGGGGTGGGCTGGGAGTACGACGCAGTGAACGAGATCTGCCGCCGGCTCAACTGCACGGTGGACTGGAAGCTGTCGTCCTGGGACGCCATGATCCCGGCCGTGAAGGACGGTCAGTTCGACGTCGGTATGGATGGCATCACCATCAACGACGAGCGCAAAACCCAGGTGGACTTCTCCGGCCCCTACATGACCTCACAGCAGTTCATGCTCGTCCGCGCCGATGAGACCCGTTTCGCCGACGCCAAGACCTTCGCCGCCGACGCCAAGCTGCTCATCGGCGCCCAGGCCGGCACCACCAACTTCTACTCCGCCGTCTACAACGTGCTCGACGGCGACGAGAAGAACCCGCGCATCAAACTCTTCGAAACCTTCGGCGCCTCCGTCCAGGCCCTCCTGGCCGGCGATGTGGACATGGTCCTCACCGACGCCGCGTCCGGCCGCGGCTACATCGGCGCCAACCCCGACAAGCTCAAGATCGTCGGCGGCCCCCTCGGCGCCGAGGACTTCGGCTTCATCTTCAAACAGGGCTCCGACCTCGTCAAACCCTTCAACGCCGCCATCGC
>CAZYGI010000050.1:0-29964 GCA_964647255.1 uncultured Anaerolineales bacterium | reverse complement strand
CGGGCGGCGCCGCCGGGGGTGGCCGGCGAGCCCCCCCCGCGGCGCAGGGGGTGGGGGGGGGGCGGGCGCGCTCCCGATCGGGCACGGCGGACGCGCCCGCGCCGCGCGGCCGGACGGGAATCTGCACCTCTGTTTCGTCCAGGGGACAGGCGCGGAGGCGGTGCTCATCGTGACGCCGAACGGCAGCCGGGTATGGGTGTGGGACGGACGGGGGGATGGCGCCGCGCTGGCCGCCGCGACGCGGCCGCTGCTGGCCGGCTGGCGCGCGGGCGTGGATGCAACGATCGGCCCCGACGCGGCCGCGCTCTGGCCCGGTGCGCAGGCGGTTGACCCCGCGCAGCTTGCGCCTGGGACTACGGTTCGCCTCGACGATGAGGTGACGCTGGCGCGGCTGGCGGCCGGCGACGGCTGGACGCTCAGCTACGGCCAGTACCGGACGATCCTGCCGGCCACGCTGCGCCCCGAAGACCAGGCTGCGCTGCTCGCCGCCGGCGCCGACCTGCGCACAACCGTCCTCAAGGCCCCCGGCCCCAGTACCGGCGCCTGGCCCACCGCAGATTTCCTCGCTGCCGCTGCGTCCCAGCTCATCCTGTGGCCGGAGGACACCACCTATCCGCCGGACGTAGATGCATCACTGGCCGCCCACGGCGCAACCCGCGTGGCCGCGGACGCGGTGATCGAGGTGACCACGGATGGGCAGCGGGTATGGCTCCGCACGCACGGAGAGGAAAACCGCCGGTAGTCACCCGTCTTAACTGCTCGCCAGCCCGACCAACGACCGGAATGCGCAGTAGGCGGCCGGCATATCGGCCGCGGTGAACTCGACCCGTTTGCCGCCGGTGCGCTGCGCGCCGGGCAGGATCGCGGCCGCGTCGGCCATCTCGCTGCGGATGAATTCCACCGCGACGGTGATCGGCGCCGCGACGCGGTAGGGCGCCGGCGCCTGGCCCAGCCGCAGCCGCGCCGCGGCCAGCCCGGCCGCCGTGGCGATCAGCCCGGCCGTGACCTCCGGGGGCAGGCACTCGGCGGAGTTGCGCCCCGTGGCGCGCTTGACGACCGCGGTCCCCACCGCGCCCAGCAGCGCAGCCGCCTCGGCGCACGCGGTCTGATCGCCGGAGATCATCACGACCGGCGCGTTGAAATGACCGCACACCGCTGCGTTGAGGCCGATCTCGCCCACGACCTCGCCGTTCAGCCAGACGCCGTCCACGCGGCCGCTGGACCAGGTGTGATCCAGGACCGCGTCCTGCGTGCCGACGCGGGCGTGATAGCCGACGAAGAAGACGCCATCCACGCCGTGCTGCACGCCCTCGACCATCGAAAAGGGTCGCGGCGAGCCGGAATTCAGGCGGGCGCGGGGGTCCAGCTCCTCGATCAGGATGTTGCGGTTGTCCCAGTGCCCGTCGCTGACAATCACCTCGTCCGCGCCGCCGTCGAACGCGCCACGGATCGCGGCATTCACGTCCGCGGTCATCAGCCGGCGGAACCGGCCGTATTCGGCGTGACTTGGGTTGGTCTGATCACTGTGCACCACGCCCGTGATGCCTTCCATGTCCACTGCAATGAGGATTTTCACCGTTGACTCCTTGAAACATTGGCCCGAAAAAGGACGCAGATGACGCAGATTCAACTGATTAAGCGGATCATTCCGGGCCGATCAGCCATTCGATGTCCGGCGCCCTGGCGAACCGCTGCCGCATCACCTCGATGGCCTCCGGGTTGTCGTCCACCAGGATGAACCGCCGGCCAAGCTCCAGGCAGGCCGCGCCGGTGGTGCCGCTGCCGGCGAAGAAATCCAACACCAATTCGCCGGGCCGCGACGACGCCTGGATGATCCGCCGCAGGATCCCCAGCGGCTTCTGCGTCGGGTAGCCGGTCTTTTCCTTGCCGTTGGTCGGGACGATGGTGTGCCACCAGGTGTCGGTGGGCAGCTTGCCCCGCGCGGCCTTCTCCGGGCCGACCAGGCCGGGCGCCATATACGGAATGCGCTCGATCTCGTCAGTGTTGAACGTGTAACGCTTCGGATCCTTGACGTACAGCAGGATGTTGTCGTGCTTGGGCGGCCAGCGGTTCTTGGGCCGGCCGCCGTAGTCATAGGCCCAGATGATCTCGTTGAGGAAGCAATCACGGCCGAAGATGCCGTCGAGCAGCAGCTTGCAGTAGTGGACCTCGCGGTAGTCAATGTGGAAGTAGAGGCTGCCGTGGGGCGCCAGGACGCGATGCGCCTCGACCAGCCGCGGCTCCAGGAACGCCAGGTAGTCGTCGAACAGGTCGGCATACGAATGCGTGCCGACGCGGATCGTGGCATAGCGCTGCCCGCCGAAACCCGTGCGGTCGCCAGCCTCGCTGCGGGCCGTCTGAATCTGCGTCCGCGCCTGCACCTTCCCGGTGTTGAAGGGTGGGTCAATGTAGATCAGATCGGCCGACGCCGCCGGCAGCGCGCGCAGGATCGGCAGGTTGTCGCCGAAACAGATACGGTTGGGCATAAAAACTCGCGACACAGATCCTTCGGCCTGACAACCTTGCGCCGTTGACTGCGATCAGCGACTCGGCCTCAGGCTGACAGCGCCAGATTCCTTCCGGCAGGGTGACTGATGGCTCTTTGACAAAAGCGCAACTGAGCAGATAGTATAGACGTGAAAACGTGAAAACGTGAAAACATGTCAACGTGTCAACGCAACCCGTGACTCCCCCGGAACGGATTTTCGCCGATGTCAGTGCTGAAGAAATGGCTTTCCGGCTGGCGACCGGCCATCCTGTTGATCCTCGTCGCGGCCGTGGTTTGGCTGGCGCAGCGCGGGCTGCCGGATGGCCGGCTGCATGTCTTCTTCCTGGATGTGGGCCAGGGCGACGCCATCCTGATCCAGGCGCCCGATGGCCGGCAAATCCTGGTGGACGGCGGGCCGAGCCCCACCGCGCTGCTCAACGAGCTGGGCGCGGTCCTGCCGTTTTGGGACCACAGTCTGGATCTGGTCGTGCTGACCCACCCGGACGGCGACCACATCACCGGGCTGATCCCCCTGCTGGCGCGCTACCGTGTCGGCCAGGTGCTCGACGTACCGCAGTCTGACACTTCGTCCTGGGCCAAGTCCTGGCTGGCGAGCCTGAAGCAGGCCGGCGTGAAGCGCACCTATGCCTTGCGCGGGATGCGCCTCCCGGTGGGCCGCCTGCTCGTCACCGTGCTCAACCCTGGCGCGACGCCCCTGACCGGCACCAACTCGGACGACAACAACAACGCGATCGTGCTGCGGCTGGATTACGGGGAAACCTCTTTTCTGCTCACCGGCGATGCGGAAGTCGAAGCGGAGGAGGCCATGCTGGCCGCGGGCCTGCCCCTGCGCGCCGATGTACTCAAGATCGGCCATCACGGCAGCAACGGGAGCAGCTCGGCAGCCTTCCTTGCCGCGGTGCAGCCGCAGCTCGCCGTGATCCAGGTCGGCGCGGACAACTCCTTCGGCCATCCGCACCCCGCGGTGCTCGAACGGTTGACCGGCATCGAAGTGCTGCGAACGGATCAAAACGGGCGGATCGAGGTTGTGACCAACGGGAAGCAAGTGAAGGTCAAGACGGAGCGAGCAACCAAGTAGGCAAGTACACAAGGCGCCGTCGTTCCCTTGTTTCCTCGTTTCTTTGCCTACCGCTTTGAAGGGGATCCCATGCGTCTACTCATGTTCCAGGCCAAACGTTTCTGGTGGAAATCGTTCTCCAAGACACTCGAAAACGTTGAAGACATCCAGGAGGAAGATGCGGTGACGGACGCAGTCGTCGTCTTCATGCAGGTGGAGGCGAAGGATGCGGCCGCGCGCGAGGAGGTCTTCCGCAAAACGCTGAAGAACGTCAAATGGCTGGCAAACAAGCGCGAGCTCAAGCGGGTCGTGCTGCACTCGTTCACCCACCTGGGCGGCGAGAACGCCGAGCCGGAATTCGCGGCCGCGCTCATCGCCGAGCTCGCCGGCCGCCTGGCCGCCACTGGCTACGACGTGCGGGTCACACCGTTCGGCTACTTCAACGAGTGGGATCTGAGCGTGTACGGGGAAAGTCTGGGGAAGGTATGGAAGGAGATCTGACGGCCACCGGTTAGCACGTTGACACGTTGACACGTTTGAAGGTTGGCAGGTTGGCAGGTTGGCAGGTTAGCACGTTGACGCGGACCAACCTGCCAACGTGCTTTGGAGCCAATACCTTTCAGATAGCGGTCCGGATTCGAGCCTTCAGCGGAAAGAGATCGCCTAAAGGCTCGAATCCAGTCCTGTTTGAAAGAGATTAGCTTCGAAGGCCTATCCGAATCGGTCGTCGCAGCCGGTTGTGCATCCGCCCGGAGCGCCCACAAAAGGCGAATGCGCTACACGCTCTTCGGATAGGCTCTCCGGTCAGCCCTGAACCTTTACCGCCGGCGCCGACGGATTAGCACGACCGCGCCGACCGCCACCACGGCCATGCCGGCGAGCGGCACGGCCAGGGGGAACGATTGCGCCCGGAACAGCGCCATCGCGACCGCGGTCGGCGAGACAAGCAGGTTGAGGCGGCCCCAACCATAACGGTTGTTCTGGGTCCCGCTCTGCGGTGACACGCTGCTCACGGCAGCCAGGGTGCCGCCGCACGTGCTGCCGCCCGCCTTGTAGATCGCCTCACCTTGAAGGTAGTTGCGCACCTGGGCCAGCGTATAGGACGGGTACAGCGTCCACACATCGGCCGCCGCGCCCGCGACGTGCGGCGCCGCGCCCGACGTGCCCCAGAAGCCGTCGCCGCCATTCGCGTAATTCACACTGTTGCTGGCGCCATAGGTCTCGGTGCTGACCCCTTCGGGCGCGACGACGTCCGGCTTGTTGACCGTCGTGCCGGGGTTGGTGCCGCCGCTGGCGTTGCGCGGCCCGAAGCTGGAGAATGTCTCCAGGCCGTAATCGTTCGAGCTATTGCTATCATCGCCCCAGAACGTGGCGCCGGTCGCGACCGCGCCGGTTGCATCGGCCGGGATGGTCAGGCTGTTGCACTCATTGACGTACCAGAAAGAGTTCACCGACCCAGTCCCCGCGGTGTAGAAGCCGTTGAAGGTGAACAGCTCCATCCAGTGGCCGAAGTTGTTGGTGCAGCCCGTGGTGTACCGTTGGACCACCACACCATAGTACGGGTTGGTCGTGGCGGTGGTTGTGAACGAGATCTCTTCAGTGGGGGGTGTTGTGCCGGAGCATTGGTTCCCCACGGATGAGGCCACCTGGCTCCAAGTGCTTCCGGTCCACTTCAGCAGGTACAGGTCGTAATCCACATGGCTGTTGTTGGCGGTGCGAGCTGTGTTCCAGTCGTTCCACTCCAGGAAGACGGTGATGGTGTTGCCGGCCGGAATATTCCACACCGAGCCCGAGGTCGGGCCAATGCCTTCGATGTTACCGGTGCCAAAGGCGACGGAGTTGCCCGTGCTGTACTGGGTCGAGGTCCACGAGTAGTGTTCTTTCCGAGCATTGCCGGCAGAGTTGGCCCAAAAGATGCCGTACGTATTGGCCGCAGTGTTCACGATATCGTCAATCGGCCCGGTCCCGTCATACGGCCCGGCGTTGACCCAGCCGATGGACATGGTCGCCACCTTCTTGCCGCTGACGTTCGTCTCGTAGTCGGCCACCGCATTGCCGAACTCGGCGTCGGTGCCCCAGGCGTAGAGATAGACTTTCGCGCTCGGCGCCATGTCGTAGGCGATCTCTGCGCAGGCCGCGCCGTGTTCATAGCCTGTGTCACCGAAGGTATAGTCCGCGCTGTAGTCCTTCAGCACCAGGTTGGCCCCGCTGGGCAGATCGCCGCTGGCCTGCAGCGATGCGTAGCCGGTGAAGCCGAAGTCGAACACGGCGAGGTTCACACCGCTGCCGTTGTAGCCGGCAGCCGCCCACTCATCCGCATTAGGGTGTGTTTGCAAATCATAGCCACAGGATCGTAGCAGCGATGAGCCACATGGCTCGGTAGTTTTCGGCTCGCTTCTCGTAGCGGGTGGCCAGGCGCCGGAACTGTTTCATTCGGCTGAAGAAGCGCTCGACGCGATTGCGTTGCTTGTAGAGCGTGCGGTCGAACGGGCCGCGATGACGTTCATTGCGCCGGTGCGGGATGGTGATGCGGATGCCGCGCCGGCGTGCAAAGGCGCGAATCTTGCGACTGCTGTAGCCCTTGTCGCCCGCAATGCGCTGGGGCCGTAGCTTGGGCCGGCCCGGACCCGGACGCTTGACTGCCCCTTGACTGAGCAGCGTCTCGAACATCGTCGCATCGTGCTGCTGCCCGGGTGTGAGGGCCAGCGTCATTAACTTGCCGTTGCCTTCGGCGCGGACATGCACTTTGGTGCTGAAACCGCCGCGGCTGCGGCCTAAAGCTTCGGTTTGGGGGTCCCCCCCTTTGCACCAGCGGCGTGCTGATGGGCCCGCACGATGGTGCTATCGACAAAGTGAATGCTCCAATCGATCTCGCCCGCCGCATCGGCGTCTTGCTGCACAGCGGCGAAGAGGCGGTCCCATATGCCCGCCTTGCGCCAGCGGTAGAAGCGACTGGCCACGGTCTGCCAGGCGCCGTAGCGGTCTGGCAAGTCCCGCCACGGTGCCCCGGTGCGCAGGATCCACCGGATGCCGTTCACGATCCGCCGATGGTCGGCAGCCGGTCGCCCCCGGGCCGCTTTCTGGGGTGGGAGGAGCGGGGCCAACTGCTCCCACTGTTCGTTTGTCAGGTCGCCTCGGTTCATCATGCAACCGAGTTTACGCATCCTGACGGATTTTGCAAACACGCCCTAGTCAGGGCGGCGCCTTCGGTGATGCTGGCGCCGGCCTGCGGCGCGTCCGGCGCGGCAGCGGCGCTGGCCGACACCTCATGCTGTTGGGCCGGCAGCGGGAAGCGCACGCGTACCACGTCCGGCATGCGGCTCAACGCCTCAAGGCTGTCCAACGGTGCAGAGACCTGCACCAGATTCCGATAGGCGGTCTCGTAGGTGGCGCCGGTCGCGACGATGGCGTTCACCAACTCGCTCCGCACGGTGATCTGCGGCGCGTGCTCGATGGTCGCCACCCGCCCGTCAGGCAGCGCGACCTTCTCATAGGTCGGTCCGTTTACGACCTGGGCTTCAGGATCGCGGGCCATCTCGATAATCACCCGCACCGTGTTGGTTGCCAGATCGAAGTACCGCTCGCCGGCAAAGGCTGCCAGCTTCTCGCGTTCTCCGGCCCGGCGCGCTTCAACCATCTGCGCCAGCCGAGAGTCCAGCCGCGCTCCCGCGTCCTTGGTCACGATGGGCAGTTCGCCCCCAACCACTTCCACGCCCGCAGGGAGCTTCACAGCGTCGGATGAAACCGGTGCGACCGGGCTTGCCAACGCCATTCCTGCCAGTGGGGTCAGCACGAGTGCGACCAGCAGGCAGGCCAACAACAAACGATAAAGACGACGACTACTGGGGTTCATCAGGTTTTCCTCCTCCGTGTGGGATGAGACTCAATGAAAGCAACGGTGATGACCGCCATCTGAACCGCGGGCAATCATCGTAGCTGCCCTCTTCAAACGCAGGGCTGGCCGGGATCAATGACCGGCCGGGATGGGCAAACGGACGATACGCACATCGGGCAAGTCCGCCAGCGCCGGCAGGCTCGCAAAAGGTGCAAGCACCTGCACCCAGTCTTGATATGCAGTCTCGTAAGTGGCGCCGGTGGCGGCGATGGCCGCCGCCAGGTCGGCGCGAATCGCAATGGGAGGGGCGTGTTCGACCACGCTTTGGGTTCCGCCCGCCGTGGTCACGATCTCGGTCGCTGCGGGGCCCGCAGGATGGGCTTCAGGACTGCGATCCATCTCCAGGATCACGCGCACGGCGCCGTGTTCAACATCCAGGTTGGCCTGGCCGGCGAAGGTCGCCAGCCGGGCGCGGTCGTCCGTGCGATAGGCTTCAAATAACTGCGCCAGGGCAGATTCCAGTTTTGCAGAGATGACAGGGGGAGTAGCAGGCGGCGTTGACACCCTGCGATCTTCAACGAGCGGCGCGGCGATGGCTGAATCCGGCCCCAGGGTGGCAGGGACCGACGAGTCGCGGTTGGCCGCAGGCGGAAGCGGCACAGAAGGCGAGCCTTTGGCCGCGGCAGCCGGCGGCTGAGCGGGCGATTGCGGCGGAGGCCCGAGCGCGACGCAGGAGACAGCCACCAGGGCCGGCAACAACCAGACCGCCGTTGCCAGCACGGCTATCCCAGGCAGAGTTGGACGACTGCGCTGCCTCGTCATACGCCTCACCGTCAGCTACATGCTGTCTTCCCAGATAATAATATTCTAACCCAGGCCTGCTTCTCTGCGCAAATGCTTGTGGCGCCGTGTGGATCGGCATGCTTTCAAGAAACCCGCAGCGCCAGGTCCGGCTCCACATCGAAATCGAGCGCGGACGGCCCGTCGCTGAGCAGACGGTAGTGCGCAGCCGCGCCGATCATGGCCGCGTTGTCGGTGCAGAGGAAGAAGGGCGGGATCGAGGCCGGCACCGGCAGGCGTTCGGCCACAGCTTCGCGCAGCGCCCGGTTCGCCGCCACGCCGCCGCACACGCAGATGCGCGTCACGCCGTAAGCCCGCGCGGCATCCGCGGTCTTGGCGATCAACACATCCACCACCGCCGCCTGGAAGGCGGCGGCCAGATCGGCGACGGGCAGCGCGGCCGGGTCGCCGCCCAGCCCGCGCACCTGGCGCAGCACAGCCGTTTTCAACCCGCTGAAGCTGAAATTGAACCGGTGCTCAGGATGGATCGCCGCATGGGTCAGCCCGCGGGGGAACGCGAACGCGGCGGGGTCGCCCCCCTCCGCGGCCCGCTGCACTGCGGGCCCGCCGGGATACGAAAGGCCCAGCAGCCGCGCCACCTTGTCGAACGCCTCGCCCGCCGCGTCGTCCAGCGTCGCGCCGAGCCGCTCGTACTGGCCGTGGCCGCGCATCAGAATAATCTCCGTGTGCCCGCCCGACACGATCAGCACCAGCAGCGGGAACGCGCGGCCCGCGGCATCCAGCTCCGGAGGGCTGGGCCGGGTGATGGCCGCTGCGGCGATCTTGCCGCCCTCGTCCAGCCAATTCGAGTACAGATGTCCTTCCAGATGGTTGACGCCGATGATCGGCAGCCCGCGGCCCCAGGCGATGGCCTTCGCCGTGTTCGCTCCCACCAACAGCGAGCCGGCCAGCCCCGGCCCCCGCGTCACCGCCACGGCTGTGATCTCGGCCCACCCTGCTCCGGACTCGGCCAGCGCGGCCTCGATCACCGGGACGATGTCGTAGACGTGCTGCCGCGACGCGATCTCCGGAAACACCCCGCCATAAGGCCGATGCAGCTCGATCTGCGAGGCAACAACGTTCGACCGGATGCGGCGCCCATCCTCGATCACCGCCGCCGCGGTCTCGTCGCATGAAGTTTCAATAGCAAGAATCAGACTCATCGGTTAAAATGCCCTCAAGGACGGACCCCGGACGGCGGACTGTTGACCACCATCTATCGTCCACTGTCCATGGTCTATCGTCCATCGTCTATTCTCAGGAGATCCGCATGTCCAAAACACTCGACGAATTCCAGGCCGAACGCCTGGCGGCCAACGAACGCATTTTATCAGGTGATAACCGCGCGATCAAGCGGTTCTTCCGGCTCGACGGCGAAACCTACGAAGACGGCGCGCTGCCGGCAAAAACGAAGGAGCTGCTCGGCCTGGTTGCCTCGATGGTGCTGCGCTGCGATGACTGCATCACTTACCACGTCATCCAGTGCGCCAAATGCGGCGTCACCGCCGCGGAATTCGAGGAGGCGTTTGCCGTGGCGCTGATCGTCGGCGGCTCCATCGTGATCCCGCACCTGCGCCGGGCGCACGCGCGGATGGATGAGGTGTTGGCGGCTTCTGGCGCTTGAACATGTCACCGTTGGGATAGTTATACGTCGGAACGTTCCGCCTGCCACGCAAGCCACTGCGCATAGAAGTACGCGGTGCCGCCGGGCGCCACCAACGACTCCGGCGGCACCGGCTCGCCGATGATCTCCGCACCCAACGCCAGCAGATCGCGCAACGGCTGCGGCCCGGCATAGGCGCGCACCAACAAGTCTTGATCCAGCAGGATCAAAGTCCGGATCTCGGCGCAGGGGGCTGGCTGGCCGAGCGCGGCCGCGCGAAACACGGCATTGACCAGGGTCACCGGTCTGCGCTCGCCGTCGGGGCCGCGGCGCAGGTTCAGCTCCGTGACCCACACCAACAGCGGCCGGTGCGACTCTTTCCACCGATAGGCGATCGGCGTCGGCCGATGACCCTGGCGGCACAGATACGTCACCGCGCTATCGCCCAGCGACACGTCGCAGCCGGTCTCTTCCTTCGCCTCGCGCACGACGGCCGCGGTCCACTGCTCGCCGGGCTCCAGGTGGCCGCCGATGCCGCTGAACGCCGCGACATCCTCCTGCCCCTGCGCGCCCAACGGGATGGCGTGCGGTATCAGCGCAAACACGAGCCGGTCGCGCCAGGTCAGGATCAACCCCGTGCTGAGTTCCGCGGCCGCGCCGCCCAGGTCGGCCAGCTCCAGGGTCTCGCCCCGCACCAGGGGTGGAACGTCTCCGGTCAGTTCGCTGGTGTCGTCGAAGTCATCCACTTCACGCCTCAAGAGATGCCTATGCACTCAGTCCAGAACACCTCGACTGTCACTCTGAGCGGGTTGACGACTCAGCCCCCAGAACAGCGCAACGACAGCGAAGAGTCTCCCACACGACGGAGATGCTTCCTAAAGGATGCTTCGCGATCACTGGCGGCTTGCCGTAACGCCCTCTGAGCTGTAAACCCGTTCAGCATGACACCTTTGGCTTTTTTCTCTCACGCCGGCACCGCCGCGCCCGCGTCTTCCAGGTCCGGCTGTCCCTTCACCCCGATCGTGTTGAGTGCGGCCACGGCGAGTTGATCGGCGCGCTCGTTGAACTCGTCGCCGGCGTGGCCCTTGACCCAATGCCAGGCGATGCGATGCGGCTTCATGGCCGCGTTGAGCGCTTGCCACAGGTCGCGGTTCTTCACCGGCTGCCTGGTCTGCGTGCGCGGGTCATAGCGCAGCCAGTTGTTGCGCAGCCAGGCCGCCAGCCACTCGGTCACGCCCCGCTTCAGGTACTCCGAGTCGGTGTAGATCTCAACGACGCACGGCCGGGTGAGCGCCTGGAACGCGGTGAGCGCGGCGCGCAGCTCCATGCGGTTGTTCGTCGTCAGCGACGCACCGCCTTGCAGCACCTTCTCGTGCGGGCCGTAACGCAGGATCGCGGCCCACCCGCCGGGGCCGGGATTGCCGGAGCACGCGCCGTCGGTGTGGATGATGACGGGGATGGGGGCGGACACGGATTCGTCTTTCATCCTCGCACGCGAAACCCGCGTTCCGGCGGCGCGTCGGGCGGGATCGTCTCCTCGACCCGCGTCACGTGCGCCATCGGCGGGCCGTCGTGACACCAGGCGAGCATCGCGTCCACGGCCACGGGTTCGCCCTCGAAGAGCGCCTCGACCGCACCATCCCACCGGTTGCGCACCCAGCCGGTCAGCCCCAACGAGACTGCCTCGCGCTGGCAACTGGCGCGAAAGCCGACGCCTTGCACGCGGCCGATGATGGCGACCTGGACTCGCTTTTGTGCCATGCGCACCTCATCTTTATTTCTGATCCGCGCCCAACGGCAGTGCGATGCGCGAGATTCTTCGCTGGCGACTTAACGCCACGAAGGTTGGGCCGTTAACTCGCTCAGAATGACAGGCTCTAAACTTATGAATGGCTGACATGAGATCGGGCGGTCTGGCAGCGCCCGAGCTGCTCCGCACCGATCCGGCTGATCCGGTCAATCTGCGTCCCATTTCCGCAGCGCGGCCACCACGCCCGGCATCCCCTCGCCCCGGTACGCGTGCGCCAGGTAGGGCGTGCTGTGGCTGAAACCGATCTGGCCTTCGGGCGAGATGCAGATGACGCCGCCCTGCCCGCCCACGCGATGGCGGAAATACGCGATCGCGACGTTGGCCGCATCGGCCGCGCTGCCCAGCAGGGCGATCTGATCCACCGCGGTCTTCGCCAACACGGTCTTCATGATCTGCTCGCCCCAGCCCGTGCAGGCGGCCGCGCCCATCGTGTTGTCGGCGTACAGCCCACAGCCGATGATCGGCGTGTCGCCCACGCGGCCGGGATGTTTGTAGAACGTGCCGCCGGTCGAGTTGCCCACCGCCAGGTTGCCCCCCGCATCCAGCGCCACGGCACCCACCGTGTCGTGGGACGGATGCGGCTCGGCCGCGCGAAACACGGCCCGGCCGACAGCGCCGTTCATTCGGCCCTCGGCTTCCATCTTGCGCCGTTCGGTCCAAAGCAGCCGTTCGCGTTCGACCACGAGCTCAGCCGGATCGCACAGCGAGATGCCGACCTCCGCGGCAAACCGCTCGGCGCCTTCGCCCACCAGGAAGACATGCTCGCTGTCGTGGAGCACGCGGCGGGCCAGGGTAATGGGGTTTGCGACCCGCTTCACCGAGGCGACCGCGCCGGCCATCAGTGTGCGGCCATCCATCATGCCCGCGTCCAGCTCGACCACGCCGTCGCGGTTCAGGTGGGAGCCGCGGCCGGCATCGAAGACCGGATGATCTTCCATGATGCGCACAGCGGCCTCGACCGCGTCCACCGCCGGGCCGCCGGCCGCCAGGATGGCCCAGCCTGCCTCAGTAGCGGCAGTGCACCCCGCCAGGTGGTCGGCGTGCAGCTCCGGCGGGATGTCCCACGCCCCGCCGTGCACAATAATCGCAACCGGCATACCTCTCCTCCGCCCCTCCGCTCCCCGTGCTCAACACGTGATGTGGAACAACCCCAACACCTTGCCCTTCGCCTCATTCCAAAGCTTGATCGCCTCAGGCGTCGGCGCGAGCGTGACCTGGCAGTCGCGCTGCGCGAGGAATTGCGCGGCCTCATCCGAGAGCGTCACCTCTCCCTGCTGCCCCGCGCCGACGATGATGCGCTCGGCGCGCTTGCGGTAGAGCTCCTCGATTTCGGCCAGGCTGATGATGTGCGAAGTGCCGTAGATCGCCTTGGAGAGCTGCTTGTTGCGCTTGCTCACCTTGCCGCTGAGCCGGATGACAACATCGTGCTCATAGCGCTCCCCTTCAATGGTGATGCTGCCGAACCAGGTGGCGTCAATTTTGGGTCGCATGACACACCCCCGTACAACTTTGCAGCGGATTCTAACACAATGCGGCCTTCATCGCCAGCCTTGACGGTCTGATGCTGAAGATGTGCTATAATGGCTGTGGCGAACCGGCTTCGTCGTGACCAGTGTATGATGTTCTGTTCTGGCGAGCCTGGCTACCAGGTGACTGATCCATCTTTCTTTTTGTGGAGGCTCCATGAACAGCGTACGCATCGTCACAGACGGCGGATGCGATCTGCCGCCCGCGTTGGCGGAGGAGTATCAAATCACGATCGTGCCGGTCTTCGTCCGATTTGGTCAGGAGATGATCCCGAGCGACCAATTGACTAATGACCAGTTCTGGCAGCACGCGCAGAGCGGCAATGGTGCGCCGGGCACGTCCTCGCCTGCGCCCGGGACGTTCCACCGGGCCTTCCAGAAACTGGTCACCGCCGGGCATGACGTCGTCTGCCTGACGTTGCCCGGCAAGCACAGCGGCACCTTCAACGCCGCCTGGCTCGCCGCTGAGGAGTTCGAGGGCCGGGTGCGGGTGATAGATACCGGCTCGTTCTCGCTCGGGCTGGGGCTCCAGGTGTTGGCAGCCGCCAAGGAGGCGCTGGCTGGTCGCAGCGCGGAGTTCATCCAGCGCGCCGCCGAGGCATTGCGCGCACGCACCTCCGTCGTTTTCGTCCTGGATACGCTGGAGTGGGTGCGCCGCGGCGGGCGGCTCGATCGGATCATCCCCCTGGTAGATCGCCTGGCGCGCACGTTCAGCATCAAACCGGTGCTGGAGATATGCGACGGCGAATTCCGGCTGGTCGGTGTGACGCGCTCGACCCGCAGCGCGCTGCAAAGGCTGGAGGAAGAGCTGCGCGACCGCCTGCCCGCGGAAGCCGCCGCGACGGTTTACACCCGCGGCTGTGAGGCGGCCACGGAGCTCACCGATCGTCTCGCGTCGCTGCTCGGCTGCCGCACCGACGATGTGATGGTGCGTGAGGCCGGGCCGGCCTTCGCCGCACACGCCGGGCCGCGGGCGTTGGGCGCAGCCGTGATCCGATCCTGATGGGGAGCCTATGCGCATCGCCCTGCTGTCGGACATCCATGGGAATCTGATCGCGCTGGAAGCTGTGCTGGCCGACCTGCGGAGCCAGGGACCGTTCGACCAGATCGTAGTCGGCGGCGATCTGGTCTGGGCCGGGCCCTGGCCGGCCGAGGTGGTGGATGCCGTCCGCGGCCTGGGCGCGGCCGTGATCCAGGGCAACACCGACGCCTTCTTCTGTTATCAGCCCGATAAGACCCCGGAAGGCAAGGACGACAGCCGGTTCGCGGCCCATCTCGCCTGGATGCAGGACCGGCTCGGCCCGGAGCGCACGGCGTTCCTGGCGCATCTGCCGTTCTCATACTGCATCACCCCCGCGGCCGGGCACGAACTCCGGGTCGTCCACGCCAATCCGCATGACCAGGAGCGCGCCATCACCCCGCAGATGAACGCGGAAGATCTGGACGCCCTGCTGGCGGACAGCGGGGCATGGTCGGCGCTGGCGTTCGGCCATGTGCACATCCCGTTTGTCCGCCCCTGGCGCGGCCGCCTGCTCGCCGATATCGCCAGCGCCGGCCTGCCCATGGATGGCGACCGCCGCGCGGCCTGGGCGATCCTCACGTGGGACGGCGCAGCCTGGCACGCGGAGCACCGCCGCGTCTTCTACAACGTGCCGCTGGTCGTGCAAGCCTTGAAGACCGGCGGCCTGCCGCGCGGTAAACACTTCGCCGAACGGCTAATGGGTGCGCGCTACGCAGGTTCCGCGGCTGAGTGAGCTGAACGGGACGCAGATCGCGCGGATTCGCCCTGATTCACCTGATCTTTGCGGAAAGACTGTTCGAAATGCTGGACCTGCTTTCTCCCTTTCATCCTCGTCTGGTGCATTTCCCGATCGCTCTGTCAATGGTCGGCGTCGGGTTCCTTGTGTTCGGCCTGATCCGCCGGCGCGAACGCTGGATCGCTTACGGCCAGACCAGCCTCCTGATCGGCTGGCTGGGCGTGATCGCTGCGGTCATCACCGGCTTGATTGACCAATCCAGCGCGCCGAAAGACGCCGCGGTCACCGCGCTCATCAACCAACACATCACCACCGGCATCGCCCTGTTGATCACCGTTGGGCTGGCGCTCTACTGGCCGCTGCGCAACAAACGGCTGTTCAGCGCGGGCGCCGCGCGTGGGGGCTACATCGCGCTGCTGCTCCTCATCGTCGCCCTCGTCGCCATCGAGGGCTGGCTGGGCGGAAAGCTGGTCTATCAGTTTCACGTGGGGATACGGTAGCGAGTAGCGTATAGCGTATGGCAAATAGCAAATGGTGTATGACAGCTATCAGCCATAGGCTACAAGCCATGAGCCATCAGCGATCAACGATGTCTCGCACCCGAGGTCATATGGACATCAAATGGTACACCGGCGCCGGGGATGACGGTTACACGGGCGTGTTGGGCCGCGAGCGCGTGCCCAAATACGCCATCCGGCCCGAGGCCTACGGCACGGTGGATGAAGTCTCGGCGTTCTTGGGCCTGGCGCGCGCTCAAGTCACCAGCGAGCGGGTGCGCGGCCTCGTCTTGAGCATCCAGCGCGACCTTTACCACCTGATGGCCGACCTGGCGACGCTGCCCGAGGCGGCCACGCGGCCGCCCTGGCTCCCGGTTGAGCGCCTGGCCTGGTTGGAAGGGCAGACCGACGCGTTGGGCTCGGAAATCGAGATGCCTAAGGCATTCATCGTGCCCGGCGACAGCGTCGGCGGCGCAGCGCTGGAGGTCGCCCGCACGGTCGTCCGCCGCGCCGAACGCCTGGTCGCACGGCTGGCGCACGAGGGCGAGCTGCGCGACGACACCCCGCTCAAATACCTCAACCGGCTTTCATCGCTCCTGTTCGTGATGGCGCGGGCCGAGGATCGGGCGGCGGGGGTCGAGCAGTTCACCTTGGCGGCAGGGTGATGCAGGTGCGTCATCCGTAGTGCGCCTTCCGTTCTCTTGCCCCGGAGGCTGAATCGTCCAATCCGGGGCCGCAATACGCAGACACAATACGCTGCCCCCATCATCATTGAAACGGAGACTCATCTATGCTTCTCGGCGCACACATGTCCACATCCGGCGGGCTGAGCCTCGCGTTCGAGCGGGCGCAGTCCATCGGCATCAACACGATGCAGGTGTTCACCAAAAACCAAAACCGGTGGGAACAGAAGCCTGCGGCGGCAGAGGAGATCGCGCGCTGGTTCCAGGCGCAGACGGCCACCGGCATCGGCCCGGTGGTGTCGCACGCGGCCTACCTGCTGAACCTGGGCACGCCCGACGACGCGCTGTGGGAGAAGTCGGCCAACGCGCTGATAGACGAGCTGACCCGCGCCGAGCAGTTGGGCATCCTGGGCGTGGTGCTGCACCCCGGCGCGCACATGAGCACCGGCGAGGAGGCCGGCCTCGCGCGCATCATCGCCGGGCTGGATCGGGCGCACGCGGCCACGCCTGGCTACCGGACGCTGACGCTGATCGAGACGACCGCGGGCCAGGGCACGGCGCTGGGCTACCGGTTCGAGCACCTGCAGGTGCTGCTGGCCGGCGTGCGCGAACCGGAGCGCATCGGGTTCTGCCTCGACACCTGCCACATCTTCGCCGCGGGCTATGATATCACCACGCCCGAGACTTACGCCGCGACGATGGCTGAGTTCGACCGGCTGGTGGGGCTGGAGCGCCTCAAATGCTTCCACTTCAACGACAGCAAGAAGGGCCTGGGCGCGCGCGTCGACCGCCACGACGCCATCGGCACCGGTGCGCTCGGCCTGGCGCCGTTCGGCTTCATCCTGAATGACCCGCGCTTCGCCGCGACGCCGATGATCCTGGAGACGCCGAAGAGCGAGGACATGCACGAGGACGTGGAGAACCTGAAGACGCTGCGCGGGTTGATCGGGAGCTAGTTCCCCTTGCCCGCCCCAACCTACGTCATCCCCTGGCCCGTGCGATTGCTCGCCGCCTGGCGGGTCATCCGCGGGAAACCCGCATCCGCCTCGACCGACATGGCACGCCTCCTGGCGGCCGCGCCCGTGCCGCCGCGCGTCGAAGGCATTGAGACCGTCCCGCGCACCGGGCCGCTGATCATCACCCAAAACCATTACTCCCGAAACGGCCTGGGGCCGTGGTGGGGCGCGTCGATGGTCGTCACCGCCGTCGCACGGCGCCGCGGCACGGATCCGATCTGGATGGTCACGAGCGAGTGGTACTACCTCGATCGGCTGCGCAGCCTCACGGTCACGCCGGTCACGCGCTGGGCCTTCAGCCGGGCGGCGCGGGCTTGGGGCTTCCTGCCGATGCCGCCGGACGCGCGCGCGCTGGGCCGCCGCGCGGCCGCGGTGCGCCGCACGCTCCGCGAGGTCGGAAATCTGTTCGCCGGGGGCGGCGCGCTGGGGATCGCGCCCGAAGGCCAGGGGGAAGATGTGTTGATCGAGCCGCCGACCGGCGCGGGGCGTTTTCTGCTGCGGCTGGCTGCGGACGTGCCGGTGCTGCCGGTGGGGATTTCCGAGCAGCAGGGCGCACTGGTCGCTCGCTTCGGAGAGCCTTACCGGCTGGCCGCGCGGCCCGGCGAGGATCGCCGCGCGGAGGATGACCGCATCAAGACAGAGGTGATGTCGGCCATCGCCGCGCTGGTGCCTGCGGCCGCGCGCGGGCCGTATTCCCTGTAGATGTACTACTCGTCCAACTGCTTCCCCAGCGCTTCCGGCTCCGTCACCGGCAGATTGCAGACGAAGTCCCGGCAGACATAGACCGTGGCGCGGCCGCCGATGGGGTCTCGGTCAGCCAGCAGCGGGACGAGCTTGGCCGCAGCGACATCGCCTGGGCTACGCAGCGCCACCACACTGTTGGGCAGGAAGTAGCGGCGCACCTCAGCCAGCAGCGCCTGGGTATCGCCGGCCGCCCCGTCGCCCACCAGCGCGATCTCCGGGCCGGGGTTGAGGTGCAGATCCAGCGCACAGAGCAGCCGGCCGAACGCGCCGGGCTGCTCGGCCATGCCATCGGCCATCAGGCGCAGGATCCCTTCGGCGTGGCGGCGATAACCTGCTCCGTCGCCGAGCAGCAGCGCCAGCCGCAGGAACAGCTCGGCCGCCAGCGAGTTCCCCGACGGCGACGCGCTGTCAATGAAATCCTTGCGCCGCGCCACCAGCCGCTCACCCTCCGCGCTCACCTGGAAAAAGCCGCCATTGCCTGGATCGCCGAACTGCGCCACCAACGAATCGGCCAGCGCCGCAGCGTCCCGCAGCCAGCGCAGATCGAACGTCGCCTGGTACAGCCCGGTCAGCCCCAGCGCCACGGCCGCGTAATCCTCCAGGTAGGCGTCGAGGTGGCTGCGGCCATCTTTGGCGGTGCGGAAGAGGCGCGGAGCGGAGGGCGTGGAGCGTGAAGCGTGGAGCGTGGAGCGTGAAGCGTGGAGCGTGGAGCGTGAAGCGTGGAGCGCGGAGCGTGAAGCGCCATTCGCTGATTCGCTCATTCGGGTCAAGACAAAATCCGCAGCTCGCACTGCCGCCTCGACGTAGTCCGCCCTTCCCAGCGCCGCGCCGGCCTCGGCGAAGGCGTGGATCATCAGGCCGTTCCACTCGGCCAGGAGCTTCTCGTCGCGGCCGGGGCGGACGCGGCGCTCGCGGGCATCGAAGAGGATCTTGCGGCCGCGGGCCAGGGCTGCGGCCAGCTCCGCCGCCGGGACGCCGAGCCTGGCGCTGACGTCTTCGAGGTCGTCCTGCGCATGGAGGATGCTCATGGGACGGCCGGCTTCGTGGAAGTTGCCGCGCGGGGTCACATCGAAGTAGGCGCAAAAGAGCCGGCCATCGTCAGGGCCCAGCAGGGCCAGCACCTCATCCGGCGTCCACAGGAAGAACTTCCCCTCCACCCCCTCGCTGTCCGCGTCCTGGGTAGAGTAGAAGCCGCCCTCGGGTGACGTCATTTCCCGCAGGATGTAGTCCAGCGTCTCCTCAACGACGCGGCGCAGTTCGTCGTCACCGGTGATCTGCCAGGCGTGCAGGGTGGTGCGCGCAAGCTGCGCGTTGTCGTAGAGCATCTTCTCGAAATGCGGCACAAGCCAATGGTCGTCGGTGCTGTAGCGGTGGAACCCGCCGCCAAGCTGGTCGTAGATGCCCCCGCGCGCCATCTTCGCCAGGGTGTACGTCACCGCCTTGAGCTGCTTCACGTCGCCGGTCCGCCGCCAGCTTCGGAGCAGGAAGTCCAGGGCCATCGGCTGCGGGAATTTTGGCGCGCCGCCGAAACCGCCCTCGTAAGGGTCGAGGCTGCGCAGCAAGCCTTGCGCGGCTTTGTCCAGCAGATCGGTGGTCAGGGGCGTCTCCGGCGGCCGGAGCTCCCCGCTGCGCCTGAGCGCGTCGGCCAGCCGATCGCCGGCCGACTCCAGCTCGCGGCGGCGGTCCTGCCATGCGTCGGCAATAGCGTGCAGCAGTTGGCTGAAGCCCGGCATCCCGTAGCGCGGCTCCGGCGGATAGTACGTGCCGCCGAAGAAGGGCCGGCCGTCGGGCGTCAGGAACACGGTCATCGGCCAGCCGCCGCGGCCCGTCATTGCCTGCACGGCCTCCATGTAGATCGCATCGAGGTCGGGCCGCTCCTCCCGGTCCACTTTGATGTTGACAAACAGCGCGTTCATCAGCGCGGCGGTATCGGGATCCTCGAACGACTCGTGCGCCATCACGTGGCACCAGTGGCACGCCGAGTAGCCGATGCTCAACAGGATCGGCTTGTCCTCGGCCGCAGCGCGGACCAGCGCCTCCGGCCCCCAGGGATGCCAGTCCACAGGGTTATAGGCGTGCTGCTGAAGATACGGGCTGGTCTCGTGGATCAGACGGTTGGGTTGGGCGGATTGGGTCATGGACGGCTCCGGGATAACGAATTGCGAATTACGAATTACACGAAGGAGTCTACCACAAGTCGGCGCGGGGAAACGTAGGGGCGCGGACGATTTGAACCCGGTCGGCAGGATCCGCACGCGTAAAAACCGGGACTCAAGCGCAACCGAGAAACGTGGTCATCTCATCGAGGAACGCCTGTTGTTCCACCGGGTTCTCAGTGATCTTGGTCAGGTTATACACAGAAGTGAGCTTGCCCTGCTCGATCCATGCTTGAGCTTCGCGGGCGACGCGCTCGACAATGATAGTAGCCAGGAACGATAGGTCAGGTTGTGAGCGCCCCGTTTTCTCACACGCTTCAAGGATGCGGCTCAATGCCTGCGTTGCCGTTTTCCAGTGCTCATCGGAACCTGCCGGATCTGCGCCGCCCTTGATTTCGCCGGCCCAAAGCATGTCCACATGAGGACTTTGCGTATGCAGATCAGGGCCAATTCGGAAAGCCTTGCCCTCCTGCCCTTGCCATTCGATCTGGCGGTCAAGCAGTAGACGGTTGCCATTGCGCATCGTGAGCTCTCGATACTTGACGCGCTGACTTTCCAGTCGGTCCAGAATGCCTTCCAGATCCATTTCAGGGGTAACGGTCAGAACTTGATCGCCACCGACGCCTGCCAGGTCTTCTTCATCATCTTCTTCAGCACCAACGCGCCCCTTCAGCCTGTAAGTCAGGTTTGCCAGAAGCCACTTCCGATGCAGATGAAGTGCCAACAACCTGATAATCTGCGCCGAGGCCAAGCGGCCGACCTCGTTGCGAGATACGCCACCCAGGCTGTCCCCCAGGTTGGCAAAAGCCATCTCGATATGGCGTTGAGGCGTCACCCCGCCTGTCTTGACGAGTTCACTGATGATCTTGTTGAAATAATGAGCAAGTTCGGCCGCGGTACCGGCAGCAGGGGCAACCAAATTCAGTTCGTAAGCATCCGTGCCCAAACCGATGCCGTTCATGACTTTGCGTGAAAGCATCGCAACGTTGCGGTAGTACATCACGAGCCGGGGATGCTCGATCAAATAGTCCGGGGTGCAAAAATAGTAGGGATACGGAACAGGTGGATCAGCCTGGTCAAGAAGGGTCAGCGCGGCGACATCGATCCCCAATGGTGCGGCGCCCTCGCAGATTTCCTCCTTGTCGTACTTGGCGGCGATCTTTGCAACGATGCCAAGTGCGTCATCCATGTTCAGCGAGACCAATACCTTGACCAAAAGAACGCCACGCTGGATCGCGTTTCGTTCTACCGCTCGCTTGATTTCTTCTGGTGTGCTGGCAAATGACGGCAGATCAGGCGACGCACTGCCAAAGAATGCCGGTTGATCTTTGAGTCTGCTACCCGGTCTCCGCTTTTGTCGAGCCAACTTCGCCTCCTGCTGGATCGTGCATGAGTCTTGATAGATGCAGATGGTTACGGCTTCCGCCAGACGGTCACGCTTTTGCGCAAAGCCTCTCGCCCAAATTTCTCCATCTGCTGACTGCTGTTGCCTTTGCGTTGGGGCAAGACGTAGACTTTGACCGGCTCAAACCCCAATTCCTCGGCCAGATAGGTGGTCAGCACATCAACGGGGATGACTTCGCCGCCATATCGCACATTGTCATTGACAAAAGCCACATGGGCGCCGTGCCGGCAGGTGCGCAGGAGCTCAGCAAATACGAAGGTCAGTTCCGTGAAGTATTGCCGCACCATGCCCATGACGCCCTTGTTATTGATCTCCCCGCGATCCCACCTGGTTTGCAGCGCCCGGTTGACCTCTGTGAATACAGGATTGCTTTGAACGATGTTCAGGATTTGGGCGTAGCGTTCCTGTTCGCCGAGTGACCGATAGTGTTCTGCCAGCAAATCCAATTTGGGTTTGCTCTCCACGGTGCAAGAAAGCAAGCCCTGGCGCAAATCCGAGATCGCTGGGCCCGCGCCCAGATAGGCGATCTCCAAAGCGTAAGTTCGAGTGTAATCGTACCGATTGCAGTAGGGCGGAGAGGTAATCACGCCCCCGAATTGATCCGGCGCAAGCGTCGGCAAGACAAACAGAGTATTGCCCTTAATCAACTCCTGACGGCTGTCCCGAAAATCCATCTGCTGCAGTTTCGCAATATCCGCGATGACAATGTCGAAAGCATCGAGGAGAGCGGCCTTCACGCTCGGGAGCGGTCCTTTGTCCACTTCTTTGATCGGCTTTTTTCCTTCGCCGAGTCGAATTTGATTGCGCGTCTGGACTTTGCTGGATCGGTGATCCCATCGCAGATATTGACCATCTTTGCGTGTGTAGCTAATTTCTTCCAGGATGCTCGAAAGCATCAGTTTGCATAAAGTTTTGGTCAACGCGCTGACTGCCGCTTCTTCGCACCAGTGGGTGTAGAACATCAAATCGCGCTCGGTTTCGGCTTGAAACGCGCCCTCAGTGATTGGGATATGGGGAAATTGAGTGGCTGTTTCGGCTGGTTCAGTTTCAGCGAGTGCAGCTTGAAGCCACCGCAATTCTTCTAGACGGTACTCGAAAACGTGCGACTTTGCTTCCCATGCCAGGTGGCAGACCGGAAGCAGTTCAATGCCCGTGGCATCAATTCCCAACGATTTTGCAACCAGCAGCGTAGTTGCTGAGCCTGCAAACGGGTCCAGGAGCGAATCACCCGGCGCAATGCCGAATCTCTGAATCAGATTGGCTACCAGTTGGGCAGAAAAACCCTCCTTGTATCTGATCCAACCGTGAACTAACTCGCCCTTGTTCCCCTGGTAGCTGACCAGCTTACGGCTGAACTCATCGGTTTCTTCAAGCAGCAAAGCATACCGCGTTTCCAGAGCCAACCGTTCCTGCTGAGGACACACGTTGCCGTGCGAGAAAGACTCGGTAGCCAGGTCGCTAACGGTTTGTACCCGCAGTTCATCAGCCACAAATAGGTCCAGTTGCACCTTAATCTCACCCCATCAAAGCGTTTCCAAGCCCACTATACCCCAAGATGCCGGGGAAGGCAATCGCACCGGTTCACGCGCATCTGTTGTATAATGCCGGACATGTCCGAATCAGCTTCCCCTCTGCGCGTCCTGCTGCTTTCTGCGGTCGGGACCAAGACGAATCCGTACATCGGGCTGCTGCGTGATGGTCTGGCCGCGGCCGGGGCGGACGTGCGGCTCGAATCCCGGCTCGAAGACGGTGCGTTGGCCGAGTTTCGGCCAGAGGTGATCCACCTGCACTGGCTGGAACGATACGACCTGCCCCCGCGCATTATGGCCGGGCGGCTGAAGCAGGCCGGCGGTATGCTGGCGCGGGTGCTTCGTCGCGGCTACGAGTCGCTGGCAAACGCGCCGCTCCTGTACGCCGTGCGGCGGTATCTTCGCCTCGAGCGATTCTTCCGCACGTTGCGCCGCTTCCAACGCGCCGGTGGCCGGGTCGTTTACACCGTCCACAATGTGGATCCACACGAGGATGGCGGTGCGGTCGAGCGGTGGGGTGCGCGGCAGATGATCCGCCTGGCCGATGTGATCCACGTCCACGACGCCAGCACGGCCGCGGCGCTCACGGCGCGGTTCGGGCGGCGCGGCCGGATCGCGGTGGTGCCGCACGGCCACTACATGAGCAGCTACCCGAACACGATCGGCCGGCCGGAGGCGCGCGCCGCGCTGGGCCTGCCACAAGACGCGTTTATCTTCGTCAACCTGGGGCTGCTGCGACCCTACAAGGGGTTGGAGGAGCTGCTCCCGGCGTTCCGGGCGCTGCCCGCCGCGGGGGAAACTGGTCCTTATCTGCTCCTGGCCGGCAAGCCTGGCTCGGAGGCGTATCTGCGCTCGCTCCACGCGCTGGCGGCCGGGGATGGCCGCATCCGGCTGCTGCCCGAATTCGTGCCCCCGGAGTCGGTGCAGACCTTCCTCAACGCGGCCGATGTCTGTGTGTTGCCCTATCGCCAGATCACCACATCAGGCGCGGCGCTGCTGGCGCTCTCCTTCGGCCTGCCGTTAATCGCGCCGGCCATCGGCGCATTCCCCGGCCTCATTGCGGGCCGCCGCGGCCTTCTGTACGATCCCGGCGAGGCGAGCGGCTTGGTCCAGGCCTTGGCCCAGGCGCAGCAGACCGATTGGACGGCCGCGCGGGCGGAGATCCTGGCTTGGGTCCGGCAGTTCGACTGGCAGATGATCGGCGAGCAGCTCGTCGCGGCGTACACGGGGACGGGGTGACACGATGACACGGGGAGACGGAGCAACAATTCTTCGCTCCCCGCTCCCCGTCCTATGCCCCCGTCGGCAACACCATCACGGCCAGGGTCTGGCCGGTCAGAGAGAACCCCAACGATTCATAGAGCCGCCGCGAGACCGCGTTCGTCGCCTGCGTATTGAGCGCCAGGCCGGTCGCGCTGGATGTCTGCGCGTAGGCGATGGCATCGGCCACCAACTGCCTGCCGATGCCGCGGCCCCGGAATGCCGGTTGAATCCCGATCCGGATCAGATAGGCGAACTCGGAATCGGAGTTTTGAGCGGTCAGCGCAAAACCGACGGGCTGGCCGGCCGTTTCAGCCAGCACGGCGTGATCTGAGGTCAACAGCCAGGTCAAAATCGCCGCGTCGTCGTAGCGCCAGAACGGCTCGAAGGCCGCCGCGTTGATCGCGAGCACCGTATCGGCATCCGACGCACTGGCGATCCGCAGTTGGGCGGCCCCGGCAGTGGTCACCTGGCCCCGGCCGAAACTGCGCGCGTACCCCAACACGCGATCCACCGTGACCAGACCGGCCGCGGCCAGACCGTCGCGCAGCCAACCTTCGCCCGCGAGGCACGCCAGCCCGGTGAAGCCCAGGCCGCGCAGCACCGGCATGCTGGCATCGAGCAGCACGCCAAGGACGCGGTTAACCGGCCGATCGGCGGCGACGGCAACCATCGTCAGATCCGCCCAACGTTCCGGCGGATCGCCGGCTGGCAGGCGCGGAGAAACGCCGAGGAAGCCCACGGGCCGCGCGCCCTGAAAGGCCAACATGCTGAGCCGGTTGCCCAGCAGCGTCACCTGTTCTTCGGCCGCCAGTGGACCCTGTCGCCGCCACGTTTCGGCCAGCAGGGCGGAGAGTCTCGCACGATCGGCCGGCTCCGCCCGCCGCGCCTCGATCGTCTCATCGGGTGAACCCCACCACCAAGGCATGGGCTGAGTATGCCACAGAATTGAGCGAATCAGCGAATGGCGCTCCACGCGCTACTCTCCCCGCTCCACGCTGATCCGCCCATCCTCCAGCGTCCAGATCGTCGTCGCCAGGCGCTCGATGAAATAGCGGTCGTGGACGACAGCAAGCACGGTGCCCTCGAAGCGCGCCATCGCCCGCTCAAAGCTCTCCCGCGAGGCGATGTCCAGGTGGTTAATCGGCTCGTCGAGCAGCAGAAAGTTGCAGCCGCGCACCGCGAGCAGCGCCAGCGCCAGCCGGCTCCGCTCGCCCCAGCTCAGCCGGCCGGTCGGGACGAAGACCTCGTCACCGGTGAACAGGAAGTAATGGAGAAAGCTGCGCGCCTCGGTCTCGTCGAGCGGCGCCGCGCCGCGGATCAGCGCGAGGGGCGTGGCCGCCAGATCGAGCGTCTCCCCCTCCTGCGCCATGTAGCCCAGCCGGACGCCGCGCCCCAGCCGGAGCGCGCCCGCCCAGGGCCGGAGCTGGCCGGTGATGCAGCGCAGCAGCGTCGTCTTCCCTGCGCCGTTGGGGCCGATCAGCACGGCGCGCTCGCCGTAGCTCAGGTGCAGCGTCACGTCCTGCAGCACGGCCCGGCCGCCGTACCCCACGCTCAGTTGGTCCACCAACAGGACATCCTGCCCGCTGCGCGGCGTGTCCGCGAACTCCAGCTTCATCTTCCAGGTCAGGCCGGGTTTGTCCACCATCTCCTCGGAGGCCAACATGCGCTCCAGCCGGGCCTTCTGGACGACCGCGCGGCGGGCCAGGTCCTTTGCCACGCGGCGCCAGTAGAAGTGGATCGTCTCCCCCTCGATGCGCCGCGCCTGCCCGCTGAGCTGCCGGATCGAAGATTGGAGCTTGCGCACCCGCTCTTGCTGCTCGGTGTACGTCGCCCATTGCTTCGCCAGCGCGCGGTCGGTCGCCTGCGCATAATCGCTGTAGCCGCCCGCGTATTCGCGCAGCGTGTGGGTGACGTCATCCAGCGCCAGGATGCGGGTCACGGTGCGGTCCAGGAAGGCGCGATCGTGCGAGACGATCAGGATGGCCCCGCGGTAGCCCGCCAGGTACTCTTCCAGCCAGTCCAAGGCGACGATGTCGAGGTGGTTGGTCGGCTCGTCCAGCACAAGCAGATCGGGGTCGGCCAGGAGCAGCCGCGCCAGGCCGAGCCGCGTCTTCTGCCCGCCGCTGAGCCGGGCGACCGGGCGCGTCTGCTCGACATCGGGCATCCCCAGGCCGGCGAGCACGGCGTCCGCGTCCGCCGCGCGGCCTGCGCCGCCCAGCACCTGGAATTCGGCCAGGGCGCGGTCATATTCCGCCAGCGCGGCCGCCAGCGCCTCGCCGTGGGCAGCCGCGACCTGTTCGGAGAGCCGCGCCAGCCGGGCCTCCGCCGCCTCGCGTTCGCCCAGCGCCGAGCGCAACACATCGCCCACCACGACGCCTTCCGGGAAGTCCAGCGCCTGGGGCAGGTAGCCGAGCCGCGCAGACGCGGGCAGCAATTGCACGCTGCCGCGGTCGGCCGCGAGCTGCCCGGCAATGATCTTGAGCAGCGTGGTTTTGCCGCAGCCGTTCGGGCCGATCAGCCCGGCCCGATCCCCGCGGTTAAGGGTGAAATTGATGCGGTCCAGCACTTTAACATCGCCGAACCATTTGGTTATGTCACGGACTTGAAGCATGCGAATCCCCTTAAACAACAACGCCACAAGCGCTAAGCCTGTGGCATTCGAGACATGCTCGCTGAATGAACGAGAAGATAGGTCACAGCAGGCGCGCGGCCCCGCCACGAACCTGCCGATGAGACCTTTCGGGTTTACGAAACCCGAAGGGTCCTGCTCATGCCAGGTGGTTTCCCGGCGACCGGGAAGCAGGGCAGACCTTAAGCTGAGACCAGTTCCGTCATGGGTCAATATCCTCCGTGAGGACCAGATTATGCCACGGGCGGCCCCGCGTGGCAAATCACGGAGAGCGCCGGAATGGGTGACGCGCGGCCGCAGATCCGCCCAGGAATGCCTCGGCTTTGGTATGGTGGCACACAGCACCAGGGCGAGAGATCGCGTAGAATCGTTTGCGCTTATGCTTAACCCATGGGAAAAAAGCGCAAAGCAATCGGAGCGCATTCGTAAAACAAACCCATTTCGTTTGGCCCTTGCGTTTCCCATGTGGCATAATCAATCAGCTTCTAGCTGGCAGGATGTAAACGGTAAAGGAGGTCTTTAGGTGGCCAAAGAGTTGTCCAAAAGTGAGTTAATCGAACTCTACCGCAAGATGGTGCTCATCCGGAGATTCGAGGAAAAAGCCGCCGAATTGTACGCTGAAGGCAAGATCGGCGGGTTCTTGCACCTCTACATCGGCGAGGAAGCGATCGCCGTGGGCGGCTGCAAGGCGCTGCGGCCGACCGATCACATGTTCACGGCTTACCGGGATCACGGTTGGGCCATCGCCCGCGGGCTGGATCCCAAGGCGGTGATGGCCGAGCTGCTGGGCAAGGCCACCGGCGTGAGCGGCGGCAAGGGCGGCTCGATGCACCTCGCCAGCGCCGAGCACCGCTATTGGGGCGGGCACGCCATCATCGGCGGGCATCTGCCGCTGGCGACCGGCGTCGGCATCGAGATCCGCTACAACGAGAAGCCTGATGCGGTGCTGTGCGTGCTGGGCGAAGGCACCACCAACATCGGCTACTTCCACGAGTCCATTAACCTGGCGGCTGTGTGGAAGCTGCCTGTGGTGTTCCTCGTGGAGAATAACCAGTACGGCATGGGCACCGAGGTCGGCAAGGCCTCGGCGGTGTCGAATATCTACCAGAAGGGCTGCGCCTACGACATCGCGCACCGCCAGTTCGACGGGCAGGATGTCTTCCAGTCCTATGAGATCATCGGCGAGGCGCTGGATCTGGCGCGCGCCGAGGGCCCCGTGCTGTTGGAGGCGATGACCTACCGCTATGTCGGGCATTCGATGGGCGACCCCGAACGCTATCGCACCAAGGCTGAGATCGAGGAGTGGCGGCAGCGCGATCCAATCCTGCGGCTGGGCGACACGATGAAAGCCAAGGACATGGTGACGCAGGATGAGCTCAACGAGATCCATAATACGGTCGAGGTCGAGCTGGCCGGGATCGTCAAGTTTGCCGAGGAAAGCCCGGAGCCGGACGACGCAGCGCTGTGCGAGCACGTCTTCGTCAACCCGATGGGACACCAGTAAGAGGTTTTGCCATGACACGCATGACAGTTCGTGAGGCCATCAGCCAGGCCCTGCGCGAAGAGATGTACCGCGACGAGCGGGTCTTTCTCATGGGCGAGGAAATCGGCAAGTGGGGCGGCACCTATGCCGTCACCCGCGGCTTCCTCGACGAATTCGGCGAGAAGCGAGTGAAGGACACCCCCATCGCCGAAGGCGTGATCGCGGGCGCCGCGGCCGGCGCCGCGCTGGCCGGTCTGCGCCCTGTAGCCGAGCTGATGACGATCAACTTCGCCTTCCTGGCGATGGATCAGATCGTCAACCATATCGCCAAGCTCCACTACATGTTCAACGGCCAGATCAAAGTGCCGCTGGTGATCCGCACCGTGGGCGGCGGCGGCCGACAGCTCGGCGCGACGCACTCGCAGACGCCCGACGTCGTGTTCGCACACTTCCCCGGCCTGAAGGTCGTCGCACCGGGCACCGCGGCCGACGCCAAGGGCCTGCTGAAGGCCGCCATCCGGGACGATGACCCGGTCTTCTTCATCGAGCACGCGACGCTGTACCAGGCCAAGGGCGACGTGCCGGACGACGAGGACTTCCTCGTGCCCATCGGCGTCTCGGACGTGAAGCGGCCGGGCAAAGACGTCACGATTGTCTCCTACTCCAAGATGCTCCAGACCTCGCTCCAGGCGGCCGACGAGATGGCGAAGCAGGGGATCGAGGCCGAGGTGATTGACCTGCGCACCCTGCGGCCGCTCGACACGCGCCCGATCATTGAGTCCGTCAAGAAGACCAACCGCGTCGTGGTCGTGGAAGAAGGCTGGCGCGCATTCGGCATCGGCGCGGAGATCGCCTCGCGCGTCACCGAGCTCGCGTTCGACTACCTGGATGCGCCGATCCGCCGCGTGGCCCAGGCCGAGGTGCCGCTGCCCTACAACCGCCGCCTGGAACAAATGGCCCTGCCCCAGGTGCCCGACATCATCCACGCCGTCAAAGACGTGATGTATCTCAAGTAGTCGTCCGAATTGTCATTCTGAGCGGGTTAACGACTCAATACCCGTTGCGGCGAAACGGCAGCGAAGAATCTCGCCGCAGCGTGAGAGACCCTTCACTGATGAATTGGGGTAAGGCAACTTAGTCCGTTAACCCGTTCAGGGTGACAGGCGTGAGCAGGAGGAATTCATGGCAGAACTCATTACCATGCCCAAACTGGGCTTTGACATGGCGGAAGGCAAGCTGGGCGAGTGGATCAAAAAGGCCGGCGACGCGGTGACGCAGGGCGAGACCGTCCTTTTGGTCGAGACCGACAAGGCCAGCGTCGAGGTGCCCGCGTTCCGCTCCGGCGTGCTTCTGAAGATCCTGGTGGAGGCCGGCGAGAGCGTCCCGATCGGCACGCCCATCGCGGTGATCGGCGAACCGGGCGAAGCGTACGAGGGCGCGGCAAAGGCGGAGACTGAGGCAAAGGGCGAAGCTAAGGCTGAGGTAAAAGCCGAGGCCGCCGCGGCTCCTGCGCCGGTCGCCGCGGTTGCTGAATTCGCGGGCGGCCGGGTGGCTGCGTCACCGGTCGCGCTGCGCATGGCGGCCGAGCTGGGCATTGACTTGCGCCAGCTGGCCGGCACAGG
>CAZYGI010000049.1:0-31028 GCA_964647255.1 uncultured Anaerolineales bacterium | reverse complement strand
GAGAGAAGGGTCCGGAAGCCAGGACGCCAGCGATATCCATGATCTGTGCTCCTCACGTGCAAAAAAGTAATGAGGATTCGATACGCACTGACCGGTGCTGCCGCGCACCCGCAGCCTTGCAGTGAGAAAGACCTTTTGCACCACATGCATGCGGCGCTCGGGTCGCTCTCCAGCATTGCTTTGCCCTCCACACAGGCGGTGTTAGCTTACCACAATGGCACAGGTTTTGCCAGCTTATCCAGGCGTGTGAGCCGCACCGTGTCATCTTCTGCTGCCCAAAAGTGTCCGATCCCAGGAGTTCACCTCGGCTCCTTATGTTCACTCTTGCCTCTCTCTATTCCTGACCATAGCCCGCGCGAGAACTTTGGACGCCGGAGAACCTTATAGGCTCGCTGCCTACCACGGGGCCAGATGTTGGTCGGTCTCTCTGGGGTATTGGCTGGGAAATGAACCTGAGCGCGCGAACGTGTACCGGCACGCAGGTGCCGATACACGCACCACCGCCTGCTGAAGCTAAAGCGGACGATTGCGGCTCTGGCCGGGAGCGAGCGCATTCAGCCCGCACATGTCGCGGCGATCCTCGGATCGCGCGATCCAGTATCGGCCGCGACGGATGGAGTAGGGCGTAGCATGATCTATAGATGACACGAGAGGGCGGTCCGGAGCGCGGATCAGCCGCCATGATCCGCGCCGATCAACTCAGCAAGAAACTTGACCTTCTCGATGTTTTGGAACGTCTCGCCGCCTTCGTGCCGGTTGTACGGCCAGACCTTGATCTGCTTGCGCCCGGCGTAGTAGTTATAAGCGGCGAAAACCGTGGACGGTGGGCAGATGTCGTCCATCAATCCCACGGAGAAGAGCGCCGGCGCAGTTGCCCGCGCGGCGAAGTTGAGGCCGTCAAAGTAGGCCAGCGTCGCAAAGACCGTCTCCCCTTTGTCGCGATGAGTGTGGCAGTAGCGCGTGATCTCGTGATAGGGATCGGTGTCCACCAACGCTATCGCGCGGCTGTAGTGGCACAGGAACGGCACATCGGGCAGGGCTGCGGCCAGGTCGGGCACAAGCCCAGCCACGGCCAGGGTGATGCCTCCGCCCTGGCTGCCGCCGGTGATCGCGATGCGATGCGCGTCAACAGCCGGGTGGGACCGCGCCGCCTCAACGGCGCGCACGGCATCAGTGAATACACGGCGATAGTAATAGGTCTGCGGGTTCAGGATGCCGCGCGTCATAAAGCCGGGATACTGTGGGTTGCTCCCTTCCGGTTCGCTGTCCGGTGTATCGCCGGTGCGCCAGGTGCTGCCCTGGCCGCGCGTGTCCATCACCAGATGCGCGCAGCCGGCGTTGCTCCACAGCAGCCAATCGAACGGATGTCCGCGGCCGCCGCCGTAGCCGATATACTCAACCACGCATGGCAGTGGGCCGGAGCGCAGACGCGGCAGCACCAGCCAGCCCTTGATCGGCTGGCCGGCGAAGCCATTGAAAGTCACATCAAAGGCGTCCACTAACCGCAGGCCGGTCTCGAACGGCTCGAACCTGGCATTCAACGGATGACTGCGCGCCTCGGCCAGCGTCCCCGCCCAAAAGTCATCGAAGTCCGCCGGTTCTTTCCGGGGCGGACGGTACTCGCGTAACTGGTCCAACGGCAGATCGAAAAACATTGGTGTCTCCTTGAAAAGCCTCGCCGGGGAAACGGGTCAGAATCACTTCAATCGCGCCAACATCTCAAAACACATGCGGCTGTGGTGATAGGGGCATTCCCACGGCCCAACCTTGGGCTGGTCGGGCAAGGGTGCGCCCGCGGGATCCAGCACCTTGAACCAGTCGCCGTGCACAGGATCCACGAACTTCGCCGCGATGTATTCCCACACCGCGGCCGCCGCGTCGGCGAAGCGCGGCTCGCCGGAGAGCTGATAGGCGTTGTAGAACCCCACCACCGCTTCGGCGTGCGCCCACCAGTGCTTTTGTGCGGCGCGCTCGTCATGGCCGCCCGACTCGTAACGGATGCTGCCGTCGGGGTTGAGGGCCGCACGGAGCACCGCCTCGGCCATCGCCACCGCCTCAGCACGGGCGCGCGCCAGCAGGCCGGCGTCGCCCAGCACCTCGGCTGCTTCCACCAGCAGCCAGCTCCCCTCGATGTCGTGGCCGTACGAGACCATCGTGCTGAGGTGCGCCCAGCGCCAGCGATCGTCAAAGAAGAGGCGAAAGCGATGCGTCTCGGGATCAATCACGTGGTCAAAGAAGATCTGGATCAGTCCCCCGAGCTGCGAGCGCAGCCCGGGGTCGGGCCAGACGCGCAGCAGATTGGTGTAGGCTTCCAGGATGTGCAGCAACGTGTTCATGGATTTGCGGGAGTTGACGTCCACGGCGCTCAGCCGCACGTCGGCGAGCGCGCCCCATTCCCTCGTGCAGCACTCGATGTAGCCGCCGTTCGCCGCGTCGTATGCGTGCGCTTCGAGCAGCCGGAACAGCGCTTGCGCCTCAGCCAGCGCCCCGGGATCGCCCGTCGCGCGGTGATACTCGGCCAACCCATAGATCGCGAAGGCCTGGGCATATGAATGTTTGCGGTCATTCAGGGGTCGGCCGCGGCGGTCCACGGTCCAGTAGACCCCCCGGTGCTGCGGATCGCGGAAGTGGGCCAGCAGGTACTCATAGGCGCGCTGGGCGATCGCCAGGTCGCGCGCTTGGCCGGCGGTTCGATACGCGGTGGCGAAAGTCCAGAGGATGCGCTCAGTGAGCACCGCCGACCGGGGCGCCTCGTTCAGTACGACCAGGTCATTGGTCAGCGCGCCGTAGAAGCCGCCGTTTTCCTCGTCCAGGGTGGCTGTCGCCCAAAACGGCAGGATATTACCGACCAATTCAACCTCGATGCGCCCGCGCAGGGCCGCTGAATCCATCATCGCAGCGCTCCGTTCCGCCGGATCAAGGCAATGCGCTGCTGCACGCTGGCCGCAGAGCGCAGACCATCCTCCGGCGTGTTGAGCACATAGTCCAGCAGCCGATCCACGGTGGAGACCGCCACGTGCAGCCGGGTGTCGGACGACGCATAGTAGATCAGCACCCCGTCGCTACGGGCCACCCAACCGTTGGAGAAGACCACGTTGGACACGTCGCCGACACGCTCCTCGCCCTCGGGCGCGATGAGATAGCCGGCCGGCCGGTGCGTGACGACCCACGGCCGCGCCAGTTCGCTCAGGTACAGGTAGAGCACGTAGCGCAACCCGGCCGCGGTGTTACGCACGCCATGGGCCAGGTGCAGCCACCCCTGCGGCGTCTTGATGGGTGCGGGCCCTTCGCCGTTCTTAGCTTCTTTGATCGTATGGTACTGCCGCGGCTCGATGACGACCTCATGCTCGATCACGGCCGGGTCCATGCGCTCGCTCAGCCCCCAGCCGATGCCGCCGCCGCTGCCCGCGGAGATGAAGTCATCCTGCGGCCGGGTGTAGAACGCATATTTGCCGTCAACGAACTCCGGGTGGAGCACGACGTTGCGCTGCTGCGGGGAAGGCGTCACCAGGTCAGGCAGACGGTCCCAGGTCACGAAATCCTTTGTCCGGGCGATGCCGGCCTGGGCCACTGCGCTGCTCAGGTCGCCGGGGGGCGCTTTCGGATCTTTGCGTTCCGTGCAGAAGATGCCGTAGATCCAGCCATCTTCGTGCTTCACCACGCGCATGTCGTAGACGTTGGTGTCGGGGTCCGTCGTCTCCGGCAGGAAGACCGGCTCGTCCCAGAAGCGGAAGTTATCCACGCCGTTCGGGCTTTCAGCCACGGCGAAGAACGACTTACGGTCCCACCCTTCGACGCGGAGGACCAGGAGGATCCGACCGTCGGCCTCAATCGCCCCGGCGTTGAACGCAGCGTTCACGCCGATCCGCTCCAGCAGACGGGGGTTGGTGATCGGGTTCAGGTCGAACCGCCACGCCAGGGGTGCGTGGGCCGCCGTCACCGCCGGGTGGCGGTAGCGCAGGTACACGCCATTGTCCCACGTCGGGTCCACTTCGTTGGGGCGGGTGATCAGCGCCTGGTGTTGCGCGGTGAGCCGCGCCAGGCGGATTGCAAATGGCTCGAACACAGTTTCACTCTCCTCGCGCACTGCGGGTGATCCTCGCTATTATACCAGATTTCAGGAACGGGTTCTGATGCGACACCAAGGTCTTCCAGTAGGGAGAGGCGATCGCCATCGTCTGCGCCGACACCATTGAGCAGGCCAAGGCAGCCTGCGAAGGTGACACATGCAGCAAGCCGATTGCAGTAACCCTCTCCTCCCATTGCGACAGGCGAGGGGAGATGGTATCATAGGCCTCCATGAGCGCGCTTGACGACCTGATCACCGCCGGCACTCCTGCCGCACCTGCAAAGCCGGTGGCCGATGTCCTTAGCCTGTACACCACAGCCGTCTGTTGCCGCAGCGATCCCTCTCTGCGGTAACGGCCTGGAAAACGTCGCAATGAAACACCAGACGCTTATCGCCCAGATGACTCTCGCAGAGAAGATCGCCCTGTGTTCCGGCGCGGATACTTTCCGCACCAAGGCTTTCGACAGATACGGCATCCCAAGCATTGCGATGGCGGATGGGCCGCACGGCCTGCGCAAGCAGGTCGCGACGGCGGATCACCTTGGAATCAACGCCAGCGTCCCCGCCACCGCCTTCCCGACGGCGAGCCTGACCGCCTGTTCATGGGATCGCGATCTGCTCCATGAGCTGGGCGCCGCCATCGGAGAGGAGGCGCTGCAGGAAGACATCGCTATCGTCCTGGGTCCGGGCGCGAACATCAAGCGCAATCCGCTGTGCGGCCGGAACTTCGAGTATTTTTCGGAGGACCCGTATCTGGCCGGCGAGATGGCGGCCGCGTGGATTCGCGGGCTCCAAAGCCGGGGCATCGGCGCATCGCTCAAGCATTTTGCCGCGAACAACCAGGAGAGCGAACGCATGTCCTCGGACAGCGTGATAGATGAACGAACGCTGCGCGAGATTTACCTGCCGGCTTTCGAGAAGGCCGTCAAGCGCGGCCAGCCGGCCACCGTGATGTGCGCGTACAACAAGCTGAACGGCACGTATTGCAGCGATAACCGCACCTTGCTCCGGGAAATCCTGCGGGATGAGTGGGGCTTCGAGGGCGTCATCGTCACCGATTGGGGCGCGATGAACGACCGGGACAAATCCTTCGAGGCGGGGCTCGACCTGGAAATGCCCGGCAGCAAGGGCCATTTCGACGAGACGGTCATCACGGCGGTCCGCAGCGGAAAGCTGGCCGAAGGGCGGGTGGATGAAAGCGTGGACAGGCTGCTCGAGCTGGCATTCCGCGCGGTCGAGCAGCGTCGGCCCGGCTATCGCTATGATGCCGAAGCCCATCATCGGCTGGCGCAGAGAATCGCTGCCGGCTCGGCCGTCCTCCTGAAGAACAAAGACAGTCTGCTCCCGATCCGGCCCGGCCGTAAGATCGCGCTGATCGGCGCGCTGGCGAAGACGCCGCGCTACGGGGGGGCAGGCAGCTCACACATCACCCCGACGCGGCTTTCGAGCGCGGCCGATGGGTTCGACCGATTAGGGATCACGTATACCGGCTACGAGGGCTACCCGCTGCGGGGTGCGGCCGACGAGGCGTTGATCGCGGCAGCCGTCGCCGGGGCGCGGGAAAGCGATGTGGCGGTGATATTCGCCGGGCTGCCCGAGGAATACGAGTCTGAAGGCTTTGATCGAACCACACTGGCCATCCCGGAAAGCCACCATGCGTTGATCGCCCGAGTGGCCGAGGCAAACCCAAACACGGCGGTGGTGCTGGTCGGCGGCGCGCCGGTCGAAATGCCCTGGCTGCCAAAGGTCAAGGCGGTGCTGAATCTGTACCTGGCCGGCCAGGCGGGCGGCCCCGCCGCGGCGGAACTGCTGTCCGGCAAGGTCAATCCGAGCGGGAAACTGGCTGAGAGCTATCCCGTGCGCTACGCGGATGTGCCTTCGGCCGGGTTTTACGAAACCGGCGGGAAGCAGGCGCAGTACCGCGAGGGAATCTACGTCGGATACCGCTACTACGACAAGGCCCGAAAAGAGGTCCTGTTCCCGTTCGGCCATGGCCTGTCTTACACCACATTTGAGTACCGGGACCTGATCCTCTCCGGCGACACACTCGACGCGCCCTACGATCTGAAGGTCTCTTTGACCGTTCGGAACGTCGGCCCGGTTGATGGCGCAGAAGTCGTGCAGATTTACGTCAGCGACCTGGCGCATTCGGTGTTTCGCCCGGAGAAGGAACTCAAGGAGTTCGCCAAAGTCCCCCTGCAAGCCGGCGAGACAAAACGAGTCACCTTCGCCCTGGATGCCCGCTCGTTTGCGCTCTACGATCCCGGTGCCGGCGACTGGGTGACGCCCGGCGGCCGCTATCGCATCCTGGTCGGCGCCTCCAGCCGCGATATCCGTTTGCAGGCGGAGGTTGCAGTCCGCGGGCAAGATGTCTCGCCGCAAGTCCGGCCGGCTCCCCGCTGGTACGGCGATTTGACCGGAGCGGTCACCCAGGCGGATTTCGAGTCCATGCTCGGCCGCGAGATCAGCCCGGTGACACGTTGGCGCAAAGGCGAATACACGCTGGATTGCTCCTTCCAGGATATGCGGGACAGCTTTATCGTCCGGCAGATCATCAAATCCATTGAGAAGCGGATCGCCGGGCCGTTCGGCGGCCCGGACTACAACAATGCCACATTCAAGATGCTCATGGCAAGCGCCACCAACACACCGCTCAGGAGTCTGAGCCTGCACAGCCCGGACGAGCTGCCCAGGCACATCACCACAGGCATCGTCCACCTGGCAAACGGACGTTACCTGCAGGGCATTCTTGCCCTGATGAAGACACCCAAAACCCGCGAGCTAAGGCCAAAACCTTAAAGATTTCGGAAACCCCTTGACAAAAGCTGGGGGAAACGTGGTATAGGTGCTGTGAGTATTTGCGCTATGGTTCACGTGAGCGTTCACGGTGGCACATGACCGCTCTGGCCCGGCGCCATCAATCTTCTAGCCCAGCGCCACGGGGCGAATCCATCAAGCCGGAGATGACCGACCATGAAGCGAAATGACATCCAACAAGCCATCGCAAGCGGCAAGACCGCACTGGGCGTCGAGTTCGGCTCGACGCGCATCAAGGCCGTGTTGATCGGTGAGGATCACGCGCCGATTGCCTCGGGCAGCTTTGACTGGGAAAACCGCTACGAGAACGACATCTGGACCTATCACCTCGAGGATGTTTGGACGGGCTTGCGGGAAAGCTACCGCAGGCTCAGCAATGAAGTCTTCGAGAAATACGGCGTCCGGCTCCAGACGATCGGCGCCATCGGCTTCAGCGGCATGATGCACGGCTACCTGGCCTTCGATCGGGATGGCAACTTGCTCGTCCCGTTCCGCACCTGGCGCAACACGATGACCGGCCAGGCGGCAGAGCGGCTGACAGAGTTCTTTCAGTTCAACATCCCCCAACGCTGGAGCATTGCCCACCTCTACCAGGCGATGTTGAATCGGGAACCCCATGTCAGGAATATCCACCACCAAACCACGCTGGCCGGCTATATCCACTGGAAACTGACCGGGCGAAAGGTGTTGGGGATCGGTGAAGCATCGGGGATGTTCCCCATTGACAGCAAGACCAACACCTACGATGAACGCCTGATCGAGCTATTCAACCAGCAGCTTGCCGCCGAGGCCATCCCGTGGCGACTCCAGGATGTCCTGCCCGCCGTCCTGGTTGCCGGCGAGGATGCAGGTCTTCTGACCGAAGAAGGCGCCAGGCTGCTCGATCCCACCGGACAGCTCCGGCCGGGCATCCCGCTCTGTCCGCCGGAGGGGGACGCCGGCACCGGCATGGTCGCGACCAACAGCGTCGGAGAGCGCACGGGCAATGTGTCCGCGGGGACCTCCGTCTTTGCCATGATCGTCCTGGAAAAGGCGTTGTCGAAGGTGTATCCTGAGATTGACATGGTGACGACACCCGCCGGCAGGCCGGTGGCCATGGTGCACAGCAACAACTGCACGTCCGATCTGAACGCCTGGGTCGAGCTGTTCCGGGAATTCTCCCAGGCTCTGGGGGTGGAGGTCAGCCAGTCCAGGCTGTTTGAAGTGTTGTACCAGCGGGCGCTCACAGGCGACGCGGAATGCGGCGGGCTGCTGGCCTACGGCTATCTGTCAGGCGAGCACATCACGCACTTTGAGCAAGGCTGCCCGCTGTTCGTCCGCACCCCGGAAAGCCGCTTCACGCTGGCAAACTTCATGCGGGTGCACCTGTTCTCGGCGCTCGGCGCCTTGCGGATCGGCCTGGACATCTTGCTTGAACAGGAGCAGGTCAAGATTGACAAGATCCTCGGCCACGGCGGTTTCTTCAAGACCCAGGAGGTGGGCCAAAGAATCATGGCCGCGGCGATGAACGTCCCCGTTTCCGTCATGGAGACTGCCGGGGAAGGCGGCGCCTGGGGGATTGCCTTGTTGGCCTCTTACATGCTGCACAAGGCTGAACATGAACCCCTGGAAGATTATCTCTCCGGCAAAGTCTTCGCAGGCGAACAGGGCACGACGCTTGCGCCCGACCCCGCGGATGTCGGCGGCTTCACGGTATTCATGGCGCGCTACCGCAAGGGGCTTGCCATCGAACGGGCTGCGGTGGACGCGCTAAATCAGTAATGCCCACCGATTGCCCGACCGCGCAGCGCTCTGTCGGATCGGGTTTTGTGGCCACACCTGGCGCGCTTCCTGCAACCAACTCTTTCCAGGACGTACAGGAGGCCAGTGCAGATCAGATATCGGTTGAATGAGGGCCAGCCGGGCGCTGGCCCTCCGGTTTTGCGGGGGCGTTGGCGCCGGCCAGATGGTCCGCCGGCGGGCCGCTGGATCGGCGCACGATGATCTCAGTCGGCATGATGATCTCCTGCGGCGGAGCGGGCGCTGCGCCTGCCAGCCGGGCGAGAAGCAGTTCCGTCGCCTTCCGCCCCATCTCGTAAGCCGGCTGCGCGGCCACCGTCAGAAACGGATCCATCACCAGACCCGCGGGCAGATCATCGAATGCCACCAGCGAGATTTGGCCGGGAATCTCATATCCTTCCGCCCGCAAGGCGCGATACGCGCCGATCGCGATAAAATTGTTCGCCGCAAACAGGGCGGTGGGCGGCGGGGACAGCCTCAGCGCCTGCCGCGCCATCTCGGCCCCGCTGGCCTGGGTGAACTCACCGTAGATCATGTATCGTTCATCGCCCGGGGCACCCGCCTCGTCCAGGGCTCGGCGATACCCGGCGACGCGGTCTACGGCTGTGGAAACGTCTCTTGATCCAGTCAAAATGGCGATACGGCGGTGCCCCAGCTCGATGAGCAGCCGGGTCAACCCATATGCGCCCCCTGCCGAATCGCAACGCACCAAATCCGCACTGCCATTCTCAATCCGCCGATCGAGAACCACCACCGGGACCTGGCGTTCCTGCAAATAGACCAGGGCCTCAGATGTGCTCCGCGCCGGCACCAACAACACCCCATCCACCTGCTTTCTGACCAGGATCGTCAGATGTTCTTGTTGCTCGCTCTCCGATTCATCCGTGTTGCAGAAGATCACATTGAAGCCCGCATCGCTGGCAGCATCCTCGACCCCGCGCGCGACCGTAGTGAAGAAAGGGTTGGTGATATCCGTGAGAACCAGGGCCAGGGTGTTGGTCTGCTTGAAGCGCAAACTGCGCGCCAGCTCGTTCGGCACATAGCCCAGCTCGGCAATCGCAGCCTCGACGCGCTGCCGCGCCGGTCGGCTGATATGCGCTGCATTGTTGAGCACGCGCGACACCGTCATCGCTGAGACATGAGCGCGCTTGGCAACCTCGCGGATCGTGGTCATGAACTGGTCCTCTGCCGATTGTTTATGGATGCAACCTTACCCGCAGCGCGCCCAAATGTCAACAAAGCAAGCTCTCATCTTGTCAACGGCATTCGGACCGGAATCTTGACAAAGTGATTTTGATAGTGTATGTTATGCGTAACATTTGTTATCGGTAACAATTACGAGACCGACCATTCCAGCAGATAGCATCAGGAGGCATTCCGATGGCAGTTCCCTTGACGGCTGCAACCAGCCCCGATTTGCAGAAAGATAGCCTGATCGTCATCACCGGCGCGGGCGGCTTTATCGCCGGCGCCCTGACCCGCTACTTCCACGACCAGGGCTTCACCAACATCCGCGCGATTGACAAGAAGCCGCTCCCCCAATGGTACCAACGCGTGCCGGACGTCGAGTCGCTCAGCATGGACCTGAGCGAATATGCCAACTGCGTGCGCGCATGCGAGGGTGCGGTTGAGGTGTATCAACTCGCCGCGGACATGGGGGGCATGGGCTTCATTGAGCGCAACCGGGTTGAATGCCTGCGCAGCATCCTGATCAACACGCACATGATCGAGGCCGCGTATCGGGCGGGCGTCCGGCGTTTCTTCTACTCCTCGTCCGCCTGCGCGTACAACATCACCCTCCAGCAAGACCCGAACGTCCGCGCCCTGAAGGAATCGGACGCGTACCCGGCACAGGCCGAGCGCGGCTACGGCTGGGAGAAGCTGATGTCCGAAATCTTCTGCCAGGAGTACTGGGAGGAGCGCGGTCTGGAGACGCACATCGCCCGCTTCCACAACGTTTATGGGCCGCACGGCACCTGGGATGGCGGCCGCGAGAAGGCGCCGGCAGCGATCTGCCGCAAGGTAATTGCGGCCAAAGACACCGGCAGCACCGAAATCCCGATCTGGGGCGACGGCACGCAGACGCGCAGCTTCATGTTCATCGAGGACTGCGTCCGCGGGATTGACATGATCACGCACTGCAAGGAGCTGATCGCCACGCCGATCAATCTGGGGTCAAGCGAGTTGATCTCGGTAGACCAACTCGTCACCCTGGCCGAGGAGATCGGGGGGGTAAAGTTAACGCGCAAGTACGACCTGACCGCGCCGCGCGGGGTGGCCGGCCGCAACAGCGACAACACGTTCATCAAGTCGGTGTTGGGCTGGGAACCAAGCACACCATTCCGGGACGGCCTGGCCAAGACCTACGCCTGGATCGAACAACAGTACCAGGATCGCAAGGCCGGCAAACGGACGGTGAGTTGATCGTATACACGTGCTCACGTGCGAACGTTTCAATGTGCCAACGCGCGAACGGGTTAACGTGCTAACGTCTCAACGGGTGAAGAATGGACATTACCGACGTCATCGGCAAGCTGCCGTACCGCATGGCGTTCGCCGGCGGGTGGATTGACCAGCCGTTCGTTTCGCGGCACGACCCCAACCCGCCCGGCTCGATGGTCGTGGTGGCGCTGGAGCCGACCGTCCGCTTCATGGATCGCTGCGGCATGGGCACCAGCACGCGCAAGGTCGCCGCGCGGTTGTGGGGCGACGCGCTGCCAGCGCGCGATCCCGCGGCCCTGGTGCGCGAGCTCTATGCGGCAGAGAACGCGGGGCAGGCCGAACCCTCTGGCTCGCAGGACATGATTGGCCTGATCTATCCCGGCATCAACCGGCTCGATTTCGCCTTCGATCATGCGGGCGGCTACTTCCCTGTGCATGTCGAATCGAACAGGGACCCGGCCTTGGCGCGCTGGCTACAGGAGAGAATCTGGCTGGTCCCGGTGACGCAACGACCAGCCGGTTATAACCCGCTGGAGAGCAAGAACCTGAACCCGGCATGGATCCGCCGGCTGGGACAATCGGGGCAGGACTGTTACGACGCGATCCTGGCGCGGGACCTGGCCGCCCTGGGCGAATCCATGAACGAATGCATGCGCTGTTGGGAAGCGATCCTCCCCGGTACGGTGCGTCATGCGACGATCACCGTTGATCTGATGGCGATCCTCGGCTACTACCAGGCCCGCTATGCCGGCGCCATGTACTCGGGCTGCGGCGGCGGCTATCTCTACGTTGTCTCCGATGAACCGGTGCCGGGGGGATTCCGGGGCGCCATCAGGACGAAGGCAGCAGATTAAGGGCGCAGGAAGATGGGCGAAGAGAGACGAACGACGAAGATGAAGACTGTTGCCGTTGTCGGGACGTTTGATGACCTGCGTTCAAGGGACGTGCGCTTTCTGGAGGAGGCAAGCAAGCTCGGCGCGGTGCATGTTCTTCTGTGGTCCGATGACGTTGTGGCATCCCAGACCGGCAAGCCGCCCAAGTTTCCTCTGATGGAGCGGCGTTACCTGCTTCAGGCAGTCCGATATGTAAACGCTGTCGAGCCGGTGAGCGACCTATCCGATAGCCCCGACGCGCTGTCGGCCATCGCCGGCCTGCAACCCGACCTCTGGGCCATGCCCGAGGCAGACGATACACTGCAAAGACGCGCCTTCTGCGCTGCACAGGGGATCGCGTATCGGGTCTTCTCTGCTGCTGACCTCGCAGGCTTCCCGCAGGCGTCAGATCCATTCAATACTCCGCAACCGTCCCGCAGCGAGGCGGCGCGCTCGTCTGGGCCCCGTCGTCCGTCCGTCATCGTCACCGGCTGCTATGACTGGCTGCACTCCGGACACGTCCGCTTCTTCGAGGAAGTATCGGAGCTGGGGGATCTGATCGTAGCGGTTGGAAACGACGCCAACGTGCGCCATCTCAAGGGCGCGGGGCATCCGCTCCAGACCCAAGACGAACGGCGCTACATGGTGGGCGCGATCCGCTTCGTGAGTCAAGCGGTCATCACCTCCGGCCACGGCTGGATGGACGCCGAGCCGGAGATCGCGCGGCTCAAACCGGACATTTACGCGGTGAACGAGGATGGCGATGTGCCGGAAAAACGGAGTTTCTGCCAGGCGCACGGACTCGAGTACGCTGTGCTCAAACGCACGCCCAAGGAAGGGTTAGCCCGGCGCTCAAGCACCGACCTGCGCGGCTTCTGAAGCCGTGCGCAACACCGGAAACGATCCCCAGCCGCATGAAGTGGCCGGGGATCGTTGATTAAGCCCGATCGCCCCGCCGGCGATCCGCACGATCTGACTCCAGCCCGAAGGCTTGAAAGAAACGCACGTGGGGCCGGGCAGCGAGGCACACGGAGCAGACACACGGCGCCCCTTATCGCGCACAATGTCCACAAAGATAGCATCGCCGGGGCACATTGATGGCGCTACTTACGCCACGGGGGCGTATCCGACAACAGCCTCTCGAACTCACCGATCAGCGCCGCCTCATAGGCGCCGGCATAGGCGCCGGCGCAGAACCGATCGGACGCCTCGTCATAGAAGCGCTGCCAGGACATTTCCTCCGCACCCGGGTTGATGGGATAGAACAACGCATTCACCGCTTTGGCCGCGTCGCGATCGCCAGGCGCATCGCCGATCACCAGAATACGATCATCCGGGTATTTTCCCTTGGCGGCCCACTCGAGATGCTGCCGCTTCGTGCCCATGTCCTGTCCGGCGATCACGCTCATGTACTGGGCAATGCCTTGCTCACCCCACTCCCGCTTCAGCGCGCTGGAGGAGGTCACAGAAACCACTATCATGTCCGCCTTGTCCTGCAGCTTCTGCAAGCTCTCGCGCACCAGGGGGAAGGGCGGCACGCCGCGGACCGTTGCGGTCACCAGCCGATCAATAGCCTGCGTCCATTCGAGCCCGCGCCACAGTTCTTCATCCGGGTGGCCGGCCGCAATGTACGCTTTCAGCCCGCCTTCGCTCAGCGCATATCCCGAGGCGATGAACTCCTTTAATGCACGGCCCTCCGGCGCCTTCACCCCACGCGCCTTCACCTCCGGGCGCTCAGTGAGCAGATCGAACACCTTCACCAGCGCAGGCCAGCGGTTCGCCCCGCGCCATTTGGAGTAGAGGTTCACCCACTCCGCCGTCTCACGCGCGTATTTTGAAATGGGTTGCAAGCCCCAAACACCGATGGTGATGGGGATGAAGCATTCTTTCTGCTTCAACTCCATCACATCAAATGCGCAGCCGTCCGAGTCAACCCCCACGAAGCAGGATCGCTGGGGCTTGAAATCCATCAGCACATGTGCCGATGGGGGAATTGTCGTCATATCGTATCTCCTCATAGGAAACTCAGATCGGAACCGTCCGATCAGCGCGGCGCGCTTTATGTCAGATGCGAGCTCCGCTGCGGGCAACTCAGATCGGATTCCGCCGGTGTCAACCGGGCACGAGGCGCGGCTCGCGGCCTCTTCGCTGAATTTGCGGGAGGTGATCACCACTGATCGAACTTCGCAGGAGCAACCCATGCCTTCATGCCATGCCCACCAGGTTCAATTCCTCGGCGCGATGGCATGCGGCGAAGTGGCCAGGTGTGATCTCGCGGTAAGCGGGGGGCTCCGCCTTGCAGCGGTCTATGCAGTACGCGCAGCGCGGATGGAAGTAGCAGCCGGACGGCGGCCGGGCCGGGCTGGCGACCTCACCGGGCAGTTCCACGTTGCCGGTCTTGATGCGCGGGTCCGCCACAGGCAGGGCCGCCACCAGCGCGGCTGTGTACGGGTGTCGCGGCCGCTCGAACATCTCCTGGCTGGTTGCGGTCTCCACGATTTTGCCGACGTACATCACCGTGACGCGGTCGCAGATGTGCTTGACCACGCTCAGGTTGTGCGAGACGAACAGATAGGTCAGGTGAAGGCGCTTCTGCAGGTCGAGCAGCAAGTTCAGCGTCTGCGCCTGCACCGAAACGTCCAACGCTGACACCGGCTCGTCGGCGACGACCAGCCGCGGGTTGAGCGCCAGCGCGCGGGCGATGCCGATGCGCTGGCGCTGGCCGCCGCTGAAGGCGTGAGGAAAGCGCTGCATGAACTCGGGCCGGAGGCCAACCAGGCGCAGCAGTTCCGCCACGCGCTCTTCACGCTGCTTACGCTTCGTCATACCGGCGATCAGCAGCGGTTCGCCGACGATGTCGAACAGCGTCATGCGCGGATTGAGCGACCCGTAGGGGTCCTGGAAGATCATCTGCATCTGTGAGCGCAGCGGCCGCAACTGGTTGCGGTCAAGCGTGGCAAGATCCACCGTCTGGCCTTCCTTGGTGCGGAAGAGCATCTGGCCAGAGGTCGGCTGGAGCGCGCGCAGGATACAGCGTGAGGCAGTCGTCTTGCCGCACCCGCTCTCGCCCACCAGACCCAGCGTCTCGCCCTCGTTGATAAAGAAGTTGATGTCATCAACCGCCCGGACGTAGCCCACCGTCTTACGGAAAAAACCCTTCTTGATCGGGTAGTACTTGCGGAGATCCTTGACCTCCAGCAGCCGTTGCGCGTTCGCGATCGTCATGCGGGCACCTCCACCGGGGCTGCCCCCGCGGTCTCGTCGTGATACAGGAAGCAGGCCACGCGCTGCCCGCCGCCGCAGGCTTGCAGCGCGGGCGTAGCTTTGTCGCACTTGCCTGGCATGTAGCGCTCGCAGCGCGGATAGAATGGGCAGCCCACAGGCCGGTTGAACGGATGCGGGATCGAGCCGCTGATCGTCGGCAGGTCCGCGCGCGCGGTCATGTCAATGCTCGGGATGGACTTCAGCAGCGCCTGTGTGTACGGGTGCTGTGGGTGGTGGAAGATGGCATCCACCGGCCCTTGCTCGGCCACCACGCCCAGGTACATGACGGTCACGTAATGCGCCATCTGTGCAATGACGCCCAGGTCGTGCGTGATAAAGATGATCGCCGAGTTACGCTGCTCCTGCAGCCGCCGCAGCAGCCGCAGCACCTGCGCCTGCGTGGTGACGTCAACCGCCGTGGTCGGCTCGTCGGCGATCAGCAGGGCGGGATTGCACGAGAGCGCCATGGCGATCATCGCGCGCTGGCGCAGGCCGCCGCTGAGCTGCCACGAGTACGCGTCGAGCCGCTGCTCCGCCTCCGGGATGCCGACATCCTTGAGCTGTTGGAGTGCGATCGCCCGCGCCTCCTTCTTGTTCACCTTGCGGTGCAGTTGGATCGCCTCCATGATCTGATTCCCGACCGTATGCACCGGGCTGAACGCGGCCATCGGCTCCTGGGGGATGAGCGCGATCTGGCCGCCGCGGATGTCCCGCATCTCATCCCCGTGCGGGTCGAGCTTGGCCAGATCAACGCCGGCGGCCGACTTGCTTGGGTGCAGCAGCATCTCGCCTGAGACGATGCGGCCGGGCGGCTCGACGATGCGCAGCAGCGCCTTCATGGTGACGCTCTTGCCGCAGCCTGACTCGCCAACGATGCCGAACACCTGGCCCGGATACACGTCGAGCGAGACGCCGTCCACCGCGCGCACGACGCCTTCATCCATGAAGAAGTGAACCTTGAGATCTCGAATTGACAGCAGGGGGTCGGTTGCTTGATTCATATGGCCCCTCAATGGCTGTACGGATCAGCAGCATCCCGCAGGCCATCGCCCACGAGATTGAACGCCAGACAGGCGACGATGACGGCCAGCACGGGGATCAAAAGCCAGGACGCCTGTGCGACCGTCTGGATGTTCTGCGCCTCCTGCAGCAGCACGCCCCAACTGATGGCCGGTGGGCGGATGCCGAGGCCAAGGAAGCTCAGCGAGGTCTCGTTGATGATCATCACCGGGATCGCTAGAGTGCTGGTGGCGATGATGTGGCTGGTGAACGCAGGCGCCATATGCCGGAGGATGATGCGCATCTGGCTTGCGCCCGACAGTTCAGCGGCCAGGACGAAGTCCTCCTCCCGCAGCGAGAGGAACCGCCCGCGCACCTCACGGGCCAGCGTCGTCCAGCCAATAAATGCCAGGATGATCGTGATGGCGAAAAAGACCCGCGTCGGCGGCCAATCGCGCGGGAGCGCGGCCGTCATCGCCAGCCAGATCGGGATCGTGGGCAGCGACTGGAGCACTTCGATCACGCGCTGGATGATCATGTCCAGAGCGCCGCCGAAATAGCCGGAGATGCCGCCCAGCAGCACGCCCAACAGGACGCTCAAGAGGACAGCAATCAGGCCGACGGTCATGGAGGTGCGCGTGCCGTACACCAGGCGCGACCACACATCGCGGCCGAGCCGATCCGTGCCGAGCAGATGGAACTCCACCTTTTCGGCCGGATTCACCGGGCCCAGCAGATGAATGTTCGTCTTAATCCCCAGGAACTCCCACGAGAAGCCCTGTCCGAAGAGCCGGATCCCGATGCGTTTCTCCGGGTTGACCGTCCACTCCATCTTCAGCGTGGTCGTGTTGCGCTTGCCCTCGACGACGGGGATGGACAGAAATTGGTCCCCCTGGAAGAAGCCGACGGGCTGCGGTGGGATGAAAGAGGAACGGGCGCTGGTCTGCTGCGGATCCACGGTCGCAAAGAACGAGGGAACAAGGACGACCAGGTAAAACAGGATCAGGATCACGGCGCTGGCGAGCGCGAGCTTGTTCTTGCGAAAGCGCCACCAGACCAGTTTCCAGTTCGGCGCGACGGAGACGCGGTCTTCAGCGGCTGAACGGGGAATGATCTCTTGTGGGGAAGCGGCAGGGAGAGCTTCGCTCATATCAGTTGCCCCCCTCCATGCGAATGCGCGGGTCGGCAAGCGCCAACAAGATATCCGAAATCAGCGTGCCGATCACGGTGAGCAGACAGTAAATGAGCAGAATGCTCCCGGCCAGATACATATCCTGCTGCTGGAGCGAGCGCAGGAGCAAGGGCCCGATGTTAGGAAGGTTCATGACGGTGGCGACGATCAAGCTGCCAGAGAAAAGCTGCGGCAGGTACCAGCCAACCGTGCTGATCAAGGGATTAAAGGCCAGGCGCACCGGGTACTTCATCACCAGCCGCCACTCGGACAACCCTTTGGCGCGCGCCGTGATAACGTACTGCTTATTGAGCTCGTCAAGCAGGTTAGCGCGCATCACGCGGGTGAGGCGTGCGGTGCCGGCAATACCCAACACGATCGCTGGGACCCAAATGTGCTTTAGCAGATCAACCACCCGCGCCCAGCTCCACGGCGCCTGGACGAAGTCCGGCGAGAAAAGGCCCGTGATGCTGATGCCGAGCGAGCTGTAAGCGAACCACATGAGCACCAGCGCCAGCATGAAATTGGGGGTAGCAACACCGACATAATTGATGACGGTGAGCACATAATCCAGGATCGAATTTTGATGTGTGGCCGAATAAATGCCGGCCGGTATCGCGATCACCCAAGTAATGACAAAGGCAAAAAGCGCAAGGGCGACCGTGAGCAGCAAACGCTCGCCGATCAGCTCGGAGTTCGGGCGCTGGTATTCAAGGGAGCGCCCCAGGTCACCGCGCAGCAAACCCTGCATCCACCGTCCGTACTGCACCATGAAGGGCTGGTCTACGCCGAACTGCTGCTTGAGCGCCGCCACGCCCGCATCATCCATGGACGAACCGCTCGACGCCAGGGTGGCAATGTAGGACGTCAGGAAGTCGCCAGGCGGCGCCTGCACAAGCGCAAACACGATGAACGAGAAGACTACGAGGAGTACGGGCAATAGCAGCAGGCGCTGGACGATGTATCTGGCCATAGCGCGCCCCCTTCTTCAGGAACAAGTTCCGGCAGCGCGGGGCCGAACCGGCGGTTCGGCCCCGCGCGACTGAGAGCGGGTTTATCGGTCGAAGAACCACATCTCGGGCTTGCCGTTGCCCGGCGTGCGGAGCGCCCAGTCCTTCGTCAGGTGCTCGGGCACGTTCTTCAGGTCCTTGTTCACGACCGCGACGCCCTGATCCAGGGCCGTGAGGCCGACGGTGCCGATGTCGTACAGATTCTCGACCCAGAGCGTGTAGATCTCCTTCGCGATCTCGGCCTGGCGATCGGGACCGGCCGACTTGGCCTCGTCCTGGAGTTCCACGATCTTCTTCCACGGCGCGGGCGGCTCGACGCCTTCCTTGCCGCTGGTATCATACCATGTCTTGAAAAGCGGGCCATAGTTCAGGTTGCCGTAGATGGCCGGGCGGAGATCGAACTTGGTGGAGCCGCTGAACATGGTGCCGGAGGAATCCTGGTTCCAGATTTCCGCCTGGAGCTCGTTGGCCTGGCGCATCTGGAAGTGCAGGTCGCGCTCGCGCGCTTGGAGATCAACCCAGACGCCGACCTTCTTCAGATCCGCCACGACCAGCTCGGCGATCGCGACGTAGGCGTTGAGGTTGGGCACAGCCGAGAGCTCGAAGCCCACGCGCTTGCCGCTCGGCAGCAGGCGGTAGCCTTCCGCGTCGCGCTTGGTGTAGCCGAGGGTGTCCAGGATCTTGTTGGCCTGATCCGGATCGTACTGGGTGTACATGTGCGCGATGTCATCACCCGGGTACCACGGATGGCCGGCCTTGATGATGCCCATGCGCGGCTCGCCCGTGCCCAGGAAAACCGATTCCTGGATTTCGGGCCGGTTGATCGCATACGACACAGCCTTGCGGAACTCCAGATCCGACCACATCTTGGTCAGCTCGGGGTCCTTCTGATACGTCAGGTTGAAGACGATGCCGCCTTCTTCACCGCCGGTGCTCGACCAGAGGTAGATCTTGTACTTGCCGGACTTCTGCTCCTCTTCCTTTAGGACGGGGTAGTTCGCCAGCTTGATCGCGCGTTCCTGCTCGTCGAGCTCGCCGGCGATTGCGGCCATGTTCAGCGCATCTGCGTCCGCGAAGAACTTGACATCCACCTCATCAATGTACGGCAGCTGATTGCCGGCCTGATCAACGCCCATGTAGTACGGGTTGCGTTGGAGGATGAAGATCTGCTCGCTGAAGCGGTTCTTCGCCTTCCAGGCGGCCAGCACCGGGCGGTCGGGGTTATCGTATTGATCCTGCTTCAGGTAGAACAGCTCGCCCCAGGTCTTGACGCCGGCTTCGGAGACCATCTTATCCAGGTCGGCCTTGTTGGCGTAGCTGGCATGGAATTGCTTGAGGTAGTGGGCGGGCAAGAACATGGGGTACTTCTTATCGCCCGCATCCTGCTGGGCGATTTCCTGGAGGAACAGGGTCTGCGGTTTGGCGTAGGTGAACTTGACCGCGTAATCGCTGACCTTCTCCACCTTCACCGGCGTTTTGTCGGAGTTCACCAGCCAGGACGGCGTGGCCGGCGAGAGGTCCTTGTTCATCGCGACATCGGTGTAGTAGAACATGATGTCATCTGCGGTGAAGGGCTGGCCGTCAGACCACTTGCCGCCCTCGCGCAGGGTAATCGTCCACTGAGTGAAGTCGTCGTTGGGCTTGACGCTCTCGGCGTACTTCATTTCGACGCTCGCCCCGTCAATCGAGAAGCGGACGAGGCCATCGTTCATGATGCGGACAAGGCCGTTGCGGTCGGACGGGCCCGTGAAGCCGCGATGCCAGATGCCGCCGTACTTGCCCACTTCCGGGGCGGTGATGACGTACGGATCCTTCGGCAGGCGTTCTGCCACCGGAGGCAGCTTGCCGGCGTTGACCAGCTCGGTCAGCATCGGCGCTTCTTTGTACTGGCCGGCCGCTGCGGCCGGCTGCTCCGGAGCCTTGGTGGGTTCCGGCGCGGCCGTCGGTTCAGGGGCCTTGGTGGGTTCCGGCGCCTTCGTCGGCTCCGGAGCTTTCGTCGGCTCGACGGCTGCAGGGGCGGCGGTGGGCGCCGCTGGCGCAGGCGCGGGGGCGCCGCATGCGCTGAGCGCAAACGACAGAACCAAGAGGATACTCAAGATCGAGAGCACCCGATTACGAGATTGCATGCCTTTCCTCCTATGGTGTGAACTGATGATGGGAGACGCAAACTTAAGCTGTCGGCAAAACATTGGATCGAACACAAGATACTCGTCTCTGCAGGCCCCTCCTTTCGATCACGCAAGGTCGAATTGCACCGAAGACAGGCTCACGCATTCACAATCGGCTCCACGCCGCGTATCCGGATATGCCGGAGCCCCGCGCTCCATGCGCCGCAGAGCACCCATAGGTGCTACGGGGCGCTTGCCCGGACAATCAATTCCGGCTGAATGACGCAGGACTCACAACCGCCCTGGCAGCCTTGCAGTTCATCGAGCAACATACGGGCTGCCGTGGCGCCGATCGCCTGGCGGTCCACCCGCAACGTCGTCAGTGCGGGCGTCACGAGCCGGGCCAGCAAGATATCGTCTGCGCCGGCCACGGCGACATCATCGGGCACGCGGCGTCCCAACCCACTGCAAGCGCGGAGCGCACCGGCCGCGACCAGGTCGTTGTAGCACAGCAGGCTGTCAACGTCAGGTCGCACCTCAAGCAAAGCGCGCGCCGCGGCATAACCGCCATCAATGTCCGGGCTGGCGCACGGCACGGTGAGCGCCAGGTCAACAGGCATGCCCGCTGCGGCCAGCGCCTCACCGTAGCCGCGCACCCGCGCCCGGCTGCTGTACGATGCCGGCGCACCGGCCAGCAACCCTATACGCCGGCGACCGGAACGAAGCAGATGCGTCACGAGGAGACCGGCGCCCTGTGCATCATCCACGCACACGCTGCGGATGCCCGCCAGCGTCCGGTTGACCAGGACCACGGCGTCGTGCCGCGCGATCAGCTCGGCGAGGCGCGCGTCCTCAAGGCGGGAGCTGCACAGCAGCACCCCGTCCACCGACCGCTGCTCAAGGGAACGCAATAACTCGGCTTCGCGGTCGGGATCCTCGCCCGTATTGCTCAGGAGCAAACTGTAACCCGCGAGATGGGCAAGATCATCAGCCCCGCGGCCGATATCCGCAAAGAAGGGGTTCGCCAGGTCGGGAACAACAAAACCGATTGTCCGGGTGCGCCGGGTCGCAAGGCCGCGTGCGATACTGCTCGGCCGGTAATCGAGCCGGTCAATGACTTCAAGCACGCGTTGGCGGGTGGTGTTGCTGATCTCGCCTTTGCTGTTGAGGGCGCGGGACACCGTCTGGCGTGAAACCCCAGCCTCACGAGCAACATCAGCAATGGAGACGCGAAACGACATCCCTGTCCCTCGCGAAGAAGTAGCTTGCGGTAAGATGCCGTTATCGCTCACGGCATCGGTAACGGGATTATAAGGGACAAATCCGGGCCTTGTCAAGTGCCATCTTCTGCGAATTTAGGGCTTGACGCAACCGAAAAAGCAAAGGTATAATGGCGCACACGTTCCGTTAGCGTTCACGGCAACGCTAACGGAAGGCGGGCGATCAGGAGGTTCGGCAGAGTGAGCAGCAAGCGAATCAACATCTCCGATGTGGCGCGCGAGGCCGGCGTGTCGCCGCAGACCGTATCACGCGCGCTCAACAATAAGGGGGAAATCAGCACCGAGACGCGCGAACGGGTGCTCCACACGGTGCACAGCCTCGGTTACCGCCCGAACACGCTCGCGCGCGGCCTCGTCACGCACAAAACTTTCGCCCTCGGCCTCGTCGTGCCCGATATCGCCAATCCGTTCTTTGCCGAGGTCGCGCGGGGCGCTGAGGACGCGGCGCGAAAGGCCGGGTACAGCCTGTTCTTCTGCAACGCCATAGAAGACCCGGGCCGCGAGCTCGACGCGCTGCGCACGCTGGAGGCGCAACGCGTCGACGGCATCCTTCTGTGCAGCTCGCGTCTGGCCGACGAGCAGCTCGCCGCGATGCTCAAACGCCTGCCGCCGATCGTCCTGGCGAACCGCGAGCCGGTGCTTGCGGGGATGCATTCTGTCTGTATTGACGACGAGCGCGGCGCACGCACCGCCGTGGAGCACCTCGTCCGCACCGGCCACCGGCGGATCGGGCTGCTTGCCGGGCCGGCTGCCTCCTACAGCGGCCGCTGTCGTGCACGCGGCTACCAGGCGGCGCTGGCCGAGGCCGGGCTGCCGTTCGAGCCCAACCTGATCGTTCCGGGCGCGCCCTACCTGGAAGATGGCTGTGCGACGGCGACGCGCCTCCTCAAGGAACAGCCGGGGACCGATGCGCTGCTGTGCTACAACGATCTGGTCGCTGTCGGTGCGCTCCAGGCCTGCGCGTCGCTCGGCCTGCGCGTGCCTGACGACGTGGCTGTGATCGGCTTCGACGACATCCCGCTCGCCGCGCTGGTCACTCCGCCGCTCACCACCCTCCGCAGCAACCGCCGTGGGTTGGGGCAAGAGCTCGTGCGCCTGATGCTGCAAACCCTTGACGCCTGCCGGGGCGGTTGCGAAAACATCGTGCTCACATCGGATCTCATCATACGAGCCAGTGCGCCTGCCACGAACAGGCAGGCAATGGCCTGATCGGAGCCTGTATGGATCCCTGGAAACGTCTCCTGGCCGCTGCGGCCGGCCAGCCGACCGACCGTGTGCCCGTCGCACTCATCGTGGACAGCCCCTGGCTGCCGGGTTTTGCAGGGCTGGACACGCTTGACTACTTCCTCCAACCTGCGCTCTGGCTGAAAACCAACCTGGCACTGCTCGACCGCTTCCCCGATGTCGCATGGCTGCCCGGCTTCTGGGTCGAATACGGCATGGCCGCGGAGCCATCCGCATTCGGCGCGCGGATCGTCTGGCATCACGACCGGCCGCCGTCGCTCGAGTCGGTGCGCGGTGGGCTGGCCGGCCTGGATGGTGTACAGCCCGCCGATCCATCCGAACACGGCCTGATGCCGTTAGCGCTGCGGCTGTACGAAGACGCGGCCCGGCGGCTCGCCGCGGAGGGCTTGCAGATCAAGATGGTCGCCGCGCGCGGGCCGCTTGCCGTGGCAAGCTGGCTGCTCGGCGTAAGCGACCTGATGGTGAGCCTCAAGCGCGAGCCGGACGCGGCACACCGTCTGCTCGACGTGCTGACCGAGACGATCATCCGCTGGCTGCGCAGCCAGGCCGAGGCCGTCGGCGGCGTCGAAGGAATTCTGCTGCTCGACGACATCCCCGGCATGCTTTCACCGAAGATGTTCGAGGCGACAGCCGCGCCATACCTGACGCGCATCTTTGAAGCGTTTGGCGGCCTGCTGCGCATTTACCACAACGACACCCCCTGCGAGCACCTGCTGCCGAAGATCGCTGCGCTCCCGTTCGAGGTCTGGAATTTCAGCCACGAGACCGATATCGCCGCGGTCCAGGCTGCGATGCCCGACAAGACGTTGCTCGGCAACGTCCCGCCGCTCCAGGTATTGGCGCAAGGCACCCCGGAACAGACATACCTGAATGCTCGCGCCTGCATCGAGAAGACCGGCGGACGGCGGCTGATCCTATCGGCTGGTGGTGGGGTCAGCGGCGGCACGACGGCGGAGAATATTGATGCGCTGGTGCAGGCAGCGTATCTCCCGGCCTGATCCACTGAAGGAAGGCACGCGCATGACACTCATCCCTGATCTTTCGGAGATCAACGTTCCCCTCTACCCTCGCTCCGTCACCCAGGTGGACGGCGTGACGCTGTTCCTCGCGCAGACGGCTGCTGGCAAGCGGCTCGCCGCGCTGGCGGCCGATCCGGTCGCATTGGGCCCGTTCGTGGGCGAGCGGTACAACCGCGGGGAGAAGACCCTGGCGCTGTGTCCGCTCACCGCGCAGAACGCCGCGGCGCTGCGCACCGCAATCCCGGCGCTCAAGCCGCGGCCGTTCGGCTTGCGGACCACCGCAGGCTGCGGCGACCGCACGGGGCTTGCGACACCCGGCCACGTGCGCGCGGCCCGCGCCGTGCCGGGCATCGGCATGATTTTCGCGCAGCAGTCGGTGCGTGAGCTGAACCGGACGAATCGCACCGCGGGCGAAGTGCTCGACGATGCCACCTGGGGCGCGTTCCAGGAGGGCTGGCTGGCGGGGGTGGGGGCAGACGCGGACCACCTCAAGACGCCCGCCGATGTCGAGCTATACGCGGCGCCGGGCTTCAGCCTCTACACCATTGACCCCGGCGCCCACGTGGACAGCGCGGCGGACACGGACGACGCGGCAAGCCTGGCCCAAAAATACGCGGTGCTGCCGTGGGGAGAGCTGGCAACGACGCCCGGCAGCCTGGCGAGATCCTACGTCGGCAAGCGCATCGAGGTCGAGGATCGCGCGTTCGCGCTGGACGAAGCCACGCTGGTGCGTGCAGCGGTGAAATATGGGCGAGCAGTTGCGCACGTGGCACTGATGTATCGCGCAGTGAGGGCCCGCGTGCCGGAGAGCGCCTGGGAGTTGGAAGTGTCGGTGGATGAGACGGACACGCCGACGACGCACGCCGAGCATCTGTTCATCGCGCGCGAGCTGCGCCGGCTGGGCGTGAAATGGGCCAGCCTCGCGCCGCGCTACGTCGGGCGGTTCGAGAAGGGCGTGGACTACATCGGCGATCTCGACGCGTTCGCGGCCGACTTCGCGGGCCACGCCAGCATCGCGCGCGCGTTCGGTCCCTACAAACTGAGCCTGCACTCCGGCTCGGACAAGTTCAGCGTCTACGGCATCGCGGCACAGGCCGCACGGGGCCTCATCCACCTGAAGACCGCGGGCACGAGCTATCTGGAAGCGCTGCGGGTCGCCGCGTCCACCGATCCGGCCTTGTTCCGCGAGATCCTCCAGTTCGCCATTGAGCGCTACGAGACAGACAAGGCGAGCTATCACGTTTCCGCCACGCTCGACAAGGTGCCGCGGCCCATGGGCCTGCAGGATCGCGAGCTGCCCGGCCTGCTCGACCAGTTCGACGCGCGCGAGGTGTTGCACGTGACGTTCGGCTCGGTCCTCACCTCCGAGCGCGGGCTCAAGGCGCGGCTGTTTGGCACGCTCGTCGCCAACGAGGAACGCTATTACGACGCCCTCGAACGCCATTTCATTCGCCACCTGGCGCCGCTCCGCCAACAAGGATCACGGGGATAAACCCATGCGTTACATATTCCACCAGGATGAAACCATCCGCTACCGCTATCCGACGCACGTCAATGACCTGCTGTACGGCCGCGAGGAGGCGACAGCGACCGAAACCTTCATCGTCGTGCTCGCGCCGGGCGAGGCGCCGCCGCTCCACGCACATCCCGACGTGGAGCAGGTCTTCTTCGTGATGGAAGGCAGCGGCGTCCTCCAGGTTGGCGCGGGCGCAGAGGCGCAGACGTTCCGGCTTAACCCGGGCGACACCGCTCGCATCCCGCCGCACACGCCGCACTCCGTGCACAACGACGGGCAGGCGCCGGTGCGCTATCTCAGTGTTGACGCGTTCGCCGGCCCTCGCCTGGCGAATGAGCCGACGTGGGACAGCCACGCGCAGGCGCTTTGCCGGGCGCAGGGCTGGGATTTCGCCAGCGTGAAACAGGTGAAGCAGACAGGGTAATCCAACGGAGGGCGACATGGGTGCACCGGTGTTCGATTTCACATCCAAAGACGCGCAGGCCATGCCGATCGAGCCGATCGAGCCGGCCGCGTTCGACTACGCGGCCTTCGCAGATCACGCCGCCGCGGCGGAAGCGCGCTATGCCGCGTTCCTCGCCCGCCCCGAAGGGATCGCCGTGTGGCAGCGCGTGCGCGTCGCCGATGTGTTCCGCGACGGCTGCGGCGAGATGGGCGCGTCGCTGCGCTGGCAGCTTGGCGGCCTGGCAAAATCCGTCGCCTACGCGACCGACGCGCCGACCTATCTCGAACCGTGGTATGGCATCGGCGTGACGGCCTCTGCGTTCGGCGGCGAATACGACTGGCCGGAAGGGCAGGCGCCCGTCGTGCGGCAGCGCTACGCGGCGCTGGCTGAGCTGCCCGCGCCGCTGGCCGCGCGGCCCACGGCCGATTCGCAGATCATGCGCCACGTGCTCCACATGATCGCTTACTTCCTCGAAGAGACCGGCGGCCGGCTGCCCATGTCATGGTCGGACCTGCAGAACCCGCTCAACGTCGCGACTTCGCTGGTCGAGACATCGGCGTTTTTCGCCGGCTTCGTGGACGCGGCCGATGACGTGCGGCGGCTGCTAGCGGTGCTCACCGATGAGGTGATCCGCTTCACCCAGGAGCAGAGCGCGCTGATCGGCGACCGGCTGGTGCGGCCGGGACACGGCTTCGCCAGCGCGCGCTGCGGGCAGGGCATCGGCCTGAGCACGGACAATCTCGTCATGATTTCCCCGCGCGCCTACAAGGCGTTCTGCGCGGAGAACGACGCCAAGATCGGCGCCGTGTTCGGCGGGACCGCGATCCATTCTTGCGGCGACTGGGCGCGTTGGCTGCCGGCAGTGAAGGCGAACCCGCGCTTGTGCATGGTTGATGCGGCGTTCACCGCGCAGACCGATCCCAACATCAACGACCCCGTCGCATTCCGCGAGGCGTTTGCGGGCACCGGCATCATCGTCCACGCCCGGATGGTCGGCGGCGCGACCGACGTGATGGAAAAGGCGCGGCAGTTGTGGGGGCCGGGCATGCGCCTGATCGTCACCACCTACGAGCAGGACGCGGCGGAGCAGCGCAAGCTCTATGCCGCGCTGCACGCCCTGGCCCGGTGAGCGCCATGTCCCGAACAGCGATCGTCAACGCCCGCGCCGTCCTGCCCGACCGTGTCGAGGAGGCGTGCGCGATCCTGATCGAGGACGGCCGGATCGTCGCGGCCGGCCGCGAAGCTGATCTGCCGTCCGATGCGCCGCGCTTTGATGCCGGGGGGCTGACCATCATCCCCGGCCTGGTGGACATCCACACGCACGGCGCGCTGGGCCACACCTTCAACGAGCCGACCGTCGAAGCGTTCGAGACGATCCTCCGCGCCAACGCCGCGTGGGGCGTGACGTCCGTTGCCGGCACGCTCGCGCCCGCAGCGATGGCGGAACTGACCGGCTGTCTCGATTTCGCGCGGCGCTTCATGCGCGTGAACGGGGCACACGCCCGGCTGCTCGGCATGCACCTGGAAAGCCCGTACGTCAACCCGGCGCAGAAGGGCGCGCTCGACCCGGCCAGCCTCCGCACGCCCGACGACGGCAGCGCGGCCGCGCTGCTCGACTATGCCGACGTCCTGCGCATCCTGGTCCTTGCGCCCGAACTGCCGGGCGCGTTGGCGCTGGTTGAAGCGCTGGCGGCGCGAGGCATCGTCGTTGCGGCCGGGCACAGCTCCGCGAAGGATGAGCAGGTGCGAGAGGCGATGGCGCACGGGCTGAGCCACGTGACGCACTTGTGGAGCGCCATGTCGAGCACCGTGCGCGAGGGGCCGTGGCGCAAGCCGGGCCTGCTCGAAGCGGGCCTCGTGTTCGACGGGCTGACGGTCGAGATGATCGCAGACAACCGCCACCTGCCGGCCACGTTGATGAAGCTGGCGGTTAAGTGCATCCCGCCCCAACGCCTCTGCGTGATCTCCGATGCGACAAGCGGCGCGGGGCTGCCCGAAGGCAGCGAATTCGCCATGGGTGCAATGCGGTACGAGGTGCGCGACGGCGTGGGCATGATGTTCGACCGCACCGCGTTCGGCGGGAGCACGACGCTGCTCGGGAAGATGCTGCCGATCCTGACCAGCGTCGTCGGCGTGTCTCTGCTTGACGCGGTGACGATGTGCAGTCTGACGCCTGCGCGCGTGGCCGGCTGGGCGGATCACATCGGCAGCCTCGAGGCGGGGAAGCTGGCCGATCTTGTCGTTCTCAATGACGCGCTGTTGCCCGGCCGCGTCATGCTGGGCGGAAGGTGGCTCGATGAACCCTGATATTTTCCCTCACCTGCACGTCGTCGGCGACAGCATCTCGATGCGCTACGGGCCGGACCTCGAGCGCATGTTGAACGGCGTCGCGCACTACAGCCGCAAGCCCGTCGTCGGCGATGATCCCGAAAGCGCCAACGGCCGCGATTCCGGCACGGTCCTCGCCTACCTGACCGGGCTGAACGAGACAGAGCGCCGGGACATTGACTACCTGATGGTCAACTGCGGCCTGCACGACATCAAGCGCAACCTGGAGGACGGCCGGCCGTTGACAGCGCTGGAGCAGTACATCCAAAACCTGCGGGCGATCGTACGGTATGCGGCCGAAGCGACGCACACGCTCGTCTGGGTGCGGACCACGCCCATTCTGGATGCGATTCACAACAATTACCCCAACATGCAGTTCCATCGCTATGCGGCCGATGTGGCGGCGTACAACGCGGCCGCGGACGACGTCATGCTCGGCGCGCGGGCGGAAGTCATTGATCTGTTCGGCTTCACCCAAGGTCTGGGGCCGGATGTCTACTGCGATCACGTCCATTTCACGCCTGAGGTGGCCCGGCTGCAGGCCGCGTTCGTCGCGGGCAACCTGCTGCAGATCATCACCTGAACCGGAGCGAAAAACCTATGACTGCTCAACCCGTGCGCGCAACCGTCGTGGGCGCGCTGCCAACCCTCATGTTCGCCAGCAATGCCGATCTCGGCGCGGCGGCTGCGCTCGAAGCAGCCGACAGCCTCCGGGCCGCCGTCGCGGCGCGCGGCGTTGCCAACGCCATCCTGGCGACGGGCAACTCGCAATTAACCTTCCTACAGGCCATCGCCCGGATGCCCGGCATCCCGTGGGAGCACATCAACCTGTTCCACATGGATGAATATGTGAACCTGCCCGACGGGCATCCGGCGAGCTTTCCCGCGTTCCTGCGCCGGCATCTCGTTGATCAGGTGCAGCCAAAGGCGTTCTTCCCCGTCGAGGCGAAGGGCGACGGCGAGGCCGCCTGCCGCGCCTATGCGGCGCTGCTGCGCCGGCATCCCGCCGACCTGACGGTGATGGGCATCGGCGAGAACGGCCACCTGGCGTTCAATGACCCGCCCTATGCAGATTTCCATGACCCGGCGTGGGTCAAGGTGGTTAAGCTGGACGAGCGCTCCCGGCTGCAGCAGGTGGGCGAGGGGCATTTCCGCAGCCTCGACGAAGTGCCAACGCACGCGATCACGGTGACGATCCCGGCGTTGCTCGCGGCGAAGCGGGTGCTGGTGCTCGTGCCCGAGGCACGCAAGGCGGAGGCGGTTCGCGCCTCGCTGCTCGGCCCGGTCACAGAGAACTGCCCCGGCTCGATCCTGCGCGAGCAGGCGCACGCGAAGCTGTTCCTTGACGTGGACTCGGCAGGGCTGCTGCCCCAAACGGTGTGGGCGCGATGAACGGACGAGAGCGGCTGCTGACCAGCCTCGACCACCACGAACCGGACCGCGTCCCGTTCGACCTGGGCAGCACGCAGGTCACTGGCATCCATGTTGTCGCCTACCGCCGGCTGCGACACAGCCTGGGGCTGCCCCCGGCCGAGCCGGTCATCTGCGACGAGATTCAAGGGCTGGCGCTGCCGGGCGATGATCTGCTGGACCGCCTCGGCGTGGACGTGCGCGGCCTCTTTCCGCTGAACAGCCACAACGACCGCGTGGCCGAGCGCGTCTGCCGGGAGCCGAAAGCCAACGGCGAGGAGGTCGAGGCGTTCGTGGACGAGTGGGGCATCACGCAGCACCGGCCCTATCCCGACGGTCTCTACTTCACCGCGGTCAAGCACCCGCTGGCGGGGCCCATCACGGTCGAAGATGTGGCGCGTTACCCGTGGCCCGACACCGGCGCCCCGCACCGCAGCACCGGTCTGCGGGAGCAGGCGCTGGCCTACCGTGCGGAGGGCCGCGCGGTGGTGATCAAGGGCGTGCTGGCCGGCGTCTTCGAGATGGCGCAGCGCGTGCGCGGGATGGCCGCGTTGATGATGGATCTCGCATCCGACGAAGCGCTGGCCGCCGCCCTGCTCGACAAGATGGTCGCACTCAAGCTGGCGTTTTGGGAGATGGCGCTGCCACAACTCCGTGATGTCGTGGATGTGATCTCCGAGGCAGACGACTACGGCACGCAGGTCTCGCAGCTCATCTCACCGCGCATGTTCCGCCGGCTGTTCAAGCCGCGGTTGGCGCTCCTGTTCGCCTCCATCCACCGGCTCGCGCCGGACGCGAAGCTCTTCTTCCACTCCTGCGGGAATGTGCGCCCGCTGCTGCCCGATTTCATCGAGATGGGCGTGGATATCCTGAACCCGGTGCATGTGCGCGCGACGGGCATGAACCCGGTTGAGCTCAAGCGGGATTTCGGCCGGGACATCGTCTTCTGGGGCGGCGGGGTTGACACGCAGGATGTGCTGCCCCACGGCACGCCGCAGGAAGTGAAGGACGATGTGCGGCGCAACATCGAGGCGTTGGCGCCGGGGGGCGGTTTCATCTTCAACACCGTACATAACATCCAGGCGGATGTCCCGCCGGAGAACATTGTGGCGATGGTTGAGGCGCTGCAAGAGCATGGGAGGTATGCATGAAGGCCTTATTCATTGGCGGCACCGGGGTCATCAGCTCGGCCTGCTCCAAACTGGCGCTGGCCCGCGGCATCGAGTTGTATCTACTCAATCGCGGGCAGTCGGT
>CAZYGI010000048.1:29901-31538 GCA_964647255.1 uncultured Anaerolineales bacterium | reverse complement strand
TGCGCAAGAAGTTTTCGGGCAAGGATACGCTGGACTTCATCTCGAACCTGGGCGGCGCGGTGCCCGGCACTATCCTGGGCATCGGTTTCGTGCTGGCATTCAGCACTCCGCCGCTGTTCGTGGTCGGCATCCTCTACGCGTTCCTGGCGTTCTACCTGGTCCGCACGGCGCTGTCTGCGCGCCGCGAGCAGTGGTTTTCGGTCATCGTGGGCACTGCCGTTGGAGTCGGGCTGGCTTTGCTGACCCCGATCATGGGTGACGTGGGCCTGTATTATGCGGTGGGCGCGGTTTACATCGCATTAGGCGTGTTCGCCTGGCTGGCGCGGCGTCCCAAGGGCAGCGGCAAGGGCGTGCCCTGGATGTTGATCGGCATGGGGCTGTATTTGTTCAGCTTCGATCTGATCGAGTATGTCGCCCAACCCATCGCCCAGCTCAGCCGGTCTATCCCCCGCGGGTTCTGGAGCAACGCCATCTTCCAGGCTTCTGACCATATCAAGGTGTTTTTCCAGACGCCGACGCCGTTGACCGCCATTTTCTACACGTTCCTGGCGCTGTTGGCTCTGGGCAAGGCAACGGGGCGCCTGCGAGTCGTCTTGACGACGGTTTATCTCGCCCTGATCGCGACGCTGTGTTTCATGGGCAAACCGTTGGCGCTGGTGGGCACGCCGTTCATCATCATCGCCGCGTTTGTAGTGCGCAGCATCCCGGCCTCGGTGCGCTCAGGCGTGGCCGCATTGCAGCAGATTGATCCCAGCATCGAAGAAGCCTCGGCCATCCTCGGCGGCGACGCGCAGTACACCTTCCGCAAGGTGACGCTGCCACTGATCGTGCCCGCACTGCTGGCCGGCTTGATTTTCTCGTTCACGCGGCACATGACCAGCCTGTCGGCGATCATCTTTCTGGTCAGCGCCCGTTGGCGCATTGTCACTGCCTCGATCATGAGCGAGTGGGAGCAGGGCGGTGTCGCCATTGCCGCCGGCTATTCAACCGTGATTATCGTGGTCGTTTTGATCGCTATCGGCGTGCTTTATTTCATCACGCGCAAGCTCCTCGGCAGCCGCGGCGATGTGGATTTGAATTTGGGGGCGTAAGCTATGTACCTGGTGCTAGACAACTTAGTTAAGACTTTCGCTTCCCGCGGCGGCGTGGGCGAGGTGAACGCAGTCAACGGCGTGTCGCTGAGCATCAACCAGGGCGAGCTGGTGACGCTGCTGGGGCCGTCCGGTTGCGGCAAGACGACGACCCTGCGCCTGATCGCGGGCTTCGAGTTCCCCACCAGCGGCCAGATCCTGCTGGACGGCAAGCAGATCAATGACCTGCCGCCGCACCGGCGCGACATGTCCATGGTGTTCCAAAGCTACGCCATCTTCCCGCACCTCAACGTCTTTGAGAATATCGCCTACGGCCTCAATGTTCAGCGGCGGCCCGGCGCGGAGATCAAACAGCGGGTGGCGCGCGTGCTGGAGCTGGTGGAGCTGACCGGCCTGGAGAATCGCGCGCCCAATCAGCTCTCCGGCGGCCAACAGCAGCGCGTGGCGCTGGCCCGCGCGCTCGTGATGGAGCCGAAAGTGCTGCTGATGGACGAGCCGCTCTCCAACCTCGACGCCAAGCTGCGCGAGCAGATGCGCACCGAGATC
>CAZYGI010000048.1:21122-29891 GCA_964647255.1 uncultured Anaerolineales bacterium | reverse complement strand
ACCCACGACCAGATCGAGGCGATGACCCTCTCCGACCAGGTGGTGGTGATGAACCAGGGGCAGATTGAGCAGATCGGCCCGCCCGACGAAATCTACCGCCGGCCGCTCACCCGCTTCGTCGCCGATTTCATTGGCCAGGCCAACTTCGTCGAAGGTGCGGTGCGAGATCGACGGGACGGCCACCTGGTCCTGGATGCGCTGGGCGCCGTGCTGACCGCGGCGGCCCCGGCCGTTGGATTCGGCATCGGGCAGCCGGCTACGCTGGTGGTGCGCCCCGAGATGGTCGAGATCAACCCGCCGCAGCCGGACGTCACGGGCGTGGTGCGCCGCGCCGCGTACCTGGGCAACGTCATCGAGTACGACATCGAAGCCGGCGGGCAACTGCTGTCCATCGTGGAGCGCGACCCGCGGCGGATGACGATGACGCCAGAAGGACAGGAAGTCGGGCTGCGGTTCCTGGAAGATTGTTTGTATGTGTTGCCGAAGTGAAGGATGCGAGTGTCATTCTGAGCGGGCTACCAGTGCAACCCCTGTAACGACGAAACACCAGCGAAGAATCTCGTGCTTCGCACTTCATGAATTGTAAGTGGGTGAGATTCTTCCTAAAGGATGCTTCGCGATCGCTGGTGATTTGTTGCAACCGCTGTTGAGTCGTTGACCCGCTCAGAATGACAGAGTCAGCATTTTTTCTACCCACGAACCGCCACACGGCTTGGCGGCATTCAGAATGACGGCAGTATCTTGGGGGATAAGCGCGTGAGTACGGATTTTGACCTATTGATGTTCGGCCATTTCGCCGTGGACAGGATCATCGTGGACGGCGTAGCCGAGACCGTCTCCGGCGGCGGCGTGTACTACGGCAGCGTGGCTGCCCGGCGGCTGGGCGCGCGCGTGGGCGTGGTGACCCGGCTGGCTGAGGCCGACTTCCCCCGGCTGGCTGAGCTGCGCGCCGAGGGCGTGACGGTCTTCGCGGCGCCCGCGGCTGAGACGTCGGGCATCGCCAACTATTACCATTCGGCCGACATGGAGCGCCGCATCTGTAGGCCGCTGGGTTTTGCGGGGCCGATTCAGTCTGCCGACGTGCCGGACGTCACCGCCGCCATCTACGCGATCACGCCCATCATCGCCGGCGAGGTGAACCTGCCGCTGTTGCAGATGTTGGCCGGCCGCGGCCCGGTGGCGCTGGATGTGCAGGGCTTCGTGCGCGTCCGCGTGGGGGATGAGCTGTTGTTCCGCCCCTGGCCGGAGATGGCCGAAGGGCTGCGGCACGTCACCTACCTCAAGGTGGATCGCGCCGAGGCCGAGGCGATCACGGGCGAGACGGATCTTGCTTTCGCGGCGCGGAAGCTGGCCGCGTACGGCCCCAAGGAGATCGTGCTCACGCAGTCAGCCGGAGTCACGGTCTATGCGGACGGGGAGGTTCATTTTGCGCCGTTCACGCCCCGCTCCCTGGCCGGCCGCACCGGTCGCGGCGACACCTGCTTCGCCACGTATCTGACGAAACGGCTCACCGCACCGCCGGTCGAGGCGTGCCGTTGGGCCGGCCTTGTAACGACGTTGAAGCAGGAGCAACCCGGTCCCTGGCGCGGGAGCGCCGCGGACATCTCATAACACAAAAGCGGCCCGGTGAAACACCGGGCCGCTTTTCATGGTACCCCCAGCGGGACTCGAACCCACGCTTCTAGCTCCGGAGGCTAGCGCTCTATCCACTGAGCTATGGGGGCGGAACTGTCAGGATTATAGCACGGGGCCGGCTGATGGGCAAACCGCGAGGGCTGCTAAAATAACTGGGCCGAAGTTAGGCACTGCCAGCCCTGCCCAACCCCAGCCCTGAGTGATTGCAGTGTAAGGCACAGCCGCCGCGGCTAATGTGGCCTCGGCTACACTGTTAAAACACGCGCAAAGTCAGTCCGCCGACGAGCAGGACGGCGAGTACGGCCAGCATGATCAGATCGGCCCGGCGCAGGTGCAGCGGTCGAAACTCAGTCCGGCGCACGTTCGACGCATCCAGCGCGCGGGCTTCCAGGGCCCACCCCAGCCGCTCGCTGTTCCGCAGCGCGCTGATCACCATCGCGATCAAGATGGGACGGTACGCGGCCAGCCGCTCCACGAACCGCCGCTGCGTCAGATCGAGGCCGCGCGCCTGCTGCGCCTCGCGCACTTGCTCGAAGATGCCCGCCAGGATCGGCAGGTAGCGCAGCGCCAGCGCCAGCGTCAACCCCCAACTGTACGGCATCCGCAGCGCCACGAACCCGCGCACCATCGCCGCTTGATCAGTGGTGCTGAGCCACAGGAAGAAGGCCAGCCCCAACGCCAGCAGCCGCGCGGCTAATAGCGCGCCCTCCATCACGCCGGTGCGTGTGATGCACAACGGGCCGATCCGCGCCAGGATCCCCCCCGCTCCCCCGGCGAACAGGGCCGTCAGCACGAAAACCATCAGCAGGAAGAGCGCGATGCCGCGCAGAAAGCCGGCGACGCGGTGGGCAGGCACGCGCGCCAGCCAGAGCAGGATCAGACAGGCGCCGCTCACCGTAAGCGCCGACCAGAGGCTGGCCCACAAGAAGGTGAACAACACGGCCTCGGCGACGAGCGCGAGCTTGACCCGCGGGTCCAGCGCGTAAAGCCAGGTGTTTCGGCGGACATACACGTCAAACTCAGCGCTCATTGCTGCTCCCCGCCGATCCACAACGTCCCTGCCAGGCAGCGACGAAGTCCGCACAGGACAGCACGCCCGGCGCGAGGCCTGCGCTGCGCAACCTCTGCGCCAGCCGAACGACCGGCGGCACAGCCAGCTTTGCCGCCGACAGGGTCGTGCGCTGCTCGAACAGTTGGGCCGGCGTGCCGTCGAAGACGATGCCGCCCTGGGATAACACGACCGCTCGGGACGCGCACTCGGCCACCAGCCGCACGTTGTGGGTGATCAGGATGACCGTCGCGCCGAGACGCTGGGCCTCGGCAAGCGCTGCCCGGAGCGTATCCCGGTTACGCGCATCCAGCCCGCCGGTGGGCTCATCCAGAACCAGGATCTCGGGCCGCGTTGCCAGGACCGACGCCAACGCCACCTGCCGGCGCTGCCCCCAGCCCAACAGCGCGGGCGGCAGGTCCGCGACGGGCGCCAGTCCGAAGGTCGCCAGGCCGTCGGTGATGCGTTCGGCCACTTCTGCTGTGGACAGTCCTTGCAGCTTCAGCCCAAATGCTACTTCCTCGCTGACCGTCGGCGAGAAGATTTGGTGGTCGGGGTCTTGGAAGACGTAGCCGACCGTGCGGGCCAATTCCGCCACACGCAGCGGCCGCGTGTCCCGGCCATTGACGAGCACGCGGCCTGTGTGAGGCTTCAGCAGGCCATTCAGATGCTTTGCCAGCGTCGTCTTCCCCGAGCCGTTGGGGCCAAGCAGCCCCACGAATTCGCCCGCGGCAACGGTCAGGCTCACATCGCGCAGTGCCGGCGGGCTGTCGGGATAGCTAAAGGTAATATGCTCGATGCGAATTTGAGCATCGTCCGCCCTCGAAATGACACACTGAGCATCCTGAGCAGGTCTGCGGCTCAAGATGCGTGGCGGCGAGATATCGGTCGAAGGGTCACGATTTTCACGGGCCGCCGCGGCGTGCCCGATAGGTTGATCTGCCCCGGAATTTGGTGTCTTTGTAGTCACAGCTTCGGCCGCTTCGGGCTGTGCGGGATGACTGAAGTTGTCACGACCGGCAGTGTGAGCCGGAACGGAGGCTTCAGTGGGTGGTGCATTCGCCAATGCCCGGCGCAACTGCGCATACGCGTCGCCCATCCGGAGGAAGCGATAGGGCTGTCCCGTGCTGCGCGCCAGGCGGTCGGATAACTCTGCCAGTTGCGGCGCCCCGATCCCGATCTCTTGTAGACGGCCAACCTGGGCAAAGACCTCAGCCGGCGGGCCATCGAGGACGATGGCGCCGCCATCCAGCACCGCCACCCGGGTCGCGTAGCGCGCCACCCGCTCCAACTCTTGTGAAGCCAGTACAATGGTGATCTGCTGTTCGGCGGCGAGGCTGACCAGCAGGTTGAAGACGCTTGCCTTGCCCGCCGGGTCGAGGTTGGCCGTGGGTTCATCGAGCACCAGCACGTCCGGCCGCATTGCCAGCAGCGCGGCGATGGCAACGCGCTGCTTCTCGCCGCCGGAGAGCAGCCGGGGAGAACGGTCGCGATAGCGGGCCAGCCCCACCGCGCCCAAAGCCCACGTCACCCGCGCATCAATCTCGGCGCGGGGCAGACCGAGGTTTTCTGGGCCGAACGCGATCTCGTCCTCGACGCGCATCTGCGTAAGCTGCGATTCCGCGTCCTGGAAGACGAGGCCGACCGAGCGCGCCAGGTCGGCGATCGCATGACGTTTGGTGTTCCGGCCCAGCACGGTGACGTCGCCGCGGAAGATGCCGCCCGTCACGTGCGGGACCAGCCCGTTCAACGCCATGCACAGTGTGGTCTTTCCCGCGCCGGCGCGGCCCAGGAGGGCGACAAACTCCCCGCGGCCGATCGCCAGCTCGACTCCGTGCAGAACCCGGACGGGATCAGCGCCGTGGATCGGCGGCGGATAGGCGTAATGCAGATCACGGATCAGGATGGCGGGCGGGGCGGGGGAGATCATCTGTGCAGTACGGGGAGCATGAAGCATGGAGCGTGGAGTGAGAAGCGCGGTTTCCACTTTTTGCTCCACGCTCTCTTCTCCACGCTCCACGCGCTGCGCGCTACTTCGGCAAGAACGACGGGTCCACGATCTCGGTGTACGGGATATCGCGGCCGATCAGGCTCTTGGCCTTGAGCCACGCCACCACGTCCTTGACCTCGTCCTCGCTGGGGACGCCGCGCCCGGGGAAAGGCGGCATCTTGTAGCTATCCTGGATGGATTTCGGGACGCGGCCTTGCTCGATCAGCACGGCCTGGTATTTGCTGGGGTTGGCGTTCAACTCCTTAACGGCCTTCTCCCAGGCGACCAGGAACTTCTTCACGGTGTTTGGTTTGGCTTTGAGCGTGGCCGCGGAGAAGGTGAGCACCGACTGCGACAGCGACGCGTACTTGGAGTCCTCGATGATCGGCCTGGCGCCCGCGGCAATCGCGCCCTGGGCCAGGGGATCGGGCAGCACCGCGGCCTGGATATTCCCGTTCATGAGCTGTTCGAACCGCACGGTGATCGCGCCGACGTCTATTTTGGTGATTTCGTCTGCCTGCAAGCCCTCACCGACCAGCATCCGGTCGGTCAAATACTCGATGATGGTGTTCGGGCTGATGCCGATCGGCACACCTTTGAGATCAGCCGGGGTTTGGATGGTCGTTTTTGGCCCGGCCAGGATGCGGAACAGCGGCGCATTCGGGAAAGGTCGGCGCGAGGTGTACACCGCCTTGACCTTGACCGCGTCCTTATTGAGCAGACCGACGCTCTGCAGATCGGTCAGCACGCCGTCCACCTGCGCGGTGGTGATCAGCACATCGCGCTCTTGCGGGCTCTTCACCGGGACGGTTTCGACCGTAATCCCCTGTTCGGCGAAGTAGCCGTTCTGCTGGGCGATAAAGATCGGGATGGTGTCGAGCACCGGGATCAGCGCCAGCTTGAGCTTAGGCTCCTCCGGCTTGGCGGGCGCCACACAGCCAGCGAACATAACCGTCAACAGAAGCCCGACCATCAATGCACTGATTTTTTTCATACGTCGAACGGTCTCCTGAGATGATTGGGGTGACCAGCAGCGAGTAATCAATAACGGGAAGATGTTCCCCTCGTGGGTTACGGGTTATTCGTCACTGGTGACTCGTTAGCCAATTCCATGGTCACTACCCCTTGCCTGATGGCCGGCGCGTCTGCCCGGCCGATTTCTGTCCGGGCAATTCTCCGGGGGTTGGCCGGGTGCGGCGCCAGGGGACGATGGGCGGAGCCTCATCCGGCGTTTCTTCGTCTTCCTCATCCTCTTCCAAATCGTCCCACTCGCCTTCCCAGGGCGGGACAGGCGAGGCCTGCACCGCCAGGCGGAAGACCAGGTACCCGAGCCCGAATGCCATGGTTAACGCGAGGAGCGAGCCCTGCCATTGGGTCAAGTCGAACCAGCGATGGAGCATCAACCCGATAGCCGCCACGCCAAGGGCGCCGATGGCTGCGACCGCCAGCGCCACCGCCACAATGATCAGTGCGATCAGTAAGCCTGCCAAAAGACCGCGCATCGCGTCTTCCTCCCTGGAGCTATACCGCTTCTGGGTCAGTTGAAGAGCATTATATCACAGCCCTATCCGAGGAGATGTGAGATTACCACCCGAAGGCCGATGCCGATCAGGATGAGCCCGCCGATCACCTCCATACGCTTCCCGAACGTCTTGCCCAGCCGGCCGCCCAGGAAGATGCCGAGCAGCGACATGGCCGCCGCAACGATGCCGATCACGATGGCCGGGTAGACGATGCCTGCGCTCAACACAGCGAGCGACAGCCCGACGGCCAGCGCATCAATGCTGGTCGCCACAGACAGCATGATCAACGTCGCGCCGCGCGAGGGGTCGGTCGCCAGCCCCTCCGCGGTGGGATCCAGCCCGGAGCGGATCATACGCACGCCGACGAAGGCGAGCAGGGCGAAGGCGACCCAGTGGTCGAAGGGCGCGATCCAGCGTTGCACGGTCGAACCCAACAGCCAGCCCAAGATGGGCATGAGCGCCTGGAACAGTCCGAAGTGGAACGACAGCCGGAAGACCGGCCGCGGGCCGGTGATGTGCTGGGTCGTGCCTGCGCCGAGGCAGACCGCAAAAGCGTCCATCGCCAGGCCCAGGGCGATGAGCAGCACCTCCAGAAAAGCCATCTTGCTTTATTCCTCGTCGTAAGCGGACAAAAAGAAGCCAGTTGGCACGCCGCTCGCAAGAACGGCTCTGCCAACCGGCGCTGCTGACATCGCTCTGATTATACCGCGGGAGCAACGTATCGTCCTAAAAGCTCCGTAGCGTTGCCAACTTTGCGGAAAAGTTGGCAACGCTGCGCTTTACCCCTTGTCGTACGGGGTGCCGTCCGCTGCGGGCGAGACGGCCCGGCCGACGACGCCGGTGAGCACGATAATCGTCAGGATATACGGGATCATGCTCATGAACTGATACGGGACGTTGGGCAGCGACATCGCCAGGTTGATCTGAAACGCCTCAGGCAGGCCGAAGATCAACGCCGCGACGAACGCGCCCAGCGGGTTCCACTTGCCGAAGATCATCGCGGCCAGGCCGATGAAGCCTTGCCGTTGGTCATCAGCATGTCGAAGTGGCCCACCTGCTCCAGGCTGAACCAGAGGCCGGCCAGCCCGGCGGCCAGCCCGCTCAGGAAGACGCTGATGTAGCGCACCTTGTAGACGTTGATGCCCATGGTGTCGGCCGCCTTGGGATGCTCGCCCACTGCGCGCACGCGCAAGCCCCAGGGGGTCCGGAACAGAACGTACCAGATCACGAACGTGAGGATCAACATCGTGTAGACGATCGGCCGGTTCTTGAAGAACAGATCGCCGAGCACCGGGATGTCCTTCAGGAACGGGATTTCGATCGGCTGCAGCGTGCTGGGCGACGGCCGCGACAGGGTGGGCGTCGCCAGGTAGCGCTTGTAGGCGAATCCTGTGATGCCCATCGCAAAGATGTTGATCGCAGTGCCGCTGATGATCTGATCCGTCTTGAAGCTGATGCTGAGCGCGCCGTGCAGCAGCGCCAGCACGCCCGCCGCCAGCAGGCCGGCGAGCAGGCCGACCCAGATGCTGCCGGTGTAAAGCATCACCAGGTCGCCGATCATGGCTGCCATCAACATCATGCCCTCGATGGCGATGTTGACGACGCCGGCCCGCTCGGCGAGCACGCCGGAATAAGCCGCCAGCGCGATGGGGGTGGCCGTCCGCAAGGCCGAGGCCAGGATGCTGGGGGTAAGGCTCAGGAGTGTAGACCAGTCCATTGTGCAATCCTCCTCTTGACTACTTTCCCCAACCGCTGGTGACGGAAGTGGCTTTCTCGCCGCGCGGGGCCTTGATGCGGTAGAGCCAGCGGATCACCGCCGGCGCCGCGACGAACATCAGGATCAACGCCTGAACGACCGAAATCATCTGCTTGGAGACGCCGGAGCGCAACTCCATCAGATCCGCGCCGTTGCGCAGGGCGCCGAAGAGCAGCGCCGACAGGATCGAGCCGAGCGGGTGGCTGTTTGCCAGCAGCGCGATGGCGATGCTGTCGAAGCCGTAGCCTGCGGAGAAGAAGGACTTCAGCACGCGATCCAGGCCGATGATCTCGATGGAGCCCGCCATCCCGGCCAGCGCGCCGCTGATCGCCATCGCCAGCACGACGTTGCGGGTGATGTTGATGCCGGCATAACTGGCCGCATCGCGGTTGGCGCCTACGGTGCGAATCTCGAAGCCGAAGGTCGTTTTGTAGAGGAGCCACCACATGAAGACGGACATGGCCAGGGCGATGAGGAACCCGATGTGCAGCCGGCTCCCCTTGTCCACGAACGCGCCGCCGAACGCCTTCAGATTCCCGAGCAGCAGCCACGCACCGGCCGCCAGCGCCAGGCTGATGGCCGCCACAACCCAAGCCTGGGTCTTGTTGAAGCGTCCGCTGAAGCCGTAACGCATCACCAGGCGCAGCAGCAAGTAGAGGGCCAGGCCGATGATGAGGGCGACGGCGATCCGGGCCAGCGGATCGGCCATCAAGCCGGGCAGCTCATTCAGCCGCGGCAGTTGCGCCGACGCCAGGATCGGCTTGCTCTGCGGCACGCTGGCCCGCGGATCGCGCATCGGGCCTTTGAGCCCGACCAG
>CAZYGI010000048.1:13200-20959 GCA_964647255.1 uncultured Anaerolineales bacterium | reverse complement strand
GCCGATGTAGTACTGGCCTTCCACGCCGATGTTGAACAAGCCGCACTTGAAGCCAAACCCGACGCCCAAGGCCAGGAGCAGATACGGGGTGGACGCCACCAGCGTCTCGCCGAAGGCTCGCTGTTTCAAGAATGAGCCGTCCAGCAAGCCCTTATACGCCACCAGCGGATCGGAGCCGGTGGCCCACATCGCCAGGGCGCCGAGCACCAGCGCAGTGAAAACGGCGAGCAGGGGCACACCCAGCCGGTAGAGCAGGACTTGCAGCCTGCCGAGTTCGGGTTCACGGACTTGTGCTTTTGAGGTTGCAGTCATCGTATCACCTCTGCTCCTGCACACCGGCCATCAGCAGGCCGACTCGCTCGCGGGTCGCCTCTTTGATCGGCAGAATGTCGAGGATTTCGCCCTTGTACATCACCGCCACCCGGTCCGAAAGCGCCAGGATCTCGTCCAACTCGGCGGAGGCCAGCAAGACGGCGCAGCCGGCGTCCCGCTGCTCGATGATGCGCTTGTGGATGAATTCGATCGAGCCGACGTCGAGGCCGCGGGTGGGCTGCGAGGCCACCAGCAGCTTCACCGGCCGGTTCAACTCGCGCGCGACGATCACCTTCTGCTGGTTGCCGCCGGAGAGGGTTGACACCGCTGTTTGCGCACTCGGTGTGCGAATGTCGAACTCCTTGATCAGTTTGGCGGCGTTGGCTGTGATGAAACCTTCCTCCAGGACTCCGCCTTTGGAGAAGGGCGGCTGATAATAACTGACCAAGGTTAGGTTGTCGCGGACCGAATAGTTCAACACGAGACCATGCTTCTGCCGGTCTTCCGGGACGTGTGCTGTGCCGTGCTCGAAGACCCAACGCGGCGTGTGATTGACCAGGTCCGCATCTCCGAGGTGGATATGGCCGGACTCGGCCTTGCGCAGCCCTGTGATGGCTTCCACCAATTCGGTCTGACCGTTGCCTTGCACCCCGGCGACGCCCAACACCTCGCCCGCCCGCACGTCAAACGAGACGCCTCGCACGGCCTGGTGTTTGCGGTCATCAAACACCGATAGATTTTCCACCTTCAACACCTCGGCGCCGGGCCGGGCCTCGCCTTTCTTGACCTCCAGGATGACCTCGCGGCCCACCATCATGGCCGCCAACTGCGCTTCCGTGGCCTGCGCCGGCGAAGCGCTGCCTACGACGCGGCCTGCACGCATGACGGTGATCCGGTCGGCGATGGCGAGGACTTCCTTGAGCTTGTGGGTGATGAAGATGATTGAAACGCCCTGATCCACCAGCGACCGCATGATCTTGAACATGTCCTGCGCCTCTTGCGGCGTCAGGACTGCGGTCGGCTCATCCAGGATCAGGATGCGGGCGTCCCGATACAGAACTTTAATGATCTCCACGCGCTGTTGGACGCCGACGGGCAACGTCTGCACCAGCGCGGTCGGGTCCACCTCCAGGCCGTAGCGTTTTGAGAGCTCTCGAATCTTCTCTTCGACCGCCGCAACATTGAGGTGGCTCAGCGGCCCTCTCCAGGCAGAACGCGGGGTGGAGGTCTCATCGCCCAACATCACGTTCTCAGCAACGGACATCACGGGCACGAGCATGAAGTGCTGGTGCACCATGCCGATCCCGTGCTTGATCGCGTCCTTCGGGTCAGTCATGGCGATCGGCTGGTTGTCAACCAGGATTTCGCCCTCATCGGCTTTATAAAGCCCGTAGAGGATATTCATCAAGGTCGTCTTGCCGGCGCCGTTTTCACCCAACAGCGCGTGAATCTCGCCCTTCTCGAGCTGGAAGTTGACTTTGTCGTTAGCGAGGACGCCGGGGAAACGCTTGGTGATATTGCGCGCTTCAAGTGCTAGGGGCATGATCGCCTCCTCGGGAATCGGAAGCTGGAAACTGGAAGCTGGATGCCTGGTGAGGTTCCCCTAGCTTCCAGCAATTAGCTTCTAGCAAAAGGGGGGCGAACCGGCCAGATCACTGGACCGGTTCGCCCCCCAGCGAACACTCAGAAGCCATTGCCAGGGTCAGCCAACTGCGAAGCGCGCCGGTGGCAGACAGTTGTCTGCAAGTCGCCAAGATTGCTTCGTAGCATACATCGCTCCTCGCAATGGCATGTCTGAGACCAGACGGCTATTGCTGATAGCCGGTCTTGGCTGCGCCGGACTTGAGGTCCTCGGTCGCCTTGGCGACCTTGTCCTTGCAGTCCTGCGAGATCTTGCTGTCCCAGTCATGGTACGGGGCCAGGCCGACGCCGCCGTTCTTGAGGTTGGCGGTGAGGATGCCGGCCTTCAGGGTGCCGGCCACTTCGGCCTTGATCGCATCGTAGACGGCGACGTCAACGTTCTTGGCTGCGCTGGTGATCAGGATATCCTTCACATCAGCGGCGGTCAGGTACTGGTCAACGTCCACGCCGATGCCCATCGCGCCCTTTTCCTTCGCCGCTGCCAGGCCACCGTTGCCGGTGTTGCCACCGCAGCCGAAGATCACGTCCGCCTTCTGGGCGATCATCGCCAGGCCGACTTCCTTGCCCTTCGCCGGATCAACGAAGGACGGGATGTACTGGTTGAGCGTCGTCACCTTCGGGTTGACGCTCTTGGCGCCGTTCTGGTAGCCGGTGATGAAGCGCACGACCGGCGGGATTTCCATGCCGGCGACCGAGCCGATGACACCGGATTTGCTCATGCAGGCCGCCAGGACGCCCGCCAGGTAGCCGACCTCATCCTCCTGGAACATCAGGCTGGTGACGTTGGTCAGCCCGCCGTCGGCGTAGCAGTCCTTCACGGTGTCCGGGCAGATGGCGTAGTCTTTGGTTGGGAAGTAGGAGTTGTCAATGATCGCGAACTGGACGTTCGGATACTCCTTGGCCTTGATCGCCGTCGCATCGCCCATCAGGAAGCCGACGGTGACGATCATGTTGTAGCCTTCAGTGGCAAAGGCATCAATGTTCTTCTCGTAGTCCGTCGCTTGCTTGGACTCGATGAACTTGGCCTCGATGCCCAGGTCAGCCGCCGCCTTTTGCACGCCGGCCCACGCCGACTGGTTGAACGACTTGTCGTTCACACCACCCACGTCGGTCACCAGACCGATCTTCAACGCCTTCGCCGGAGCCGCGGCCGCTTCGCCATAGCCGGTCTTGGCTGCGCCGGACTTGAGGTCCTCGGTCGCCTTGGCGACCTTGTCCTTGCAGTCCTGCGAGATCTTGCTGTCCCAGTCATGGTACGGGGCCAGGCCGACGCCGCCGTTCTTGAGGTTGGCGGTGAGGATGCCGGCCTTCAGGGTGCCGGCCACTTCGGCCTTGATCGCATCGTAGACGGCGACGTCAACGTTCTTGGCTGCGCTGGTGATCAGGATATCCTTCACATCAGCGGCGGTCAGGTACTGGTCAACGTCCACGCCGATGCCCATCGCGCCCTTTTCCTTCGCCGCTGCCAGGCCACCGTTGCCGGTGTTGCCACCGCAGCCGAAGATCACGTCCGCCTTCTGGGCGATCATCGCCAGGCCGACTTCCTTGCCCTTCGCCGGATCAACGAAGGACGGGATGTACTGGTTGAGCGTCGTCACCTTCGGGTTGACGCTCTTGGCGCCGTTCTGGTAGCCGGTGATGAAGCGCACGACCGGCGGGATTTCCATGCCGGCGACCGAGCCGATGACACCGGATTTGCTCATGCAGGCCGCCAGGACGCCCGCCAGGTAGCCGACCTCATCCTCCTGGAACATCAGGCTGGTGACGTTGGTCAGCCCGCCGTCGGCGTAGCAGTCCTTCACGGTGTCCGGGCAGATGGCGTAGTCTTTGGTTGGGAAGTAGGAGTTGTCAATGATCGCGAACTGGACGTTCGGATACTCCTTGGCCTTGATCGCCGTCGCATCGCCCATCAGGAAGCCGACGGTGACGATCATGTTGTAGCCTTCAGTGGCAAAGGCATCAATGTTCTTCTCGTAGTCCGTCGCTTGCTTGGACTCGATGTACTTGGCCTCGATGCCCAGGTCGGCCATCGCCTTCTGCACGCCGGCCCACGCCGACTGGTTGAACGACTTGTCGTTCACACCACCGACATCGGTCACCAGACCGACCTTCAGAGCGGCGGGCTTGGTTTCCGGAGCCTTGGTCGGTTCGGCCACAGGGGCCTTGGTCGGCTCAGCAACCGGGGCTTTGGTCGGTTCGGCAACCGGCGCCTTGGTCGGCTCCGGTGCGGCGGTGGGGGTCGCCTTGGCGCCACAGGCCGTCAGGACCATGGACAAGATGACCAACAGGCTCAAGATCGAGAATAGTTTGGTGCGCATGTGGAAGTCTCCTCCTTAGTGAAACTCAACTGTGCGAAGTGTTGGTGGTACAAATATGGGGTGTTGTGTGTTTGGCAAGGAGTTACCGGCCCACGATTGGAATCTGGAGCGCGAATGCGGGATCCCTGCCATCTGCCGGATAACCACCTCCCTTCAGTGAAACAGCTATGCAGCGCCGTACTTGAGCTGAGGTGCGCTGCGCGACCTTGCGTCAGCATTTATCATGAATGGGCGCCTGCCAATGGCCCAAAGGCAGGGTATACAAACTACGATGGACAACAAAAAGGGGCGAGCAGTCCACCGTTGGAAGCTATTATACCTAAGTCGAAGCTGCGCAGCAAATCGAGTATAACGCAAAACAGTCGGCAAGCTGAGATAGCTCTATTCATCCATATTCTGGTAAGACGTATTTGCGCTACCCAAGATACGCTTGCATGGCCGCTTGATAGACTTGCAGCAACGGGACTCCGCACGCCTCTGCGGCGCGGCGGCAATCTTCGTATTCCGGCGCGGCCTTCTCGTTGCCTTCCCAGCGCGCCACTTTCACCCGGATTTCGCCGTAGGGTGTATTTATGGTTTGCATGTCCCGCGCCAGGCAATGTCGCGTGACCTCATACGTGCGGATGCCCAGCGTGGTCGTCTCGGCGAAGATCAGGTCGCGCAGCCGCGACACATCCGCCGGCCGGCAGAGGGCACTCAGCACAACGCCCGGCCGCGTCTTCTTCATCAGCACCGGCGTCAGGTAGGCGTCCAGCGCGCCGGCTGCCAGCAGTCGCGCCACGACGTAGCCGTGCGCTTCCGGCGACATGTCGTCAATATTGGTTTCCAGCATGACTAGCGTTTCCGTGGTCAAGCCGTCGCCCTCGGTCTCACCCAGCAGCACCCGCAGGATGTTGGGCTCCGGCGTGGTGCGCGTGCCCGCGCCGTAGCCGACGGCCATCAAACGCATTTCTGGGATCGGGCCGAAACTCTCGGCCAGCTCCGCCAGCAGCGCGGCCGCGGTGGGGGTGACGGTCTCGACGGCGTGATCCACCCCCCTGATCCTGGCGCGGCGCAAGAGCGACACGGTGGCCGGCGCAGGCAGCGGGAAGAGGCCGTGGGACCCGCGTGCGGTCCCGCGGCCCAACGGCACTGGCGAGGCGATCACCCGCTCCACCCCCAACCGCCGCAGCGCCAGCAGCGCGCCGGTCACGTCCACGATGGTGTCCACCGCGCCCAGCTCATGGAAATGGATCGTCTCCATCGGCACGCCGTGGATGCCCGCCTCGGCCTCAGCGATGCGCTGGAAGACGCGGCGCGCGCGCGCCTGGATGTCGGCCGGGACCCGGCTGGCTGAAATGATCTGCGCGATGTCAGCCAGGCCGCGGGCGTGCGTGGTGTCGGCCGTGTGCACGTCAACCTTGGTGGCCGCGAACGCGCCGCGCATCACGCGGGACTCGGTCAGCTCGAACTCCGGCAGTCCCAGCAGGCTCAGCGCGTCGCGGAGTTCGGCGAACGGCAGGCCGGCATCCACCAGCGCGCCCAGGATCATGTCGCCGCTGGCGCCTGAGATGAGGTCGAAGTAAGCGATTTTCACTGAGAAGGATTCCTTATCAGAATGTTAGCCCGATAATGGGACGCAGATGACGCTGATCAAACTGATCCTCCTGATGTTGCTTCAACAATGTTGATCTGCGTGTATCTTGTGCATCTGCGTCATCAGCGTTCTCTTGCGCGCATGATCTGGTGCGCGTGCACCGCGGCGCCGAAGCCGTTATCAATATTCACGACCGCCACGCCCGGTGCGCAGGAGTTCAGCATCGCCAGCAGCGCGGCCAAGCCGCCGAAGCTGGCGCCGTAGCCCACGCTGGTCGGCACAGCCACCAGGGGACAGGCCACCAGCCCCCCCAGCACGCTGGCGAGCGCGCCTTCCATCCCCGCGACCGCAACGATCACGCGTGCCTCTCGGAGCACATCCAGCCGGTTCATCAGCCGGTGGATGCCGGCCACGCCGACGTCGTAGATCCGACGCGTGCAATGACCCAGGAATTCCAGGGTCAGCGCGGCCTCCTCGGCTACCGGGATGTCGCTGGTGCCGGCCGTGACCACCGCGATGAAGGGCGCTTCCGCTGAGCACGGCGGCGCGGGGATGTCGCCCAGGGTGATCACCCGCGCCGCTTCGTGCCAGCGCGCCTCCGGATGCGCTGCGAGGACGGCCGCGGCCGTCTCGGCCGATGCGCGCGTCGCCAGCGCCCGGCCCTCCATCGTCAACAGCCGGCCGACGATCTCGACGACCTGGGCCGGCGTCTTGCCCTGGCAGAAGACCACCTCGGGCATCCCGGTTCGGCCGGCACGGCTGTGATCCAATACGGCGAAATCTTGATCTGCGTTCATCTGCGTCATCTGCGTTCTATTTCATCGCCAGCGCCAAATTCATGCTGCCGGAGCGGAAGCCGGCCAGGTCGAGGGCGACATAGGTGAAGCCGGCCGCTCGCACGCCCGCGTCGATCGCTTCGCGCCGCTCGAGCGCGCGCGCCAGGTCGGCCGCTTCCAGCTCCAACCGGGCGACCGCTCCGTGATGCCGAACGCGCGCCTGGCGGAACCCCAGCTCATGCAGCGTTTCTTCGGCGCGTTCGATCTGCGCCAGCGTTTCCGCCGTGACGGGCGTGCCGTAGGGAATGCGCGAGGCCAGACACGCCGCGGACGGCTTGTCCCAGTTGGGGAGGCCGCGCTGCCGCGCCAGGGTCCGGATCTCGGCTTTCGTCAGGCCGGCCTCCTGCAGCGGGCTGCGGACGCCGCGCTCCCGCGCCGCGCGTTGGCCCGGCCGGTGGTCGCCCAGGTCGTCCACGTTGCTGCCATCCACCAGAAAGTTGAAGCCGTGGGCTTGCGCATAGGTGAGCAACTCGTCCAGGTAGTGCCCCTTGCAGACATAACAGCGGTCGGGCGTGTTGGCGCGGTAGGCCGGATCATCGAGCTCCGCCGTGGGCAGGAGCACGTGCTGCACGCCCAGGCCAGCGGCGATGGCCTGCGCCTCAGCGAGCTCGGCGCGGGGCATGCTGGGGGAGTCGGCAGTCAGGGCCAGCGCTCGGCTGCCCACTGCATCGCGGGCGGCCGCGAGGAGAAATGTGCTGTCGGTCCCGCCCGAATAGGCTACTGCGACGGAACCCATCTCGAGCAACAGCCGCGTCAAATGCGTCAGTTTGTCATCCACGATTTGCCTCATCTGCTGGCAGATGCAGTTAGACGGAGATTATACCGTACGCCAGCCCCACGGGCCAACTGTATGCGGCGCCGGTTTTGACAGGCGCCCGGCACAGGGGTATAATTTTTATAGACAAGCGGAGAGAAATTCGGGAGACATCAAAAATGGCGATTCGGGAGATCATCACGCTCGGGCATCCGACCTTGCGGCAGAAGGCGCGTAAGGTGACGAAGTTCGGGCCGGAGTTGCAGCAGCTCATCAACGACATGATTGAGACGATGCAGGCTGCGCCGGGGGTGGGTCTGGC
>CAZYGI010000048.1:12474-13190 GCA_964647255.1 uncultured Anaerolineales bacterium | reverse complement strand
AAATCGCATGCGTGAAATCGTTACTTTCGGGGACCCGGTCCTGCAGCGCAGGGCGGAACCGGTGACCGTGTTCGACGAAAGCCTGCAGGCCCTGGTCGCCGACATGTTCGACGCGATGAAGCGCGAACACGGCCTGGGTCTGGCCGCGCCCCAGGTCAACGTGCCCGAACGGGTCATTGTCGTGGAACTGCCCGCGGACGAAGAAGAGGGTCTTCCGGCTGAACTCTACGCGTTCGTCAACCCTGAACTGGTCAAGGCCTCGCGCGAAAAAGAGGAAGGACAGGAAGGTTGTCTCTCGATTCCCGGCTACGTGGGTGATGTCGAACGTCATGTGGAGGTTGTCGTGCGCGGCCAGGATGCTTACGGCCGGCCGCAGCGTCTCAAGGCGCAGGATTACCTGGCGCGCATCCTCCAGCACGAGATGGACCATCTGGAAGGGGTGCTGTTTATTGATCGCACCACCAAGGTGCACAAGATCACCGAGGAAGAGGCGTCCGATCCGACGCCGGAAGTCGCTGAGGCGATGGCGTTGCTTTCTTGAGACCAGGTGTTGAACACATGTACAAGAAAAACGGGAGGAGATCAGCTCTCCTCCCGTTTTTATGTTAGTTCAGCAGGCCGCCAACGTCTCAGACGAGCGCGTCCAGCGTCTTCTCAGTCTGCGGGTCGAACAGGTGCATGTCGTCCATGTTGACCACCAGGTCGAGCGTTTCGCC
>CAZYGI010000048.1:0-12464 GCA_964647255.1 uncultured Anaerolineales bacterium | reverse complement strand
CAACGCGGGCGACGAACTGCTTCTTGCCGGTCAACAGGTAGAGGTAGATTTCGTTGCCCATCAACTCGGTCACGTCCACCTCGGCCTTCATCGGCGCGGGAGTGATGCCGGGCGCTGGGAACTGCGCGGTGTAGACCGACTCGGGCCGGATGCCGAAGATGACCTTCTTGCCCTTCGCCGGCAGGTATTGCGCCTTCTTGTTCTCCGGCACGGCCAGCTTGAACGTCCCGCCGTCCACGAACAGCTTGCCATCCTGCTCCACCAGCGTCACATCGAAGAAGTTCATTGACGGGCTGCCGATGAAGCCGGCGACGAAGACGTTGCCGGGGTGGTTGTACAGGTTCTGCGGCGAATCAATCTGCTGCAGGAGGCCGTCTTTCATCACCGCGATGCGGGACGCCATCGTCATGGCTTCCACTTGGTCGTGGGTGACGTAGATGAAGGTGGTGCCCAGGCGCTGATGCAGCTTGCTGATCTCAGCGCGGGTCGCCACGCGCAGCTTGGCGTCCAGGTTCGACAGCGGCTCATCGAAGAGGAAAACGGATGGGCTGCGCACGATCGCCCGACCCACCGCCACACGCTGGCGTTGGCCGCCGGAGAGGGCCTTCGGCTTGCGGTCAAGGTACTGGCTGATGCCCAGGATTTCGGCGGCTTCCTTGACCTTCTTGTCAATCTCGGCCTTGGGGGTCTTGCGCAGCTTGAGGCCGAAAGCCATGTTGTCGTACACGCTCATGTGCGGGTAGAGCGCGTAGCTCTGGAACACCATCGCAATGTCGCGATCTTTCGGCGGCACATCGTTGACCACGCGGTCGCCGATGCGAATCTGGCCTTCGGAGATTTCCTCGAGGCCGGCCAACATGCGGAGGCTGGTGCTCTTGCCGCAGCCGGACGGGCCGACGAAGACGATGAATTCCTTGTCCTTGACTTCGATGTTCAGGTCATTGACGGCGACGACATCGCCGTAGCGCTTATAGACATGATCAAACGTGATGCTGGCCATTGGGGTATGTGTCTCCTTATGCTATGGTATGAGATAAACTCACGCCTGACGCCGTCGGTCAGGCTGACCGGGCAGACAGAAATCTTCGGTTGGGCATCCAGCATCCCCGACTGAATGGCTAGGCCGAGCCTCCGCACATCCAATGGCCAAGTCCGGTTAGGGTGAACGCACCAGGCAAGCTGCCAAAACCGCTCTGCCGCGGCCCCGATGGAAATCAAGTAAATTCTCAGTGAACAGATAGGACGAGGGAAATATCGTGTGCGATGCACCTCCTGAAAGAGGATGGGCCATTCTGGAGTGCTGCGACGCTTGGCCGCGCCGGGTGTAGCCCAAAAACGACCGTCGCCAGTGTACCACAAGGTGTTGCAGTACGTCAAAATCCGGATCGGCCGGATAGTGCCCTTGAGTTGTGCACCCGATGTGATCCGGGCGCGTGCGTTACGCTTTCGTCCTGGCACGGTGTATAATCTCCGCTATCCGATTCGTGTGACTGGAGGCCCATGCAATCTTCGCCGGAGGGGCGGCGACGCTATCGCTGGGACGGGCCGCTGGCGGTTGTGGCGCTGCTGGTCGTCGCGATCTATCTGGCAGCGCCGCCGCACGGCGTGCTGGAGCAGGCGGACCACGCTGCGTTCGCCGTGTGCCATCGGATCGCCGCACGCAGCTTCGTTTTCGCTGGGCGTCCGTTGCCGCTCTGTGCACGTTGCAGCGGCACCTATTTGGGCGCGCTGGCCGGGCTGGCGATGTTGATCGCCCGCGGGCGCGGGCGGGCGGCCCAGTTGCCCGCCCGGCGTTTTTTGATCGTGTTGGGCCTTTTTCTGCTGGCCTGGATCGTGGACGGCGCGAATTCTTTCCTCACCTTCTTCCCATCTGCGCCGCATCTCTACGCGCCGCAAAACGTCCTCCGGCTGGCGACCGGAACCCTGGAAGGGTTGGCCCTGGCGGCAGTTCTCCTACCGATCTTCAACCTGTCGGTCTGGGCCGATCCGGCGGCGGCTGGAGCGGGGCAACGCTCGCTTGAAACCTGGCGCGATCTGGCCTGGCTGCTGGTCGGCGGCGCGTTGGTCGTGGCGCTGGTCAGCAGTGAGTGGCGCGCGCTGCTTTATCCGCTGGCCTTGCTCAGCGAGATCGCCATCCTGGGCCTGATCGGGACGGCGAACGCACTGTTGGTGCTGAGCCTGCTGCATCGCGAAGGTCGGGCGGAACACTGGCGGGAGGTCGCGGCGCCGCTGGCGATCGGCCTGGCGTTGGCCGTTCTGGAGCTGGCCGCCATCGCCGCCGGCCGCGCGGCGTTGACCGCGCGGCTGGGGCTGCCGTTTTGAGCGGCAGGTGCATCCTCGCGGCGTCGCGCGAAACCTTTCTCTCGGCGATGCGTTTAGTCAGTGGGGTGGTAATGTCAGAGAATCGTCAACCGTCTACCGGGACGCCGGTTCGCATGGATGCCAGCAACGATGGTATAATGGCGCCCGGCATGTGAATCAGATTTGCAGAGGGAGGAATCGCTATGGATTTCGGCAAGGCATTCACGTATATGTTTCAAGATCCCCAATGGCTGGGCAAGCTGGGAATTGGGACCCTGCTGCTGTTGATCGGCATTATCTTCTCGCCCGTGCTGGTGGGGCTCATCCCGATCATCATCGTGACGGGGTACACTGTGGCTGTGGTGGAGAACGTCCGTCTGGGCCGCGCGCACCCGTTGCCCGAATGGCAGGAGTGGGGCAAGTTCGCGGCGCTCGGTCTCAAGCTTTGCGGCGCCTTCTTGATTTGGGCGCTCCCGATGTTCGTCAGCATGATCCCGATGATCGCCGCCGGAGTCCTCTCGGACAAGAACGCTTCCGACGCCGTGTCCGGGCTGGCGGCTCTGCTGGCCGTTTGCGGCTCCTGCTTGATGATCCTGTGGGGGTTGTTCCTGGCGCTGCTGTCGCCGGCCATCTACGCACGGATCGCGGCGACCGAACGGTTTTCTTCGGCGTTCGAGCTGGGCAAGATCTGGGCATTCACCCGTGACAACCTGGCGAATGTCGTGATCGCCCTCCTGCTGGTCATCGTCGCCGGAATAGTCGCCTCAGTGCTGGCGCCGTTCGGCCTGGTGGCGCTGGGCATCGGCGTGTTGGTCACGTTCCCGCTGGCTATCCTGTGGCAATACCTGGTGCAATCCCATCTGTTCGGTCAGATTGCGGCGGCCAGCGTGACCGGGGTGGAATAAACACGATGATTGACTTTCTCTCCGCCTTTGGCCTGGCGGGGGCGACCGGTCTCAACGCCTATCTCCCGCTGCTGATCGTGGGGCTGCTGGCGCGCTTCACCGACCTGGTCACGCTGGCGGCGCCCTGGAACACCCTGGAGAACCCGTGGGTGTTGGGTGTGTTGGGCGTGCTGCTGCTGGTTGAGATGACGGTGGACAAGATCCCCGCCGCAGACACGGTCAACGATGTCATTCAGACGGCCGTGCGCCCGATCGCCGGCGCGATCCTGTTTGCTGCCTTCGCCACCGGCGGAAGTGATCAGGCAATCAGCCACATCAGCCCGGTGCTGGCGGCGATCTGCGGCCTGTTGACCGCCGGCGGGGTGCACGCTGCCAAGGCAGTCTTTCGGCCTGTCGTCACGACGACGACTGCCGGCATCGGCAATCCCATCGTCAGCGTGGCGGAGGACGTCGTCTCGGGCACCACGACGCTGGTCGCCGTCCTTCTGCCGGTGGTGGCCGCAGCGATTGTGTTGATCATTGTGACATTCTTCCTCGGCTTCTATCTGCGGAGGCGCAGGCGACGAACCGAGAGCTTCTAGACACACAGCGGGCTGCCTGCCGGTTCGCCGGCAGCCGGCGAGAACGTCGAGACGCAAAGACGCAATTTCATCCCAACGGGTTTGCGTCTTTGCGTTCTTGTGTTAAGCCTCAGGACAGCCGATGAAAACGCCACAAGGCCAATCTCGTGCATTCTGGCTGCGAATCGTCGGTGGCGTCCTGGTCGGCGCCGGGTGCCTCTGGTTGTCGCTGCGCCAGGTCGCAGTCGAGCGATTCAGCGCCGCGTTGGCGGGGGTGTCGTGGCCGTGGGTCGCGCTCGCGACCCTGGGCATCATCATCATCGCGGCGGCCAAGGCGCTGCGCTGGCAGTGGCTCTACGCGGCGGGGATGGCCCGGCTGTCGTGGCGGCGGCATTTCTCCGTCCTGATGATCAGCCAGATGCTCAATTTGTTGGCGCCGGTCCGTCTGGGCGAGCTAGCCCGCCTGGAGTTGATGCGGCGGGAGGGGCGCCCCATCGGCGCAACCCTCGGCGCGATTGTGCTGGAGAAATCCCTGGATCTCATCGCCGTGCAGGCGCTGCTGCTGCTCGCCGTGCCGCTGGCAATCCTGCCCGCCTGGCTGGTCCAGCGAACGGGCTGGGGATTTCTGAGCGCCGGCGTTCTGCTGTTTGCCATTCTGCTCCTGGTCGCCAGGAAACGTGACCGTTTGCTCGGCCTGCTCCGCCGCATTCCGCCGCCGACAGGCGGTTTCTGGGCGCAGTGGGCCGGGCGGCTGCGCCGGCTTGTCGAGACAACGCTGGAAAGCATCGCCGGTCTGGACGGCCCGCGCTTGCTCCGCGTGCTCCTTCTGACAACCGGCATCTGGTTGGCGTCGGTGGCGACGCTCCGGGCCATGCTCGGCGCCTTCGGCAGCCCATCCGGCTGGGGCGCGGCGTTTGTGTTGATGTTGGCGCTGACGTTCAGCAATTGGGTGCCCACACCGCCCGCGCTGATCGGCGTGGTCGGCGCGGTGGCGGTGGCGGTGCTGGCGCCGTTCGGCGTCCCGGCAGCGCAGGCGTTGGCGCTGGGCACGGTGTTGAACGCCGTGTTGGTGTTGCCGCCGACGCTGCTCGGTATCTGGGGAACCTGGGAGGCGCTGTGGCGGTTGCGCAGCACAGGGGGTGCGGCGTCACTGCGGCAAGTCTTGGGGCTGGCAGCCCAGGAGCCCACTGAAACTTAGCATGTCTCACGATCGCCTCTCACCTTCGTATTCGGTGATTGTGCCCGCGTACCAGGCTGCGGACACGATCGGCGCATGCCTGGACGCCTTGATCGCGCAGACGGTCCCGGCGGCGCAGTACGAAGTGATCATCGTGGACGACGGTTCGACCGACGGCACGGATGAGATCGCCGCGCGCTACGCGACCGCGGGCGTGCGGACAATCAGCCAGCCCAATGCTGGGCCCGCGGCTGCGCGCAACGCCGGTGCAGTCGCGGCGCGCGGCGCCCTGCTCCTCTTCACCGACGCTGACTGTGCACCGGCGGCCGGCTGGATGGCCGCGCTGACGGCTCCCTTTGTTGATGGCCGCGTGGTGGGCGCGAAAGGGGTCTACCTGACCCGGCAGCGCGGCATTGTCCCGCGCTTCACCCAGCTCGAGTACCAGGATCGCTACGATCGGATGGCCGGCGCCGAGACGATTGACTTCATAGACACGTACAGCGCGGCGTATCGGCGGGACGTGTTCCTGGCAAACGGCGGGTTTGATCCGGCTTTCTTGATAGACGAAGATCAGGAGTTCTCCTTCCGCTTGACGGAGAAGGGGTATCGGCTTGTCTTTGCACCGGAAGCGAAGGTGTATCATCGCCATAACCCGACGCTGGCTGCTTATATCCGGCGCAAGTTTCGGATCGGCCTTTGGAAAGTGCTGGTGGCGCGGCGGCACCCCGGCCGGGCGGTGCGTGATTCCCACACACCGCAGACGGTCAAGGCGCAGATCGGGCTGGCGGCGATCACGTTGGTGGGAGTCTTGGGAGCGTGCACCGGTTGGTTGGCCGGTGCGCTGACCGGCTCGCGGATCGGGATGATCGGATCTGCGGCTTGGATGCTCGCCGCGCTGGCTGCCGCAGCCTTTCTTCTGACCGAAATCCCCTTCCTGGGGAAAGTTTGGCGCCGGGATCGTGCGGTGATGCTGCCCGCCATCGGCCTGCTTTGGGTGCGCGCGCTCGCCCTGGGCGCCGGGTTTGCATTGGGAGTGATCCGCTTTCGCGGCCGCGGTGCGGGCAGCCGGTCGCCGATCAACGCCGGGCAGCGCATCGTGAAACGCCTCCTGGATTTCATCCTCGGCGGGCTGACCTTGGTCGTCATGGCCGTGCCGATGGCGATGATCGCGCTGGCGGTCAAGCTGGGTTCGCCGGGCCCCGCCATCTTTGCGCAGACCCGCGTCGGGCAGGATGGCCGACCGTTTCGAATGTTCAAATTCCGCACCATGGTGGACGGCGCCGAGGACCTGCTGTCGGGCCTCATAGATCTGGATCACCTTGCCGAGCCGGCGTTCAAGCTGCAGAATGATCCACGGGTGACGCGTGTGGGCAGGTTCCTGCGCCGCTGGAGCCTGGACGAGCTGCCGCAACTGGTCAACGTGCTCGCCGGACAGATGAGCCTGGTGGGCCCGCGGCCCGAACAAGCCGAAGTGGTGGCGCGCTACTCGGATGCGCAGCGCCGCCGGCTGGCGGTCAAACCCGGGATGACCGGCCCGATGCAGGTCAACGGCCGCGGCGACTTAGCCTTCGAGGCGCGGCTGGCGCTGGAGATAGACTACATCGAGCACTACTCGCTGCGTCGCGACCTGGCGATCCTGTTGTGGACACTCCCGGCAGTGGTGCGCGGGCAGGGCGCGTATTGAAGAGATATCCAGCGGAACAATCGCAGTAGAGGAGACTATGTCCAGATTCATCACGAGCCTCATTGATCGTTTCCCGGTGGCGGATGGCACGATGGCGTTCGCATTCGAGCGGCCGGCCGGCTTCGACTTTGTCGCCGGCCAATACCTCACCCTCACCCTGCCCGATCCGCCGTATGAGGACGAGAAAGGCAATGGTCGCACCTTCTCGATCGCCTCGCCGCCGGAGGATGCCTCGCGCCTGTTGATCGCCACGCGCATGACCGGCAGCGCGCTGAAGCGGAGCCTGGCCGAGGTTCCGATCGGTGCACCGGTTGTCGTGTTCGGACCGGCAGGGGACTTCACGCTCGGCCCGGACCCGGCGATTCCGACCGTGTTTATCGCCGGTGGCATCGGCATCACGCCGTTTCGCAGCATGTTGCTGGATGCCGAGGCGCGGCGTCTGCCGCACCGCATCACGTTGATCTATTCGAACCGGACGCCCGAAGGCGCCGCTTTCCATGCAGAGTTCGTTCGGCTGGCAGAAAGGCAAGCGAGTTTCCGGTATGTTCCAACCATGACCCAGGCGGATCAGTCGGCGCAACCGTGGACCGGCGAGCGCCGCCAGGTGGACGTGGCATTTCTGCGCGCCTACGTTGGGGAGTTCGCGACGCCGGCAATCTATCTTGCGGGACCTCCTGGGTTGGTCGCGGCCGTGACCCAAACCGTCCTTGACGCAGGGGCGGCGCCGAGCCATGTCCGAGTGGAGGAGTTTGCCGGCTATGGGGCCAAGCCGCCGGCCGCCGCGGCGCCTGAACCCGCGCCGGCGCCTGTTCAAGCCGCGGCCGGGTTCGTGCCGGCGGCGAAGGTGGGCGCGCTGGCGCCGGGACAGGTCATGGCCGTCGAGGTGGTTGGCAAACGGCTTGCGCTGTGCAATGTGGATGGCGCGTACTACGCTATTGCCGATGAGTGTCCGCATCGCGGTGCGTCGCTCTCGGAAGGCGATCTGGAAGGCACGCGGCTCGCCTGTCCCTTGCACGGCGCGCTGTTCGACGTGACCACGGGCGATGTGCTGGAGGGCCCGGCCGGCGAAGGCGTCGCGCACTACAACGTGCGGATTTCTGGAAGCGACATCGAGATCGAAGCCTGATGGTCAGCGCAGATTGCGAGATGCCGGCTGGCTGAAACCCATTTCACCGCGGCCTATAGAAGCACACAGCGAACGGGCATACAGGTTACTGCGATTCGGCCGAAACGGGCCTATCCTCTGGCTCATCGTTTGCAGATGTCATGACGAGGAGCCAGATGAGATGGGAAAGACCGCAAAACACAGGATGCCGGCCGCGAATCCGCGGCGTGGACCGGCGCCGCGCCGCCGCTCTCGAACCTGGGTTTGGGTGAGCCTGATCGCCCTGGGGGTTGTCGGCCTGGCCTTGCTTGCAGTCCAGAGTTTTCAACAGTCGGCCGATATTCCCGGAGTGAACTACTTTTCGGGCCTGACGTTCAATCATTCCACCGGGAAGGTCACGTACGCGCAGATTCCGCCGGTCGGCGGAGATCATAGCCCGGACGTGCTTAATTGCGGCATCTACGACCAGCCGGTGCCGAACGAGAATGCCGTTCATTCGCTGGAGCACGGCGCAGTTTGGATCACCTACCAGCTGTCGTTGCCGCAAAGTGCAGTTGACCAACTTCGCGCGTTGGTGCGGGGACACGATCACGTTTTGCTCTCGCCTTTTGCGGGCCTTCCGGCCCCGGTGGTCGCTTCGGGATGGGGGGTCCAACTCCAGTTGGCGGGAGCCGACGATGCCCGCCTCCCCCGCTTCATCAAGAAATACGAGCAAGGGCCGCAGACGCGTGAACCCGGCGCAGAGTGCAGCGGCGGCGTCGGAAAGCCGATCGGATGAACGGGTGATCGTCAGCATTTCGCCTTGATGGCTGCTTCGCGTGGTTTTGTGTCTGCGCTGTTTTGTGCGAAACTTGTCGGGTCCACGATCGTGACTGACAAGCTGGGCGAACAGGCAGCACAACCGAGCGGAGGCAGACCGTGTCCAAATCCAACCCGAAGAAGACAGCCCAGAAGGGGACGTCTTCAAAGGCCCCTTCTGGGCCAAGACTGATCCAAAAGAGCACGCCGGCGCAGGGCGCGGCACACAAGACGCGGGGTCCGCGTTGGCTGATCGCAGTCGCAATCCTCATGGCCGCGGGGATCGTGCTTGGGAGCGGCAGCCTCGCCACGGCGATTCAGCTAGAGAACCATAATTCTTTTTGCGCCTCTTGCCACACCGAGCCCGAAAGCCAATTCTATCAACGCTCGCTGGCCGCACCCGTGGATTTGGCGTCGGCTCACAACGCCAAGCAGGTGGACTGTATCCAGTGCCACAGCGGCCCTGGGTTTGCCGGCCGCGTCCAGGCGATTGCCAGTGTGGCGGCCCCCGACACGTTTGCTTTTTATTCAGGCCGCTACCGCAAGCCGGCCACGATCACGGTTCCGATCGGCGATGAACATTGTCTGAAGTGCCACGCCGACGTGACAACCCGGCAGGAGTTTGATAACCACTTCCATGCTTTCCTGTCCCGATGGCAGGCGGCCGCGCCGAAAGACGCCGGGTCTTGCGTATCGTGTCACCATGGGCACACCACAAACGGCGAGGCAACCCTGGGCTGGCTGAATCGAGAGACCACATCCGCCGTCTGTCAACGGTGCCACGACACGATTCGAGAATAGAACTCACGGGGAGGCGCATATGCAACAGTTGACCAGCCTGGGCCACGTTGAGGCGCAGCGGGCCATCCAGGCGATCCAGGACGAATTGACTAGACGCGGGAAGCCGCCGTCATCGCGGTGGCGGATGCGCATGGCGAGCTGATCGCGCTGCTGCGCCTCGACGGTGCACGGTTGCCCTCGATCGTGATCGCAGCCAACAAGGCCTGGACCGCGGCGCGGGAGCAGAAGCCCACGCGCGATCTCGGCCAGTCGGCGCGTGACCCGCAGCGCGGCTTCGACATGGCCTATTTCGGTGACCTGCGCTACATTGGCTGGGGCGGCGGCGTGCCGGTCGTGATAGACGGCGCGGTGGTCGGTGCAGTGGCGGTCAGCGGGCTGCCGGAGCAGGACGACATGGAAATTGTCCAGTTTGGCGTCGCCGCGATCATGGCCGCTTCTCACGTGCCAGTCACTTCGTAAGTGCCTGGCATGTGATGGGGATCTCATCTTGGAATCAGTTTTACATCGCGGAGGAGTGTATGGCAACCCCAGATTATGACGCGGCCGGGAAGCGTATGTGGATCGAGATCGAGGCCGACGGCCCGTACATCGTTCACGGCAACATCCCCCTGGTGCACAAAACCCAGGTGGTCTCTGAATACGGCGAGCCCCTGACGTGGAAAAAGGATGGGGAGATCGAAACAGAGGAGACCTACCACCTGTGTCGTTGTGGGCAGTCCGAGGAGAAGCCGTTCTGCGACTGCGCCCACCGATACGCCGATTGGGATCCCGCCGAGAACGCCGACACGCGGACGAGCGCCGAGCGCCAACGGATCATCCCCGGCGGGACAAACCTTGTGGTCAAGCGCGACGACCATCTGTGCATGGAGTCGGGGTTCTGCGCTAACCGGTTCGCCAAGATTGACGACATGGTGCCGAACACCGGCGACACGCAGGTGCGGTCGCTGGTAATGGCGATGGCCGAGCGCTGTCCGTCCGGCGCGTATACCTACGCGGTGGCGGAAGACGAGCCCGCCATTGAGCCCGACCTGCCCCGCCAGATCGCGGTCACAGTTGAGATCACCGCGGATGGCCCCATCGCCGGCCCATTGTGGGTCACCGGCAACATCCCGGTCGTGCGCTCCGATGAAAAACCGTTCGAGACGCGCAACCGGGTGACGTTGTGCCGCTGCGGCAAGTCGAAGATCCAGCCGTTGTGCGATGGGACGCACCGGACGCTGGCGATCAAGCCGTAGTGGATAAAGATGGTGGGTGGCCATGGACGACACACCTTATCGCGAGCTGGCTGCGCGGTTGGACGCGCTGCCGAACGGCTTCCCGCCGACCTCCGATGGCGCTGAGCTGCGCTTGCTCGCCAAGCTGTTTTCCCCCGAAGAAGCGGCGTTGGCCGCCCAGTTGCGCTTGACCCTGGAGACGCCCGCTGAGATCGCGGCGCGGCTTGGCGGCGATCCGCACGCGCTGCGCACGCTGCTCAAGGGCATGAGAAGCCGCGGCCTCATCGCGGCCGGCCGCGCGCCTGCGGGCGGGCTGGGGTTCGGCCTGCTGCCGTTCGTCGTCGGCATCTACGAGATGCAGGTGGGGCGGATGGACGCTGAGCTGGCGCGCCTCTTTGAGGACTACTACCAACGCTCCTTCCGGCAGTCGCTGCAGGCCCAGCCGCCGGTGCACCGCGTGATCCCGGTGAACCGTACCGTGCGCAATGACATGGCGGTGCATCCCTTTGAAAGCGCGGCCGGGATCGTCGCCCAGGCGAAGGCGTGGGGGGTAATGGACTGCATCTGCCGCAAGCAGCAGGCGCTGCTGGGTCACGCCTGTGAGCATCCGCTGGACGTCTGCATGGTGTTCAGCGACACGCCGGGCGCCTTCGACCGCATGGAGAGCCTGCGCGCCCTCACGCAGGAGGAAGCCCTCGTCACCCTGCACCGCGCGGCCGAGGCGGGCCTGGTGCACTCGGTCAGCAACAACCAGCGCGGATTGTGGTATCTCTGCAATTGCTGCACGTGCGCCTGCGGTATCCTGCGCGGCTTGACGAAAGTGGGCATGGCGAACGTGATCGCCTCCTCGGCTTTCCTCTGCCAGGTGGATGAGGAACGGTGTATCGCGTGCGGCGAGTGCGTGGAGCGCTGCTCCTTCAACGCGCTGACAGTGGACCTGGTCGCGGAGGTGGCCGCGGTCCGCTGCACCGGCTGCGGCGTGTGCGTCATCGCCTGCCCGCAGGACGCCTTGTCGCTCATCCGCCGGCCGGAGGCTGAGATCCTGCCGACGCCCGAAACTGAAGAAGATTGGCGCCGGGCGCGCGCTGCCGCCCGCGGCATCAGCCTGGACCCGGTGCGGTGAGACAGCCGGGGAGAAAGGCGCCCACGCGACTCAAGGCGCCAAGGGGCATGACATGCAGTTTGCACTCGTAGGAAGCGGCGAATATCTGCCCGACATGGAATCCGTGGACCGCGACCTGATCAGCCGCCTCGCGGAACCGCCGCGGGTGGTTTGTCTGCCCACAGCGGCCGGCACGGAGGGCGCCGAACGGATCGCGTACTGGTCGCGGCTGGGCGTTGAACACTTCAACAGGTTGGGCGCGCGGGCGGCCGCCGTACCGGTCAGTGATCGGGCCAGCGCCGACGACCCGGTTCATGCGGCCGCGATCGCCGCGGCCAATTTCGTCTACCTGTCGGGCGGCAAACCGGATTATCTGTATCAGACCCTGGCCGGCAGCCGGACCTGGGCCGCCATTCTCGGTGTTCTGGCAGGCGGCGGGCTGCTGGCAGGGTGCAGCGCCGGCGCGATGATCCTGGGCGAACGGTTCTTCGGCTTTCCCGGCTGGAAACCGGGATTTAACTTCCTGCCGGGCGCCACGGTGATCCCTCATTTTGATGAGATCCCGGCCGCCATGATCAGTTCCATGCGTTTATTTGCGGACAAGAGCCTGACCGTGCTGGGCATTGACGGCTACACTGCGCTTTTCTGTGATGGGGAGCAGAACGAAGTGTTGGGCCGCGGCGGGGTGACGGTTTGGAATCGGAACAGCAAAACCCGCCATGTGCGCGGCCCGCTGCCTGCAGGGTTTGTAGCAACGACTTCAGTCGTTCCGTCCGGCGCCAACGACTGTAGTCGTTATGACCGAAACCCAGCACGG
>CAZYGI010000047.1:28183-31585 GCA_964647255.1 uncultured Anaerolineales bacterium | reverse complement strand
AGACGAGAGACGAGAGACGAGAGACGAGAGACGAGAGACGAGAGACGAGAGACGAGAGACGATGGAATGGGGGAGCGAGGTATGGAGACATTGGAGCAGATGCGGCGCACGTTGTTGCAGTTGGCGGCTAAGGCGCGCGAGGCGGGCAACCGGCACGGCTTGGTCGAATGGCTCCGGGCGCTGCTGGATGTTTGCCTGCGGTTGGAGGACTGGCCCGGCGCGATCGCGGCGGCCGAGGAGCTGGTGGGGCTGCGCGGCGCGGACGCAGCGATCCTGGCGGGGCTGGGGGATGCCCGCCTGAACATCGGTTACGCGGCCGGCGCGGCGGAGGCGTACGGGCAGGCCGTCCGGCTGGCCCCGCGCGAACCGATGCTGCGCCGCAACTTCGCGCTGAGCCTGATCCGGGCGGGGCAACTCGACGAGGCCGCGCGCCAGCTCGACCGGGCGGAACGGCTCGATCCCAGCGCGCCGCTGTTGGCGAGCCATCGTGCAGAGCTTGCGCAGGCGCGGGCGGGGGCGGGTGACACGGCGACACGCTGACACGGGCTAACCAACCAACCAGCAAACCAACCAACCAACCAACCAACCAACCGAGGGAGCCAATCCATGCCACACACCGTGGTTGAACGCCTGCTTGCCGGCCTGGCTTTTTCCGGGCCGGTGACCGATGTGCGCGTCGGCACACACTGGACGGCGGTGGTCGCAGACACCGCGGCCGGGCCGCGGGCCGGGCTGGCCTCGACCCAGCTCGTCCACGACCTGGAGCACGGCCGGCCCGCAGTGCGCGAGGCGGGTCAGCTTATCGGCAAGGATGCCCGGGAGCTGGCCGCGTTGGCATGCTCCGACAGCCTGACCGAGCGCAGCATCGGCTTTGCCGCGCTCAATGCGCTGCTCGAAGTGGACATGTCGCGATGCGTTGACCGCAACGCCGAGGAGCTGATCCTGGAGCGCGGCCGAGGGCGCAAGGTGGCGGTGATCGGTCACTTCCCGTTCATACCGAAGGTGCGGGAGGCCGCCGAGACCTGCTGGGTGCTGGAGCTCAACCCCCTGCAAGGCGACCTGCCGGCCGCGATGGCGCCTGAGATGATCCCCCAGGCCGATGTACTGGCGATCACCGGCATGGCACTCGTCAACGGCACCTTCGAGGCGCTGGCCGCGCTGCCGCGGCCGGACGCGTTTGTCGTCGTGCTCGGCGCGTCCACACCGCTCTCGCCGCTCCTGTTTGACTACGGTGTGGATGCCGTTTCAGGCACGGTTGTTGTGGACATCCCCCTCGCGCTCACCGGCGTCGGCCAGGGCGCCAATTTCCGGCAGATTTCCGGCAAGCGGCTGCTGACGATGATGCGATGAAGCTGTCATTTGATCATTTTGACTTGATTGCCCGCTACTACGACCGGCTGATCCGCCCGCGGGCCGATGACCCGCTGCCGCGGCTGTTGGACGCGCGGCCGGGGCACGTGGTGCTGGACGTCGGCGGCGGCACGGGACGGATTTCGCACGCGCTCAACGGCACGGGCGCCCGGGTGGTCGTGTGCGACTATGCGGCCGGCATGGTGCAGCAAGCGCGGGCCAAGGGCCTCACGGCCGTGGCCGGCAGCGTGACCGCGCTGCCCTTCGCCGACGACGCTGCGGATCGGGTGCTGGTGGTGGACGCTTTTCATCACTTTGTCACGCCCCGGGCGCAGGCCGCGACGGCGGGACGCGATGCGGGGGCCGATGCACTGCCGGCGCAGCGCCAGGCCGCCGCGGAGCTCGTTCGCGTGCTTAAGCCCGGCGGCCGCCTGGTGGTCGAGGAGCCGGACATCCGCCGGCCCGCGGTCAAGCTGATCATGCTGATGGAGAAGGCCCTGCTCATGGGGAGCCGGTTCCTGCCTCCCGACGGCCTGGTCCGCCTCTTTCAGGGCGCGGGCGCACAGGTTGTGGCCGTTCACGAAGCGGGATTCAGCGTGCAGGTGGTCCTTACGAAGCAGGCGGCAGGCGGTCAGGGCGCCATCTGCGCGCCGGGGAGGATGCGATGATCAAGATCGGCACATCTGGCTTCTCCTACGATGACTGGGCCGGCGCGGTCTACCCCGCGGACCTGCCCGCGCGCGAGCAACTGGCATTTTATGCGCGCGAGTTCTCCACCGTGGAGATCAATGTCACCACTTACCGTGTCCCCGATGGGCGGACGATTCAGGGCTGGGCCAGGAAGACTCCGGACGGTTTTCTTTTCTCAGTGAAGGCACACCAGGGGTTGACGCACGAGCGGGAGGCGCCGGACTTCAGCGGGTTCGTCGCCGCGCTCCGGCCGCTGACCGAGGCGGGCAAGCTCGGCTGCGTGCTGGCGCAGTTCCCCTACGCGTTTCATGCGACGGCCGAGAATCGCGCCTATCTCGGCCGCCTGCGCGAGGGCTTCGGCGAGCTGCCGGTCGTGGTGGAGTTCCGCAACGCCGGCTGGATCGCGCCGCCGACGTTTGAGCTGCTGCGCGGCCTCAATCTCGGCTTCTGCTGTGTGGATGAGCCGCGGCTGAAGGGACTGCTCCCGCCGGTGGTCATGGCGACCGGGCCGGTGGCTTACGTGCGGTTCCACGGCCGGAACGCGGCCAAGTGGTACAACCACGAGGAAGCCTGGGAGCGGTACGACTACCTGTACTCGCGGGAAGAACTTGCCGAGTGGGCGCCCAAGCTGCGCCAGCTCGATGCCGAGGCGCCGCTGACGCTGGTCTACTTCAACAACCACTACTGCGGGAAAGCGGCGGCGGGCGCCCGAGATCTGGGGCAGTTGCTCCTGGGGCTATGATTTGCCAGGTGAAGTGGCCCTACGGAGCCATAATCCGCAGCGCGACGCCCACGCTGTACACGATCAGCATTTGCCCCGGGCCATAGGTCAGCCAGATCAGATCATCGGTGGCCAGCGGCCCGTAGCCGTTTTGGGTCGCTGCGGGCCGGAACATCCGCGCGGCGACCAAGAGGTCGCTCAACAGGAAGAGAAGCGCACCCAGCGCAAACGGCCACAGCCGGCCGTCCTGGATCACCAGGCCCACGGCGATGCTCGCGGTGCTGGCGAGCAGCAGGCAGTACGCCAGGCTGGCCCCGTGCAGCGCGGTCGGCCGCAGACCGCGCTGCGCCACCAGGTACCACCCCACCAGCCCGACCACCCATCCGGCAGCCAGCGTCCCGTAGCGCGGGGCGGGTGCTGCCAGCCCGTGGAAGTTACCGTAGAGCAGCCCAGCCGCCACGTAGGCGACGTGTCCGAGCGCGAAGGCGATCATGCCCGGCATCATCTGCTGGCGTCCGCCGATCCAGCGCGACAGCAGCAGATCCCCCAGCGCGCCCAGCGTCATCCCGGCGGCGATCAGCAGCGCGAAATACTCGTTGATCGTGCCGTGCGCCGCGGCGTACCAGCTCCACCCCGCCACC
>CAZYGI010000047.1:9799-28173 GCA_964647255.1 uncultured Anaerolineales bacterium | reverse complement strand
AGCCGCGCCCACATCGGCATGCGCCCGTCCTGCAGCCCGGGCGGCCGGCCAAACGCAAATGGGCCGAACAGCAGCGCGGCCCAGACCAGGAGCAGGCCCAACAGCCAGGGGCCAACCGACGGCGGCAGGAAACCTTGCATCGCGACACCCCTAGGCTTGAGGACTCGCGCCCTCCGGATACCCCGTCACCCGGCGGATTTCATCGTAGAGCGGCTTAAGACGCCGATACATCTGCCGGTACACGTGGTAGAGCCCGTCGTACAGCTCGCGCGTGGCCGGGTCGGGATCAAACTGGCGGCCGAGATGGGTCATCGCCTCGACCGCGGCGGAGAAATCGCGGTGCAGCCCCAGCCCGACCGCGGCGTCAATGGCCGCGCCCAGGCCCGACGTCTCGTAGACGTGCGGCCGCACCGCGGGCAGCCCGAAGATGTCGGCGGTGAGCTGCATCACCGCATCGCTTTGTGAGCCGCCGCCCGCCACCCGCAGCTCGGTGATCGGCACGCCGCTGCGCCGCTCCGAGCGTTCCTTGCCTTCCCGCAGCGCGTACGCCAGCCCTTCCAGCATGGCGCGATAGAGGTGCGCCCGCGTGTGCACGTCGCCGAAGCCGATGATCGCCCCCTTGGCTTCGGGGCCCGGCACTTTCAGGCCGGGCGACCAGTACGGCTGCAACACCAGTCCCATCGAGCCGGCCGGGACTTGCGCGACCAGCTTATCGAGGAGCTGTTCGGGCTCAAGACCGCGATCCTCAGCCTCGCGCAGCTCCGGGTGGCCGAACTGCTCCTTGAACCAGCTCACCATCCAGAAACCCCGGTAAATCTGCGTCTCCATGCTGTACGCGCCGGGCACCGCAGCCGGGTAGGGCGGGATGAGCGGGATCGCCTCGACGTACTTGCGGTGGGTGGTGTTGAGCGTTGCCGTGGTGCCGTAGCTCAGGCAGCCGATGTGCGGTTCCAAGCAGCCGGCGCCGATCACCTCACACGCCTTGTCGGCCGCGGCGGCGATCAGCGGCAGCCCGGCCGGGATGCCTGTCGCCTCCGCAGCCGCCGCGGAGATGACGCCCAGCCGGCCGGCCGGCGGCTCGAGGTCGGGCAGGATCGCCGGGTCCATCGGCACCGCCTGCCACTTCCAGTCCCAGCGGCTGGCCCAGTGCAGGCGTTTGTAGTCGAACGGTATGTAGGCCACCTGGCAGCCGGCCGAGTCGGCGAAGCGACCGGTGAGCCGGTAGGTGAGATAGCCGGACAGCAGGAGATATTTGTAGGTCTGCGCCCAGACGTCGGGCTGGTGCGTCCGAATCCAGTTCGCCTCCGCCTCGGCCTGGAGATAGGCGGCGGTCTCGCTCATGCCCGTCAACCGAAACGCCAGGCCCCACAGCCCGCCGACCGGTTTCAGCCCGGCGGTGCGGCGCTGGTCCAGCCAGACCATGGCCGGCCGCAGCGGCCTGCCGTCCCGCCCGACATTGATCACGGTCGAGCGTTGGGTGGTCAGCGTTACGCCGGCCAATCGCTTGCGCAGGTTGGCCGGCAGCCCGGTGGCCTCCGCCTGCTGCCACAACTTCTGGCACACCTCCGCCAACGCTTTCCAGTAGTACTCCGGGTCCTGTTCGGCCCAGCCGGGCTGCGGCGCGGTGTACGCCTCCAGCATGACCTGCGCCTTCAGCAGCAGGGCGCCGGCCAGGTCGAAAGCCAGTGCGCGGATGCTTTGCGTGCCGTTGTCAATGGCGAGGATGATGTCACCGGGCATGGCGAAGCCCCTATTCCACTACGACCCTATCCACACCGCTGCGGCCGAAGGTTTCTGGCATGTACATCTCCTCGGCCTTGGCGGGCGGGACGACGAACGTGCCGGGCGTCGTCGCCCGTGCGACATAGCTGTAGCTCCAGACGCCGTCCCACAACAGCGAGGCGAACGCCTCCACGCGCTCGTCGCGCAGGTTGTCGTGCTCGTACCAGGGCCGCCACCACCAGTACCAGCGCGACTGCGGTGTGGGGGCTGTGGTTTGCGGCGCCGGCGGTACGCTTCCGGTGACAGCCAGCGCCGGGTTCAGCGCCTCGAGGCCGGCCGGCAGCGGATCCACCAGCGCGACGTGATAGCGCCGGGTCGGCGCAACCAGCGTCAGGCTCACACGCACGCGGGCGCCGGCCTTGATCCGCCACGTGCCGTCTGCATCCCGGGTGACATCGCCCGGCTTGTCCACCGCCTGATAGATGCGCTCCACCGTGAAGCCGGCGTCATACGGCGGCAGGTTCAGGTCGGTCGGCGCATAGCGGAGCCCCAGCCGGTAGTAGAGCCGCCCCGGGCCATCCTTGCTCAGCACGAGATTCTGCTCGCCGTCCAGCGTCGCGATCTGACCCATCGGGATGGCGATCTCCTGGTACCCGGTCGTCCGGCCTTTGAAGGTCGCCTCGCCCGCGTACTGGTCGCCCAGCCAGATGCGCGCCACGAAGTCGGGCGTCTGCGTCTCGTAGGTGTTGAAGTAGCGGTCCAGCGCCAGCAGGATGAAGACGTTCTCCTGCGTGTTCATCCAGTGCCCGGCCTTCCGCTGCGCCAGCAGGCCCCGGACGATCTTCGGGATCAGGTCGCTCTTGGGCTGGTCGCCGATCAGCGCATCCAGCAGAATGCCGTCGGCGCGGCGGTCGGAGTGGAGCAGCAGGTAGCCGTTGTCGCCGTAGGAGGTGACGAAGTGCGCCGCGCCGGCCGTCTCCGTGGCCCGGTTGAGCAGGAGCCGCCGGATGGCTGTCACCTCGGCCTCCGACTGGGCGTCGCCGCTCAGCACCGGCAGCAGCCAGCCGACCGCCTCCAGCGAGAGCTTCTCCAGCCCGGCTTCTTTGATCAACGAGCGGGCGCGGGCCGCGTCCCGGTCACCCATCTGCGTCCGGACGTTCAGCGCGTAGGCGGTCAGCGTCCACTTGATGTCTTGCGGGTACCAGGCCGGGTAGCGCTGCTCGATGGTGCGCAGATAGTTCCCGGCGCGTTCCAGCGTATCGGGCGTTACATCGTAGCCCTTGGCCTTGGCGCGCTGCAGGGCATTGGCGACGTGGATGCTGTGGAACGGCCACGACTCGTCCCCGCGGCGCCAGACCGACCAGCCGCCGTCGTCGTTCTGCAGGGCGCGGAGCTGGGCGATGTCCCTGGCGACGCTGGCTTCGATCTCGGTGTTCGTCGGCAGCCCCTCGGCCTGGAACGCGGTCAGCACATCCCGGAGCGCCGCGACCGCCAGCACCCGCGACGCCATCTGCTCGGTGCACTCGAACGGGTAAGCGGTCAGGTAGAGCACCGCGTCGGTGAGCGCCTGGAGCGCGGTGGAGGACGTGCTGATCTCCAGCCCGCCGAACTGGGTGTAGACCCCGCTCGGCGCGATCACCGGCTGCGCCACACTGCCTGAATCTACTTCGCCATAGACGGCAAATGCTTCGGTGGTGGCCGGCGTCCAAACGGGCAGCTCAAACTGCGCTGCATCGGAGGCCGGGGGCCTGGCCGAGAGGCCAGGCTGCTGCACCGCCCCCACCTTGAAGCGCGCAATGCCGGCGCTCACAGTCGTGACAGGGAAACGCACCTCGACCCGGTCGTTCGGCGGGACGATCACGCGGCGGCCGCTGCCAGCCGTAAGCGCTGCATTGGCGGCGCGAACCGCAACGTCCACCGTCATCGTCACGTCGGTCTGGTTTTGCACGACCACCGGCAGCTCAAACCGATCGCCGAAGTTCAGGAAGCGCGGGGGCGAGGGCCGGACCATCAGCGGCAGCCGGGCGGTGATGGCCGATTCGGCCTTGCCGAACTGCTTGCCGCCGGCCACGGCCACCGCGATCACCCGATAGCGGGTCAGGTTGTCGGGCAGCTTGACCTCGACCACGGCGTTGCCTTGGCCGTCGGTCGCGGCCGCCGGCACGAACGTGGCCAGCGGGTTGAAGTCGCTGCGCACAGCGATGGCCGGCGCGGCCGACTCGCGGCCGCCGACCGCTTTTGCGTCGGCCGCAGCCATCGGCGCGGGCGCGGCGAGCGCAGCCGGGGCTTGGGTCGCCATGGCGCGTGCGGCGCCGCCGCCCCGGCCCTCGGCCTGCGCCGTGGCTTGCTGCAGATCGGCGGGGTTCACCAGCAGGATGCTGCTGCGGGAGTGGCTGTCGCTCACATCCGGGCTGCGCTCCTCGTAGAAAACGCTCACCGGATCGGCCGGATCATAACTGGTCAGCGCCAGGATCGCCTCGTCCACAACCACCACTGCCACCTCAGCGCCGGAGACGGGTTGCCCGGCCGCGTCCCGCACGGTGACGGTGACGGCCGTCTTGCCGCCCGGTTCGAGCTTTTCGTCGCGGGGGACCGCTTCCAGCTTCAGGGTGCGCGCCAGCGGCGGCACCGGCAGGTTGATCTCACCGGTGGCATACGCGGGCCGCCTGGCCGCATCGGGCAGCGGCTCGCCCTTGTCGTCCGATCGCGTTGCCGCGCCCACCAGATCCACCTGCACGTGGATGTTGGGGATGTAGGCGTCCTCGATCTTCACGCGCAGCGTGGTGGTCGGCCCATCCATCGTGAAACGTTCGCTGTTGACCATGCCGGAGCGGCGCAGCGTGAGCAGGCCCTCGGCCGGGTAGAACGGCGTCTGCACCAGGATCTCGGCCACGTCGCCGGGCTGGTAGCTCTTGCCGTTCGGGATCAGGGTGACCTCCTCCTGTTTGACCTCGCGCTCCGGCGGCCGTTCGCCACCCGCGACCCAGAGGGTCAGCTCCGAGCGGTTGGCGCGCTCGCGGTCGTCGAGCACGGTGGCGGTCACCTGGTACGTGCCGCCCGTCGCCGTGTCGAACTTGCACTGGACGGGGTCTACCGCCGAGCGCACGATGCAGGTTTGCGCGTCACTCTCTTCCTGCTGCCACGCGCCGTTCTTGTAGCGCCAGGCCAACCGGACGGCCTTCACGGTCACGTCGCGGCCCCCGATGGCCTTGCCGTCGAGATCCGTGACGATGGCGTCCACTTTGAGCGGCTCCCCCTTCTGGACGAAGAGGCGCTGGCTCCGCAGACCCACGTAGAGATCAGCCGGGTGGACGAGCAGGGTAGCCGTTGACGTCCACGCCTGGCGGTTCACATCCATCACCGTCGCCTCGGCGGTCACGACCGATGGCTCAGGCGGGTTTACCGCGGTGAAATCCAGGTGGAGGCGGTGCACGCCGCCGGCATCGGTGCGGCCGGCAAACGTCTCCTCGCGCTCCGGTCCGGCCGCGTCCTCCCACATCCGCCACCAGGGAACCCACCGGCCGAAGGTGAAGTCATCCCAGCCGGGCGGGCTGTAGCTGCCGGAGCGGGCCGTCACGCGCCAGGTGGTTTCCGCATTGGGCAGCGCGCCCCCGGCGTAATAGCTGGCCTTCACCTCCAGATCGGCGCCATCGCCCACGAAGAACGGGCCGGCGCTGACCGTCGTCGCCTTCACCTCGAACTCGGGCCGGCGGAACTCCTGCACCTGGATCGGCAGGAAGTACTGGCGGTTGTCAAAGGCGCCGCTGCCTGTCGCCGTGAGCTCCAGCGGTGCGTCGCCGAGGTTCATGCCCTCCGGCAGCTTAAGCGCCAGGTCGAAGCCGCCCAGCGCGTTGACCTTTGCCGTGCCGTCCAGCAGGCGGTTGCCTCGCGAGTCGCTGAGCCTGTAGCCGATCTGGTCGGCGGCGTTCGCGGCGAGGCTGATGTCCCCGCGCGGCCCCGCGCCCCAGGCCCGGATCCAGCCCTTGACGTGCACCTCTTCGCCGGGGCGGTAGAGCCCGCGGTCGTCGAAGACGTACCAGCGAAGCGCATCCCGCCGGGGCTGCTGCGCCCAACCGGCTTCATTCCAGAAATACGGACTGGCGGGGAGCAGGGCGGTGTCATCGCCCTGCGCGGCGGTCAGCAGTTGCGCCTGGCCGCTGAAAGGCAGCGCCAGGGTCGCCATGCCGGCCGCATCGGTGGTCGCTGCCCGGCTGCCGGGCAGCAGGGCCAGCGTGACCCCGGCCAGCGGCTTGCCGTCAGCCAGCGAGTTCGCCCAGGCAAGCAGATTCTCGTTGTCCACCGCGGCATCGAGGCCGATCCGGGTGGCCTGGATCCATTTCACGATCTTCGGCAACTGCTCGCCCTTGGCCGGCACGGCGTCCGGCTGGACGACCAGGACGACGTGCCCCAGGTTGTTGCGCAGCGCCTCGCTCAGGTCAATGACGGTCTCTGCCATCTCATCCGGCTTCGCCTGCACCGTGATGGTCTGCGAGATGACCTTGCGGCCGGGCAGCGCCGGTGGCTGGTCGGTGCGCCAGGACTCGCGCAGGTACTTCTGGAACGCGGTCCAGTCCGCCGGCGCCACGGCGTAACCGGTCACGATCAGCCGGTCGTAGTTGATCGTGAAGGCTGAATAGGCCGGCGCCTTGGCCGACGGGTCGAGCGTGACCAGGCTATCGCCCGGCCCCCACAGCGTGGGCTGCGCCGATGTCACGTTGAACGTGACCGTCTGATCCTGGCCCAGCGTTTGCCCGAAGGTGTCGCGGATGTCGCCGCTGAGGCGCACGGTGTAGGTCGTGCGGCCGCGGCTGTTTCCCTGGATCATCAGCGTGTTGCCGAAAACGTTGGTGTTCAGGCCGGGCAGCTCCGGCGTCACGGTGATCTGTTCGGAAGCGAAGACCGCCTCATCCAGCGGGTTGCTGAATTCGATGAACCACGAGGAGAGCGGGGGACACTCCTGGCCCCAGCCGCAGCGTGACTCCCGCACCGTCAGCGGACCATAGGTGGTGAAGGAAAAACTCTGTTCCCCTTGAGTCGTCAGCGGGCCCTCGGCCGAAGGCGTGCCCGGCCCGACCTTGACGCTGATCCCTGCGGCCGGCGGCAGCGGTTTCAGCGGTCGAAAGGCCAACCAGCGGCCCTTGCCCGCGTTCTTCGCCAGCTCGGCCACGGCGCTGTCGGCCTGAACCTCGTCATCCGTTGCCAGGCGGATCGGCACGGCGGCCCGGCCGATCTCAACCTTGATCGTCTCTGTCACTGCGGCAGGAACGATCTGCTGGTCAAAGGCGATGAAGATCAGGGGATCAAGCGGCTGTGAGTCGCCGCCGGGATACGATGTGACAATCTGCGGGGGCGGCGTGGTGAAGGTCCACGTGACTGGCCTGGTCAGCGTGACGCCCGATGCCGCGGCGATGCCGGCCGGGATTTCGGCGGTGTACGTCGTCGCCATCGGCAGGCGCGCCGTGCCGGTGGTTTCGGTGGCCTGCGGCTCGAAGACCAGCGTCTTCGTGCCCACCCAACGCCATTTGCCCGCGGGCTGCGGCGACAGCTTGACGGGAACCGTCTGCGCTGCCAGGTCCGCCAGGCTCGTGAGCGCGACCATGGGCCGGTCGAAGGTGACGCTGAGATTGGCGGCCAGCGGCACATCGCCCTCGGGCGCGTAGCGCAGGACGGCCAGCGGGCCGCCCTGGCCGGCCTCAACCGGGGGCGCGGGCGCGGTCGGCGGCGGGAACGGCAAATTCACCGTCTGGCCGGGCCGCGGCGCGGCCATCGGGGTGGGCGGGAACGCGAACGCTTGCGCATCCTCCGGCCGGGCCGGCAGCGGCGCCACGCGCGTCAGAACGGCGTTCGTGTCGGCCTCAGCTAACGGCTGCGCGGTCGCTGCGGGCATGATTTCGGCTGCGCTGGGCTGTTCGGACCCTTCTTGCAGGCGGAACTGCAAGCCCGTGGAGGGGGTGGCGACCGGGGGAACGGGCGCGGAGCGAATGGGACGTCTCACGGCGGCCTCCGTTGGTTCGGTTGAGGTGGTGGGGACGGTCAGGCCGGCGCATCCGGAAAGAAGCAGCGCCAGCACGACGCCCGCCAGGACAAGGTTCAGACGCACGGGACGGACTCGGTTCATAGGACATCTCCTGCCGCAGACTCGACGGGTGCGTGGTTCCACCGACTTGCCGCACCCATTATAACAGGTTTCGCTCGATTTGGGACGTTGAAGTGTCTGCGCACGTTCCAGTTCTTCAGGGTCGAGTCTGTGTGCTCCTGCGACGCCGCAGGAGGGCCGCCAGCATCCGCCAGCCGGCGCGCAGCACGCGCAGGGCGTGATGCCGCGCGATCCAGTACCAGGCGAGCGGCCGGGCCAGCCGGGAGGGCCAGCAGGGCTGCCCGGCGGCGTGGGCTGCGAGCACTACGCCCAACACCTGCTCCGGCCGGATCGGCGCGTCCGCACCGATCCGGCCATCGCCCTGGGCGATCCAGGCCGTCCCAGCGCGGCGCACCAGGCGATGAGCGACCAGCGTATCGCGGGCCACGAACACGATCAGGCTGCCGAGCGGCGTGCGGGCGGGCAGCGGCGCGATCTCGATCTCGCACTCAACCGGGAGGGTGGGACGCATGCTGGTGCCGCGCAGCGGAAAGCGGAAGCGCCCCTCCTGGGCCAGCGCGTCGCGCAACAGGGGCAACCAGAGGGCGGCGGAGATGGGTTCTGCGGTCGTTGTCATGCATGATATCCGGGTCGGCTCAGCGCTGCTCGCCGCCGACAGATGGCAGATAGGTTCTCGCCGGCGGCAGGCGCAGCCGGGTGGCCGGATCGCCGAACAGAACGGTCGTGTCAATGACATCATGCCAGGCGGTGCTGTGGGCGAAGAAGTAGGTCTTCCCGGCGTTCACGGCCAGCCCTACGCGGGCCATACGCGCCTGCGTGATCGCCTCGACGACCCCACGGTTCAGCGTCAACAGCGCGGCGCCGAGGTGCAGCCCGCTCGGCGAGAGGTCGGCCACCGATCCGCGGCCCGGCGCCAACAACAGCGCCTCGCCCAGCGCCTGCTCATTGTAGTTGTATTGCCGGCTGCCGACAACATTGATGAAGTAGCCTGACCAGCAGGTGTAGCTGAAGGTCGCGGGCAGCTCGGTGTGCGGCGCCAGGGTGGCCGGGTCCAGGAGATCGAACATGCTGATGGATCCCCAACGAGCGCGCGAGGCGTGTCCGTACCACTGGATGAAGAGCGCACCGTCGTTGAACGCGTTGCGGATCGCCGTACGCATCTCCGGACCGCTGTCGAGCCCGGCGTCCATGCGGTAGTAGATCGCCTGGCTCCGATAGCCGGAGGGCAGCGACTGTTGGCGCACTGCATCGCTGAGCGCATGGAAATTGCCGTCAGGGTCGGCGTAATCATCGGCAACGAAGATGGCGCGACGCTGCCACTCGCCGGCCGGCGCCGCGGTCTCGTAAGCGATGATCTTTTTGACGGCTGCGGTCACGTCCGCCGGTATCTTGGCCGGGATGCGACCGATCGCCATATCGGGCAGGTAGTCCTCGGCGCCGTCAATACTGGCGTAACGGTTGTCGGCCGCGGTCTCGCCGATCCACGGATCAATACTGAGCAGGTAGGGCGGGATCAGGTTCGGCAGCTCCGGGCGGAGTGCGCCCTTGAAGTCGAAGTGGCCGTCGCCTACCAGCAGGACATACTGCGGCGGCTCAGCGCCGTGGTTCCACTGGTGGTAGGCGTAGGCCAGGAACGCGCGGATGGCCTCGGGATCAACCCGGCCCGCGCTGAACTCATCATACACATCCTGCACATCCACCTTGGCCACGGCCAGGCCCTCGGCTATCCGGTGATCCAGCAGCGGTTGAACGGCGTCCCACAGCGAGCGGTGGACGATGGCGATGTAGTCGGCGTCATGGTCGGGTGTGCGCCAGGCGGACGCCGGGTCGGCTTCCACGGCGGTGGGGGTTCGCAGGGCGGCTACGGTGCTCAGTTCGTAGCTGTGCGCCGAGCCGTCGGTCTCGCCGATGCGAATCGTGTAGCCAGCGTTGTCTGGCTGAGCGCTGATGCCGCTCAGTTGCACGGGATGGCGCGCATCGCTCACATCGTAGCCCCGCACCGTGCTGGTCGTGAACCCGGTCGCCACGAGCGATTTTGGGCCGGGCGCCACCGCTGCAACGACTAGCCGGTCGTCGGCGGCGCGCGCCAGGGCCGGGTAATTGGCCTCCAGCCAGTTCGGCGACACCCAATAGGAATCCAACGTCGGCAGTTGATCGAGGGCCGCGGTCAATGTGACCCGGTTGCTGCCGGGGGTCAACCAGGCGGCGGGAAAGGTCGCGGTCGCAACAACCATGACGCTGCCGTTCCACTGCGCCAGAACGGCCGGCCGACCGTTGAGCTGCAGCGCGACTGATTGGTCGGGGTTTTCGACCCGGTCTGCGCCGCCATGCAGCGCGGCCCGCAGCGTCACGTCGCCGGCCGACACGGGATCGAGCAGGGGCAGATCATAAGTGACGCTGGCCGCCCGCGTGATGTTGTTGGCGTAGAGCGGCGCATCGAAAAAGTGATCGGCGTCCGCCGGCAGATCTGTGTAGGTGCTGTAGTAGCTGCGATCAACCTCCACGTGCAGCGTCCGCGTGATCGTCGTCACCACCGGCTCGATGCCCGGCGCCGACACGTCTCGCGCCGCCATGCGCGCCCCGGCTGCGCCGTCAGTGCTGAGCCAGTAGACATTCTGCGTCATGTACCGGCCCTGATACGGTTCCGCATAGAAGATCACCAGATCACCCGGGTCAAACCGGCCGTCACCCGCCCCCGTCACCTCGATGTCAATCGGCTGATCCAGGTAGGACATCGCCAACGCGGCGGGCTTCGTGGTCGTGACCGGCGTGCCCGCGCGCGCCAGGTCGTCATAAGTGAGCCGATAGAGGCCGCGCTCACCGGTGCGGATGCGCAGCCTGTCCGCCGCGGGCGGGGCGGGTGATGGCGACGCAGGGGCGGCGGGCGCGCCAGGGGCGAGGGCCCCCGGGCATTCGCCGCTGGACGCTGCCGCGGCGGGCCGCAGGCGGACCGTGATCTTCAGATCGGGGTGATAGAACAACAGGCCGGCAACGGGGTTATATTGGAAAGGATAAACGTGGATCGGCAGCAGGCGGCGACCGCGCTGCCATTGCACCGGCCCTACGGTCACCGGTTCCGCGGGGTAGAACGCGTCCTGGCCGTAGATCGCCGGATCGGGCCGGTCGCGTACGGGCACTGTATCCGGGCCATCCGCCATGGTGACGCCCTGGGGAGAGCGGAGATCGAGCGCCGGCGCCGGCACGGCTGCCACCGCACCGCCGGCGCGCAGCGTGCGATCGCCCGTGGATTCAACCGCCAGTTGCCAGTCTCCAGCGCACGGCAGCTCGATCAACGTGTGCCACACCGGCAGCGCGGGCGCCCCCGGGCGATCCTCGCTGCTGTACTCCGTGACCTGTGGCCCGCGCGCGGTCTGGACGTACTCCGGCGTCGCCACGGAGAACACGGCCGTCCAGTCGCCTCCTGCCGCGACAGGGAGGGCCGGCGGCAGGAGGCTGACCAGCCACAGGCCGATCCCCCCAGCGATCCGCAGCCGCATACTCGATCGTCTCATGGCTTCAGCTCCCCGGCACGAGCTTATAATCGAACTCTCCGACGCGGTTGGAATTGCCCGAAACACTGCCGCCGTTGCGGCCCCGCACGACCCAGAAGTAATTGATCTGGACGTTGCCGATCACGGTCACGGGGGCGAGATAGGGCGCGAAGTAATCAATCCCATTGTCGGTGTACGGAACCGGCTGGCCTTCGCCGTAGATATTCTCGAGTTCCGCGATCTTATTTGTTGCATTTGCCGCGGGTTCGAAGTAGGGCGTGACGCCGCGCCATACCTCGTAGGCAGTGCAGTCGCCCGCGCTGGTCCATTCCAGCGTTGCGTTGCTGCCACTTCGTGTAATCAAGGTGACATCCGGCGGATCCGGCACGGCAGCCGGACCGGCAGGCGCGGCGCCTCCAGCGTCGGTGATCCCCGACGCTTGAATGCCGCCGGCCGGCCACGCCAGCAGGACGATCAGCAGCCCGCCGAATACCGCCGCCCGGGTGCATGCCCCATGCCATTTCGCAGCCATAATGCCCTCCTTGTGCACGTGCGATCAGTCCCCCGCCACGATGGCAAAAGCGAACTCGCCCACGCGATTGGAGTTGCCGGACACGCCATCGCCGTTCCGGCTGCGGACGACCCAAAAGTAATTGTGGTTCACGTCGCCGAGCGTCTGAACGCCGGGTGTGGGCAGGCTGCCATCATCCGCCTCCTGGAGCAGCGTCCCCGCGCCGTAGAAGCCAGCCTTGACCGTCGTCACATGGACGCCTTCGGCCGCTGGCTCGAAATAAGGATTTGCACCGCGCCAGATCTCATACTCCTGGCTATCGGCGAGGTGATCCCACGTCAAGGCAACCGCGGAATTGGCCACCGATGCAGCGATCGCCGGCGCTGCCGGAGGCGTCACCGGCACGCGCAATTGTACCGCAGGATCTCCGAAAAGCACCGATGTGTCCACCACATCCGGCCAAGCGGCGGTGTTGGCGGCGTAATACAGCTTGGCTTGATTGACCGCCTCGCCCACCGTGCGTATCCGATCGCGAAAAACCGCCGCAATTATGGCCTGATCGAGCTTGAGCAACGCTTCGCCCAGGTGCTCGCCGCTCGGTGAAAGGTCCACCACCGAGCCTCGCCCGGCCTGGAGCACCAGCGCCTCGCCCAGCGTTTGCTGTCCCCCATTGAGGAGGCTGATAAAGTAGCCCGCCCAGCAGGAATAGGCGAGGCTGAAGGGCACAGCCGTATTGTCGTCGAGCGCAGGGGGATCGTAGACGTTGAACATGCTGATGCTGCCCCACCGGAAGCGGGACGCGTGGCCGAACCATTGCAGCATCACCGCCCGGTTGTTGAACTCGGCCTTGATCGCCGCGCGCATCTCATCGCCGGTGTCATGATCCGTGTCCATCCGGTAGTAAATCCGTGGACTCGCATACTCCGACGGCAGCCAGTTTGTGCGCACCTCGTCGCTGATCGCATGAAAATTACCGGCGTAGTTGGCGTCATCGTCCGCGACGAAGACGATCCGGCTGTCCCAGGCTCCGGCGGGCGTTGTTGCAGGATCGGCGTAGGCCAACGTCTTGCTGACCACGGCGGTCACGTCCGCCAGGCTGCGCGCCGGGATGCGGCCGATTGCCATGTCGGGCAGATAGTCGTTGGCATCGCCCGCGGGGTCAACGCTGACATACCGGTTGTCGGCTGCCGTCTCGCCGATCCAGGGATCAATGTCGAGCAAGTAGGGGGGAATGAAGTTCGGGATGTCCGTCTGGACGTTTTTGAAATCGTAGTGACCGTCCCCCACCAGCAGGACGTATTTCGGCGGCGCGCCGCCCGCGTTCCAGTGATGATACGCATAGCTCAGGAAGTCGCGGATCGCCTGCGGATCGAGCCGGCCCGCGCTGAACTCGTCGTAGACCTCCTGCACATCCACGGCCATCACCCGCAGGCCTTGAGCCTCCCGCTGTGCCAACAGCGCAGCCAGGGAGTCGCCCCACAGTGCGGCGTGGTAGATGGCGATGTAATCGGCGGCGTTCGCCGGGTCACGCAGATGCGGGATCGCGGCCGCCTCCACCGCAGCCGGCGCGATCAGCGCGGCCCGGGTGGTCAGCGCGTAGCCCGGCGCCGGGTCGCCAGCACTCCAATCATCCCAGAACTGGATCGTGTAGCCATTGTCTCCGGATACGGCCTGGACGGTTGTCAGCTCAACCGGCTGTCGGGGGGTGCGCACATCGTAGACCCGGACCGTGTCGGTGGTGAAGCCGCTCACGACCACCTGGGCGGCAGCACCCGTGACCTCCAGCCCCTCGATGTAGATCCGATCTCCCTCCGCATCCGCCCGGGCTGGATAGCTGAAGTCAACCCAATCCGGGTAGACCCGGTAGCTGCTGACCCCGCTGAGCTGGGCCAGCGCGCCGGCCAACTGCAGTTGGTTGCCGGACTCATTCAACCACTCCGCCGGCGCCGTCGCTGTCCCCGCAAACCCGACCTGCCCGTCCCACTGAAATCTGCTGACGGTATGACCGTTCAGCAGGAGCTCCACCGATTGATCCGGGTTTACGGTCTGCCCCCAGCCGCCGTAAAGCTTGGCCTGCACCTTGATGCGCCTTACCGGGATCCCGGTGGGCGTCGCGGGCCCCGCGGCCCTCTTCGGTGGGGTCGCTGTCGTCTGCCCGCGCCGCAAGGCGCGCGCGTCTGACGGCGTCTCGGTGGGCGTCTCGGTCAGTGCCGGCGTCGAAGTGGGCGTGGGCGTTTCGGTCAGCATGGGTGTTTCGGTCGGCGTCTCGGTTAGTGTCGGCGTCGAAGTGGGGGTGAGCGTGGCCGTCGGCGTCGCGGCCGGGAGGATCAGCGGATCGTCCAGGCCCAAGGCGTAGATGCGCGTGACCACGGCGCCGGGCGCGGTGACGTTGATTGGCGTATCGAAGAAATGGTCGGCATCCGCAGGCAGCGGGTAATCGCTGTAGTAGCCCCGGTCATACTCGATATGCACGGTTTGTGTGATGACGTCCACCACCGGCTCCGATCCGGTCGGTGTTGCGGTGCGTTCGGCTATCCGAAGCGGGGCGGCCGGTGATTGGTCCCCGTAAGTGAGCCAATAGACGTTTTGCGTCATGTATCGTCCCTCGTACGGTTCGGCGTAGAAGATGATGAGATCGCCCGGATCGAAGCGGCCGTCCTCGGCTCCGGTGACCTGGATCGCCACTGCTACGCCCGCACAGCTCATGGCAAAGGTGGCGGGGTCCGCGTTTGCCACCGGGACAGCCGCGTTCTGCAGATCGCTGTAGGTCAGGCGGTGCATCCCGCGGTCAGCGGTGCGGATGCGCACGGCTCCTCCGCCGGGTGTAGCTGCCGCCGGGGGGGGGCCGGTCGGGACAGGGCGCGGGGCGTCTGTGCTATCCGCCGGCTGGTTTTTTGTCTTGACCTTGATGGTGATCAACAGGTCGGGATGATAGCGCAGCTTGCCCGCGACCGGGTTGTATTGGAAGGGGAAGACGCGCAGCACCAGCAGCCTCCGGCCGCGTTGCCACAGCACGTTCCCCGGCTCGACCGCCGCGGCCGGGTAGAAGCGATCACGCTGATAGATCGCGGGATCGGGCAGCGTCGTCACCGAGATCGGGGGCGGCAGATCCCCATCGGCGGTTTCGCTTTCGGGGCCTGGCGTCGGCAGCCGGTACACGGGCACCGAGGGCAGGAGGTCGGGAGCGTCAATCACCCGGCTGCGGGCGGCGCGATAGGATATCGTGTAATCGCCGGTCGGCGGCAGCTCGACCGTTGTCCCGTAGACAGGCAGGCGGGGCGCGGCCGGGACGTCATTCTCCGGATAACCGGGCACGCGCAACCCGGCGCCATCGAGCCGGTATTCGGGGGTGCGCACCCGCAAGGTAATCGTCTTGTCACTTTCCGGGGCGGCTGCTCTCGGAGGCTGCATGGCAAGGGGAAAGCCGACCAGCCCCAAAAGTATGGCCGTCAAGGGGAGGCGCGATATCAGTCGCTGCATTCTGTCTCTGCCTGGAAAAAAAGACGGCTGCCGCATCTGCGTTGGCGGGCTTGAAGCACACAAGCGCAGGCGTGGCTGCCGTCGCACGGGAGGCCCGTTTTTCTCGCTCCCCATCTGGCTAATAGCAGACACCACCTGAAGTATTGAGCGGTCCCATAAGACCGGCAGGCGGCTGCCCGTACGGATTGTCGAACGGCCCGCCCTGTTGGGCCGAAACCTGCAACGATCGCTCCAACACGATGCTTGGCTCCTCCCAGCGCTCGCGTGCAGGGGGGGCAGGGATTCTTCGCTCGAACGGTTCAGTGCTCATAGGTCCTCCTTTGGCGAATCATGGCACGTCGGGGATCGGCGCTCCGGGATGTTGTTCCGCAAAGCGAGCCTGCGCATGCAGACACGCCTGCCTGTGGCTGCGGAAAAGATCGCCATGTTCTTTCCACGCCAGCCCGGAGCAACGCCCCTCGCAGTAGCGATTAATTGGGCAGGCCAGGCATTCCGCGAGGTTCCGGTAGGTGTGGTTGGCCCGCAACTGGCGGAAAATCGGCCCCTCGGCCCAGATTTCGGCGAATTTGCGCCGCTCCACACCGGCCAGGCGCCCGGCGGGGATGCGCAGCTCGATGCATGGATACACGATCCCGTAAGGATCAATCAGGCAACTCGAAAGCCCAACCTGGCAGGCGCGCGCCTCCGGTGTGGGTGCGCGTGCTTTGAAGGGCGTCTTATCGGCTTTCAGCGCCGCGGCCATCTGGGCAATGCTCAGTTGATGGCGGATCGCTTCGCTATCGCCGTCGTCCGCCTGTGAGATCTTGAAGACTTGCTCGTAGTCCACCCCCAACTCGAGGGCCATTTCAAGCATTGCCTGGCGTTCGACGATATTCAGGCTCATCAGCAGCGTGTTGAGCTTGACGCGGATGCCCCGTTCTTGCAGCAGAAGGACACCGCGCAGGACGCGTCTCAGGGCGCCGCGCCGGCCCATGATCGTGTCGCAGGTCTCCGGTGTGGCGCCCAACAGGCTGATGTCAACCTGCAACGGCGTCAGGCCTGCAATGCGGTCGGCTATCGCCGGCGTGACCAGGGTGCCGTTGGTCTTCAGCTCCAAAGAGAAGGCCAACGCGCGCGCCCGTTCCGCAATGACAAAGAAATCGTGTCGGGTCAGGATCTCACCGCCGGTGAGAATCAGCCGCAGCGTGCCGGCTGCGGCCAATTGTTCCAACACGTCGAGGCATTCAGCGGTCGTCAGCTCCGGTTCGGGCCGCCGCACGTTGTAACACATCACGCAGCGCAGGTTGCAGCGATGCGTCAGCTCCCAGAGCACGGCGAAGGGCACATGTTCCCGGCGCAGCCGCGCCTGCAGCATCTCGTACGGATCGTCCGGCTCACCGCGCGGCCCGCATGCATCGAAGCCCTCCTGGAGCGCGGCCCAGTTTGCATCATCCATGAGCGTTACACCTACGTGTCGCGGCTTCGTTCAGGCCCAAGCGAGCAAGCCTTTGTCCACTAATGCCTCGATAAATGCCTCAGCACTGCGGAGCGCATGCCCGGCGTCAATCTCGTACTCATCTGTGAGCACGGCGGCGATCTGCGCCACCGTGCGCGAGCCGTCCGCCAGCTCCCAGATGCGCGAACCAACCGGGTTGAACATGCGCACCATGTTCTCGGTCGGGCTGATCACGACCGCCTCACCGCTGAAGATGCGGGAGGCAGTGCGAGCATGGTGTATGGGAATGCGCGTTGCGTTGTTGATCACGATGTCCACCTGCATGTTGACGCCGGTGCTGGCTTGCAACCGCGCCGGCCAGCCGCTCGATCTGCCGGCTCAGACGGGGTCGGGTTTTCCGTCTGAGCCGGCAGAGCATCGCCCCTAAAAGCCGGGCTTACCGTCGCCGCCGCCAAAGGAACACACCGCCGCCCAAGACGAGGAGCAAGGCGCCGGCCCACGGTAGGGCGCTGGTCACAGGCCGGGCGGCCAGCGTCATCAGATGCGCCGCGTTCGGCGCAGTGTAAGTCACGCTCGCCGGCCCATGGAGCGTGCGCGTCCCGTTCTGAGATACGTCCTCCAGCCAGTAGAAGTAAGTGGCGTCCGGCACGGCGTTCGGATCAAGCCATGTATAGCTCGCCCCTTCGCCGCTGCCGGGCGTCTGCGCGGGCAGGGACGCCACCAGATCGCCTTGCTGATCGGCCGCGGCGCTGCGGTACACGTTGAAGCCGGCGAGGTCCTGCTCCGATACGGTCTCCCACGCCAGCGTCACGCCGCCCCGGCTCGACTCGGCGGTGAAGGACGCCAAATCCACGGCCAGCGGACCGTAGGTAAACTGGTAGTCCTCCACTTCGCCGCCGCTCACGAAGCCGGTCGGTGCGATCGTGGTTGTGCACGGCGTCGGGCTGAGGCGGAAGCGGGCATAATAACTGCCTGCACTGGTCAGGAATCCCGACGGGACGTTGAAGCTGACGTTCTGCGTCCCCGTGTTGACCGGTTGATTCACGACGATCTGCTCGGAGTAGGTGAGCGTATCACCGAAATCGCCGTCCCCGCCCACGGTCGCCCCGTTGGTGAAGTCCATCCACGCGTTCAGGCAGCCGGGGCCGCCGGTCACGGTGACCTGGAAGTTGCCGGTGGTTGCGTTGGTGAAGGGCTGGGCGACGATGCCGTCCTCGTCATCCAGGTTCGTGCTGTCGTCATCTATGGCCGCGGAAGGCCGACCCTGAACGTCGTCATCCCAAAGCGCCCCCAGTTTCAGCGCGGATGGAGAATGGCGCGGGCCATTTGCGGCGCGCGTCGTGCCGTAGGAATCGGGCAGGTCGCCCCAGTCGCGCGTTGCCACGAAGGTGTCGGCGCACCGCTGGAAGGTCCCCGCGGCCGTGGCCGTGGTTTCGCAGTTGAGGAGCTCATCATAGTCAAGCGCGCTGCCCAGGAGGACATCGAACCGGACATAGAAGTACGCGCCGGACGCCAGATCGCCCAAGGTGTAGCCGCCGATCAGCGGCAAGACGCCGGGGCTCGGATCGCTGATGTTCGTCCAGGTGGCGTCGTCCGTGCTCCATTGCGTCGTGTTGGCGACGTAGGTTGTGCCGGTCG
>CAZYGI010000047.1:0-9789 GCA_964647255.1 uncultured Anaerolineales bacterium | reverse complement strand
GTGTCGGAGACGGTGACAGCGTTCACCGTGCCGGCGCCGATGTTGTGAATTGTGATGCGGTAAGTGGCGGTGTCACCGACGCTGAGCTGGCCGTCGCCGTCGGCATCGGTCTTGAGAGCCAGGCTCTTTGCGCCCTCCTGCAGCCGCAGCGGCGGAATCGAGGTGCCCACATCGAGGCCAGGTGAGCCTGCGGTGGAGCGCCGGGGATCCTGGCCCCAGGCCAGCGCCAGGTTGCAGCCGGGGGTCCCATTGGCGCGGAGCGGGACATTGTCGGCCGTGCGGCTCCAGACCCGCGCCCCGCTCTGGTCGTAGGGATCGTTCCTGATGGCGCTGGGCTTGAAGAGGCGCACCGAGGCCAGGCGGTTGACGGTAAGCCCTCGCGTGTTGTCGGTGCTGATGTCCGTCGTGTCTGCAAGGCCGTCGCCATTGGTGTCAATCGGGTCAGAGTCGCCGTCGTTATCCCAGTCCACGTACACGTAGGTGCTGCCTGAGCTGCACGCTGCGGTCACCCACAGCGGGCTGCTGTCCTCAGTGAACGTGGCGGTGGTGGGATCCTGGCCCAGCCCCAGTCCCACCAGCGCATCGGTCGAGAGGAAGTTGTCGGGGAAGAGCGTGAAGCTCCAGTCCCCAGCCGCGTTTTCCGTGTCCACGGTCCCGATGGCGAAGATCTTGTCGGATGTCGCAACCCCGCTGCTGTTGGAAGCGAAGCAGTGCGCGCCCTCGTTGTCGGCAAGATCGAGGGTCACCCCCCCACGCGCCGCGATGGGGCCCTGGGTGGAAGTCGTCGGCGCGGTGGTCAGCCGCTCACAGGTGATGTAGATGCTGCCGTTGGTGCTGGGGTTGTACACATACAGGCGGGTCGGCCCGGCCGTGCTGTTCGGCCAATCATCCGTGTTTACCCCGACCGGGCTCCAGCAGGAGCTGCCATAGGCGCCGATCGGCAGCAGGCTCATGTCGCGCGAGGCGTAGTTGCTGCCGACATCGCCTGTCACCAGCACCACCTGGACCGGCTTGTTGGCCTGAACGCGCGCACCCTGGAGGACGCCGCCGATCAACCGGCTGCCGCCCTCCTGCAAGGTGAAAGTCCCGTAAATGCCGTCCGCGTTTGCATCCACCTGCACCGTCGTGTCGTTTTGCGCCGCCATGACGGACAGCCCGCTGTACTCGAACATCTGTCCAGCGTTTGTGGTGTCCTGGCCGACCGGCGCTTCGTATTCCGTGCCCCATTCCGAGGTGGCGTACATCTCGTGCGCAAAGGCGTTCAGCGTACCGGAGCCGGTGGCCCACGTGGCGCGCGCCATGGCGATCGAACTGCTGGCGCCGACCTTGTCCCGGCCGTCAAACCGGATCACCGCGGGGTCGCGGCCGGCACAGCCCCACTGGATCAGGGCGTCGTCCACGGAATAGTATTCGGTGGATTCGAGGGCGTCCCCCAGGAGGATGAACCGCACGCGGGCATTCGCGGTGAAGTAACTCGGAGAGAGGGTGTAGCTCTTGGCGCCGCTGGGGCTTGCGCTGGTGAATGTGTCCAGGGTGGTGTAGGTGCTCCCATCCGGCGACATCTGCACGGCAAAGTTTTCGGCTGGGTCAGGCCCGAACTGGCCCAAGCTGAAGCTCAAGGTGGCGCAGGCGTCCCCGGACGAGAGGTTCACGCCACGGTCAATGCTGTCATTGACATCGGCGCCGGTAAAGCGCAACTGATTGGTGCCACCACCGCTGGGGTTCGAGTTGATCCGGATGGCGCCGCCGTTGGCCGCGCCGTCATCGCCCGTTTCGACCCAACTGCTCGACCAGTTGACGCTGCCGTTGTCGTTGCTCAGGCTCGAGGTGTTGAAGTTGTCGAGCACATAGCTTGCGCCGCCCGCAACGAGCGGGACGGCGTTGTACGGGATGATGACATTGCCGGCATGGAGGACATCGGCGAGATCTGTGCACGTAAAGGCCACGCCGTTGATGTTGGGGGCGCAGCCATCGTCGGACTCGCCGTTGCCCCAGATTTGCACGCCGGCCGGGTTTGTCGTGCTGCTGTAGATCTCGGCGGGCGTCGGGTTGGCGATGTCCGCGGCATAGCCATTCTCCCATTGGTCGTAGTAGACGTATGCATTTTCCTGGGCGATGGCGATGGAGAAGTAGGTGTACATCGGAGCGACGGCGTCGCCGTTGATGGCGGAAAGCACCGTCAGCCCGTCAGGCTCCGGCAGCGTCACATAGTAGATCTGCACCGGCGACGGGTTTGCCGCCACAACTGGGAGGGGGCCTGTAAAGACCACTGCCAGGGTGACGGCGAGGGCTACAAGCAAGGACATGCTGGGTTTCATGCTTCACCTCCTGAGGTGACAGGCGACACCACCTGCGCCAGTTCGGCTTGCGATAGGCATGGTGTGCGCGACCGAAACGTCATGGGATTCGCACCAGTACACGCCAGCTGAATTGCGCCCGGGGTTGGTCGTAACGGCTTCAGTCGTTGACGCCGGACGGAACGACTAAAGTCGGCACTACGAACCCTGGCCGCACCTACGCCCGGATGTACCAGGGAGATGGATTCGCGTTATCCGGCAGACGATTGGCCGGTCCGGTGTGTCGGGGGAGAGCGTGGCCACCGGCACAAGCTTGCATCAGTGAACACCTCCTTGTCTGCCTGCACGCCACGGCGTCCGGCGTGAACAGATTACGACATCTTCATCTGAATAGCCAGAATGGTTGGGAGAAACCAGAATCAAGGACGAGCGGTGGTGGCAATGGTTATTTCCTGTCCGTTTGCAAAGGCAGTATCGCGCACTCCGTTGAGCATGTCAACATCGAGTAGCTAAATACCGGGGCGCAGCGTATTGGAGTGTATCCGGCCGGGACTCCACGAACCCGGCCGCGGGGAAGCGTCCAGGAAGCCCCACAGCTCGCTCGTCGGGCGAAAGTCGAGGCGAGAGATCGGAACCTGAGCCGCCAGGCGTTCGGCCACGGCAAGCCAGGCCGCGGCGCTTTCGGTGCGCTCCGTGGCAATCTTTTCGGTGGAGAGCAGCGCCATGATCGCCTGGCCAGCCGTGAGGGGGGCGAGCCGGAAAACCGGGGCGTGGGCGAGCAGATAGATGGCGGCTAACGGCGCGCGGCGGTTGACGCGATGGATCAGCTCCGGCGGGGTGCTGTGCCCCCAGAACGGCGTGCTGCACAGCTCCGCCCCGGCGGCGCCCACCCGTAAGATCACGTTTTCGTCGGACAGCACCTCAGCCCGGCCGGCTGCCAGGCGGGAAACGGTGGTCTTGCCCGCGCCCGACGGGCCGGTGAAGACATAGCCGCGGCCATCACGCACGATCCCAGCCGCGTGGAGCAGCAGGCCGGAGTGCTCGCGCGGCGCCATCTGCATGCAGAGATACGTCAGCAGGCGATCCAGGGCCGAGCCGGCGCGCTCCGGCGCCGGGGCGCTGATCCCGGCCTGTCGCGCGTCCAGGTCGAGGCGGCCGGCGTGATCCGATACGCGAAAGGCCGTGACCGGGCCCTCGTGGCTGATCCAGGGCGCATCTGTGAGGCGCAGGGCCGGATCGTGCGTCAGCGCCACCCGCCACGGCCGGCCCGCGCCGCCGGCCGGATCGAGGAAGGCGGCATACCGGTCGGCGAGCGGCGCCAGCCACGCCTGCGCGGGCAGGTCAACGGCGAACCGGATGCCGGCGATGTCGAGAGCGAGGGTGGGGGACATCTCAGGCCCGCCTTGCGGCCTCAAACGGCCGGGTCAGCGCCCGCAGGCCGAGCCAGGCGGCATAGCGCAGGCGCTGGCGGCCGGTGAAGGCCGCCCAGGTGATCTGCGCCCGGCGGCGCGCGCCGCCCGGCGTCTCGTCTCCGACGCCCCACATCGCCCGGCCGATCGGATCCTCGGCCTGCTGCGCCCGGCGCGCCAGGGCCGCTTGCGGCAGGGGGGTGTCCAGCCAAGCGGCGGTTGTCTTGAGCGCGGCATACACCGCCAGCCCCAGGCCCCACCGTGCCGCCCGTCCGGTCAGGGCGTCCCAGTCAAGCGCCCGCGCCTGCGCCAGGCGATCCACATCCACCAGCCAGATCAGGCGCAGGGAACGGCTGTGGTGCAGCGCGAGGTGAGCGCAACTGTGCAGGAGCAAGGTCGCCGGGTCGGGGACGGGGAGGCCGGCCGGCCCCGCGCCGGCCAGCAGACCGGGCGAGCTGACCGTCGCCCAGATGTCGGCCATGGGAATGCGCTCGATGTAATAGGGCAGCTCGACGAGGGACCAATGCAGCTCGACCAGCAGCCCCCGGCGTTCGTCCGGCTGCGCACAGATCATGGGAAGCTCGGCGCGATAGCGCCGCTGCCAGCGGCCGAACCGCCCGCTGCCCGGCAGGCCGGGCGCCCGGTAGCCCAGCCCGGTCAGCGTCCGCCGCGCGGCTTCGACCTGCGCCGCGGGGATCAGCAGGTCCAGGTCGTTGACCACGCGGGCGGCCGGGCTTTCGTAGATCGTCCGCCCCAGCGCCGCCCCTTTCAGCAGCGCCACGGGGACCGCCCCCGCTGCCAGGGCGCCGGCCACGCGCTCGAGCTCCGCGGCCATCAGGAAGCTGCGCAGCGCGTTTTGCCGGTAGGCCTCCGTGAGGGCCGCCTGCGCGGCCGCGGGCCAGCCGCGCCACCCGCCCGCGCGGTTCACCGCGAGGTAGACCAGGGGCGCGATGCCGTGCGCCGCCAGCGCGGGCAGGATCGGCGCCGGATCGCCGGGCGGCGGCGGGGCGGAGGCAGCCCCTGGCAGCGCCGCCCCGAGCCAGCGCAGCCAGGCGGGGGGCAGCTCAGCGCCGGGCCGCAGGGAAAACGGCGCGAAGGCGGGCGCCAGGTCCTGGTCGCCGTGGGCTTTCAAGGTTCGCGGTCCTCCTCAAGCACGTTTGCGCCCTGCCTGTCCGCGGACGCTATGCGCGCCGCGGCCGTTGCCTCCATGCGACGCGGGAGGATCCTCGCCGCCGGGGGTGTAGTAACGCGTGTGCTCGTACTGGTAGTAGTAGTAATAGCCGTTGCCGCTGACGGGCATCCGGTTGAGGACGGCGCCGACCACGCGGGCCTGGACGCGGTGCAGCGCCTCCAGCGCGCGCCGCGCAATCTCCCGTCGCGTTTTTCCCGCATCCAGCACGAACAGCACGCCGTCCACCTGCGTGGAGAGGATCGCGGCATCCGACAGCGCCGTGATCGGCGGGCAATCCAGCACCACGGTGTCCGCATGCGCCAGCAGCTCGGCCAGCAGTTGGCGCATGCGGGCCGAGCCGAGCAGCTCGGCGGGGTTGGGCGGCAGCGGACCCGACGGCAGCACGCGCAGCAGCGGCACCGGGCTGTCCTGCAGCAGCTCATCGAGCGCAGCATTGTCGCCGGCAAGCAGCGCGGTGGTAAGGCCCGCATTGTTGGGCAGGCCAAACACGCGGTGCAGGCGGGGCCGGTGCAGGTCGGCGTCCATCAGGATCACCCGGCGCCCGGATTGGGCCAGGGCCGCGGCGAGGTTGGCCGAGGTCATGGATTTCCCTTCGCCCGGGCCGGGGCTTGTGACCATCAGGGTGGAGAGCGAATGTTCCACCGCCGTGAACTGGAGGTTGGTGCGCAGCACGCGATAGGCCTCGCCGGTCGGCGACTGGCCCTGGGCCACCATAATCAACTCGCCGTCGGCAGCGGTCTTGATCACCGGCACCGCGCCGAGGGTGGTCAGCCCGAGCGCCTTCTGGACGTCCTCCGGGTTCTTCATCGTGTCGTCGAGGTATTCCAACAGATAGGCGGCGGCCGCAGCCAGGGCGAGACCGATCGTTGCGGCCAGGAGGATCGTCGCGAGCTTGTTTGGCCCGATGGGAACCGCGGGCAGCGCAGCCTTTTCGAGGATGGTCAGAGCGTTGCGCGCGCCCTGTTGGGTGTTGCTCAACAGCGCCGCGTAGTTGGCCTGAAGCGTGCCCAGCTTGTTCTGCAGCGCCGCAATTTGGGTTTGGGCGTCCGCGATCTGCCGGGCGCTGAACAGCCCCGCCAGCTCCTCCTGCTTGTCCGCGATCTCCCCCTGTGTGGCGCGAATCTTGTTTTCCAGGTCGTTGAGTTGGCTGCTGATGAAGGCCTGGCGTTTCTGGACCTCGCCGGTTTCGCTCGACGGGCTGAGCGCAATGAGTTGATTCGCCAGCTCCCTGGCCACCGCCTGCGCGCGCGCCGGGTCGGTGTCCGTGACCGTAATCTCGACCAGTTGGGTGTTGGGCACGCTGCGCGCGTTGTATTCGGGCAGGAAGGTCAGGCCGAGGGCGGTCATCGTCGCCAGGCGGATGTTGTCACGCTTGACCAGATCAGCGTAGGTGGTGGCTAACTGAACCGACTGGTAGTAATCATAGCTGTTGGGGTTCGGGTTATTGATCGTGTTTCCGATGATGATCGTGGTGCGCGTCTGATAGATGGGGGATTGCTGGCGCGTCGCCAGGTAGCTGGAGACCGTCGCGACCAGCGTCGCTGCCACGATCAGCCACCACCACTTGCGCAACGGCAGGATGTAGCCCTTCAGTTCCAAGGGAAGGCTCCCTTTTGCTTGCGGCGGAGATTCTTCGCTCCCGCTGGTCGCTCAGAATGACATAAGAAGACTGTGCGGTGTTGACGCCGCGTGCAGACGCATTATAGCCCCGGATGCGGCAGAAGGGCAAGCGTGTTGATCGGCGACCGGGGTCACGGTCAGAATTTTGGCGCGCAGGGTCGCGTCGCGCAACGTATCATGCCGCTGTTGCACTTGGCCGATGTGGTAGAGCTTGCTCAGGGAGTCGACGCGGATGGCGATATCGGTCATGATGTTCAACCAATCACTGGCGATTTCTCCGCCCGAGCCTGACGCCGACCACGATGACCACCAGGATGAGCGCGGGAAGGACCCCTGCAACGAACGGCAGAGCCGTCGAATCAGAGCTTTGTTGGCGGTTGGCGATCAGCAGTTCAGTCGTGGGCAGTGGAGGCTCCGGGACGATTGTTGCGGCCGGCTGAGCTGTTGAAGCGGCAGGCTCTGCGCTCGCAGTCGGAGGGAGGACGGGCTGGCTCGCCGGTGTAGGCGCGGGCGGAACATCAAGCAATTTGGACGTGTACCACACGCTGGTGAAGTCCAGCTCGAAGATCACATGCAGCCTGTTGCCGGAAGTCATCGCGAGTATACCCTGTTCGCCGTTGCTCTTTGTGGCTTGTGCGCGCACCGGCTCCGTCGCCACGTCCTGGTAGGGGCTCACGCTGCCCTTAGCCCAGTTGGCATAGAACACGCGCCCGATCAGGTAGTGCAGCGTACCCGCGGTGTCCACGGCAAACGATGGTAACCCCGAGAGCCCTCCCGAATCGTCGTTGCGGTCCGGGGCCGCCCAGGTGTCTCCGCCATCCAGCGACACCTGGTGGAACGTGCCGTCTCCGCCAGCGGTGCTCCGCCAGGCCAGGTGTACGGCATCGTTGCCCACCGTCGTCACACCGATCTGGGCGTGCCATTCCGGCGCTACCTGACGTGCTGCACTCCATGTAACGCCGCCATCAGTGGATCGACTGTAGTACACGCCCGTCGGCGGCCAACCATCCGGCAGTTGATACTCGGTCCAGACCGCGTGAAAACGCCCCGCGCCATCCATAGCCAGCCGCACATCGCTGGCATTGACCCCACTCGCCATCTCTGCGATGATCGCGGGCGCACTCCAGGTTTGGCCAAGGTCGGTAGAGGTGATCATGGAAGCCGTGTTCTGTTCAGAAGAGCTAGAATACGCAATATGAAGCGCACCATCTGAGGTGGCGATGATATCATGCGATGCGGGCAATGATTGAGCCAGGGTCTTTGGCGTGCTCCATGCGCTCGCCGAGCCTGCTTCGGCGAGCGGCGCAGACGCATACCTGAGAGAGCGATTCGCTCCGCCCCAAATAACGTATACGTTCTTTTGGTTGTCTATGGCAGCTCGCGGGCCATTTGGTCCATCCGTCTCGGGATCAATGATGACATCGAGAGGCTGAGACCAACCTGAATCATCCCACCTCATATAGTTGATGGCGCCTGGAAGGTTTTCACCCGGCCGATCGGTGTAGAACAGATGCAGGCGCCCACGGTCATCGCTCACCAGCGTGCTGAGAGATAGCTGTCCCTCCGTGCGCGCAACAGGGACCGGGGGCGACCAACCGCCACGAGGCGTCTGCGCCATGGCCGAGCCAACGAGCGATACGCTTGAGAGGGCGATAGCCCACATGCAGAGAGCCATCTTTAGTCTGTGGGACAAGTCTTTTTCACCTTTCGCATCACGGCCTGCCGAAAGTTGTGTCGTTTTTGGGCACAGGCGCTCGTCGGCTCGGTGATGCGGGAGAGGATCTTGAGCGGACAGGTGTCAGTGGTCAGCCGACAGGTGTCAGGGGTCAGTGGACAGGAGTCAGCCCCCCGTGCAGCCCTGCGCCTGACGCTTGACCACTGATGCCTGACCCCTGATACCAGCGCGTCGCGCAGGGTGTCATGGCGCTGCTGGGCGCGGCCGATGGTGTAGAGCTTGGAGAGGTTCTCGACGCGAATGGCGATGTTAGTCATTGGCAGTTGGTTAGTAGACTTCGTCGTGAGTCCCCAGGGCCAACAGGTGGATGGCATCTTCCGTCGAGGCTGGATCTGTGACGAACTCAAAGAGGACGCGATTCTCGAAGTCAACAGTGCAGGCCCAAGCGCCAGACAGATCCCCCTTGAGCTTATGGCTATGTAATGAAGGATGAAACGGATCTGCTGTCAACTGAAGTAAGGTCGCTTCGACAGGTTGGCGCAAGAGAGGATTCTGCCGCAGTTTACGCCGAAGTGAGCGTGTGAAGTGCGGGCTCCAGATCAGCCTTCTCACACTTCACTCTCATCCAGTTCCCGCAGGAGATCATCTACCGAGCCGGAGTGAACATCGCCGGTCCGATAAGCCTCACGCGCTTCGGAGACCTGCCGGAACAGGTCGCGGCGACGATGTTGGAGCATGCGTTGACGAATAATCTCAACCAGCAACATCTGGTCATCGGCCGGCAGTTGTTCAACCTGCTCGATGGTCTTTTGGAAGACCGACGAATGAGCAGCGGGTAGCATTTTCAACTCTCCTTTTCAAAGCTCTTGTTTCTATCATACGTCATCAGCTCACCTAAGGCAAGTGTCTTGAACCCCGGCCACCATCACCCGGCCGCTGGTCGGCTCGGTGATGCGGGAGAGGATCTTCAGTGGTCAGTGAACAGTGGTCAGTGAACAGTGAACAGTGAACAGTGGTCAGTGGCCTCTGATGCTTGACTCCTGACCCCTGCCGCTTGACACCTGCTCTCAAATTACATCCGCGAACGTCCGCTCCGTATTGCGGAAGAAGATGATGCCCGTCACCAGCACCACCAGCGTGATCGCGACCGAAACCATCGTCAGCGCACTGCCCCCTGATCCCTGGCCACTGGCCCCTATCCCCAGCAGCGCCCAGCGGAACCCCTCGACGACGCCGGTCATCGGGTTCAGCGCCATCAGCCAGCGGAAGCGCTCCGGGATCAGCGTGGTGCCGTACACCACCGGCGTGATATACATCCAGATCTGCAAGAGGAACGGGATCAGATAGTTCACGTCCCGGTATTTGACGTTCAGCGCGGCCAGCCACAGCCCGAAGCCGAGCGCAGTGGCGATCGCCAGCAGCAGGAACGCGGGCAGCCACAGGACGTTCCACGTCAGCGGCGTCCGGTAGGCAATCATCAGCACGACCAGCACGGCGAACCCGATGGCAAAGTCCACCAGCGTCGAGATCACGCCGGAAAGGGGGATGATCAGCCGCGGGAAGTAGACCTTGGTGATCAGGTTGGCGCTGTTGACC
>CAZYGI010000046.1:11428-31923 GCA_964647255.1 uncultured Anaerolineales bacterium | reverse complement strand
CGACCATGGGCGACATCCGCCGCCTCTATGACCGCATCCGGCCGCGGCGAGCCGATTTCGGCCTGCGCCTGATCCACTACAGTTATGCGACCATCACCGGCGGGGGGATCGCCCACGAACCAAGGCTCAAATACGTCGAACTGTGGTTCTCCAACCGGCTGCCGGATGTGTGGGAAGCCCGATGGTCAGGCCCGGATGCCGCCCCCTGACGGCGGTACGCTTTCGGGAATAAATACCATTCAGTGGTTCGACTGGACGCCGTAAGTCACGGCAAGCACCGCAGATGCGCTCGTGCTCGTCCTGTGGGGCATCGCGTGCGCCTGCGACCTGGCCGCGCGCACCGGCGATCCGGGGCGTTTTCATTGTGCGAGGCGTTGCCGAGCGGCGCAACGTCTACGGCGACCAAAGTCGCACCTGATGAGCCTGCGGCTGCGAGGTCAGCGCCGCCGACCAGATCGCGTCCATGTAGATGGACGCCCGGCGCCGCGGCGCCCGTTAGCCGCGACCTCGGTCGCCGTAGAAATGGGATACACCATCCGACCGGTCGCGGGCGAGGCCGAGGCGGAAGCGCTGGTCGCGCTGCACCGGGCCGCATTCGGCTCAGAGCACATGACGGCCGCGGAGCGGTTGACCTGGATGCGCCAGCCCGACTATGACCCTGCGCTCGACCTGGTGGCCGTGGCGCCCAATGGCAGCCTAGCCGCCTATTGCTTCTGCGCGATTCAGCGGGAGGAAAACCGGCTGAGCGGCCGCAACGATGGCGCCGCACCCGCCGCACCAGGGCCGCGGGCTGGCGCGGGCGCTGTTGTGCGCGGGGCTGGCGCGCCTGCGGGCACGCAGCGCTGAACGTGCGCTCCTGGGGACCCGCAGCGACAACCGCGCCATGCACGCCACAGCAACGGCCGTTGGCTACCGCATCGAGTCGGAACGCGTCTGGCTCAGTTGGCGCGCACAGCCTTCAACAAATGGCTAACCTGCTCCGGCAGTTCATGGCCGACTTGAGAAGGCGCAGCCCAACAGCCACACTCGGGCTGCACCGCGTCTTAGCGCCGTAACCGGCGTACCAGGTCGGCAACCCACGCGACAAGATCGAACTCCGGCGCGGTGGCGCGGAACTCACGCAGCGTCACCGCGTTGGGCGAACCCGCCGTCGCGCCCACGGTGAACTCGGAGCCCAGGTTGCTAGCGTTCACCGTGAAGGTGAGGCGGTCTCCGGAAATGCTGGGGTTGGGAACAGGGCTGGTGTCAGCCAGCGGGACAATCGCAAAGTCGCCCGTGTCGCCGATGGGCCGCTTGAGCAGATAGTAAGCGCCCGTGTCGCTGAAGTTGCCCGTCCCGCCCGCCTCGGAGATGTCGAAGGTCAGCGTGACCTGGCTGCCGCTCGTGCCGGCGCCGTCGTTGACATCCAACTGCCAGATGCGCGCCCAGCGCTTGTCCACGCCGGCCGGCAGATTGGTGGTGATGCCACCGGCGAAGGCGGCGTTGTTGTGGCCGAAGATGATGCCGTCGCCGGCGTCGTTGAGGAAGCTGCTATTGGCGATGCTTAACCCGCCGGAGGAGGCCGGGCCGGAGAGATGGGCCGTGATGACGGCGGCGATGTCGTTTTCGTAGGCAGCCAGCAGATCACCGTGCCAGGCGGTGTTGGTTTTGTAGGCGGTCGTATCTGCGGCCGTGCCCTTAAGCTTGATCCAGCCAATGTTTTCGCCCCAGGCGTAGCCCGCGAAGTCGCCAGTGACCGGGTCCACCCACACGCCGCCGTTGGACGACGCGAAGTTGATCCAGCCCACGTTCGTCCCCCAGGCGTAGCCGGAAAGATTGCCCACGCCATCGTTGTTGACTCTGTAGGGCGTGCTATCTTGGGCCGTGCCCTTGAACCTGATCCAGCCGACGTTTTCGCCCCAGGCGTCGCCTTCCAAGTGATCGCTGTAGACGGTGACGCCGCCGAAGTCGGGCGCGAAGTTGAGCCAGCCGATATTCGTGCCCCAGGCCCATGTTTGGGGCACTGGAGTCATGGGCCCGGCCAGAGCCACGCCCGCGATCAGCAGGGCAAGGGCCAACCCGAACAGCGCGACGGAGAATAATCGCCGCCTGCGTTTGTGGTCGTTCATTGCAGAACCTCCTTACGCCCAAGCATCATTGTCCGCCACGCACTGGCCACACGAAGAGGCCTACAAGCTTATCGATGATCATGTACACCTCCTGGCTGTAGTATTGTTGCTGGCTGTTCAGGTCCTGAATTTCCATGCCCACGCTCCAGGCGTTAAACCGCCCGGTGCTGGTACTCATCCAGTAGCGGTAGTAGTACGCGACACCGGTGAACGGATGGCCGCTCGGCAGCGCAGGGTCGCGCTGGCCGTAGTCAATCCAGCTCTGCTGCTCGCGCACGTTGGGCAGCCGCCATGCGCCCTCAGCCGAGCCATCGCTCAGGCCGCACTCCCCGTTGTTCAGCGTATTGGCTGAGGCCAAGGCTGTAGCCCAATTCTGTGTTCCAAAGCAGTTGGCGTTCTTCAGCCAGATCAGCCCGGTCAGGTTGTCGGTCACCGTGCCGTTGCTGTTGTCGGTGAAGCGCGGGCTGGGCCACGCTACACCGCGCTGCAGGTCGCCATCGTCGCCGGTCGCGAAACTCCAGGTCTGCCCGGTCTTGGGCACGCGGGCGGGCCATGCGAGCGCATAGATGTCATCCAGCGTGTGCATGGTGCTTCCTGGCCCGGCAGCCGGCTCGCTGAATGCCGTCGCCTTGGTGGCATTACCACCGCCGGAGAGGCGAGTATAGATTTGCTCCAGAGTATACATCTGGGATGCTCCGCCGGTCGGTCCCACGCTGGGGTTCAAGTCCCCGGCCACCACGATGCCTGCCGCGGCCAGCAGCAGGCCAATCACGACGCCGATCACGATCAACATGGTCTTGCTACGCATGAGGCACCTCCGCAAGGGCTGTTTTGGAATTGAGACGGGAGTTAGAGAGGATGAGAGATGGAAGCCAGATTCGCCCCGGGCCGCATGGGCGGGGCGCGCGGAATGTTAACAAAGGGGCGGCTAGACCGGAAAAGAGGGGAGGAGTTGGGATCAGATGACCGCATCTTTCCTCCAAACAGGTAGAAAGACGACCGGCCCCAAACCCACAAGATTGTGAAAATTATAACATCAATGAAGGAGAGTGTCAAGGGGAGTCGCAAAATGGCAAAATGGCCCGAGGGCTGCACTTCGGTCGCCCCCCGGCCGCTCGGCCTCCTATCACGCATCACGTATCACCCCATGCCGCAGCACCGTCTTCAGCTTCGCCGGGTCGGCGCGGCGCGGGGCGCCCAGGTAGATCTCGTGGTGCTTGCCGGTCAAACGGTAACCGTTCTCGGCCGCCCAGCGGTGCATCCGCTCGACGGTCGCCGGCTCGGTGGCGTAGGGGCCGATGTGCAGGGTCTGCACGCAGAGGCCCTCGCGGAACGATGCGAGCCGCAGCCGGGCGAGCGCGGGGTTCGGCTTCTTCTTTGCCGCTTGCGCCACCGCCTCCGCGAACATGGCCGGCGTGATGTGGTCGGGCTGCATGATCATCACCGTATAGACCCATTTGTCCGTGAAGGTCTCCCAGGCGATGGTGGGGTCGAATTGAGCACCCTCCACCCACCACAGCCCTTCCAGCACCATCACCGGGTAGTCAATCGGATCCTCCTTTCGCAGCTTGGACACGAACTTAAGGGTGTCGGCTTCTCCGGCGACCAGCTTATGGCGCGGGAGCGATGACGCCCCCTACCGCACGATCTTGAACTGGAAGTTGGCGTGGCCGAACGCCATCATCAGGCGGACCCAGACCGGCAGCAGCGACTCAGTGCCGCGGGCGGTAGTGATGTCGCCCAGGTCAATGATGTCGCGCCAGCCGAACCACTCGGCCAGCAGGCGGCTGACCTCGGCCTTTGCCGCGGCGTCGTTCCCGCTGACAAAAATGGTATGGTCGCCGCCGGCCAGCCTGCCCGGATCCACCATCAAGCCCGCGTTCAGGGTATTGAGGGTCTTGACGACCTTTGCCTGCGGAAAGGCCCGCTGAATCTGCTCGCCCAGCGAGTCGGTGTTGGACACCCACAGGGTCGGCGGCATCCCGCGGGAGAAGTCCAGCGGGTTGGCGATGTCCACCACGATCTTTCCGGCCAGGTTAGCCTCACCCGCAGCCTGCAGCGCCTCCAGCGACGCCTCGCCTTTCGTCGCGTTGATCACGAGCTCACCATGCGCGGCCGTATCGCTGAGGGAACCGACTTTGACCCCCGCGCCCGCCGCCCACGCGGCCACCTTCTCCGGGCTGCGTGCGCTGACCATCACATCCTGCCCTCGCTCCGCGAGCTTTGCCGCCAACGTCTGCCCTACCATACCCGAACCGAGGATCCCGATCTTCATGTGCGTCTCTCCCTTTGGTCAAGCCCTACGACTTACAGTAACACTGATACAGACTCATATCGTAAGTATATTGTACGATACAAATCTATTTCATGTCAAACATTTGACGTACAAGTGAAGGCTCAACTCCCAGGAAAGCGCCTTCTCACCGTCATGTGCCGATCCCCCGTGCGTAGAGAAACCACATCGCACCCAGGTACACCAGGAAAATGATCGCGGCGTCAATCTCGATGAAGAGCAGCCGGCGCTCGACGCGCGCCAGGTTGCCGATCAGGCCCAAGGCGGTGAGTATCAGGCCCAACAACGCGACAAGCGCAAAAGCGGGGTCAATTGCGCCCAGGAAGCGCCCCGGCAGGTAAAAGAAATCAATCAGGCCGAGCACGAAAATGTTGAAAGCGATGCTGCCGAACAAATTGCCCACTGCCAGGTCGAATGCGCCCAGGCGCGCGGCTGAGATCGTTGTCGTCAGCTCAGGGAGGACAGTGACCATTGCCACCAGGGTCGTGCCGACGAAGCCCACGCTCAGGCCGAGGATGTCGGCTATCTCACTGCTGCTGCGCACCAACCACGGCGTGATTGCGACCAGGATCGCGGTGGACAGGCCGAAACCGATCAATGAACGACGCAGGCTTGGCACACCGGCCAGCTCATCCTCCGAGATAGTCTCACCGCCGGGCGCCGGATTGCTTGTGGTGATCAAACGCACGCCAACGACGTAGGCGGCGATCAGCAGCAAACTATCCAGGCCGACCCAGCCGATCCGGAAGTCCAGATCGGCCAGGATAAAGAAGGCAGCCATCCCGAGCAGCAGTGCGGCCAGGCTTGCGGTAAGCGCATGGCGCATCGCGACCCGGCGCAGCACGCGTGCTTGTCGGAATGCCAGGTCAAGCACCGCCAGCAGCAGTATATTGAGCATGCTGCTGCCCAGGAAATTGCCGGCGGCCAGGTTCGGGATACCCTGGCCCAGCGAGTTGATGCCTGTCAGCATCTCCGGCAGCGAGGTCGCGCCGGCAAGGAGCAACGTGCCCACAAACATGCCGCCGAGCCGGGTGCGCACGGCGATCGCATCGCCGTACTTCGCCAACTGCGTCGCTGCCAGGACGATTACCACTGCGCTGCCGAAAAAAATCAACCAGATCATCGGCCCTCCCTGCCGCCAGCGGCAGCCTGGCGCGGCACACCTTTGATCAGGGCCAGGGGCCACGCTGCAAACACGCCTGTTCCGGGATGATCGAGGTCGCCGACGACCCCCTCAGCCGCAGCAAGGCAGCGCTGTGCCATCTCCGCATCCGGCACAATGGCCCACAGAGTGTAGTTGCCCCGCTCCATATCTATGAGGCCTGCACCACCGACAACGTAGGGTGCCAGCACATGACGGTGCGCGGCCCGCCGGTAGGCGCCGGTCGTCTCCGCGATGGTTGCCCCACACGCGCCGGCCGCGTCCCAGGCAGCCAGCACGGCATCCAACCGGTCGGCAATGTCCAGGACAAGCATTACCATGTACATTTTCCTGTTACCCCCTTCCTGCCCAAGAAGACTCAACATTCCCAGTCGCGCTGACCGGTGGTGACAAATTGCGTGATCTCGCCGACGCTGAGGCGGTCAATGCCCAGCCTCTCCAGCGTGCGGCCGCGACGCCAGTAGTCGGTGCGGTGGATGATGCACGCCAGCCGGATGATCGCATCCATGCCCCGCACCGAGACGCCGAAATGCTGGCCCAACGCCGCAATTGGCACCAGGCTCATGGGCACATCTTCGAAAATGTAGCGGTGGTTCAGGGTGCTGGGCGCCTTGATGCCATAGTAGCCAGGCTGATTGTGGATGGCCTCATTGAGATCTTCCCCCTCGGCATCGTAGGCCATCTTCAGCCACTCCTGCGCCGTTTGGGCACGGATGCCCAACGAAGCAGCCACGGTCACGCGCTCGCGGTCGAGCGCCTCCAGCACCCGTGCCACCGACGGCGTGACCCCTTCGATGTAAAACTCGTAGTCGCCGTGCGTGGATTCGATGCGGCCCGCGTTGAGCAGCGTCAGGGCCGGGTGAAAGATCGCGCCCATGTTGTCGAGCCCGGTGCGCAGCACGTTGATCCCGTCAATGAACTGCGGATAAGCGGGCGCCAGAGCCTCCAGGACGCGCGGCGTGCGCGTCGCTGGCAGTGCGGCCAGCGGCACGGCCTCCTTGATGCGGAAGATGCGCGCCTGGGCCGGTCCGTCAGAGCGGCTGGCGTAGATGAAGGTGCCGGCTTCAGCGACGGTGATGTCCGCTTTGCACCCGTGGTCGCACAGCACTTTTTCGAACTCAATGGCGCCCAGCGTGCGGCCAGGATGCAGCACGATGATCTGCCCATCGTGCAGGTGCGGCGCCGCAGCTTTGGCAACCTCGGCGTGGGCCGAGGAGGGCACGACGACGTGGACGACGTCGGCCTTAGCCAGCGCCTCGGCCATATCCGACGTGACGAGTGCCAGCCGGCAGAAGCCACGTGGGCCGCCATCGTAGCTCTCCAGGTCAATCCCACGGCGGGCCTTGATGGCGGCCACGCGTTCGGCGGTGCGGTTGAACAGCGTGACGCGAAAGCCCATAAACGCCAGGTGGGCGGCCATGGCTTTGCCGCCATGCCCGGCGCCGATCACGGTGTAGTTCTGTGCCGCTGCCATTGCGTTATCTCCTTCTATGTCTTGACTCTGTCTCTTGACGCTCCGGCGCCAATAGACTCGCAAGGCGGACCGCTTCGGTGAGTGGCTGGCCGGTCGCGCCATCCACAGCCACGCAAGCTCCGCGCCGGTCCAGCCGGGTCATGACCCGACCGCAAGCATAGCGGTTGTTCCGCAGGTGCGGCGCGTCGAGGATGCCCGTGGTCACCGCGCGCGCCAGGGTCGAGGGATCGAGCAGGGGATCAGCGACCTGCGGCCCGGCCAGCGCCCGGATCGCGTCCAGCGTGACCTGCGCTTCGACGATGAGCTCCTGCTTGCGCGCCTGGACATGCGGGTCAACGGTCATGTCAGGCGCGCCGGCTATGGCGTTCTCAATGGCCCGGCGGGCGACCTTACAGGCGGCGATGACATCATCGGCCGTGGCCGCGTGGTGCGCCTCCGTATGGCCGACCACGTGGACGATGTGCGGTTTGAGGGCCATCTGGAGATAGGTGGCCGCGGCCAGATGACCGCGAGCCCCTTCGGGATCAAGGGGATGACTGAGCAGGCCGACACGGGTCTGCCGATAGATCCGGAAACCTGTATCATCGGCGAGCGGTTCGATGATCTCCAGGCAGGCCAGCATCTTCGCCAGGTCCATCGCATCGGAGAGGCCGGGCGGGCTGTTGAACATGAGCTGTGCGATATAGTCGGATACCCCGAACGCCCGTGCGTTGTAGGCCGACAGATAGGCGGCGACAACGAAGACCCCGTCCGGCGCGTCGCGCATGCCCCAGTGATGCGGCTCGTTCAGTTCCACCGGGATACCACGGCTGCCGTACCAGGCCATCAACTTCTGGTGCTCCCGAATTGACGATTCGAGATCGTGCGGCCCGCGGCCGTCCATAAGATTGAACCAGAAGAGCGGCACCGCGGCCCAGGCGATGTTGATCGTCTCGACGTACATTTCCGCCAGCCGCATGAAGTCGTCGGTGCCGGAGTAGGTGCGCAAGAGCGGGTAATTGCCGCGGCGGCTGGCGGCGTAGAGTGCGCGGTAGTCGTCGGCGTGGCGCACCGGCACCCCGCCCGCGCCTGTGCGCCGCGGGTCCTGGCGTTCCGGCCGGAAGAAGTTCTCCTGCGCGTCCTGGTCAATGCCCAACGAGATGACATCCAACACGCGCGCCTCCGCGATGGCCGTGACGCCGGCGAGGGTCTCGGCCATCGTCGGCAGGCCAAAGTGATGGCGGATCAGGGGATAGGGCGCCTTCCAGCCGATCCGCTCGATGGTCGCCTGTGGATAGACGGACACGCCGGCTCGGTCAAGCGGTTGGCCCTTGAGGTAGGCCAGCACCGATTCCGTGGGCTCGCTGCCATCAAAGATCTGTTCGAAGAAGCCAATGGCGCGAGCGCGTTCGGCGACGGGCGGTGTGCCGCCGAAGGCGAAGCGCACCCCCGCGGCGCGCAGATCATCCGCGGCCTCCGCGAACTCCGCCAGCAGCCGCTCGCCGGTTTCCGGCGTCAGGCGGTACGACACCCCGACCAGCGATGCGTTATGTTCCTGGGCGGCTGCCAGGACGCGCTCGACCGGCGCCGCCGGCCCCAGAAAGACCGTCTTCCACCCGGCCTGCTCGGCCAAACGCAGGAAATTCATGACGCCGGCGACGTGGACGCACTCGCCCAGAGCCGCGGCAACGATAGTTCTTGCTTCGCTCAATGCGGCCTCCTTCCGGAAACCCAGGCACCGGATCTCACCGGTGTGCAACCAGCGGGTTCTTCAGACAGTCGCTTGTGCCTGCAAATAAAATATCTGTCACGATGTTGACAAAGAATAATTCCTCTGTTAGGATAACAAAGGAAGGCCGATTTGTCAAACGACATGCGACGACAAGGAGTTCGATCATGGTAGAGCCATCTAGGCTATCTGAGAGTAGCCTCTTGCTGGCCATCCGGGGTCTGCTTCCGGCGCTTAACGAACAGGAGCAGAAGGTGGGTCAGTACGTGCTTGACCACCCCGATGAAGTCATCCATCTGCCGATGAACGACCTCGCCCGACGCTGCGCCGTGAGCGACACGACCGTCTTTCGTTTCTGTCGGAAAGTGCAGTCAGACGGCTACCAAGACTTCAAGATCCGCCTTGCTCTTGAGTTGACGCCGGGGCGCCTTGCCACCTACGCCATGACATTCCCGGGGGAAGGCGTGATCGAGGCCGCGCGCAAGGTCATCACCGCCGATATCAAGGCGCTCGACGACACGCTGAGCGTGCTGGATTTTGCCGCCCTGGAGCGTGCGGCCGACGCGCTCTTGGAGGCGCGGCGCGTGGACATCTATGGTTCGGGAGGCGGAGCGATTGCGGCGCTGGAGTTGCAGTATAAGCTGATGCGTGTTGGGGTGCGCGCGGTGCCCCACACGGATGCCGAAACGCAACTGATTTCCGCGGCGCTGTTGTCGCCGGTAGACCTGGCCGTTGCGATCTCGCATTCAGGTGAGTCACAGGATCTCCTGCACGCCCTCAAGGTCGCCAAGGAGGCTGGCGCACGGACCGTTGCCATCACAAACCATCCCGCCTCGCCCCTGGCACTGCTCGCTGACATCGGCCTGCGCACGGCAGCCCAGGAAGCGCTTGCCCACGGCTACCCGCTGGGCGCGCGCGTTGCACAGGTCGGATTGATTGACATGCTCTATACCTGCATGGCGCTCAAACGCCAGACCGAAGTCGAGCACAGCCAGGCGCGTATTGCCGCAGCTCTGCACGGCCGGCAGGGCTGACGATGCTCAGATCTGGGACTGGGGGACGAAGCCTATGACACCTTTTCTCCAGTTGGTGTTTGCGCTGATGGTGATCATCACGGCCGCCAAGGCCGGCGGGTGTGTGGCGGTGCGCCTGCGCCAGCCGGCCGTCTTGGGTGAGTTGCTGGTCGGGGTGCTGCTGGGCCCCAGCCTGCTCGACCTGCTGCATTGGCCGTTCCTGGCCAATATCGTTGAGCCACACCTGCTGACCGAGGTGATCCACGAGTTGGCGGAGCTGGGGGTGATCTGCTTGATGTTCCTGGCCGGCCTGGAAGTGGACGTGCGGGAGATGCGCCGGACGGGGCGTGTCGCCACTCTGGCTGGCGTCATCGGGGTGATTTTCCCGTTGGCGCTGGGCGCGCTGGCCGTGCTGCCGTTCGGCTATCGCGGCCAGGCGGCCCTCTTTGTAGGCATGATCCTGACCGCGACCAGCGTCAGCATCAGCGCGCAGACACTGCTTGAGTTGGGCCTGTTGCGCAGCCGGGAGGGGACGGCGCTGTTGGGCGCCGCGGTGGTGGATGACGTCCTGGTAATCTTGCTGCTGTCGGTGTTCGTCGCCATTGCGGCCAGCGGGGCGGGCGGCGGCGCTGTCGGGCTGGTCCTTGTGCGCATGCTGCTCTACCTGGGTCTGGCGACGGCGGTCGGCTTCCTGCTGCTGCCGCGGCTGGCCGATTGGGCCGACGGCCAGCCGATCAGCGAGGGCTTGGCGGCGCTGGTGCTGGTGGTGACCCTGGCCTTTGCCTGGACCGCCGAGGTGGGCGGTGGGTTGGCGGCCATCACCGGGGCCTTCATCGCCGGCCTGAGTTTCGGCCGCAGCCACTTGCGCGCCACGATTGGCCGCTCCATGCATACCATCGCCTACGCGTTCCTGGTGCCGATCTTCTTCGTGAGTATCGGCCTCCAGACAAACGTGCGGCTGTTGACCGGGCAAGGTCTCGTGCTGGCGCTCGTGCTGCTGATAGTGGCCGTGGTGTCCAAAGTGCTGGGGGGCGGCCTGGGCGCGCGCCTGGGCGGTTTCACAAATCGTGCGTCTCTGCGCGTGGGCGCGGGGATGATCAGTCGCGGCGAAGTGGGATTGATCGTTGCAAGCGTTGGGGTGAGCGCCGGCCTGATCAAGACGGAGTTGTTTTCGATCGTTACACTGATCGTGCTGGTCACAACCTTGGTTACGCCGCCGCTCTTGCGGCAGGTCTTTGCAGGCAAGGAGCAAGAATATGCCTAACCTGATCGTTGCAGTACTGCCGAATCTGGACCGCTGCCAGGATGTGTTGGCGACCTGGGAACGCCGGGGCGTCACCGGCATCACGATTGTCGAGAGCGCAGGACTGCACAAACTGAAGCAGATGCGTGGGCGGCGCGACGACATGCCGCTGCTGCCCTCCCTGCGCCACCTCCTGGAGAGCGAAGAGTACCATCACCGGACGATGTTCGTGGTGGTGGGCGATGACTTCGATCTGCAGGGGTTGCTTCGCGCCACGGAACAGGCGGTAGGTGGCGACTTCAACGCGCCGGATAGTGGGCTGCTCTTCGTGGTCCCGGTTACGCACGTCTTGGGGTTACGCCCGCACTGGACGCAGGGGCGTGAGTGAAACCGGCCCAACTCGCCGTGCGCCGACCGGATCAGGCACCCGCCGATTCCCCGGCCGGCAGGTCCCTGGCCAGGGCTTGCAGGATCTCCTCGCGCCCCACGAGGCCAACCAGCCTTTCCTCGGCATCCACCACCGGGGCGCGCTTGATCTTGTGCTGCAGCAGCAGGCGCAGGGCATCCAGCAGCGGCGTTTCCGGGGTGACGGTGATCGGATTGGCGGTCATCACTTCGCCGGCCGTGCGTCTCGCCAGGTCGATCGTGGCGCTCCCGCCGCCGCCGAGGCGCCGGGCAAAGACCTGGAGCAGGCCGGTGCGCTCAGCGGCGCTGGCCCGTTTGAGCAGATCCCCGTCGGTGATAATGCCCCGCACCTGGCGCTCGCCATCCACGACCACGATCCGACGCTGCGCGACATTTACCAGCAAATCCACCACGACGTTCAGGGGGGTGGTGCTCTGAACGGTCGGCACTTCGGTGACCATGACCTCGCCAACCTTCGTATGTTGTCCCGGCGGCAACACTCGCTCCGGCATGCCCTGCGCCAGGGGCTGCGCCAGCGCACGCAGCACGTCCACCCGGCTCACGATGCCGACGAGCCGGCCGCTTCGATTGACGACCGGCACGCGTTTGATCCCGCGCGCGGCCATGATGCGCAGCGCATCGGCGATGGCCGCGTCCTCGGTGGTAGTGACGACCGGGCTGACCATTACATCCGCCACGGTCTGCCCACAGCAGCGCAGGGATTCCAACTCGCGGCCCAGCTCGCCCGGGGTCAGCGCCAACTGAACACTGGCGTCCGGCAGACCCAGGCGCGCCAATACGTCACCATCGGTCAGGATGCCCACGACCCGACGGTCTGCATCCACGACCGGCAGGCTGCGATATGCCTTCCCGATCAGCATCTCCACCGCGTCGGCGATCGGCGTGTCCGGCGTCACCGTGCGGACTTCCCGGCTCATCAGATCGCGCACGGGCGCAGCCGCCCGCAGGGCGCGCAACCCGCGATGGCTGTAGCTGACGACCTCCACCTGTTGGCAGGTGATGAGGCCCTCAACCACCATCTCAGTCAGCCGCGGCATCACGCGCGCCACGCGGGCCGGGTCGTCTACCCACTCGATGACAAGGGGCAGTTCGGAGGACAGATCCACGATGTTGGCGGTGCGGATACGGCTGCGGGCGCTGAAACCGGCCAGGCCCCGCAGCACAGTGGCGCCCGCGCAATCTTCTGACTTAAGCATCTCAAGAATCGCCATATAAAGCGACTTCTGGCCCCAATGGTCATTTTCGCTGATGTGAATGCTCACTTTGGTGGCAGTACCGATGATTTCCACAGTTCACCTCACAATGTGCGCGCCAGGATAATGCCGAGGTAGGCGCCCATTAACCCTAGGACCACATTCCCGCTTACATACAGCGCCGCCGGGAGCCAGCGCCCCATCTGTAAAAGGTTCAGGGTTTCAACAGTGAAGGAAGAGAAGGTGGTGAACCCTCCCAACAGTCCTACAGCAACGAACGCGCGCCATTCGGGCGATGCAGTCACCCGCTGGGTCACCAACGTGATGAAGAACCCCAAGACCAGGCTCCCAGTCACGTTGATGATCAAGGTGCCGTAGGGGAAATCCGGCCCCCAGCGGCCAGTCGCCCACGTTTGCAGCAGATAGCGCAGGTTGGCGCCGAGGAAAGCCCCAACGCCAATCCACAGGAATTTCATCCTTTCACCCCTTCACTGAATTCATCTGCGACCCACGCGCCGCCGTGCGCACGCCACTGCGCCTCCCATGCGGCAGCCACCTCCGTTGTGAGCTCCAACTCGTACGTCGCCGTGGCACCGTCATTCAGCATCTCGATGCTGATCAGGCGCCCGAGCGGCGCGGGGGCGCTGCGCATGCCCGCCACCCCGTGCCGGGGGATGAAGGTGAAGATCCAGCCGTAGGAGCGGGAACCGCCCAGCGCGCGTCGCTCCTCGATCAGGCTCACGTGGCGATCGGTGAGCGCCAGGACACTGGCCGGCGTGACCTGACGACGCAGGATGAGCAGGCGCCGCCTCCAGATGGCCGGCTGGAAAGCGAGCGCCAGCAACCGTTCGCCCGGCGCCAGGATGTAGAACTTCAGGCCGTTGGCATACTTTAGGGGCAGCCGCTCGACCACATACATGCCGATCTCAGGGGCGTCCGCGGCAACCGACGGTGGGCACGCCCGGTACGCTGCGAGCAGCAGCCCTGCCAGGCCAGGCTGCAGGAGATCCCAGCCGACCGTGTTGAATTCCAGCACCACGTGTTGGGCCTGGTTGTTCGCGGTGTAGCCGATTTCCAGCCGGCCGTAGAGCAAGTTCTGTTCGACCTGCAGATAGTGCATCGCAGGGGCGGGCATCACGCGCGTCTGCCCAGGCTGTCCAGCAGCCGCCCCCTGCACGTGGATTGCCCGGTCGCCGGTGAAAATCAATACATGCTCAGGACCATAGCGATATTTCGCCCCGGACGGGAGCTCCTGCGGCGGCACGTAGAAGATGCGCTGCACCGCGTCGGCAGATGTCAGCGCGGCTTGCGCTGCACCAGCCAGCTCAGCATTGAGCTCCGCCAGGTCGCGCATCAGCCGCGGGCGTCCCATGAAACCCGGGTTTACGCGGCGGGGCGCTTGACCGCGTTGACCCGCCGCAGCGTGTTGACGGCTGCCGGACATCAACAGATCAGGCATGGATTCCTCTTCGTTCTTCACCGATTCGCATCTGGCCCGGCACTGCCGAATATTTTACCATACAAATCATCGCCATAACTTGTCTGGGAAGGCACGCCCTCGATGATCCTGAACGTGCGTGTGCCGTCGGCGCGCCTCTCGGCCACCAGGAAGATGGCGTGAGCCACGCCTTTGTCATACAAACCGCGCGCCAGGGTGTACAGGTGTGTGACAAAGAAGACCTTGATCCGTTTTGCGATCAAGGCGGTGACGATCTGCCTGGCGATCTCCGAACCTTCCCTTTCGTTGGTCGCGGCAAACGATTCGTTGAAGAGGAGCAGCGCGTGCGGCGTCATGTGATCTACGATCTCGCTCATCCGGCCGAGCTCTTCATCCAGCTTGCCGCTGGTCATGGTGGCGTCTTCCTCGCGGCGGTAATGGGTGCAAAGGCCATCACACAGGTTGGCGCAGAACGACTCCGCCGGCACGAACATGCCGCACTGCATCATGAGCTGGGCCAGTCCGATGCCTCTCAGGAAAGTGGACTTTCCCCCCTGGTTGGCGCCCGTGATAAGGGCAAGGTCCACATCCTCGGCGGCCAGCCCGCTGCCTGCCACCGTCTGACCCGTCGTCAGGGCAAGGCAGACATCATACAGCCCAGCGAACACATGTCTGCGCTCGGCGGGCGCCGCCGGCAGCGGGAAGCAGACCGGCTCGCCTTGCGTGGTTAGCCGGCCGTGCAGGTTCAGGCAGCCGATATAGAAGGCCAGCTCGGTCCGCAGCAGCGTGAAGAAGCTGAGGATGTGATCGGTCGACTGGGCAAGCGCGTTGGCCACCGCGTTGATGCCCCGGTCGCGCAGCTCCGAGAGTGCGCGGGCACCGTTCTCATCGCGATCGGCGATGGTGAAGGTGTAGACGGGCGGCCGGGCGGCGAACGCCTGCCTAAGCCAGTGCTGTTTCCTGCCCTCGGACTTGCGCAGCGCGTACCCGGCGCCCTTCAGACCCTGACCCAGGCCGGCGCTGATCAACACTCCGTCGCGAAACTTCAGTTCCTTGAGGTGGTCCTGAACGACGGCGAAGTACTCGTCGCCCAGCTCGCGATCGAGCATCGCGAAAAACGTCCTGAAGCCCTCCGACCCAAACTCCGCGGCGTGCCGATCGGCGACGCTTCTCAGCTTCTTCAGCATGCCCACGAACATCTGCAGCACTTCGATTGCCCGATTGAGGATCGCATCAGGATGCTTGCTGAAATAACTGTAGAAGTAGGCCTTCTTCTCGCCTTCGATGGCCTCGACCGCCAGTGCGTAGAGGTCCCGGACAATAGCTGCGCGGTCCAGGCAGTCCCGGAGGACAGCCTGACGGTACAGCACGTCGCCGAGCTCGTCGCCGATGCCGGATAGCACTGCCACCCGGGCCACCTCACGCAGGAACTTATCCCCTAGCGCCATGGCATCGAACAGGGTGTCCAGCGCCAGATCTTGCGTCAGCGCCTGCGCGTTCCAGGGCAGCGGCCGCTTGAGATCGAAGTCGCGTGCGCGGTACATGAGAAAGGCTTTCATGCGTCCAGACGCTCCGTAAGCTGGTGGAAGGTCAGCCGGTGCTTCTCGGCGATGGAGAGCGCGTAGGAGAGGCCATCCGGCGGCCTTCTGAGGATCTTGAAGGTGCGCACCGTCGGGTCATCGGGGGCCACCGTGCTGACCATGCTGACGGTCTTCTCGCTGATGGCGGCCAACTCATCCAGGAACGTCACACAGACGCACAGGAGGTCCAGCTCGATGAGCCTGGCCATCACTTTCTTGCCCAGCGAGATGGCATCCTGCAGCGTCGTAGATGTCAGGATTTCGTTCATGATGACGATGCTCCGTGAGGTGGCCCGGTCCAGGATGTCGTGGATCCTGACCAGGTCGTCCTCCAGTTTCCCCCGCAGGTTCCCCAAATCCTCAGCCTGCTCGAAATGTGTGAAGAGCCGGTCGCAGAGGTAGAGCTGGGCCTCCCGGCCCGGGACAGGACACCCAAGGCTGGCCAGGTGGTGCAGTTGGCCAAAGGCGCGAGCGAAGGTCGTCTTGCCGCCCTGGTTCGGCCCGGAAACGACGATGATACGCTCCGGGTCGCGCAGGTGGAAGTCGTTGCAGACGACGGGCAAGTTCGCAAGGATCAGCTTACGGGCCAGGGCCAGGTCGTAGCCCTCGTAGTCGTACACCTCCTTCCTCCTATCGGCGATGCGCGGATAGTTGAACTTCAATCCAGCGCGTTTGAAGGAGGCGGCGTACTCCAGGTAGGCGACGTAGAACTGGACCTCGCGATCGAAGGTCCCGATCGTCTCGTCCAGATAGCCGCGGTTGCGAGCGCAGGTGTCGTCCAGGCGCGCAAAGAGTTCGGGGTGCAGGCGGGCCACCAGGCTCAATACCTGTGCTTCAACATGATTCATGTCCAGCCCCGCGAGGAAGCTCACGGTGTAGTCCTTCACAGCGCCCTGTTTGAACCGCTCGAAGGTCCTTTCCACATCTACGCTGTAGTCGCGTTCCGCCTCATAGTGGCGCACCTTGACGGTGTTGTCCTTGATCAGGATGCAGTACCTCACTGCGGCCAGGTCGGCCTGGAGTTCCTTCGTTTCCGCCACGAGCGCCGTGAAGCGGTCGGATGCCATATAGCCCGCCACGTAGTCGCGGAAAGCCAGGAAGCCGCGCGACTTCAGATCGCCGCGCCCCAGGTCAGCAGCGAGGCAGCTCACAGCATCGCAGTAGATTTCCACGGCATCCAGGAACCAGCTTTCCTTCTGGAGTCTGTAGTACAGCTTGTCCGCCTGGGCGAGACGTGCGCGCATGGTCCGCATCTTGGTCGCAAACGCCGTGATGCTTTCGAACATGGCCGGGGCTTCGAGATCGCGCATCACTTCGTGGCGGTACAGGATCGCATCGGCGTCGGGCAAAGGCGCGTAGTAGAACGGCTTCAGGTTGTACTCCTGCTTGCCGTCCGTGATGGCTGCAACGACCTGGTCGAGATTCAAATCAGCGAAGAAGGCGGGCGCCTCAACGATCTCGTGAGTTGCACTATCCTCGGCTTGCGCAAAGAGTATGCTGTGAAAAACCATCAGCCAGACCTCCCAGGCATGCTACTGCTGCCGATGAGCGCATGCCTCAGCACGGTTGCCAACTCTCCGGAGAGTTGGCAACCGTGCTGAGGTCGTCCAACTCCGGGTTGCCAAATACGCTGTGATACAGATCCTGACCATAGCTCGTCTGCGTGGGCTCCCCTGCGACCATCCTGAACGTGCGTTCGCCATCAGCGAGCCTCTCAGCCACCAGGGAAATGGCGTCAGCCCGGCCTTGATCGCAGAAGCCGCGTGCCAGGGCATACAAATGCGTAACGAAAAAGACCTTGACCTTTCTTTCCACCAGGGCGCTGACAATCTGCCTGGCAATCTCCGATCCCTCACGCTCGTTGGTCGCAGCAAAAGACTCGTTGAACAACACCAGGGCGTTCGGCGCCAGTCTGTCAACGATGACGCTCATCCTGGTGAGCTCCTCGTCCAGTTTGCCGCTCTTCATGGAGGCGTCTTCTTTCCGCCGAAAGTGCGTGAACAGGCCGGCGCAGAGGTTCGCACAGAAAGCGTCGGCCGGCACGAACATGCCGCACTGCATCATCAGTTGCGCCAGGCCGATGCTCCGCAAGAAAGTGGACTTGCCGCCCTGATTGGCGCCGGTGATGAGCACGAGGTTCTTTTGGTCGGCCGTCACAGCGTTGCGCACGACTTTTCGGTTCATGGTGAGGGCCAAGCAAACATCATACAAGCCGGCAAACGAGTGCCTGCGTTCGTCAGCAGCCACCGGCGTGGGAAAACACACGCTGTGCCCGATCTCGCCGAGCCGCTCATGCAGGTTCAGGCAAGCGATGTAGAAGGCCAACTCAACCCGCAGCACCTCGAAGAAGCTGTCAATGTGATCCGCCGCCTGGGCCAGGGCGTTGGCCACCAGGTTGATGCCCCGCTCCTTCAGGTCCGATACAGCCCTGGCGCCGTACTCATCCCGCGGAGGAATATGAAATGTGTAGATGGGTGATTTCTGGGTCAGGGCGCGCGTGAACCGGTTCCCCTGATGGGCGTTGGGCCGCCGGAGCACGTAACCGGCGCCTTCGTTGCCCGGCCCCAGCTCTGCGCTGAGGGTGATTCCGCGGCGGAACTCCAGCTCCTGGAGATGGCGTTTCACGGTGGCCAGGTACTCGTCATCCAATTCCGTCTTGACGGCCGCAAAGAACCGCGCGAAGCCCTCCGACTCAAAACCATCGGCGTGCTGCTCGGCGATGGCTCTCAGACCACGCAACAGCGCCAGGAACATCTGCATCAACCTCACGGCGCCGGACAGGATCGCGGTCGGCTCATGGCCGAACATGCCCAGCCACTGCCGCCGCTTGTTCTCGACCGAGTCAAGGGTGAGCTGATAGATCTGCCTGACGACGGCAGGGTTCTTGAGGCAGTCCTGAAGGATGGCCTGGCGATAACGCAGCGTGTCGAGATCGTCCTCGCCGCACAGGATGGTCCTTCCCGCTATATCGTACAGAAACCTGTCCCCGCGCGCCATGGCGTCCAGCAAGACCTCCAATTCCAGGTCTTGCGTCAGCGCCGGCTCGTGCGCAGGCAGTTGCCGCTGCATGTCGAAGTCGCGATCCCGGTGCAACAGGAAGACTTTCATGGCTTGATGCGCTCCTTCACCCAGCCATAGGTGAGGCGATGCTTCTCGGCGATCGAGAGCGCGTAGGCCAGTCCGTCCGCGGGCTTTCTGACGATTTTGTAGGTGCGCACAGCCGGATCTTCGGGGAGGACCGTGCTCACCATGCTGACGGTGCTGGCACTGAGGGAAGCCAACTCATCAATGAAGGTGACGCAAACGCACAGCGCATCGAGCTGAATGATCCGCGCCATGATCTCCTCGCTCAAGAAGACCGCATCCGCCAGGGTCGTGGAGGTGAAGATCTCGTTCATGATGACGATGCTGCGCGGGGTGGCCTGGTCCAGGATGGCGTGGATCCGGATCAGGTCATCCTGCAGCTTGCCGTGCAGGTTTTGGATATCTTCCTGCTCTTCAAAGTGGGTGAAGATGGTGTCGCACAGGAAGAGTTGCGCTTCCCGACCGGGGACCGGGCAGCCCAAGCTGGCCAGGGTGTGCAATTGCCCGAACATGCGGGCGAAGGTTGTCTTGCCGCCCTGGTTCGGCCCGGATACGACGATGATGCGCTCCGGTCCTTTCAGGTAGAAGTCATTGCACACGATGGGTGTGGCTTCAGCCACGCGCTTGGTCGCCAGGGCCAGATCAAACCCTTCCTTGACGCAAGTTTGTTTGTCGCTGTCTGACACCTGAGGATAGCAGAACGCCAGGCCGGCCTGTTTGAGCTTTGCGATATATTCCAGGTAGGCGACATAGAACTGGATTTCCCGGCTGAACGCGCTGATCGGTCCATCCAGAAAATCGCTGTGTTGCGCGCAGAAACGGTCCAGGCCGGTAAAGACATCGGGGTACAGCCTGGCGACGGAATCCAGGATCTGTGCTTCCACATGGTTCATACCGGCCGCGATTGCGAGCCTGGCGCGATGGTCTTCTACGGCGCCCTGCTTGAACCGCTCAAAGGTCTTCTCCACCTCCGCGCTGTAGTCCGCCTCCGCTTCGTATTTGCGTACGCTGACCGCGCTGCCCTTGAAAGTCACGCAATAGCGGATGCCGGCCAACTCGGCCTTGCGCTGCTGCGCCTCCGCCGCAAGGGACGCAAAGTGTGGTGATCGGGTATAGCTTGTCAGGTATGCGCGGAATTCCAGCAGGCCGCGCGAACTCAGCGCGGTCTGGCCCAGATCGCGCGCCAGGCCGGCAACCGCCGCGCAATAGGCCGCTGCCGCCTCCAACCACCAGCCTGCCTTGTGGTGCTTGAATTCGAGCTTGCCGATCAAAGCCAGGTAGCGGCGAACGATCACCATCCTCTCAGAGAATAACTTGATGCTTTCCAACAGGCTCTTGTTCTCGAGGTCCCGCATGATCTCATGGCGATAATAGACGCTGTCCGCATCGTGCAAGGGGGCATAGAAGAAGGGTTTCAGATCATAGGCCTGCCTGCCGGCCGTAATGGCCGTGATGACCTGATCCAGATTCAGGTCAGCGAAGAACGCCGGTGCTTCAGGTCTCTCGTCAATCGCACGGTCTTCGGCTCGCGCAAAGAGGATGCTATGAAAAGTCATCGGCCAGATATCTCCCGGAACAGGCTACGGCTCCCGCAGTTCGTGTACTGTTTTGGCTGTTGGCGCCAGGGACAGTGCGATAATCGCTACAGCGGCCACCGCCGATCCGAACGCAAATGGCGCCGCCGGTCCCACGCGCGTCCAGAGCGCGCCGGCGATCACGCTGGCCGGCAGCGCCATCACGCCGATCGCGGCATTATACAGCCCGTAGGCGCCG
>CAZYGI010000046.1:10619-11306 GCA_964647255.1 uncultured Anaerolineales bacterium | reverse complement strand
CCAGCGCTGCACCACCAACGCAAACCCCAGGTAAGTCAGGGCGTAGACGATCCAACCCAGGGTGATGGTTCGCCGCCGCCCGATCCGATCCGAGAGGCTGCCGGCCGGGATGGCTGCCAGCGCGGAGACCAGGTTGAAAAGCGCGTAGACGATCGGGATGGTAGTTGCTGCGATCCCAACGTCTTGGATGCGCAGCAGCAAGAAGGCATCGGAGGAGTTGCCGAGCGTGAAGAGCAACATCACTGCGAGAAACCATGCGAACGGCCCGCGCAGCGTGGTCAAGGCAACGCGCTGCTTCACCTGGCCGGCTTTGCGCTCACGGACGACCAGCCCGATGATGAGCAGAGGGATGGCCGCCACGACGCCGGCGACCAGAAAGACCAACTGGTACTTGTGGGGGTGATCCACCCAGACCCGCAAGAGCCCGTAGGCGATGAGTGGCCCGGCGACCGAACCAAGCGTATCCAGCGTGCGCTGCACGCCGAAGGCAAAACCCAGCTTGCGGCCGCCAGCCGATCCGGCTACAAGGGCGTCACGCGGCGCATCCTTGAGACCTTTGCCGATGCCGTCCGTGACCCGCAGCCCGAACACGGCCGCGCCGCTCCCGGCCAGGCCGAGAGAAAAGCGGGCGACCGCCGAGAGCGCATAGCCGATGAAGACGAGCGCCTTGCGCAGGCCCAGCGCATC
>CAZYGI010000046.1:3159-10544 GCA_964647255.1 uncultured Anaerolineales bacterium | reverse complement strand
TTCGATCAGGCCGATGAACTCCTTGTTCAGTCCCAGCACCGCGGTGTAGAAGGTGGGCAGGATAGGCTGGATCATATCTTGCGCCATCCCCCCAAAGAAGGCCACCCAGCCCAGGGCAACCACATTGCGGCCCAGGCCCTTGTGATTGACCCCTTCCGGCGTTGTGTTGGAACTCGTCTCAGGTTCAGCCACGTGTTCGTTCATCATGCCTCGCTCCCTGGGTGCATCGGTCAGGACTACGACTAAGGCTCAGAACCGGATGTTCGTCCACCCAGCGCTTGTGCCCGTCACCCGCGACCGCGTCTGCAAACAACAAAGCCTCTACCAGCGAATGCTCCTACTGGTAGAGGCTATTAGTCTTGCGACAGTTCGGAAAAGGGGAGCCTCATCCCCTGTCAGATTGTACGGGAAACGCTTGCGGCATCAAGCGCATCCGTTTGCCATCAGCGCACGAACGCCTTGCGGCCGGCGTAGACGGCAGCCGGGCCCAGATCTTCCTCGATACGCATGAGCTGGTTGTACTTCTCCACACGCTCCGAGCGGCACGGCGCGCCGGTCTTGAGATGGCCCGTGCCCAGGGCCACGGTCAAGTCGGCGATGAAGCTGTCTACGGTCTCGCCGCTGCGGTGCGACACCATCGCGCCCCAGCCGGCCTTGTGGGCCATCTGGATTGCAGCGATGGTCTCCGTCAGGCTGCCGATCTGGTTCAGCTTGATCAGCACAGCGTTGGCGGTATTTTCGGCAATGCCGCGGCGGATGCGTTCGACGTTGGTGACGAAGATGTCATCGCCTACCAGTTCGACCCGATCACCGATAGCCTGGTTGAGCAGCTTCCAGCCATCCCAGTCGTCCTCGGCCAGGCCATCTTCCAGCACCACGATGGGGTACTGCTTCGTCCAGTCGGCGTACAGCGCGACCATCTCGGCCGATGTGATCTTGCGACCTTCAGTGCGCAGGTTGTAGAGGCCGTCCTCGTAGAAGCCGCTGGACGCCGGGTCGAGCGCGAGACAGATGTCCTCGCCCGGCCGGTAGCCGGCCTTCTGGATGGCGGTCAGGATCAACTCCACCGCCTCAGCGTTGGTTTTCAGGGCTGGCGCAAATCCGCCTTCGTCGCCGACCCCGGTGGGGTAACCCTTGCTCTTGAGCACGCCCTTCAGCGCCTGGTAGGTCTCGGAACCCCAGCGCACGGCCTCCCGGAACGTGGGCGCGCCGACCGGCGCAATCATGAACTCCTGCAGATCGGTGCCCTGCCAGTTGGCGTGTGCGCCACCGTTCATGATATTCATCATCGGCACGGGCAGGGTGCGCGCGCCCACGCCGCCCAGGTAACGATAGAGCGGCAGTCCTACGGCATCGGCTGCTGCGCGCGCCACGGCCAGGCTGACGCCCAGGATCGCGTTGGCGCCCAGCTTGCTCTTGTTCGGAGTGCCGTCCAGATCCAGCATCGCTTGGTCCACGGCGATCTGATCCAGCGCGTCCATGCCGAACAGCTCTTCGGCGATCTCTTGGTTCACGTGCTCGACAGCTTTGAGCACCCCCTTGCCGCCAAAGCGGCCTTTGTCGCCGTCGCGCAGCTCCAGCGCCTCGTGCACGCCGGTGGACGCGCCTGAGGGCACCGCGGCGCGGCCGTGCGCGCCGTCTTCCAACCATACTTCCACTTCGACGGTCGGGTTGCCACGCGAATCGAGAATCTCGCGGCCCATGATTTCGGTGATTTCAGTCGCCATCTTTTTGCCTCCTCAAGAGTGAGAATAAGAAATAGCCTCTACCGGGATGAAACTATCCTGGTAGAGGCTATCAGTCTTGCGACGTTCTGGATACTGGATCCCGGGGAGCCCCATCCCCTATATTTCTGACCCCTATTCTAGCATAACTTTGCCAGGAATTGAAAACTCCAGCCCCCCACACGTCGTGAGCGCTTGAGACGGTCCGGGTGCGGCAGGGCTAGAACGCGTGTGTCCTCACGATAGGCGACTGGGTGGAAAATCTGCGCCAGACACCCTACCAGATCATCTTTAGCAGCCACACATACAGGCCAAGAAATATCGCCAACAGAATCATGGCCCTAAGCGCCGCCAGATATGCCAGGCTCTGCCGTATTCGCCTGGCGCCTCGAACGATCGTGACCAGATCGGTCAAGTCATTGATAAAAATCTGCGACACTCTCCTTGCAAGCGGGGAAGCGTTGCTGCCGAAGGCAATGCCGATATCCGCCGCTTTCAGGGCCACCGTGTCGTTGGCCCCGTCTCCCACCATTGCCACGATGCCGTTTGGCCGCTGAAGCAACCTAACGAGCAGCCCTTTCTGCGACGGAAGCAGCCGGGCGAAAATGGAGACGTACGTCGCTTGTTGACCTACATCCCCTACTCCCATGCGTGCGATCTCTTTACCGGTCAGATAGAGGTTCTGGCCCGCCACCAACCCCGCCTCGGTGCCGACCTTCAGGGCGGTTTCTGGTCTATCGCCAGTCAGCATCACGGTTCTTATCCCCAGGCCTTTCAGTTCCTTCAGTACATGGGGAAGACTCGGCTGCAGCGGATTCTCAAGCTGTATCAAACAGAGAAAGGTATAGCCCGATGGAGGAATCTCGGCAGAGCAAGGAGCGTAAGCCAACGCGATGACAATGTCCCCTGTCTCACTGATGGTATTGCTGCACGTCCTCATGGACATCCAAATCGGCCAGCCGGCTCTCTGCTCGCGGCCTGACTCAGAGACATAGGTCGGACACATTTTCAACACAACCTCGGGATCGCCCTTCGCGAAGTATAGCGTCTCGTCACGCGACTTGAATCCGCTGACCATGTATCTCGCTTCTGAATCGAAAGGCTGGTCGTATATCCGTTTGTACTCCCGCTGTGCCTCCGCGATGTCAGTGCCATGTGCGCGCGCGAAAGCGATCAAGGCTTGATCAATGGGGTTTGCCAGGCTCGCCTTTTCCGCGTAAGCCACATCATTGCACAGGGCACATCCGATTCGGATCAGCCGCGTCACCTCGTCACCGGCTGCAAACGATGCGAGGTCCGGTACGGCATCTGCCAGGTGAATCCGCTTCACCTTGAGATCACGCGCCGTCATGACGCCGGTCTTGTCCAGACACACGACATTGAGGCGCTCCGCGACCTCCAGGGAGGCTGGGTCGCGCAAGCGAATCCCGTGTTGTTCAATCCTGCGCGCTTCCCTCGCCGTCACAAGGTAGCCAAACAGGTCGCTGTTCGCCAAGAGGATGGTCGAAACAGCCAACGCGCCGGCAAGCAGCGCCACAGCGGCGCGGTTGTCATAGCGGAACGAGGCAAAGATAAAAGGCGGCAAGAGCACAATCAGCAGCAGCAGAGTTGTCTTGCTCAATAACCGCGGCAGTTTATACTCGGACCGTTCCCAGGACTGCTTCAGACATTCCGCATACTCGGTATCTTCCCCTGTTGCAGTGACAACACCCCGACCTTCGCCCCTGGTTACCCTGCTCCCCCTGTACACATACACGGTATCGCCATTGACCCGTCTTGCCACAGGCACAGTCTCGCCGGTCAAGTCCCATTCATCAAGCTCTAAGCCTCGGGCTTCGGTCAGCGTCAGATCAGCGGGCACGAGATCACCGGCCTGGAGGAGCAAGGTGTCTCCCTTCTGTAAGTCATCCTCCTCGATATTCACGAGCTTGCCATCTCGTGAGACGGTCACGATGTTCCCTTGCATATGGCGACTCTCCTGGTCCCTGTGCACTTTCAACGATCTCAGTTGACTCGCGAGGCAAGTCAACAAAAAAGCCTCTACCAGCGTAAACACGCACTGGTAGAGGCTATCAGTCTTGCGACAACCGGAGCGAGAGCCCCGGCGGGGAGCCTCATCCCTCTTGAATTGACACAATGATGCCACACATGACGCGAATCCCAAAATACGAAAAGGTCCGGCTAACTGAGGGGACGCCTATGAGCTGATGCGCCACTTCGCCTCTTCTCGGCGCTGTGCTATGATGGATTACACAATGGCTGCACGAAGTGATACGTACGACATGCCGCCGGCGTCCGAGGCGGTCCAACTCACGAACGCGGATGAGCAACGGGTGGCTCGTCAGGTCGAACTGTTACGGGCCTGCACCGGCGACTACCGTCAGTTCAGCGCCGGGCGCGTGGACAAGTGGCTGGCGTGGTGGGAAGCTAACCACCTGCACCTGGATCTACGCGGACCGTTGCCGCGGCAGGCCTATACACTGGTGCTGCTCACCTACATGGGACTCGATCCCTGCGAGGTCCCGGTGGTCTACGAAGACGATCAGACGATCATCTGGCGCTCGGCCAACTTCTGCCCGACGCTGGAGGCGTGCCGCCGATTGGGCCTGGATACCCGGATCGTCTGCCGTGCGGCCACGGAAGCCGCTGTGCAAGCCCTGATCGTCTGTCTTGACCCACGGCTGCGCTTCTCCCGCAACTATGCGGCCGGCCTGCGGCCGTATGCGGACTACTGTGAGGAGCAGATCACGTTCTCGGAGGAAGGCACCGGCAAAAACTCCACACCGTGACCGGTCTCGAAAGGATCTGACACGATGGTTATGCTACAAGCTGCTATCTTCGCGTTGGCCACTGCGGGCCTGATCCATGTCTCGCGGGCCGCGCTGCACCGGCCTGCGAGCCACGGCTTCTGGCGCTTCTGGGCGTGGGAGGCAATCGCTGGACTGGTCGTCCTGAACGCGCCGGCCTGGTTTCGTGACCCGCTGGCCTGGCATCAGCTCCTCTCGTGGCTGTTCCTGGTTCTCTCCCTTATCCCGCTGGCGCTCGGCTTGCGGCAACTGCGGCGGGCGCGGCGAGACGCGCAGGAGCGGCCGGAGGCGGGCCTGCTGGCATTCGAGAAGACCGCCGAGCTTGTCACGACCGGAATCTACCGCGCCGTCCGGCACCCGATGTACAGCTCGCTGCTTCTGCTGGCGTGGGGCGTCTTCTGGAAGGCGCCGTCCTGGGCCGGCGCCGCGCTGGTCGCCGCCGCCACCGGCTGCCTGCTCGCGACCGCCCGGGCGGAAGAACGGGAGAACCTCCGCTTCTTTGGCCCGACCTACGCCGCGTACATGCGGCAGACCAAGCGGTTTATCCCGTTCCTGTTCTAGACGCCGGCTTGCAAAGCCCGCGGTGTTTCATCTGCTTCGACTTCGCCTGCCGGGTTAATGGCTGGTTCATCTTCAGGAGAGTTCTATGCCAGCTCAGATAAGCGTTGAACCGGGGTGGGCAGCGCTCATCGTCTGGGGGGTGGTGAACGCTGTCAATGTACTGCAAGCGGCCGGGTTTCTCTCACGGGTCCGCACCGGCAGCATGGCCGTCAATCACAGGCTCGGCTACGTGATGACCGCGCTGGCGGTCCCAGCAGGCGCGGCGCTCGCGGCTTTCTGGCGCGCCGGGACCAACTGGCTCCACTGGATCGGGCCGTTGGTCTATATCGCCTTTGTGGCGTTGATGGTCGCCGTGGAGTATATCCGGCCGGTCGAGTTCCGCTCGCCGGCGCGCTACAGCCTTCTCGCGCCCTACCTTCTGCTATTCTTCGGCGCGATCCTGCTGATGGGCCTCCCCATGTTCGGCATGGACCGGCGGCTCTGGCTTGTCACCGTGGCGACCACAATTCTGCTCCTGGGAGCGATGGGCCTGGCCCTGCGGAAGGGTGTGGGCTGAACGGCAAACCGGGGCCGGCGCAGACGCGGGGGACCTGACGGAGGGAGAAGAACCTTGTACACGACACGCTTGCTGCTGCGGCGCTTCCGGCCAGATGATGCCGACGACCTGTACGAATACCTGTCGGACCCCAGGACGTACCGGTTCGAGCCAGGGGAGCCGCTCGGTCGGGCGCAAGCCAGCCAGCGCGCGACCGAGATGACAGCCTCCTCTGCTTTCTGGGCGGTCGCGCTGCGCGATACAGACAAAGTCATCGGGCAGATCTATCTTAAGCAGATTGAGCCGCCCGAGCACCTGACCTGCGAGCTGGGCTACATCCTGAGCCCGGCTTACCAGCGCCAGGGCTACGGCGCGGAGGCGGCCGCCGGGCTGGTGCGCCAGGCGCTCATGGCCGGCGGCATGCACCGGGTCGTGGCCCACTGCAACCCGGAGAATATCGCCTCGTGGCGGCTGCTGGAGCGGATCGGCTTCCGCCGCGAGGCGCTGCACCGGCAGGACATCTTCTTCCGCCGGGATACAGCCGGCGCGCCGCTCTGGACCGACACCTATGTGTATGCACTGCTGGCCGCCGAGGTTGAGTGATCCATCTGTCCGAAGCGGCCAGAACCGCTCACTGCCCCCTCTCGGGCTGGCGCAGCACAGCCTTGACCATCAGCCGGCGCCGGCCGGCCGGCACCTCCCACTCGAACGTGTCGCCCGTCCGGTAGCCGAGCATGGCGGTGCCCACGGGCGCCAGCACCGAGATCTGCATGCGCGTGATGTCCGCGTGCCCGGGCAGCACCAGCTTGCAGATCAGCTCCTCGCCGGTGTCGAGATCAACCAGCAGAGCCTCGGACTCCATCGTGATGACATCCGGCGGGACGGCCTGGGCGGGCACAACCACGGCCCGGTCCAACTCGGCCTCTAAATCCCTGAGCTCCGCCTTTCGGCGCAGATCGCGCGGCGGCACTTCCTCCAGCAGGTTCTTGAGAAGGTCCCTATCCTGTGTCGTGATCCAGATCGTGCGCGTCGTGTCTTCCCGTTTCATATCTTCGCCTATCTTTCTTTCGTTTTGAGAGTCCCTGGCGCTGTCATCCTGAGTGGGTTGCTACTGCCTCGCCACCGAGAATTTGATGGGTCAAAGCATCTCGGCCAATCCCACAAGATTCTTCCTGGGAGGCCGAGTCCCTGACCGTCATAAACGGCGCAGGGTTGTCAGGCCGGAAGATTCGTGCCGGGCATTTCTTGAGAGCATCGGCAGCCCGGCATCTTATGGCGCGCCGCTCCGCCGGGCCAGGGTCGGGCATGGCTAAAGGTGCCTTATCTTCGCCGATCTGCATGAAGCTGGCATGAAGCCAGCGTGACAGATCGGTGAACCCGTAGTCGGCTGTTGGCCGACCGGAGGATGTTCACTGAACTGTCATCCTCGTGTCATGGGCGATTCATGGTCATGGCGGAGAATAGTCCGCATTGATCATATGATGAGGGGTGACCTATGCTGGCCGACAAAGAATCGTCCAAACTGACCGATCCGCGCTTCTGCATCCGGGAGGCTGACCGGTTGGTGATGCCCATGACAGAAGATAACTGGGAACTGGTCGAGCCTGAGGCGGAGGAACTGAATGTCCTGCAAGCTGCCATTGCACACCTGGTCTATCTCGACACTGAGCAAGCCGAATTCCAGGAGAAGGTCATGGCAATCGTCTTCACCGCGTATCTGATGGGGCGGACGGCCGACCAGCGACTGCGCCGGCCGGA
>CAZYGI010000046.1:0-3149 GCA_964647255.1 uncultured Anaerolineales bacterium | reverse complement strand
ATTTGGGCGCCTTCGAGGATTTCATCGCGACGTTAAATCTGTCGGGGCTGCCTGAGCCTGAGCGCGGGCACAGCGGCTGAGGGGATCACCCGGTCTGGGACACCGGCAGGGCTACGGTGAAGGTGGTCCCCACCCCCGGCTCGCTGTGCACGCGTACCTGGCCGCCGTGCGCTTCGGCCACCTGCTTGACGATGGGCAGGCCCAGGCCGGTGCTGCTTTCGTTGCGCGAGCGCGCCCGATCCACTCGATAGTAGCGCTCGAAGATGTGGGGCACATGCTCGGCGGGAATGCTGATCCCGGTGTCGGCCACGGTCAGCGCCGCGACCTGGCCCAGATTGCGCAGGCAGAGGCGCACGCTGCCGCCCGGATTGGTGTAGCGAAGCGCATTGTCCACCAGGTTCCAGAGCATCTGGCTCAAGCGATACCGGTCGCCCAGCACGACCGCCGGTTCGTTGCATTCGAGGACGAGCTGATGGCGCCCCGCGTCCAGGGTGCAGGCGCGCTGCCAAACTTCAGCGACGACCTCGTTCAACGCGACCGGCGCCGAATCCAGGCGCTCGTGGGCATCCTGCTCGGCCAGGAAGAGCAGATCACCGACCAGGCGGGCCATGCGCTCGGCCTCCTCGCTGGCCTCGGCCGCGCTGGCCCGCCGGTCCTCAGCCGACAGGTCCATTTGCAGCAGGTCCAGGTTGCCCCGGATCACCATCAACGGCCCGCGCAGCTCGTGCGACGCATCGGCCAGGAACTGCCGCTGGCGGCGGACGGTCTGGTCGAGGCGCTCCAGCATCTCGTTGAGCGTGGTCGTCAGCTCGAACAGTTCATCGTGGGCCGGCGGCACGGCCACGCGCTCGCCGACCTGGCCCGTGGCCGCGATCCGCTTGGCGACGCGCGTAACCTCGACGATGGGCCGCAGCGCGTGCGCCGTCAGCCACCGGCTGCTCGCCAGCGTGATCAGCATCGCGGCCAGGGCCGCGATGCCCAGGAGCCCGAGGGCGTCCGGCAGCGTCCCGTCAATCAGGCCCAGCGACCGGCCCACCAGCATCAGCAGCGCGGCGATGAGGAGGGTCGCCAGGAACTGGAAAAGGCTGAACCACAGCCCCAGACGCAGCCGCGCGTTCAACCGCCGGAAAACGGAGATTGGCATGGTCTGCCCCTCAGGCGTCCTCGCGCAGGCTATAACCGATCCCGCGCACCGATTGGATCAGCCGCGGCTCGCCGGCCGCTTGCAGCTTGTCGCGCAGACGCATCACGTGGACGTCAATCACGTTGGAGCCGCCCAGGAAGTCGGAGCCCCAGACGCCGTCGAAGATCTGATCGCGCGAGAGCACCTGGCGCGGGTGGCGCAGGAAATACTCCAGCAAATCGAACTCCTTGGTCGTCAGCTCGATCGGCCGTTCCCCGCGGCGCACCTCGCGCGTGAGCAGGTCCACCCGCAGGTCGGTGAAGCTCAGGCTTTCCGCTTCCGCCGGCCGCGCGCGGCGGAGCAACGCCCGGATGCGCGCCAGCAATTCGTCGAACGCGAACGGCTTAATCAGATAGTCATCCGCGCCGGCGTCCAGGCCAGCTACCCGATCGGCCACCCGATCCTTGGCCGTCAGCATGAGGACGGGGAGGTTCGGCTCGCCGGCCCGCAGACGGCGGCAGACCTCGAGGCCGCCAATACCGGGCAGCATGACGTCGAGCACCACCAAATCCGGCAGGTGGGCGCGCGCCATCGCCAGGGCCTGTTCCCCATCAGGGGCCAGGTCCACGGTGTACCCGGCGAAGGCCAGGCCGCGGCGCATGAGGCTGAGCACCTTCACATCGTCGTCAACAACCAGGATCCGAGGAGCGACCATAACGCAATGTGTCCCTTCCCGTGTGCAGTTTTTGCGATTATACCACTCGCGCCACCGCCGCGGAAAAGCATCACCGATCTCTCATGGTCACTCCACCGGAATTTTGTCTTCTGTCTGAAGGTATAGCTGAACAAAGGGTGAGGCTGAAACCTCAACCTCACCCTCAGCGTCTCGGCTCAGCCGGTCCAGCCCAGCGCGCCGCCCTGGCTGACCGCACGGTTCACCGCGCTGTAGCACTCGGGGCAGAGCTTGCGCGTGGCGTCCGCTCTTGCCGGCTCCGGCAGCTTTTGACCACAAACGCTCGTTCCCTCGATGAAGAAATGATGCAGCGCCCCAACCGCCGCGCGCGCCCATCGGCCTTTTTCGGCCTCGGCCGCCGACAGCTTGCGCACGATCTTTTCTTGCTTGTTCCCGGTTTTCGAATCACGCCGTTTGATCTCGAAATTCGCCATCATGACCTCCCGCCCCTCTGGGGTATTTTTGCCCGGCAGGCGCGGAAAAACGCTCTACCGCGGCAATCATCGGCCGTGAGCAGAGCTGCTGCACACCCGCCCGACAACGATGTACAACCTATCATCCGCAGATGAACTGACGATGAAGCCGGCATGACAAACCGGTGACGCTCTCGGCCGTGGGCCGATCGCCCAGTCGGAGGGGGTCCGCGATGGAAGAAGGTGATAGCCCGCGGCGCGCAGCTCTTGCTCGACCCCATCGGCGGTTTGCCAAAAATGAGGATTGTGGATATCGGGAATGATGAGGCCAACTGTTCTCGTATGGCCTGGGCACGGGCGTCCGGTTCATAGCCAAGCTCTTCGATGGCCGCCTGGACCCGCGGACGCGTGCCTCAAATCCAGGTCCTACCGACGCCTACATTGAGCATTCCGGGGTCGCCTGGACCCTCTAGCTTCCCCGGACCAACCGTGTTATACTCCGTTCACGCCGACGCTGCGGTTCATGGCGCACCCCTTGTACAGCGAATAATCGTCCTACATGACACAGGTCATGGAAGAATACAGCGCCATATGCCACATGTTAAGCCTGGCACAGGTAGGTAAAATCCCATCACCATCACCGACCGGAGGAGAAGATCATGGTCCCAGCCCTTGCCCAGGATACCGCTTCGTTCCCGTGGATGGACAAGTCACTGTCGCCACGCGAGCGCGCCGAAAAGCTCGTTGCCGCCATGACGCTGGATCAGAAGATCCAGCAGCTCCACGGCAACATGGAGACCATTGACATCTACGGCTTGTCTGCGAAAGCGACAACCAAGGAGGAGATGGACCGACTCGCCGCCCAGATCCGCATCGAGCG
>CAZYGI010000045.1:28971-32967 GCA_964647255.1 uncultured Anaerolineales bacterium | reverse complement strand
GCCACACTTGGTGGAGCCGTTCAACTCTCAAGGGACTTATGGGTAATCACCACAGCGCGACCTATTGACAAGCCCGCGCGTCTGCACTAGAATGTTATCGTTCCCGATAACGATAACGGGAACGATAACAGGCGCAGTGTAGCGAGGCACAATGGCTCTGAAGCGGACGACTATCAGGGAAGTCGCCAGGGAAGCTGGTGTCTCCACCCAGACCGTGTCCCGCGTCCTCAACGAGCGCCCCGATGTGGCGCCGGAAACCCGCCAACGCGTCCTCGCCATCATTGCCGAGCTCGGCTTCCAACCGAGCGTTTTGGCCCGCAGCCTGATTCACCAACGCAGCCTTACTATCGGCGTCGTGGTCGCCGGGCTCCGCTACACGGGGCCGGCCCTCACGCTGAGCGGCATCAGCGAGCAGGCAGAGGCGCTGGGCTATGCCCTGACGCTGAAAGAATTGCCCCGTTTCGATTCCCAGACGGTCAAACCGCTCCTGCGCGATCTGATCGCGCGCCAGGTGGATGGGATCATCTGGGCCGTGCCGGAGGCGGGCGCCAACCGCGGGTGGCTGCCGGACCTGCTGCCCACCCTGCCGGTGCCGATCGTCCTGCTGACAATGCACGAGATGCCCGGTGTGACCGTCGTTGCCAACGACAACCGGCTCGGCGGCCGGCTTGCTGCGGAGCATCTTATCGCCCAGGGCCGGCGGGTGATCGGTCATGTTGCCGGCCCGCTGCTGTGGTGGGAGGCGCGCGAGCGCAAAACCGGCTGGGAGGAGGCCTTGCTGGGCGCCGATCTGCCGGCCGAGCCGCGGCAGGTGGCGGAGGGGGATTGGACACCGGCGAGCGGAGAACTGGCTTTCCGGCAGCTCATGACGCAGTGCCCCGACCTGGATGCCGTCTTCGTGGCAAATGACCAGATGGCCCTCAGCGTGCTCCTCGTCGCCGGCCGATCGGGCCGACGCATCCCGGACGACCTGGCCGTTGTGGGCTATGATGACATCCCGGAAGCCGCCTACTTCTCTCCGCCGTTGACGACGATCCGGCAAGACTCGCGCGAGATGGGCCGGATGGCGATCCGCCAGGTCGTCCGCCTCATCAAGGCGGCCAAAAGTGCGCCTGACAGCTCGCAATACGAGACGATCTGGCTCAAACCCCAGCTCGTCATCCGAGAGAGTTCCGGCGCGTGCCAGGAAGGGGGGTGAGCACCGCACACAGAGTCTATCGCAGCGTGTTTCATGCACAAGGCTTGAATGTCCAAGTCCATTCGGTTCAGCCCAAGGAGGGGGTCATGAAGCGTACGATTTTTATCCTGCTCGTCCTGGCGACTTTGATGTCATTGCTGGCCGCCTGCGTGCCGACCGCCGCACCCGCGGCGCCAGCCGCCCCGGCCGCGGCTCAACCCGCAGCGGCTGACGCGGCCAAGTGGTGCTCCAATGTCAAAATCGTCTTCTTCCCCGGCGGCCCGCAGGGCGGCGTTTTCGCCATCAACGTCTACAACGGCGCGCTGCAAGCGGAGAAAGATCTCGGACCCAAGGTCCAGTACGTCTGGTCGGACTGGGATCCGCAGAAAATGATCCAGCAGTTCAAAGAGGCCGCCGCGACCAAACCCGACGGCATTGCGGTGATGGGCCATCCGGGTGACGAGTCATTCGATCCGTTGATCATCGAAGCCGAGAAGAACGGCATCATCGTCACCAGCCAGAACACCGAGCTGCCCAAGATGCAAGCGGCGTACAGCGCCAACGGCTTCGGCTATGTCGGCGCGTCAAACTACCCGGCAGGCCATGCCCTGGGCGTTGAGGCGGTCAAGCGATTCGGCCTCAAGAAAGGCGATCGCGCCATGGTCTGGGGTCTGCTCTCGCAGCCGACCCGCGGCGAACGCACCAAGGGCGTGAAAGAGGCACTGGAAGAGGCGGGCCTGACGGTGGACTACATCGAGATTGATGACGCCACGAACAAAGACCCGGCCGCGGGCGCGCCGACCTTCAGCGCCTATGTCGCCTCGCATCCTGACGTGAAGCTGGTCGTCACCGACCACGGCGGCCTGACTGCGACCGCCGAGACCTATCTGAAGGCGGCGAACAAGAAGGCAGGTGACATCGCCGTTGCCGGTTTCGATCTGTCCCCCGCTACGATCGCCGCGATCAAGGGCGGTTGGACGGGCCTGGTGATTGACCAGCAGGAGTGGCTGCAAGGCTACCTGCCGATCCTGCAGATATGCCTGACCAAGGTGTACGGCTTCTCCGGCCTCGCCATCAACACCGGCGCAGGCTTTGTGGACAAGAGTAACGTTGACTTCGTCGCGCCGCTGGCCGAGAAGAATATCCGCTAACCAATAGACAGGGGGCAGGGGACAGGGAGCAGCAGTCAGGAATCAGGCGGCAGGAGACAGTCTGCCGCCTGCCCCCTGCCGCCTGCCCCCCCTGCCCCCTTGACAGGAGTTGCCGTATGGACTACCTGCTCCAAATGAAGAACGTATCCAAAACATTCGGTGAGGTGGCCGCGCTGCGTGACGTGAATTTCGAGGTCGGCACGAACGAGATCGTCGGCCTGCTGGGGGATAACGGCGCAGGCAAGTCCACCCTCGTCAAGCTCATCACCGGCTATCACCATCCCGACCCCGGCGGGGAGATCTACTGGAAGGGCCAGCGCATCTCCAAGCTGACCGTCAACAAAGCGCGCGCGCTGGGCATCGAGGTCGTCTATCAGGAACGCGCCCTGGCTGACCAGCAGTCGCTGTGGCGCAACATTTTCATGGGGCGCGAGCTCTGCAACGCCTGGGGAGTGCTGAAGGTAGACGAGATGCGCCGCGCCACCGAGAACCTGATGCGCACGGAAATGCACTTTACTTCGGCGGCAGTCACGCCGGAGTCCACGGTCGCCACCTTCTCCGGCGGTGAGCGCCAGGGGGTCGCGATCACCCGCGCGCTCCACTTCCAGGCGGAGCTGATCCTCCTCGATGAGCCCACCATGGGGCTATCGCTGACCGAAACCCAAAAGTGTCTCGACTTCGTCACCGGCATCAAAACCGCGGGCAAGTCGGCGCTCTTCATTGACCACAACATCCTGCACGTTTACCCGGTGGTGGATCGCCTGGTGATCGTTGACCGGGGCACCATTGCTGGTCAATACCGCAAGCAGGACATCTCGCTCGATGACCTGATCGAACGCCTCAAGCATCTCGCCCGGACCGGCACACTTGAAGACAATGGAGGCAAGTGAAATGAGCACCGACGCTAAACCGGGCCTGATCTCCCCCACCGCGCGCACAGGCGGATTTCTCAGGCTGCTGCGCAAGTACGCCCTCCAAATCGCGATCGTGTTAGTGCTGCTGGCGCTGTTGGCGTTTTTCATCTGGCGCTCGCCCATCACATTCCTTTCGTACGACATCTATAACTCGCTGATGTCCACCACCCCCTTCTTTGCCTTGATGGCGATCCCACTGACGCTGGTCGTTATCGCCAAGGAGATTGATTTGTCGTTCGGTTCCGTCATGGCGTGGGGGATGGCGGCCTTCGACGTCGTTTTTGTGGCGACGCAAAATGTCTACCTGGGCTTCGTTGCCTGCCTGGTGGCCGGGCTGTTTGCGGGCCTCTTGAACGGCCTCATTGTCGTCAAGCTCGGCATCCCATCGCTGGTCGCAACGATCGGAACCCAGTTTTTGTGGCGGGGCGTCGTCATGTTGGTGACGAACGGCAAGGGGATGGGCATGACGCCCGTCAAGGATACGTTTCTCTACCCGTTGTTGGTCGGCCGCCTCGGCGGCGTCATCCCCGCGCAGTTCGTCTGGACCATCATCGTCGCCGTCATCATGTGGTTCTTCCTGAACCGGCACCAGTTCGGTGCGCACGTCTATTTGATCGGCGATAACATAGACAGCGCACGGCTGATGGGCGTCAACGTCGACCGCACCAAGATTATCACCTTCATGCTCGTCGGCCTGGTGGCAGCCTTCGCCGGCTTCATCGTCAGCGAGGAAGTCCTCTTTTTCTGGCCCACG
>CAZYGI010000045.1:0-28961 GCA_964647255.1 uncultured Anaerolineales bacterium | reverse complement strand
TTTCCTGGGCGGCACCTCGGCTTTCGGCGGCACCGGCACGATCTTCGGGACCTTTATCGCGTCCCTCATCATCGCGCTGATCAACCCCGGCATCGTGGCGTCGGGGTGGCTCGCCTATTGGACGCAGTTTATCTATGGCTTGATCATCGTCGTCTCCGTCTCGCTGCAGGCAGTCCTGCGCAAGAGGCTGGGGTAACGGACGATGGACCATTGACGATCGGCGATCATCCATCGTCTACCATCTACAAATCAACCTATCGGAGGGAAACTCATGAAACCTGTAACACTCGGCGTAATCGTGGGGAACCGCGGCTTCTTTCCGGGGCATCTCTGCATCGCCGGACGCCAGACGGTCCTGGATGTGTTGGCGGCGGAGGGCATCCGTGCCATCGCTCTCGGCCCGGACGACACCCCGTACGGCAGCGTGGAAAGCGTGACCGACGCGCAGAAATGCGCCGATCTCTTCAAGGCGCACCGCGAGGAGATTGACGGCATCCTCGTCACCCTGCCGAACTTCGGCGACGAACGCGCCATCGCGAACAGCATCCGCTGGTCAGGCTTGAACGTGCCGGTACTGGTGCAAGCCTTCCCGGACGAAGCCGGAAAGATGACCGTGGCTGACCGCCGCGACTCCTTCTGCGGCAAGATGTCGGCCTGCAACAACCTGCGCCAGTACGGCATCAGCTACTCGCTGACGGCGCTGCACACCGTCAGCCCGACCAGCGACAGCTTCCGGGCCGACCTGCGGCGCTTCGCCGCAACGTGCCGCGTCGTGCGCGGGCTGCGGGGGGCGCGCGTGGGGCTCATCGGCGCCCGGCCGGCGAACTTCATCACCGTGCGCTTCAGCGAGAAGCTGTTCGAACGCGCCGGCATCTCGGTCGAGACGGTGGATCTGTCCGAGATCTTCGGCCGCATCGGTCGTCTGTCCGCAAAGGATCCCCAGGTCGTCGCCAAGCTGGAGCAGATTAAGACGTACGTGCCCACCCGCGACACCCCGGCCGAAGCCCTGGAGAAGATGGCGAAGCTAGGTGTGGTGATTGACACCTGGATGAAGGACAACAATCTCGCAGCCAGCGCCCTACAATGCTGGACCGCAATGGAGGAGTTCTACGGCGTCGTGCCCTGCACCGTCATGAGCATGATGAGCAACGAGCTGATGCCGTCGGCCTGCGAAACCGACATCGCCGGGGTCATCGGCATGTATGCGATGACACTGGCTTCCGGCAAACCGTCGGCGCTGGTGGATTGGAACAACAACTACGGCGAGGATCCCGACAAGTGCGTGGTCTTCCATTGCTCCAACCTGCCGAAGGACGTCTTCGTGCCGCAGTCCATCGCGCCCGAGGACATCATGGTGATGGACTATCAGGAGATCATCGCCGGCACGGTGGGCAAGGAAAACACGTTCGGCACAGTGGTGGGCCGCGTGAAGGCCGATCCCTTCACCTACTGCCGCATCTCAACCGACGACTACACCGGCAAGATCCGCGCCTACCTGGGCGAAGGCGAGCTGACCAACGACCCGCTGAACACCTTCGGCGGCTTCGGCGTCGCCCGCATTCCCAACCTGCAGAAGCTGCTGGCGCATATCTGCGACAACGGCTTCGAGCACCACACCGCAATCAACCTGTCGCAGACGGCCGGCGCGGTGCATGAGGCGTTGGGCAAGTATATGGGGTGGGACGTTTACCACCACGCCTAAAGCCCACGTCGAGTTGGATTTTGCCAAAGCGTGCCTGGCACTTGCCCCGCAGCGCCCGAATCTGTAAGTGCCAGGCACAAGCCCTCCGGACTCTGAGGTATCCGCCCATGCCGACACTCTTCGGACACGCCTTCACCCGCGCCGAGTTGGCACAGCTCGGCGGCGACATGAGCCAGTTCGCGGGGGTGCGCCTGGGCGAGCTGGCGGACGGCTTCGAGCGCGGCATCCGCACCGCGGACGTGCGCACCGGCAGCGGCTTCGAGTTCACCGTGTTGGCTGATCGCGGGCTCGACCTGGGGCCGGCCAGTTTCAACGGTGCGCCGCTGGCCTGGCGTTCATCGGCGGCCCATGCCCATCCGGCCTTCTACGAACCGGAAGGGCTGGGCTGGCTGCGCGGCTTCGGCGGCGGGCTGATGACGACGTGCGGCCTGACCGACTACGGCTCGCCGTGCGAGGATGAGGGCAAGACGCTGGGGCTGCACGGCCGGGCCTCCTACCTGCCCGCGACCCACCTGGCCTACGGCGGTGACTGGCACGGCGACGAGTTCGAGTTGTGGGTCAGCGGCCAGGTGCGCCAGGCGGCCGTGTTCGGCGAGAACCTGACACTGCGCCGGCGCCTCTCCGCCTGGGCAGGCGGCTCATACCTGACCGTGGACGACACGGTCACGAACGAGGGGTATGAGACCGTCCCGCACATGCTGCTCTACCACTGCAACCTGGGTTTCCCCGTGCTCAGCCCCGGCTCCGAGCTGTTGATCGCGGACGCCGAGGTGCATCCGCGCGATGCAGCGTGCGCCGAGGGCCTGCCGCAGCACCGGCGTTTCGATCCGCCGACGACGAGCTACGCCGAGCAGGTCTTCTATCATGTGCCGAAACTGGATCAAGCGGGGGATGCGCGGGCCGCGCTGGTCAACCGCACGTTTGGGGGCGGCCGCGGGCTGGGCGTCTATCTGCGCTGGCGCGCCGCGGAGCTGCCCTGGCTGGTGCAGTGGAAAATGATGGGCCAGGGGCTGTACGTCTCCGGCCTGGAACCCGCCACCAATTGGACCACCGGCCGCGCTGCGGAACGCGCGGCGAGCCGGCTGAGATTTCTAGAGCCCGGTGAGTCACGCAGCTATCGCCTGGAGATCGGTGTACTGGCGTCGCAGGCTGAGATCGCCGCGTTCGAGCAAACCCTATAACCGCGCGGCCAAACCATCGAAGAACACCGCCACCATCAAGTCCGCCGCCTCGCTCGGATCGCCAGCCGGCTGGTGGTTCGCATCGAAGAACGGATAGGCCATACCGAGCAGCAGCCACGTTGCGAAGCGGGTGTCCACGGGCCGCAACTCCCCGGCCGCGATCCCGTCAGCCAACAGCGTCTCGACCCGGCCCAGAAACTTCTGCCGGTAAACCTGCTCGAAATCTGTGCGCGCGGCCGGGCTGACGTGCACCATCTCCTGGCTGGCCAGCCGGATGATAGCCCGCTGATGCGGGGAGAGCGCCAGGAGCGCGCGCATCATGCCGGTGATCCGCTCGCGACAGGTGCGGCCGGCCTGCCCCGCTGCTTCGACGACGAGCTCGACCTGGTCCAGATTGGCGTACGAAAGCGCCAGGAACAGGGCCTCTTTGTCTCGGAAATGGTAGTATAGCCCTGGCTTTGAGATGCCGGCGGCTTCGGCAATCTCGCGCATCGAGATGGCCGGATAGCCGCTTGCCACAAACAACCGGGTGGCGTGCGCCAGGATCCGGTCATATGCGTCGCCCGGTTCACCGGTGTTCCGCTCGTCCTCCACCATGGGGGCCTCCCGCCGATCGCGGCCGGCGCTTGCCCAGGCCGGCATGAACCGGGCAAGCGCCAGGCCGCGCAATCATCCGCTCAGTGGGCGCTCTGCTGTGACGTCGCCAGCTCCGCCGCACGGCCTTTCAGACCCAAGGTCAGCATCGTCAGCACCAGGCCCACGATGCCGACACCCACGAACGCCGTGCTGTAGCCGGCCACCCCGCCGCCGCGCGAGGCTGCGATCGCCCCCACCAGCGCGCTGCTGAGCAGTTGGCCGATGCTGGTGAACAGCGTAATCACGCCCTGGGCAGCGGCGCGGTCGGCCGCCGGCGCCTCGTGCAGCATAATGTACCGCACCGGCGCACCAAGCAGGGCCGACAGGCCCAGCCCAATCACCAGGCCGGCGACGATAAAGAGCGCCATGCTGCCGCTGAAAAAGCCCAACATGAACATGCCCAGCGCCAGGAGTGCCGCGCCGACCAGCACTACGACCTTCGAGCCGAACCGATCCAGCAGCCGGCCCGCGGTCGGCGAGCCGACCGTCATCGCCAGCACCACCGGCATCAGCATGTAGCTGGCCTGCGCCTTGCCCAGCGCCAGCGCAGCCACGGCCAACTGCGGCATGAACACCATCCCCGACTCGCCCAGGCCCGCGCCGGCCGACAAAGCCGCGGCCAGCCCGGCCTGGCGGGTGCCCAGGATCGTCAGCCGCAGCACGGGATCGGCGGCGCGGCGTTCGACCGAAACGAAAACGGGGATCAGGATCAACGTGACCAGCAGCGGCGCCCAGACGCCGGGCTTCGCCAGGCTGGCCCCGAAGTGCGCCGTATCAATCTGGTTGATGCCGAAGGCCAACGCCGCCAGCAGGGCACCCAAGGCCAGCATCCCGGCCCAATCGAACGGCCGGCGCTCGGCGGGCCGGGTCGCCGGGAGCAGGATCAGGCTCATCACGATGACGATCGCCGCCAGCGGCAGGTTAACCAGGAAGAGCGACCGCCAGCCGGCCACGGCCAGCAGGATGCCGCCGATGATCGGCCCGAGGATAAAGGCCAGCCCGAACACCGCGCCGATCAGGCCCAACGCGCTGCCGCGCTTCTCCGGCGGGAACGTGTCGCCGATCACCGCGCTCGCCACCGGGAAGATGCCGCCTGCGCCCAGCCCTTGCAGCGCGCGACCCAGCAGCAGCACCGTGAAGTTAGGCGAAACGGACACGATCAACGACCCGACCGCGAAAAGCGTTACATCCAGCACGTAGATCAAGCGCCGGCCGGAGATGTCGGACAGCTTCGCCATCAGCGGCGTGCCGATCAGATTGAACAGCACGTAAATGGTGAACGTCCAGGCCAACATGCGGTCGCCCACCCCGAAGTACGTCTGAAGCGCCGGCAGCGCGGGCGCGACGATGGCAATGTCCAGCGCGCCCATCAGCACGCCGAGGAACAACACCAACAGGATCCGATTGCGCGTTCGATCTTCTGTGATTTGCATTTCCGACCTCCTGAGATTGACTGACCGACCGGTCGGTAAGTATATGCGATTTGGATTTGCTGTCAAGAATGGGCCGGTCGCAAGCAGATCTCAGGCAAGCGGCGCGGGCCGCGGCACGCCGCTGGTGATGGTCACATGGCGCCCCGAGGTCCCGGCCTCCTCGAACGCGGCCATAACGTCGAGCACGTGGAACGCCAGCTCGCCGCTGGCGCGGTGCGGCCGGCCCTCACGGATCGCGGCGGCCATGTCTGCGGCGCCCAGGCCGCGGCTGTTCTCCGCGTAGCCGTGCGTCAACGGCGCCTCGCGCCACTCCTTATCGCCCGCCAGCCGGAGGCGCACCGGCCCGCCAAACGTGTTCGGGTCGGGCACGCTGAGCGATCCTTCTGAGCCGTAAATCTCGATGCGCGGGAGGTTGGCGGCCCAAATGTCGAAGCTGGTGATCACCGTTGCGATGACGCCGCTTGCAAAGTCCAGCACGCCCGTGATGTGCGTGGGCGTTTCCACGACGATCTTCTGCCCGCGCTTCGCCCCGCTGCCGACGACCCGCTCAGGAAAGGAGATGCGCGTCGAGCCGGTCACGCGCACAATCGGGCCGAGCAGGCTCACCAGCGCGGTCAGGTAGTATGGGCCAACGTCGAACATCGGTCCTGCGCCTGACTTGTAGAAGAACTCCGGGTCAGGATGCCAGGCCTCCGGGCCGTGCCCGGCCATAAACGCCACCGCTGCGACCGGCTCACCGATGGCGCCGGCGTCTATCAGCTTCCGGCAGGTTTGCAGGCCGCTGCCGAGGAACGTATCCGGCGCGCTGCCGACGCGTAAGCCGCGCTCGCGCGCCAGCGCCAGGGTCGCCGCGCCCTCCTCCCGCCGGGTGGCAAGCGGCTTCTCGGTGTAGACGTGCTTCCCCGCGGTCAACGCCGCCCGGTTGATTTCGGCATGCACAGCCGGGACGGTCAGGTTAATGACCAACTCAATCGCCGGATCGGCCAGCAGCGCGTCTATCGTAGCGGCGCGGATGCCGTGCACCGCGGCCTGCGCCCGCGCGCGCTCCATGTCTCGATTGGCGCAGGCGATCAATTGCAGCCCGGGGAGCTTTTGACAGTTCGCCAGGTAAATACCGCTGATGTTGCCGCACCCGATAACACCTGCTTTGGTCACGCTTGCCATGAACTAACCCCTTTCTGATCCTGGAGTGATCGCTATCAGCCACCGGAGCACACACGCCATTATACTCGTGAGCCTCCTTCATGCTATAATCCTTGCGACTGCAAGCCCGAACTCTTTCAGCAACTCCCATGCCAAAGAAGGTGTGCGTCGTGGCCGATTTACACGTTGACTGCGAGATGCTGAGGCGTTTCGAGGCCGGGTATGACCCGCGCCACCCCGAACGCAGCGAGATTCCGGCGCGCCTCTTGGGACAGGGCCGCATCAGCACCGTGCTCGCCGTCACCCAGGGCGCAATGGCGAATCTCGCAATCAAACGGCTGTCCATCTTCAAGACCCCGGAAGAGGCCGACCACTACGAGTCGCTGCACCGGCGGTATACCCGCACGCTGGGCGAGCGCGCCGGGTTGAAGCTGATGCCCACCACTACCGTGCGGCTCACCGATGCTGTGCCCGGCCGCGTGATCGTCTATATCGTCCAGGAACGGGCGCTCGAAGACACGGCCTGCCACGCGGCGATGTTCCACCTCTCACCGCCCGAGGTGGATCGCCTCCTGCTGACGGTGTTGCAGGAAACCGCTAAGGTTTTTGATTTCAACACCCAACACCAGCGCACGCTGGAACTCGGATTCGACGCGCGGCTGTCCAACTGGGCCATTCTGGGGTTTGATCCTGAAGATCCCATCCTGCCGCAGCGGATACGGCTGGCGTACCTGGATACTTCGACGCCGATGCTGCGCCGGAACGGACAGGAGCAATTCGACACGATGCCGCTCCTGCGAGGCATGCCGGCCATCATGCCGTTCTTCGTGCGCCGCTCGGCCGTGAATGACCTCATCTCGCGATACTATGATTTTCGGCGCACGGTCGTGGATCTGCTCGCCAACCTGTACACGGAGGGACGCGAAAATCTGGTCTCATGGCTGACCGACACGACCAACTGGTTCTTCCTGGCGGAGCGGATGGAGGCGCACTTCCGCCCGCTCACCGTGGCCGAGATCCAGGCGCAACATCGCCGGGATGTGCTCTACTGGCGCAGCTATATGATGCTCCGCCGGCTGAACCGGCTCTTGGGAAGATGATCGCTTTCGAGAAAGGGGATGTTCCATGCCCACCGCCGCCAATCCGCTCCAGCGACTCAGCCCTGGCTTCAAGTTCATTTGGGGCCTGGCAGCCCTCGGCACGTCGCTGATCTCGGGCACCTTTGCCGCGCTGTTGCCGATCTTCTATCAGGATTACCTGGGGTTGACCGCCCGCTGGATCGGCCTGGCCTCACTGATTTACGCGATCTGGAATGCGCTGAATGATCCGCTGTTCGGCTACCTGACCGACAACACGCGCTCGAAACGCGGCCGGCGCATCCCGTTCATGCGCTACACCGCCCCCTTCCTGGCCCTGACCTTCGCCCTGGTCTGGCTCGCCCCGCGCGGCGCAGGCCAACCGATCCTCTTTGCCTGGATGCTCGGCACGATGCTCCTCTACGACACGTGCTATACCATGATTGGGCTGGTCTACTCAGCGCTGCTGCCCGAAGTGACCGAATCGGACGCCGACCGGACCGGCCTGCAGATTTCCGCATCGCTGCTGGGCCTGCTGGGCACCCTGCTTGGGTTCGTGATCCCCGATCTCTTCCGCCCCAAGGCAGGCGCCGACCTTTCGTTCCTGCCCCTCCAGGTCTCGATGATCGTTGTTGGCCTGGTCAGCGCGATCCTGGTCGTCCTCACCACGCTGAAGGTGAAGGAGCGCCCTGAGTTTCATTTGGGGGATCAACCGCTGCCGTTGGGCCAGGCCATCCGCTTCACCTTCACCAGCCGCTCTTTTCTTGTCCTGGCTGTCGCCAATTTTATGTCTATCCTGGTCGGCTCCCTGGTCATGAGCGTGCTATTTTACCTGGCGGATTATGTGATGCAGATGAGCTCGATGATCTTGCTGGCCGCGCTCTTCATTCCGCTGGTCATCGGCGTGCCGTTGACCCAGCCGCTGCGGGCGCGGCTGGGCGTGGTGGGCGCGCAGCAGTGCCTGTTGGTGATCGCCGGCGTCGGGCTGGTGCTGCTGGCATTCGTGCCAAAGCCGCTCGTCCTGGTCTGCCTGGCAATCGCGGGCTTTGGCCTGTCCGGCCCACAGACGCTGACGAACGTGCTCTTTGCCCAGGTAGCCGACGAAGATGAACTGCGCTCCGGCGTCCGCCGCGAGGGAGCTTTCTTCGGCGTGAACGCGCTGATCACCAAGCCCGCGCAGTCGGTGGCGCTGGCGCTCGTGCCCTTCATCCTGGAAGCCACCCACTTCGTGACGCGCGATGCCAACGGCGGGCAGATCTTCCTGAGCCAGCCGGGCAGCGCCGTGACCGGCATCCGCCTTCTGTCCGGGCTGATCCCCGGCGTTGCGCTGTTGCTGGGCGCCCTCATCCTGACGCGGTTCCCGCTGCGCGGGCAGCGCCTGGCGCAGATGCAGGACGACGTGCTGGCGCTGCACGCCGAGAAGCACGCCCGGCTGGCGAAGCAATGAAAAAAGAAGGGATTATGTCATCAACCTTCTTGCTTTACGGTGCGACCGGGTACACGGGCAACCTGATTGCGCGCGCTGCGGTCCAACGCGGGCTGCGGCCGATCCTGGCCGGGCGCAACCCGGCCGGGATCAAGGCGCTGGCGGACGAGTTGGGACTGGAATGGCGCGCCTTTCGCCTGGCCGATGTGGCCGCGCTCGATGCTGCGCTCCGCGAGGTCTCGCTGGTGTTGCACTGCGCCGGGCCCTACTCGATCACTTACCCACCGATGGCCGACGCCTGCCTCCGCACGGGCCGGCACTACCTCGACATCTCCGGCGAGCTGATGGAGCACGAGGCGCTGGCCGCGCGCGGCGCCGAGGCGAGGGCGGCGGGCGTGATGCTCCTGCCCTCGGTCGGGTTCGACGTGGTGCCATCCGATTGCCTGGCCGCGCACCTCAAACGGCGGCTGCCCACTGCCACCCGACTGACGTTAGCCTTCCAGGCAGTCGGCGGCTCATCGCGCGGCACCATGATCAGCACGGTGGACGCCGCCGACCGGCCCGGCATGGTGCGGCGGGACGGCGCGCTGACACCGGTGCCGGCCGCGTGGAAGACCCGCCTGGTTGACTTCGGCCAGGGCCCGATCGCGTGCACCACCCTGCCCTGGGGCGACCTGGCGACCGCCTACCGCAGCACCGGCATCCCGAACATCGAGACATACATGGCTTTGTCCGCAGCCCAACGCTGGGTGATGAAATCCACGCGCTACACCGGTTGGCTGCTCGGCTCCAGGCCGGGAAAGGCCGCGTTGATGTGGCTGGCGCAGGGCCTGCCCGCCGGCCCATCCGACGACGCGCGAGCCGCGGGCTACAGCCTGCTGTGGGGCGAGGCGACGGACGAGGCCGGGCGGCGCGCGGCCGCCCGGATGCGAACTCCGCATTCGTACACGCTCACAGCGGTTGCGGCGGTCGCGATTGCCGCGCGAGCCCTGGGCGGGGACGCGCCGGCCGGCTACCAGACGCCGGCGACGGCCTACGGCGCCGATTTTGCGCTGACGCTCGCAGGTATAACAAGGACGGATGAGCCATGACTACAGCGACGATCTACAATCCACACCTCGAAGGCGACCCTTTCTTCTGGGAGGGCGGCCCGACCGGCGTGCTGCTGATCCACGGGTTCACCGCCACCACCGCCGAGGTGCGGCCGCTGACGCATATCCTCTACGAAAAAGGCTACACGGTGGCGGGGCCGCTGCTGCCAGGGCACGGCACCCAACCGGAGGACGTGAATCGCTACACCTGGCGCGACTGGGTGCGCGCGGCGGAGGAATCGTACCGGAAGCTGTCAGCGCGCTGCGAACGCGTCATCGTGGGCGGAGAATCCACCGGCGCGCTGCTGGCGCTCTACCTGGCAAGCGAACACCCGGAAGCCCTGGCTGTGCTGGCCTACGCGCCCGCGCTGCGCCTACACATGAGCGCTGGGAAGCTCGCGGGCATCCGGCTGCTGGCGCCTTTCGTGACCGCCTTTCGCAAGCCGCAGATGGGGGATGACCCGCTCTGGCAGGGGTACACCGTCTATCCACTGAAAGGGGCGCGGGAGCTGCTGCGCCTCCAACAGGCGGTGCGCGGCCGGCTGCCCCGCGTCCATCCGCCGATCTTGATCATACAAGGACGCCTCGATGCCACCGTCCACCCCAGCGCGCCGGAGACGATCTACCGCGAGGTGCGGTCGGCGGTAAAAGAACTGCACTGGCTGCCCAATTCGCAGCATTGCGTCATCATTGACCAGGAGCGCGCCGAGGCCGCACAAATCACGCTGGCGTTTCTTAACCGCATCGGCGTCTGATCGGCCGACAGAAAAGCAACTGGCCGCACCGACAAGACCGGTGCGGCCAGTTGCTTTTCTACGCAAACGCGAGCTTACAGCTCAGTGATCGTGAGTGAGCCTTCGGGACACGATGATTCGCACGAATAGCAGCCGATGCACTCATCAGGGTCGCCTTTGTACATGGCGTACTGTTTCCCGTTTTCTTCGACCAGGGCCAGCAACTCATTCGGGCAGGCCTCGATGCAATCCCCGCAGGCCTGGCATTTCTCGACATCAACTGTGATAACGTACATGACATACTCCTTCAAGAGACGGTTCCGCTGCCTCAGCTTGGACAGCATGGACAACTATACCAGCATTCGCCGCGTGCTGACATGACTTGCGTCAGGTTTCGCGCACACGCCGCAACCGCGCTCAGCGCCAGATCAGGGGCAGCCACGAGCGCATCGGCGTGGGGGTCGGGGTCAGCGTGGCGGTCGCCGTCGCGGTGGATGTGGCGGTCGGCGTCGGCGTGGCAAGTAGATGCGCCACGTCCAGGTCGAGCGTCTCGCCGGCCAATACACTGAACGACACCATCGGGAGCTGCGACACGTAGCCGTCCGGCGGAGCCGTCTCGACCAACGTGTAGGAGCCCGGGGTTAAAGCCGGAAAGACCAGCCGGCCCGCGGCATCGGTCGTGCCGTGCGCCACCGCCTGGCTGCCCCGTTGCAGCGCGAACTCCGCGCCGACCAGCAACGACTCACCGGCCTGGTACTCCGTATCGCCGTTGGCATCCAGGAAGGCCCGCACGCGCACCTCGCCGGTTTCGGCCGTCGGCGTTGCGGTGACGGTGGGAGTCGCGGTCGCAGTCGGCGTTTCCGTCGGCGTCGGCGAAGGCGTGGCCGAGGCGGTCGGGGTGGTGGTGGGCGTTTCGGTGGCGGTGGCCGTCGGCGTCGCCGTGACCACAGGGGTCGGCGTGAAATCAATCAGTGCGCCGGGACGCCGCCAGATGTGCCCCGTCACATCCGCCACATACGTGGCATCGGTGAAGGCCGCCAGACCGATGAGCTCCGTCGTGTCAGGCGCCTCGACGGACTGCCAGGTGCTCCCATCGCGTGTGAGGTATACCACGGCGTGCGAGGTGTCGCCGCTGACCGCTGGGTCGGGCAGCCAGCCGCCGACCGCGATCGCCTTGGTGGTGCCCAACGCCTGGGCCTTGCGGAATTCAATGCGTTCCGGGATCCCGGCGCCTTGCGGTTCCCAACGCGCCACTGCGCCGTTCGTCGTCCGATAGATCGCGCCGCAGCTTCCCACGGCCCAGCCGTAATCTTTGGTCACAAAGGCTAAATCATAATAACGTTTCTGGATCCCTGTCGGCGGATACTGATCGACCAAACAGGCCCAGGGCTGGTTCCGATCAAAGACGTACGCGGGCATCCACCAGTCTTTCCCGGCGTTGGTGCTCTTGACCATGAACGGGCCGACCTGCCCACCGTAACAGACCGTGCTCGTCGGGCATTCGACCGACCACGTCGCAACCCAATACAGGAGCAGCGGCCAGTAGTTATAGAAATTCTGGCCGTCGGTGGAGGTCAGGATCGTATTGTCGGTCGCCCCCATGATGATGGACTGCCCATCCCTGGTGGAACCTGCGGAGCGAATCCAGGCATTGAAGGGTGTGGGGGTGGGTTCGGGGGTGCCAAGCGAATTCACAGACCACGTGTAGGTGTTCGCGGTCGTCCAGGAGTTGCCCGCGTCGGTGGTGCGTTCCACCCGGCCGGCCCGGCCGCCGGTCCAGCAGTTGACCTCATTGGTGCAGGTCATATCTATCTTCCATCCCGGCGACTCCCGCACCTTGGTCCAGGTGTTGCCGCCGTTGGTGGTGCGGTAGACCCGGCCAGCGTAACCCGGCTTGGCGTCCCAATTATCGCCGCCGTAGGCAAAGCCGGTATAGCGGCTCGAAAACGTCATGCCGTAGAAATAGTAGGGACTGGTGGCAGAATAGGGCGGTGCAGTGAACACCAACTCCCAACCGTTCGAGACCGTGCCGATCGCCAGCGGCGCAGACGGCGCCGGTGAGAACCCCAGCGCAAATTGATCGGCCGCGCTCTCCCCGCCGCCACTCGGGCCGGCCGGCGCTGGGCCTGACGCTCCCGCGGCGACCGCGGCACTGACCGGCTCCGGCCGGTCGAACACCAGGCCGCTCACGACAACCACGACAATCAGGGCAATCGCCAGCACCCAATAGGTTCTACGAAAATTCATCTTGGCCTCTCTCAGCAAAATCCTGGATCCGTCGAGCCCGCGGCGCGGACCCCACGGTGCGCGGCTGATTCTAAGCTCACTCGATGAAAGAAAGATGAAACGGCCCATGGCCAACTGTGAATAAGCGTAAAGGCGCCGTCTTGAACCTGCCGGGGCGCGCGACGGGGGCGGATGGACACGTCACCCGCCCCCGTCACCTGGCCTGCGTGCGCAGCTGATCTTCTATTGCGGCCCGACCGACGATGCGCCGGACGTGTTCACCTTGACGCCGGCCGGCTCCCCGATATAGCGCACCGATGACGCGCCGCTGGCCTCCGCGGTCAGCTTGCCGGCCGGCGCGACCGTCGCATGGCTGGCGCCGCTGGCAGACACTTTCGTGTCGGCCGAGGTGAACTGCTTCAACGCGACTGTGCTGGCGCCCGAAACGATCACGTCCAGGCCCTGCGTCGCGCCGGTCAGCTCCACCGTACTGGCGCCCGAGACATTCATCTTCGCGTCACCCGAGCGAATGTCGCCCGTCAGCTTGCTCGCGCCGGAAACTGTGACGGCGAGCGGCCTGGCCGAATCGAACCCGGCAAGCATGCCGTTTGTCGCACCGCTCAGCTCCACGCCGGTCAGCACCGGCAAGCTCACTTTGGCTTTCAAGGTGGTGTTGCCGAAGAACCCGACATGCGGCTTCACGCCGATGATCAACGTGTCGCCGGCCTTGCGGACATCCAGCTTGTCCGCCAGGTTATCGTCCACCGTGACCTCGACGCTGAACGTGTCGGCCCGGCTGATCGCAACCTGGAACGCGCTGCTCACGTTGACCTGGCTGAACTCCTCCAGGCCGTATGTCTTGGTCACCGTGCGACCCGACCCGGTCAAACGCTCAATCGAAGGCACCGGCACACAGCCGGCCAATAGGACGGCCACCAGGGCCACTGCAACAAAACGCAAACCTGTCATTGCACCCTCCTCATGCTCCGTGGGTGGCCTGCTGACCACACCCACCGGACAATACGCAGAAGGAACCAAGGGGTTGCAGGGCGCGGCGGCCAGGGTTGCTTCGAATGAGCCTTGCGGCTGCGATGTCGGCCTTCGCCGTCCGATCCAGACACCGGTCTCACTTCAGCGCCGATACCTCCCACATGAGGCTGGAGTAGCGCTTTCAGGCGGACTTCCACCGGCCAAAACCTCGACTCCGAGCGCTATTTGACAGGTGTTAGTTTAGCGCCAGGCTCCTGAGTTGAGCAGCACGTACTGCTCCCCGCCGATGCGAACCACGCGACCGCCGGTCCACGCCTGCGCCCGGCCCTCCACACCGCTCTCCGGCTCCACCGCCCAGCCGATCGCCGCACTTGGGCCGCCCAGGCGCTCGCGCCAGATCAGCCCGAAGCCGCGCACCGGCGCCTGAACTCCGGCCGGCGTCGCCAGGACCGGCTCGGCGCGGCCCTCCTGGTACGTGTCGGCGTACCATTGCAGCGCGCCGCCATCGGCCAGCACCAAGATCGCAGGGCCGGTCCAATTCCCGGCCGGGTCGGCGCTGAGCCAAAGCATCTGGCCGTGCTGGAAGCGCTGCCGCGCCATCGAGATTGCCCGCTCGTCACCGACGGGACAGCCCAACTCCGGGGAATACTGTGCGATCTCTGCCTCGTCGGACAAGAGGCCGGAAGCGCAGGGCGTCACGTAGGGTGTGGGCGTCGGGTGCGGGGTCGTTCTGACCGTGGGCGGGCGTGTCGGCGTGGCGGCCGGCCGTTCAGCCGGCAGGGGCACGTTTCCGCCGACGCCACGGCCCGGCCCGGACCACAGGATGTCTTCCGGCGCCAACGCGCTCACCCTCCCGCGCGCACCGAGCCAAAGCCGGCCATCCGGTGCAACGGCCAGCGCCGTGGTCTTCGCCAGCTCAGGCGCGTCGGCGGTCTCCCAGGTTTCACCCAGGTCGGTCGAACGCATCAATAAGGACGCCGTATCGCCGTAGCCGCGCGCGAACAGATAGGTCACGCTGCTCCCGGCCAGCACCTTCAGGTCGCCCAGGCCGGGGTCCAATTCGCGCCCCAGCGCCATCGGCTGCCAGGTTTTGCCCGCATCGGTCGAACGAGCCGGGTGAGCGCCGTAGCCGACGGCGCCGTACAGTGTGTGCGTGACTGTAAACAGCGGCGAGAAGCCGATCAGTTCGCCGCCCTCACCCAACGGCGGCAGGTCCTCCCAGCGCTGCCCGCCGTCAAGGCTGCGCCGGAGCGCATCCGTTCGACTCAGGAACAGCGTCCCATCGGGCGCCAGTGCAAGCTGGCCCACCGTGTCCGCTTCCGATTTCACCGCCAGCCGCGGCTCCCAACGGCCGCCGGCGCCGTCTGCGGCCGTGCGCCAGGCGGAAACACCGCCGGTCTTCCCCACGAAATACGCGGTGTCGGCGCTCAGGGCCGACGCCGCCTGGGCCGGCCGCAAATCGCTGAGGCCATCGGCAAGCAGTGCCCAGGTTTCTCCGAAGTCGGTGCTGCGCCACACGCCGTCCGCACCGGCGGCGCTCAGAGCTGTGTAGAACAGTGCGCCATCCGCCGCGGCGGTAAGGTATCCCCAAGCGGAAACCGCCGCCACCGGCAGCTTCTCCCAGCGCACCGCATCACGCGAGCGATAAGGCGTTCCATTGATCGCGGCGAAAAACCACTGGCCGGCCGCCCCATCGCTGACCACCGCCAGGCTCTCCACGTCCATATCGCCGGGCAGCACCGCCGGCTGCGGCCGGTGCTCAAGCGGCGACAGGCCCTCAAGCGGCAAGACCGCCACACGCGGGCTGGCAGAGTCAATCACGTAGAGCTGGCGCAGGGCGGAATTCAAGGCAACCTGTTCGGCGGCTGCTGGTCCCTGCCATTCGTCGAGCAGGGTCAGGGTTTTGGCATCGAGGCCGGAGATCACGCCGGGCTGCACCGCGTACAGCACGCTCGTCCGGGCATCCAGGCCAAGCAGGCCGGTGCGGCCGAACACGCGGGCCAGCTCGCGGCCATCCGCAGCCAGACGCTGGATCATCTCCTGCCCACGGACGGCGCTGTAGCTGACAAACGTATCGCCGGCCGCAGCGTCGAACATCAGGTCGGCTACAAAGCTGTGCGGCGCCGGCACATTCTGCAGCGCCGGGGCATTCTCCAGCAAGATGTTCGGGTAGGAGGCGTTGTTGGATCCCGGCACACCGTTGTTGAAGATCGTCAGCAGGCTGCCGGTGACAGGGTTAGCGAAAACGGCAAAGACATACGGGTTCGGCGAAAGACCAGAGGGGTGCGGGAAGGTGTCGGCCAGTTCGCCCAGCTTGCGGCCGCTGCGATCATAGCGCGTCACCCCGCGGTCGGCAATGTAGACAAGATCGGCGTGCGGCGCGGGCGCGGGCACCCCGCGCTGCGGGAAGACGGCCACCACCTTCCCGGAGGCCGAATCGAGCGCCTGCACGCCCTGCGCCGCATTGACATAGAGCCGGCGCTGGGCCGCGTCAAGCGCCAACGGTGCGGCGCCGGCCCAGGTCGCGCGCTCATAACCGACTGGCAACGCCAACAGGTGCACTCGCCCCTGATCATCGGCAACATACAGGGTGTCGTTGACCTCATCCAGCGCCAGATCGGTCAGCCTGACCCCCGTGGTGATGCGGTTACGGACGGTCAAATCCGGCGCAAACACGGTCAACTGCCCGGGTCCGCCGCGATTCAGTCCGATGATCAGGTCACCGTATGGGGCAAAGACATCTGGCGCGTTGTACGACGGCCACGGCACAACCGTTGCCTCCGCAAGATCGCCGGCAGCCAACGCCCGCACCGCATAGTCGCCGTCCCGGCCCGGCGTTGGCCCGGACAGCAGGTAGCGGGCGTGCACCGAGTCGTAGTAAAGGCCCGATCCATAGGACGCCGGGGCCGAGCCCAGGGGCCGGAGGTCACGATCGAACCGCACCACTTGCGTGGCGTCGCCGCCGACCCGCACCGCCCAACCGCCTTCCGGGCCAGCGGCCGCGCCCAGCGGATAGCCCGCAAGCGAAGTCATCGCCAGCTCGCGGCCCCCCGCGGCATCAAGGACGCGCAACTGCGGTTCTGAGGCAGCGATGCTCACCAACACGCGGTCGCCGTTGACTACCAGTTCGGCCGCGCCGGCCATGGCCACGCGCCAGATCGGCGCGACGTTCCCCGCGCGCAATTCCGCCAGGGGGAAGGCGCGCACGGCCTGCCCGCCCAGGGCATAGAGGGTGCGGCCATCGGCGCTGAGCGCAGCATCGCTGATCTCGGGAATGGCCTGGGCCAGGACGCCGGTCTCCGGATCGAAGGGCGTGAGGGCCGCGGCGGCGGGGTCAATCGCATAGGCCTGGCCGCCGTCCGGCGCGAGCAGAACTCGGCCGTAGCCGCTGGGCTGCGTCCCGGCCAGCCGGATCACGCGCACGACCTGGCCCCGGCTCAGGTCCACCACAGAAACCACGGCGCGATGCTCGGCCGATTCGGCATGATAGACGTAGGCGCGGCCGCGGACGGCGTCCACGGCCAGGCTCATCGGCGCGTACGCGTCCCCCGCGGGCACCCCGAGAAAGAACGGCGGCGTCTCATCTGCCGCAGCCGCGCGGCCGGCCGGGACCGGGGGCAGCGGAATCGCCTCCTGCGGCGCCACCTCAGTCACGCGCGCCGGGGGCATGGCGTTGGCCGGCGGAGAAACGCTCCGTGTCAGCGCCGGCGCGGGCTGAGGCGTAGCGGAGGCCGAAACCGGGAGGGGCGAGGCTGTAGGGCCAGGCGCCGGCGTCGAACCGGCGACACAGCCGACCAGCAAAGCGGCCAATCCCGCCAGAAGCACAAGGCGGAACACGCGAGAGTGTGGCATCGGGCGCCTCCATGACCAATTTGTACCGTAGACGAGTGCCGGCGCCGTCGCGTTCCAGGCGGCCGGCGGCACTCGAAATCACAGCGGCGGACGCGGTGAAATGCCCCCTTACAATCGGCCAAGAAGCTCCACCACTTCCCCAGGGGTGGTCAGCCCGGGATCCACCCAGCGGATCGCCGGATCATCGGGGCGGAACCAGGTGTGCTGCTGTTGGACGAAGCGCCGCGTGCCCCGTTTGATCAGCGCCACGGCTTCGTCGAGGCCCACTTCGCCGCGCAGGTATTGGCCGATCTGCCGGTAACCGAGGCCGGTCATCGCCGGCAGCTCCCAATCGTAACCGGCAGCGGCCAACTGCTGCACTTCAGCGACCAGGCCTGCGTCCATCATCCGATCCACGCGCGCGTCAATCCGTGCGTACAGCTCCGGCCGCGGCCGCGTGACGCCCAGGCGCACGATGCGATACGGCGGCGGGTCCTTTTGTTGCAGCTGGGAGATGGGCTGGCCGGTCACCAGGCACACTTCGAGCGCCCGGATCACGCGGCGGACGTTGCGATGGTCAATGCGCGCCGCCGCGACCGGATCAAGCTGCGCCAACCACGCGTGCAGCGCGGCTGCGCCCTCAGCGGCGGCCCGGGCCTCTAGCTGCGCCCGGAGCTCCGGCTGCGGCGCGACCTCTGGAATCCGCCAGCCTTCGGTCACGGCCTGGATGTACTGGCCTGTCCCGCCCACCAGGAACGGCAACCGGCCGCGGCCGGCGATCTCGCCGATGGCCGCATATGCCATCCGCTGGTACTCTGCGAGGGTCAGGATTTGATCCGGGTTAACGATGTCCAACAGGTGATGCGGGACGCGGCCGCGCTCGTCGGGCGCGGCCTTTGCGGTGCCGATGTCCATGCCGCGGTAGATCTGGCGCGAGTCGGCCGAAACGATCTCACCGCCGAGCATCTCGGCCAGCGCGACGCTCAGCGCGGTCTTACCGGCCGCAGTGGGGCCAACGATCACCACCACGGACGACGGTGCACGCTCCGTGCCCATCGCCCCGCGCCTGTCATCTATCGTCTCTGGTCCATCGTCCATCGTCCCGCTCACGTTGCGCCTCCCACCGCGTCGGCCAGATGATTCAGCCGGGCCACGGAACCGTCGCCGCGTAGCTCCAGGGCGATCACGTCTATACGTTTCGGGCCATCCCATGGCATCTGAAAGAGATACGCGTCGGCCAGGGCAAGCAGTTGCATCTGCTTGCGGGGTGTCACCGACTCTTCAGGGGCGCCCAGGGCGGGCGCGGTGCGATCCCGGCCGGCCCGGCGTGTGCGCACCTCGACAAAGACCAGCCACTCGCCGTCCCGCGCCACGATGTCCAGCTCGCCGGTGCGCGTGCGCCAGTTGCGCACGATGATCTCGTAGCCCAGACCGGCCAAGTAGCCGGCGGCGTATTCCTCGCCCTGCTGGCCCAACGCCCGTCGCCCGTCCATCAACCGCTCCTTCCCGAATCGAAAAGCTAAGACACCGCCACAGAAAAAGTCCCGGATTTCTTCACCGCGGCGGCCACCGGGGCAAAGCTCAGCCGGTGCAGCGGGCAGGGGCCAAGCCGAGCCAGCGCGGCCGTGTGTTCGGCGGTGCCATAACCCTTATGTCGAGCAAAGCCGTAGCCGGGATAGGCCAGCTCCTGCTCTGCCATCCAGCGATCGCGCGTCACCTTAGCGATGACGGAGGCCGCGGCAATGGAGAGCGAGAGCGCGTCGCCGTGCGCCACCCCGCGCTGCGGCAACGTCAGGGCCGGCAGGGTCACATAATCCAGCAAGACGAAATCGGGGCTGGGCGCCAGCCCCGCCAACGCCGCCGACATCGCTGCGCGTGTGGCCAGGACGATGCCGAGACGATCAATCTCGGCGGCGCCGGTGCACCCCACCCCTACGGCCACGGCGTGGCGCCGGACCAGGTCGAACGCGCGCTCGCGCTGCTGCGCCGTCAGCCGCTTGGAATCGTCTACCCGGCCGAGCAGAAGCGCAAGGATCACGCGATCCACCGGCAGGATCACAGCCGCGGCGACTACCGGGCCAGCCCACGGGCCGCGGCCGGCCTCATCCACGCCTGCGACCGCCGCATAACCGGCCTGCCACAACGATTCTTCCAGCGTCAGACCAGCTCGATTCTTCATCTGCCAGCGCCAAAACGACAAAAGCCTCTGCCCACGCGGGATGGCCGCAGAAGCAGAGGCAAAGTCAACTCCAGGTATGAATGTGGTTCGCTGGGCGTTACGCCATGCGTTCCTTCAGGCGTGCGGCCTTGCCCGTGCGGCCGCGCAGGAAGTACAGGTTGCCGCGGCGCACTTTAGCGTGCCGGAGCACCTCGACCTTGTCCACGCGGGGCGAGGCAAAGAGGAACGTGCGTTCCACACCGATGCCATGCGAAGCCACACGGCGCACGGTGAAATTCTTGTTGACGCCGCCGCTGCGCACGCGGAGCACAATGCCCTGGAAAACCTGGACGCGTTCCTTGTCGCCTTCAACGATCAGCGTATGAACCTTGACGGTGTCGCCTGGGGTCAGCTCGGGGATATCCGTCCGGGCCGCCGCGGCATCGAGAGATGCAATGAGATTAGCCATGATCTATTCACCCTTTACTTGCAGAACTTTCGACCGGCGTCCAGCGTTCTCGATCCAAATCAGGATTTGTGGAGCCGCACATGTCACGAAGTGCAAGTTTAGCACATTTGGGCGTCCTGACCAAATTCAAGGGGTGCCCCTCCTCAATTCTCAGCATCTGCCTCAGCCGCCAACCGCGCCAGGTAGGCCCGATCGAGATCCGAGAGCGGCGCCGAACGCAACAGATCAGGACGCCGCTCCCAGGTGCGGCGGAGCGCCTGCTCGCGGCGCCACCGCGCCACCCGGGCATGATCCCCGGAAGAGAGGATTTCGGGGACGCCCTCGCCCCGGAATGCGACCGGCCGGGTGTACTGCGGATATTCCAGCAGCCCGGTGGCGAAGGAGTCCTCAAACGCGCCGATGTCGCAGCCCAACGCACCCGGCTGGAGCCGGGTGACCGCATCTACAACAATCGCCGCGGCCAGCTCGCCGCCGGAGATGACGAAGTCGCCGATGGAAATCTCGTCGGTGACCAGGCCGGCTCGCACCCGCTCGTCCACACCCTCATATCGGCCGCAAATCAAAGCGATCCGCCGGTGCGCCGCAAACTCCTCGGCAACCTGCTGGGTGAAGGTGCGGCCCTGTGGCGAAAGGAGGATGATCGGGACATCGAGCGGCAGCAGGGCGTCTCCGACCACCGGCGGCTGGTCGGTCGGATTCTCCGGCGTCCAGCCCCACCCGGCTTCGTGGCCCAAGACCGTCTCGACCGCACGGAAGATCGGCTCCGGCTTCATCACCATGCCGCCGCCGCCACCATAAGGCGTGTCGTCGGTGACACGGTGCCGGCCTTCGGCGTAATCCCGGATGTTGTGAAGCACGACCGACAGGACGCCGGCCTCCTGCGCCCGCTTCAGGATGCTGTCAGCCAGGAAGCCGCCGAACATGCCGGGGAACAACGTGAAGATGTCGAAATGGATCATTGATCAGGGTCTCGTTCTTTGCCTCGAAATTTCAGCCGCCACGCCTGTTCAACGGCCAAGCCATCGCGCTTCGATCGTTGCCAGCGTGCCGTCGGCCCGCAGCGCGATGATGGCGTCATCGAGCGCCTGGCGCAGCTTGGGCGCATCCACCGGGACCACCGCCACATAGGGCGCGCTCTCCAACGGTTCGCCCACGGCCACCAGTTTACCACGACCCGGCGCAAAGAGCGCAAGACTGACCGCATCGCACACCGCGGCGTCGGCCTCACCGGCAAGCAACGCTTCGAGCGCCGCATCGGACGATTCCCGCAGCACGAGCTGGAGATCGCCGGCCGCGGCCCGTTGCAGCGCCCGCGCCTGGGCATCCCCGGCGCTGCCCCACTCCGCAGCGACGCGCCGGCCGGCCAGATCGGCGGCCGATCGGATCGGGCTCTCCACAGGGACGATCAGCAGCTCGCCGGCATCGAAATACGGAACAGAAAACGCCACCTCGCGGGTGCGGTGCTCGACGACCGGCAGCGCCGACACCGCAGCGTCCACCCGGCGGGCCGTGACCGCATCCAGCAGTTCGTCGAACCCCACGCCGACGATCTGCGCCCGGACGCCCCAACGCGCAGCGATGGCGTTCACCAGGTCCACATCGAACCCCGCGGGCGCGCCCGCTGCATCCAGGTTCTCGAACGGCGGGAAGCTGGGATCCATTGCGACCCGCCACACCCCGGTCGCCTGGATGTGCGCCCAGGTCGCGTCCCGCCCGCGCAGCACCGCCCGGCCGGCGAGTCCCAACGCCGCGAGCAAGACCACAGCAAGGACGAGCCAAAGCCGCACCCCTGGGCCGGGCGCGGATGCCCGGCGTCGAAACCTGGTGCAAAAGCGCAAAGGCGCAAAGGCGATACTGGGCATGTTCACCTGACCCGAAATTGGCCTGATCACTTACCCGCAGATGCGGCGCATCGCCAGTCGAAGGATGCATCTGCGCGTGCTCCGCTGCCTGACCATGCGCCGCGTCACCGTGTCATCGCATACTGCTGCACGGCAAGATAGATCGGCTTCGGCTGAAAATCGGCATCCACGAAGGTGTAGTAGTCCTGGTAGGTGTTCGCCGGGCGGGGGTAGCGGAACGCCCAGAGCATCATCGCGTCCAGCCAGGGCCACTCCAGCGCCTTTTGGTATGCCCGCACCGTGTATGCGGCCCGCTGCGCCGGCCGCACCGCCTTTGTCCAGCGCGGATGATCGTTCCAGCCACCTTCCGTGATCATGGCGTGCTTGTAAGCGTCGCCGTTACGCACCATGATCTCACGCAGCAGCTCAACGCGGTTGAAGTTGACCGCATCGGGGCTGGCCGGCTCATCGGGGCCGAAGGTCCAGCCGTAGCTGTGCACCGCCAGAAGATCGAAGCAGCCCGCCGCGCCCGCATCGTACATCCCCTGGAGATAATCCAGATCGTTCATGCCCCAGTCACTGCCCGCCGGCGCCAGCGTCGGGGCCAGGGCGCCGGCCAGGATCTTCACATCCGGCGTGGCCTGTTTCACCGCAGCATAGACCTGGCACAGCATCTGCGTGTACGCGGCCGGGGAAGGCTGACGGTAGCCCCACTCCTGGCTCAGGTTGGGCTCGTTCCAGACGATGATGTAGCCGACCCGGCCGCGGAAATGCTCGGCGAACGCGGCGACGAAACGGGCAAAGTCAGCGTCATGCTCCGGCGCCAGGAGCAGCGGCGAGGTTTTGGGCGGCCGCGCCCACTCCGGAACGTACCCCAGGCGGGCAACGACCCGGACGCCCTGGTTGACCGCGTGATCCACCACCAGGTCGGCGTGCGACCAGTCGTAGACCCCGCGCGCCGGCTCGTGCGCGGCCCACAAGAAATACTCGGTCGCCCACGAGGCGCCCATCTCGCGCACCATCTCCCAGGTCCGCTGCACCTTCCACGGCTCCACCTCATCGGTCAGGCGGGTGTGCACGCCCAGCTTCGGGTTGACGGAGACGACGTGCTGCGGCGGCCCGAACACGACCCAGGGCCGGGATGCGGTGGCGAGAAGCAAGCAGGTCAACCCGAGCGCCAACACGACGCCGAGATGCCTCATCCTCCCGCCCCCCCGCTCCTGGCGTTGAGAGACGAACCGCCAGGAGCGAAAGGGCCGGGGGGTGAGGCGCCCCCGCGGCTGTTTGCCTCCGCCCGGCACCTCTGCTAAAATGAGTCTCCGATAAGCGGAGGTGAGAATGGCTCTAGCGAACTGGCGTGATCTCTCGGTCGTCCTGTTAGTCATCGAGGTGTTCTTCCTGACCTTGATACCGGGGGTGATCCTCTATTTCTGTATCCGAGGCATGACTTGGACGCTCCGGAAGGTACGCGAAGTGGGGCCGCAAGCGCAGCGAATCTTCCGCACGGTGGAGTCACACACCAAGCTCGGCAGCGAAAAAGTTGCCGCACCGTTCATCGCGATGGGCGCAGCGTCCGCCCAGGCCCGGGCCTGGCGCCGCACCACCGTTGCATCTATCCGTTCCAGGAGTGAGCTGTGAAATCCTCTTCCCGCACCACTGCAATCATCATTGGCGCCATCGTCGGCGCGGCGCTCGGCGGCGCAGCCGCCTGGGCCTATGCAAAGGCACAGGAAAACAAAGTCCCCGATCGGCTGACCTCCGGCGTGCAGTACCGCTACGAGGCCGGCGCGCCGGAATTCGTCAAGATCGGCCTGGCCGTGCTGGCCCTGGTGCGGCAGGTGACCGATCTGTTCAAGCCACTTTAAAGGGCAGCGCCGAGGCGCCCGTATCTACTCCGATTGGGAGGCGGTCTCGACGCGCGCCGCCTCTTCGACGGGCGGGAGCGTGGGCTCCACAGGCCCTGTTGAGGCGGGCTCCGGCGCAGGCAGAGCCGCCAGTGGAGCGGTCGGAGCAGACGCCACGGCTTGCTCAGCGCCGGGCCAGACATCCGCCAGCGTCCGGTTGCTGCTGTAAAGCGCCGGCAGATACCGGGCAAAGAGATCAACGGGCATCCGGCGACGCACCGGCTCGATCCCGTGCTCCCACGTCTCGGCCAGCGCATCCCGATCCAGCTCCGCGGTCAGCAGCCCCTCCGCGTCCGACGTGCCCATTTCGGCCAAGATCCCGGTGAAATGCGGCGTCATCTCCAACGGCGCATAAATGCCCGACTTGCCCAGGAACGGCGCCGCATCCTCGCCGCCCAGGTGGTTCTTCCCCACCAGAAAACTGGTCAACGCAAAACAACGATTCTCCTGCGCGGCCGCAAGGGTCCCGTGCCGGATATAGGCTGCCAGGCCGGCGCTGGCCGTGGCCGCCAGCGTCACAAGCAGATCGGCGCCCTGGTAGGCCAACACGCGGCCAGCCTCCGGATAGAGCGCCTCTTCTCCCAGCAGGATCCCGACGCGGCCCACCGGCGTCGCCACGACGTGCCACGCGTCGCCCGCGGTCGCCATCCCTTCATCCTCCGGGGAGAGCGCCAGTTTGTCATGCCGCCCCAGGGCCGCGCCGTCCGGGCCAAACACGACGGCTCGATGGCGGATCACGCCCCCCGCATCGGGCAGAAAGGCGCTGCCGGCCACCACGGTCATTTCATACGTCCGGGCCAGATCGCCGAAAACACGCTCGTACGACTCGATCACCCCCGCGGCATCGGCGGAGAGCAGGTTCAGGAATGCTTTCCGAAAGCTCGCGCCCAGCAGCGATGCCGTGCCGCCGGCCAGTGCGCTCCGTGTGCGCGCCAGCAATGATCCCCGGCCACGGTGGCGCTCATCCGCCTGCTTCAACAGGTTGACCCGAAAGCCCTCGACCTTGTAGCTGGCCGCCATCACGCCGGCCAGGGCGGGAAAAACGATCAGGCCTGCGCCCTTGGCTCGCGCCATATGGACGAACCGGTTCAGCTCCTTGCGATAGTTCTCCGGGGAATCGAAGAGCCGCATCTGCTGTTGCGCGCTCGCCACAATCAATTTGGTCATGCTGATCTCCGAAAAAAAAGGAAAGGCGCGGTGCGCGCCCTAAAGCCGTCCGATGAAGATTCTATCACGGCGCGGAGGAAAAGGGAAACGAGGAATGGCGGCGGGCTCAGTAGTGCGGGACCAGTTGTGCAAAATACGCATGAGAAGCAGATCAGCGTTGATCTGCGTCCCTCTGCGTCACACCCCACCTGCGGCGGCCGCAGGTGGGTGCGGGTGTCTGCGTTCCATCTCCACGGCCGTGTACCCCTTTTTCTGCACTGCGGCGATGATTTGGGCGTCGGTGAGCCGCGTTTCATCGAACTCGACCGTCACCAGCCCCTTCTTGTAGCTGGCGGCGACGCTCTTGACGCCCGGCAGGTCATCCTCGATCCCCTCGATCCGCATCGCACAGTTGACGCAGTGCATGTCGCTCACGCGGTAGGTCTTCTTAATCATAGCTCTGCCCTCAACCCTCGAACAAGATCTGCCCGGTGTACATGCCCATCGAGCAGGTGAACCGCATCACGGTGCCCGGCTTTTGGGGCGGGATCGCCACCGTCACTCGTCCGGTTTCCGGCAGCAGTTGATAGTAGTTCAGCGACGGGATCACGAAGTCCCGCGCACACGAGTAGGTCTTGCTCGTCACCAGGTTGAGCGAAACTGCGCGGTTCGCCGGCGCGCGCAGCACGTTGGGCATGTAGCCGTTGTTCGCCACACGCAGCTCGATAGCCGATGCATCGGTGGACTGGAACGCGGGAGTCGCCCCCCCGTGCAAAACGGGCGTGGGGGCGCCGGAGGCGTCCGCCGGCACGACGACCGCCTGGCCGGCCGGCCGCAGGCTCCGCGTCAGCGCGGCGAACGACACCGGCGAACCGAGCAGATTCAGCCCGCTCTCCACCGTCACCAACCCCAGGATCAGCACCACGACCGCCACGAAGCGCATGAAGTACCGCTCCAGCCGCGCGCCGATCTGCGTGGCGAGATAGGCGACCAGGAAGAAGACCGGGCTGGTGCCGAGCGTGAATGCAAGCATCAACGCCGCGCCCGTCGCCGGGCTGCCTGTGCCAAGCGCCACAGCCATCATCGCCTGCGTCACGCCGCACGGGATCAGCACCGTCAGCGCGCCCAGAAAAAGCGGGGTGAAGAAGTCGGTCTCGCGTTTGGCCGTGCGCCGGATGGCGCGGGTGATGAAACGCGGCGGTTCGATGACGAAGAAGCGGAAGATCGGGTGGACGTTCAACATGCGCAGCGCGTTGCCCACCATGAAGACGCCGATCGCCAGCATCAGGACCGCGCGCGTGACCGGCGACAGGGTCAGAAACGAGCCGGCCCAGCCGAGCACCGCGCCGAGCAACGTGTAGGCGGCGATCTTGGCTACCAGGAACAGCGCAATCGGCAGTGCGGTGTTTGGGCGCTGCCGGCCGGCTGCTTTGCCCCGCCCCGATTGGGCCGGCGCGTCCACCAGGTCATGCTCGATCTGGTGGGCCAGCGAGCCGGCGAGCAGCCCGCCCTGCACTGCCAGACAGCTCAAGCCGCCAGTGGTCAACCCGGTTACAAAGGCGACGATGATTTGATTCATGCAACCAATCCTTATGATCCGATCCTCGCCCGGCGCAACCGCAGGCTGTTGCTGACCACGAACACACTGCTGAACGCCATTGCGCCGGCCGCCAGCATCGGGTTCAAATAGCCCAGCGCGGCGGCCGGGATCAGGATGACGTTGTAGAAAAACGCCCAGAACAGGTTCTGCTTGATCGTGCGCAGCGTCCGGCGCGACAGCGTGATCGCGCGCGCCACCCCGCGCAGGTCGCCGCTGATGAGCGTGACCGGCGCGGCGGCCATCGCGACATCCGTGCCGGTGCCGATCGCCAGGCCAACGTCCGCCTGCGCCAGCGCCGGCGCGTCATTCACCCCGTCGCCGACCATCGCGACGACGCCCCCTGACCCCTGGCCCCTGACCCCTGGCTCCTGCAGCGTTTTCACTTGCGCGGCTTTCTCGCCCGGCAACACCTCGGCGAGCACCGTATCCACGCCCACCTGGCGGGCAATCGCCTCGGCGGTGCGGCGGTTGTCGCCGGTGAGCATCACCGCGCGCAGCCCCATGCGCCGCAGGTCGGCAATCGCCTCGCGCGAGCCGTCCTTGACGGTGTCGGCGACCGCGATCACCCCACGCACGACGCCGTCCACGGCCACCAGCATGGCGGTCTTGGCTTCATCTTCCAGGCGCTTGACCTGCGCTTCCAGGCCGTTCAGCGCGTAGCCGTGCTCGTCCATCATGCGCCGGTTGCCCACCGCGAAGCGCCGGCCCGTGATCTCGGCCTCGACCCCGCGGCCGGCCTCGGCGCGGAAGCCCTGCGGCTCGGCCAGCGCCAGCCCGCGACGCGTCGCCTCCGCCCAGATCGCTTCGCCCAGCGGATGCTCGCTGCCCCGCTCCACCGACGCCGCGCCGACAAGCAGTTCGTCCTCCGCCATCCCGCCGTCGGTGACGATATCGGTCACCGCAGGCTGCCCGGCCGTGATCGTCCCGGTCTTGTCCAGCACCACGACGTTTACCTTGCCCGCGCGCTCCAACGCCTCGGAGCTGCGAAACAGGATGCCCAGCTCTGCGGCCTTGCCCGTGCCCACCATGACCGCAGTCGGCGTCGCCAGCCCCATCGCGCACGGGCAGGCGATCACCAGCACCGCCACCATGTTAACCAGCGCGCGCGTGAACGTGTTGATGTCGGCGTTGACCGGCAGCGGCGGGCCGAAGAAATACCAACCCAGGAAGGTGAGGAGCGCCGCGCCGATGACCGCGGGCACAAACACCGCGGAAACCTGGTCGGCCAGCTTCTGAATCGGTGCCTTGCTAGCCTGCGCTTCTTCCACCAGGCGGATGATCTGCGACAGCGCGGTCTCCCTGCCGACCTTAGTGGCCTCGAACTTGAGCAGCCCCAGCTTGTTGAGCGTCGCGCCGATCACCGGGGTGCCGGGGGCTTTCTCGACCGGCAGCGACTCGCCGGTGAGCATGGATTCGTCCACCGACGAGCGCCCCTCGACCACTACACCGTCCACTGGGATCTTCTCGCCCGGCCGCACCAGGACGAGATCGCCCACCCGGACGTCATCGGTCGGCACTTCCAGCTCCTCGCCGTCGCGCACCACGCGCGCGGTCTTGGCGCGCAGGCCCATCAGCTTTTTGATCGCCTCGCTGGTGCGGCCCTTCGCGCGCGCCTCCAGGAATTTGCCCAGCTTGATCAGCGTGATGATGACGGCCGCAGTCTCGAAGTAAACGTGGCCGGGCAGCCAGCCGAAGGTGATCGGCAGACTGTAGAAGAAAGCCGTAGACGACCCCAGCGCGATCAGCACATCCATGTTCGCCGAGCGGTTGCGCAGCGCCTTGAACGCACCAACGTAATACTGCCAGCCGACATAAAACTGCACCGGCAGCGCCAGCGCCAACAGCAGCCAGTTGAACCACGGCTGCGCTTCCCGCATCCCGGACATGGCCTGCGTCGGGGCGTAAAAGGCCGTGGGGAGCAAACCAAAGTCGCGGCCCATTGAGAGCAGGAAGAGCGGGAGGGTGAACGCCAGGCCGATGAGCAGGAGCCGGCGCTGGGTGTTGATCTCATGCTGCCGCGCGGCGGCTTCCGCATCCTCCGCATCGCCGCCCAACTCCAGCGCATCGAAACCGGCGGCCGCCACCGCGCGCCGGATCTCGGCCTGGCTGACGATGGTGGGCACGTATTTCACGCGCGCCTTCTCGGTGGTGAAAACGACCTGGGCTTCCAGCACGCCTTCCAGCTTGGCCAGCGCGTGCTCCAGACGGCGAGCGTCGTTGTCGTCGGCCAGGCGCTTGATCACCAGATCCGCCTCGCCGGTGGCAACGCCGTATCCCACGCGCTCGACGCGCGCGATGAGATCGGTCAGCCCCAGCTTCACCGGATCGAAATCCACCGTGGCGCGCTCGGACGACAGGTTGACCACCGCGCCCT
>CAZYGI010000044.1:2782-33115 GCA_964647255.1 uncultured Anaerolineales bacterium | reverse complement strand
GCAGCCGGTCTACCTGCGCGACCTCTGGCCGGGCCAGGAGGAGATCCAGGCGGCCATCGCCTCCAGCCTGAACGCCGAGATGTACCGCCAGCAGTACGCCGACGTGTTCACCGGCAACCCGATGTGGAACGCGGTGGCCGTGCCTGCCGAGGCCGCGTACCGCTTCGACCCGGCGAGCACCTACATCCAGGAGCCGCCTTTCTTCGCCGAGCTGGCCGCCGAGCCCGCGCCGCGCGGCGACATCGTGGGCGCACGGGTGCTGGCGTTCCTGGGCGACAACATCACCACCGACCACATCTCGCCCGCCGGATCCATCGGCGCCAAAAGTCCGGCCGGCAAATACCTGCTGGCGCACGGCGTGCCGGAGATTGACTTCAACCAGTACGGCACGCGCCGCGGCAGCCACGAAGTGATGATGCGCGGCACCTTCGCCAATATCCGCATCCGGAATAAATTAGTGCCGGGTGTGGAAGGCGGGGTTACGGTGTATCAGAGGTCAGGGGTCAGGGGTCAGGGGTCAGAGGGCACGGAATACGCACTACACAATACGCAGCACATTTCCATCTACGACGCAGCGATGCAATATCAGGCCGCCGGCGTCCCGACGATCATCCTGGCGGGGAAGGAGTACGGCACCGGGTCGAGCCGCGACTGGGCGGCCAAGGGGCCGTTCTTGCTTGGAGTCAAGGCGGTCATCGCCGAGAGCTTCGAGCGCATCCATCGTAGTAACCTGGTGGGGATGGGCATCCTGCCGTTGGTCTTCCTGCCGGGCCAGACCGCCGAGAGCCTGGGGCTGACGGGGTTCGAGACGTTCGACATTGTGGGTCTCGCGGGCGAGATGGCGCCGAAGCAGGTCTATACCGTGCGGGCGACCGATGCCGGGGGCGACGTCAAGGAGTTCCAGGCCCAGTCGCGCATTGATACGCCGGTGGAAGTTGGCTACTACCGCAACGGCGGGATCCTGCAGACCGTGCTGCGGCAGATGATGAAGGGTTGACGCTAGATGCTAGACAATGGACGATGGACGATGGTCCATTCGTCAATGGTCTATCGTCTATTGTCGTTCAGTGGAGTGACATAACATGACATACACCAAAATCGTCGTTCCATCCGAAGGCCAGCGCATCACCGTGCGCGAGGGCAAGCTGAGCGTGCCGGACCACCCGATCCTGCTCTGGATCGAGGGGGATGGCATCGGGCCGGACATCATGACCGCGTCCAAGCGCATCTGGGATGCCGCGGTGCAGAAGGCGTACGGCGGGCAGCGCAAGATTTCATGGATGGAGATCTACGCGGGGGAGAAGGCGGCGGGCCTGTTCGGCGGCGACTACTTCCCGGCCGAAAGCCTGAACGCCATCCGCGAGTTCCAGGTGGGCATCAAGGGCCCGCTAACCACCCCGGTCGGGGGCGGGTTCCGCAGCCTGAACGTCGCGCTGCGCAAGGACCTCGACCTCTACGCCTGCATCCGGCCGGTGAAGTGGTATCCCGGTGTCCCCAGCCCGCTCCGCCGGCCCGACCAGGTGGACGTGGTGATCTTCCGCGAGAACACCGAGGACGTCTACGCAGGCGTGGAGTACAAGGCCGGCTCGCCCGAGGCGGCCAGGGTCGAGAAGTTCCTGAAGGACGAGATGGGTGCGAAGTTCTTCGCCAACTCCGGCATCGGCATCAAGCCGATCAGCGAGTTCGGCACCAAGCGGCTGGTGCGCAAGGCGTTCGTCTACGCGCTGGAGCATGAGCGCAAGAGCGTGACCTTTGTCCATAAGGGCAACATCCAGAAGTTCACCGAGGGCGCGTTCATGCAGTGGGGCTACGAGGTGGCGAAACAGGAGTTCGGCGATTTCATCGTGACCGAGCAGCAGCTCTGGGACGAATTCAACGGTGTGATGCCCGCGGGCAAGCTTCTGGTGAAGGATCGCATCGCCGACATCATGTTCCAACAGATGCTGCTGCGGCCGGCCGAGTATGACGTGATCGCCACCCCGAACCTCAACGGCGATTACCTGAGCGACGCGGTGGCGGCCGAGGTGGGCGGCGTGGGCATCGCGCCCGGCGCCAACATCGGTGACACCATGGCCGTGTTCGAGGCGACCCACGGCACCGCGCCGAAGTACGCCAACCAGGACAAGGTCAACCCCGGCAGCCTGCTTCTCTCCGGCGTGATGATGCTGGATTACATCGGCTGGGGCGAGGCCGCGCGGGCCGTCGAGGCCGCGTACACCCGGGCCGTGGCCGACAAGATCGTCACCTATGACTTCGCCCGCCAGATGGAAGGCGCGACCGAGGTCAAGACGTCCGAGTTCGCGTCGGCGGTGATCGCGCGGCTGTAGGGCTGGAAGCTGGAAACTGGAAGCTGGAATCGGGCCACCGGCGCATGCGCCGGTGGCCCGCTGGTTTAGCGGTATCCTTCCGCCTGCAGGTTGAACAGCCGCGCATAGGCGCCGTCCAACTGCATCAGCTCGGCGTGGCTGCCCAGCTCGATGATCTTGCCGGCCGACAACACCACGATCCGGTCCGCCATGCGCACCGTCGAGAAGCGGTGCGAGATCAGCACGGCGATCCGGCCCTCCATCAGCTCGCCGAACCGCCGGAACACCTCGTATTCGGCCTCCGCGTCCAGCGCGGAGGTCGGCTCATCCAACACCATGACCTCGGCCTTGCGCATGAACGCGCGCGCCAGCGCGATCTTCTGCCACTGCCCGCCCGACAGCTCCTGGCCCTTCTCCCACCGCCGTCCAAGCATGGTGTCGTAGCCCTGGGGCATCTTCTCGATGATGGCGCCGGCGCCGCCGCGATCCGCCGCGTCCATGATCCGGGCGAGGTCGTCCAGCGCATCCACCTGCCCGAACCCGATGTTCTCTCGCACGGTGAACTGGTAGCGCACGAAGTCCTGGAAGATGACGCCGAAACGTTGGTGCAGGCTGGTCAGATCGTATTCGCGCAGATCCGCGCCGTCGAGCAGGATTTGCCCCTCGGTTGGGTCGTACAGCCGTGTCAACAGTTTGATCAACGTGGTTTTGCCCGCGCCGTTCAGGCCGACTAACGCGATGCGCTCGCCGGGCCGGATTTGCAAGTTGATATCGCGCAACACGAAGACATCGGAACCGGGGTAGCAGAACGAGACGTGGCGGAACTCGATGCCCTGGCGGACGGGCTCCGGTGCAGGCAACCCGCCGGCAGGCGCGGCCAGCAGCGGCTGCAGCTTCAGATAGTCCACCAGGTTGTCGAGGTACAGGTTGCTTTCGTACAGGCGGTTCAAGCCGTCGAGCAGCGCGCGGATCGAGTTTTGGGACTGGCGGAAGATGCCCAAGAACATCGTCATATCGCCCAGGGTGATGCGGCCGGCAACCGTGCGCAGGACAATCCACGCATAGCTGCCGTAGTAGGCCAGGTTGGAGAGCATCCCCCAGCCCAGCCCGGCCATCGTGCGCCGCCTGGCAATGGCAAGGTCTTCCAAATAGAAGCGGACGAACAACTCCTGGTATCGCTTGAGCAGCGGCAGGCCCAGCCCGAACAGCTTGATCTCTTTGACGGTGTCGTTGCCGGTCAGCAGCGTTTCCAGGTAGTTCAGCAGCCGGGCTTCGGGCGCACGGCGGCTGACCGCGCGAAAAGCCCGTTCGGCGTACTGGGATTGAGACAGAAAGGCCGGGATGGCGGACACGAAGACGATCACCGCCAGCCAGGGGCTGAACCGCACCAGCAGGAAGATCAGCGACACGAGGGTGATGGCCTGCTGCACCATTTGCAGCATCGAGTTGACGATATTGAGCGCGCTGACATCCGCCTGGCGCCGCGCGTTCTGCAACATGTCGTAGAAAACGGGATCCTCGAAGAAGCGCAGATCCAGGCGGATCGCCTGGTGGATGATCAGGCTGTTGACGTGGTTGGTCAGTTGCGACTGGAGGATGCGGTCGGTCAGGCTGCGGACCTGGCCCGTGATCGAACTGATGAGCAGCAGCGCGAACTCCAGGGCGAGGAACGGCGCGACGTAACGCAGCCCGGCCCCCGGCGCCATCCCCTGGCGGGTCGCGTTCACGATCGCATCAATGATCAGCTTGCCGACCCACGCCTGGGCGGCCGGCAGGACCGCGGCGATCAGCGTCAGGCCCATGCCGCCCAGCGCGGCGCGGCGACTGGCCGCCCACACCAGGCGATAGGCCTGCGGTGTGTTGCGCAAGGCTTCCCAAAATTCACGTACTTGATTGCGTATGCGGGCAGGCAGGGGGATCGGATCTTGGTTGGACGATTTGGCGTTGGGTGAATTCAATGATGTGCTCCGCTAGGGTTTGCCTCGAACGAGGCCGGTCTTGTCGGATTGTACCTGCTGCAACGAGATGCTGTCAAACACTCACGCGGGGAGGACGTCTGTTGCTTCAGCGGGTGAAGCGCGCCGACCGGTTGCCCCCCGGTGCGGCATGGTCCTGAGCCCCATCGCGCCAGTTTGTGCCTCCTGGGTTCCCTATGGTATGATCGAATACGGTCGGGCTTGTCCCAGCCCGTTTACATTCATCTTCCACCCGAGGCAAAGCATTGATTGCACCGACGCCGATCGCGGCGACGCTGCCGCGACCTACTGCAGCGCTTAAGCCGATTTTTCCTTCGTCTGCGCCAGCGGGCGCCCAATCGAGCCTGCCCCGTGGCGGCGCGATCCGCAACTTTGAGCGCCACGGCGCCACCACCTTCTTCCTGACTGCGCCGGAAAAACCGGCTGTCCACCTGGTGGGCGATTTCAACCAATGGGATCCGCTTGCCACCCCCATGCACCGGGTAAACGATGTGCTGTTCAGCGTGACTGTGCCGCTGCGTGGGCCGACCCACTACCGGTTTGTCGTGACCATGGATCAAGCCGGCCAGCAGGTCGTCGTGGCCGACCCCTATGCGCGGGAAATCCGCTGGGATCACGCCGGGCCGATGGCGTATCTGGCCGACGATGAGCCCTATGTGTGGCACGATGGCGGTTGGCGACGCCCCGCCCTGCGCGATCTGGTGCTCTACGAGCTGGGCGTGCGCGATTTCTCCGGTGAGAAGCGCCACCATCGGGATTATTACGGCACCTTCGCCGGCGTCCAGCGTAAGTTGGACCATCTCCAGACGCTGGGCATCAATGCCGTTGAGTTGATGCCGATCAGCGAGTTCCCCGGCGACAGCTCCTGGGGCTACAATCCTGTCTTCTACATGGCCCCGAAATGGATCTATGGCCGGCCGGAGGAGTTCAAGCAGTTGGTGGATGCAGCGCACCAACGCGGCATCGCCGTGATCCTTGACATGGTCTTCAACCATGCCTGGGGCGATCACCCGTACTACCGCATGTACCCGCCGATGTTCACGCCGGACGGCAAGCAGCTGCCCGATCAGAACCCCTTCTTTCACCATCCGGAGAACGGCCACGCCAACAGTTGGGGCGGCGTGGACTGGGACCATGCTTCGCCCTACACCCTGGCTTACATGCGCGACGTGGTGCGCTTCTGGCTGGAGGAATACCGTGTGGATGGCTTCCGGTTCGACTGGGTGGGTGGGGTGGAATGGGATCCCTGGCAGCCGTACCGGGAGGGGTTCGATCCGCACTACGGCATCGCGCCCATCGCGCGTACGGCGCGCGAGACCGCGCCCGATTGCTACCTGATCGGCGAGTATTGGCCTATCAACGGCGGGCATCCGGCCAAAACGGCGGCGCGCATGGTGCGTGAAACCGAGATTGATGCGGTCTGGAACGGCGCATTTCACCACACCCTGGAGAATTGCCTGACGCAGCAGTGGCAGTGGGAGCGCCAGAATCTGCCTTTTGCGTTGGGCGGATATCGGACGCAGGGCTTTTCGCGGGCCGATCAGGTCGTGAACTACCTGGTGAGCCATGACGAGCGGCGCCCCGAGCACGAAATTCAGTTCTGGGGCGCGCATATCCAGTTGAACGAGGCCTCTGGATCTCAACGCTTTGCAAACCGCTGGGAGCTTGCCATGCAGAAGGCCCGTTTGGGCGCGGTGGCCTTGCTGACCGCGCCCGGCGTCCCGATGCTGCTGGCCGGCCAGGAGTTCGGCGAGGACTGCGAGCGCACCATCGCGTTCTGGCCGCTGGACTGGACGAAGCTCAGCATGCCGCAAGGGCAACGCCAATTTGAATTCTACCGGCAGTTATTGCGCCTGCGCCGGGAGCATCCCGCGCTGCGGTCCGACTTCGTCGAATTCTATGGCGATGACTTTGCCCGCTGGAAGGTGTTGCGCTACAAGCGGTGGGATGGAGCAGGCGATGTGGCGGTGGTGGGCTTGAACTTCGATAACTGCGAACATCGGATCGGCCTCGGCTTTCCGTTCGATGGCCGCTGGTGTGAGGCGCTGTCGGGGCGCCCCATCCTGGTGAAAAACAACTGGCGCGATTTCACCCTGCCTCCCTGGCAAGCGGTGGTTTTGGTTCCGGGCGTTTGACGAAACCGGGAAGGCCGGGTTATAATCTGTGCCGTGTTCCCCGACTGACCGCAGATGGCAACTTCCGTACGTCAACTCAAGTCAAGGAGGCCGCGGGATGACTGAGCTGAGTTCCTCAAACCCTGAGGAAGTGAGCCGCAGGAATTTCATGGCGGGCATCATCGGCGTGGTGGCAAGCGCGGTGGCAGCCCTGGTGGGTATCCCGGCGATCGGATTTGTGGTTTCCCCTGGCGTGAAACAGGCGAACAAGGAGAAGTGGATCACGCTCGGTCCGCTGAGCAGCCTTACCCCTGGCGTTCCGACCGGTTTCCCCTACTCACGCGCGATCAAAGACGGGTGGGTGCAGTCGGTCCAGTCCGGCGTCGCTTATGCGCTCACGGCCGACGGCCAGAACATCACGGTTTTCTCCAACGTGTGCCCTCACTTGAGCTGCCGGGTCACCTGGAACGCAGATCGCCGGGCCTACCTTTGTCCATGCCATGATGCCGTGTTTGGCGTCAACGGCGAGGTGGTGTCGGGCCCGCCGCCGCGGCCGCTGGATCAATTCCAATCCAAGATCGAAAACGGCCAGGTTATGATTCTGCTGGAGGCGTAGCGTGGCAAATTCCCCTGCACCCGTACCGGGCCGCGGCCGCCAGCTCTTCGGCTGGCTTGATGAGCGCCTCGGCCTGACGACCATTTGGACGACCACCCTGGCGCGCATGGTGCCGCACACGAACTGGTTCTACACCTTCGGCAGCGCCAGCCTGATCCTGTGCATGCTCCAGGGCCTCACCGGCATGTTGCTGACGATCTACTACGTGCCTTCGCCCGACCACGCGTATGACAGCATCCAATACATCATGAACGAGGTGACGTTCGGCTGGCTGATCCGTGGCATGCACCATTGGGGCGCAACGCTGCTGGTGGTCCTGGTCTTTCTGCACATGCTTAAGAGCTTCTTTGTCGGCGCGTATAAGTACCCGCGCGAGATCACCTGGCTGACCGGCGGTGTGTTGTTGCTTGTGGTCATGGTGATGGGCTTCAGCGGCTATCTGCTGCCCTGGAACCAGAAGTCCTATTGGGCGACCTCGGTCGGTACGAGCATCTTCGGTGCAGTCCCAGTGATCGGCAGCTTCCTGGAACACGCCATCCGCGGCGGCTCGGGGATCGGCGCCGTGACCCTGGTCCGGTTCTACGGTCTGCACGTGTGGTGGGTTCCGCTCATCGTCCTGGCAACGATCGGCGTGCATATGTATCTGATCATTCGCATCGGCATCACCGCACCGCCGGAGCGGGACGAATAGCCAGTTCATGGAGAACTCCCGTGAACGAACAAGAAAAACAACACTATAAAGAACGCTACAAGGAAAAGAAGGCCAACGGCGAGCTGTTCTTTCCGGAGACCATCGCCAAAGATGCCGTTGTCTCGTTGGGCCTCTTTGTCCTCCTGATTTTGCTGGCGACGTTGGTGGGCGTCCCGAATGAGCCGCCGGCCAATCCGATGGACTCCAGCTATATCCCGCGGCCGGAATGGTACTTCATGTGGGCCTTCCAATTGCTGAAGTACTTCCCCGGCTCGCTGGAAGGCGTGGCGATTGTCGGCCTGGGGCTGGCGATCGCCGTCGGGCTGTTCGGCCTGCCTTTTTTGGATCGCAACCCGAAACGCCATCCGCTCAATCGCAAGGTCGGCTCGGCTGTGATGACGCTGATCGTGATCGCCTTGGTCTTCTTGAGCATCCAGGGCGTGGCGACAACGCCGAAGCCAGCCGTGGCCGAGACGGGCGTCGCGGCTGATCTCGCGTCGCGCGTCGAGGCGGGTAACAAACGCTATCTGGACTACTGCGCCAAATGTCACGGCGACAACGGCGAGGGCGGCGAGATCGAAAACCAGCCGGGCGAGTTCACACGACCGTTGAACGACGAGGACTTCCTGGCCACCCATGGCAGCGACGCCCTCTTCACTGTGATTGACTACGGCTGGTCATCCGCCGGGATGCCGCCGTTCGGGATCGCGCACGGCGGCGCGCTGACCGATCAGGACATCCGCCTCATCGTAACTTTCCTCCAATCGTGGGCGCCGGCAGAGGAGGAAGCCAGCGGTGGGTCGGCGGCCGATCTGGCCCAGTTGGCGGCGATCACCAACCCCGGCTTCGCCAAAGACGTCAAGCCCATCCTCGACAAGCGTTGCCTGAGCTGCCACGGCAAGCGGCAGAAGGGCAATTTCAGCGTGGAGAGTTTCGACAAGCTGATGCAGACCGGCGACCACAAGCCGGCCATCACCCCCGGCGACGCGGCGAACAGCCTGCTCATCCAGATGCTGCGCGGCGTCAAGACGGATGCCGGCGGGCAGATGCCGCCCAGCAAGCCGCTGGCGAAGGAACAGATCGAGCTAATCGAACGCTGGGTGGCGCAGGGTGCACAGAACAACTGATTCGTTTACACGTTTGTACGGTGGAACCTTTGCATGGGAGAACGGTTAGGACGTGCGAACGTGAGAACGGGTGAACGCAAGCGGAGGAATCATGAGTAAACTTGCTCGTGTCACGTTGCCGCAGGCCATCGGCTACCGCGGCGGCCAGCCGATGCTGGCCTGGCTGCTGCACCGGATCACCGGCCTGGGCATCATCCTGTTCGTGGCGATGCACGTGTTCGCCGGCTTCTTTGTCTACGCAACGACAGAGGGCCCCACGAGCGCGATCGCTAACGCGCTGACGACCCTTTATGAGTCCAAGCCGGTGCAGCTCATCGTGCTCTTTGCGGTGCTTTACCACGGGCTGAACGGCCTGCGCATCGTGATCCTGGACATGTGGCCCGCGCTGCACCGTTTCCACCGCCAGGCCATGTGGCTGCAGTGGGCGCTCTTCCTGCCCTTGTGGCTGCTGCCATCGTTCTTGATCTTGACGACTGCAGCGGCGCAGAAGTAGAGGAGGCAATCATGGCGACACCGATGAGGATTCCCCGGCGGGTGCACACGGGCAGCAAATTTGAGCTCACGATGTGGTTCATCACGCGCATCACCGGGGTGCTGTTGCTGATGATGGGCGCCTACAGCATCGTGTATGCGAATCTTTCGGGCGGCTACGGCAACATGGATGCCGGCGCCCAGATGCGGTGGGCCTTCTTTCCGATCTCGTTCCACGTCCAGTCCACCAAGGTCGAGGTGACGCCGAACTTCTTCAACGCCTTCTGGCAGGGCTACGCGTTTCTGCTGATCACCTTTGCGGCGACGCACGCCGCGAACGGCCTGCGGGTCGTGTGTGAGGATTATATCCGCCGGCCGCTGCTGCTGGCGTGGGTCAAGGCGTTCGTGGTGTTCCTCTGGATCGCCGTGCTGCTGGCTGCCATTTTCCTGCTGTTCGTTTTTCAGGGTTAACAGCGCCGGAGAACTGCCGCTTCCGTGAAAGGAGCGTTGATACCTTATGCTGCATCGTTTTGACGTGATCGTGGTTGGGGCGGGCGGCGCCGGGCTCATGGCGGCGCTTTACGCCTCGCGCGGCGCCAAGACCGCCGTGATTAGTAAGCTGTATCCGACCCGTTCGCACACCGGCACGGCCCAGGGCGGCATCGGCGCGGCGTTGGGCAATCTCGAAGAAGACCATCCCGAATGGCATATCTTCGACACCATCAAGGGCTCCGATTATCTCGCCGACCAGGACGCGGTCAAGATCCTGTGCGAGGAGGCCGTGGATATGGTCTACGACCTGGAGCACATGGGATTGCCCTTCGACCGCACCCCGGACGGCAAAATCGCCCAACGGCCGTTCGGCGGCCACACGAACAATCGGACCAAGCAGCCCGTGCGCCGCGCCTGTCATGCGGCCGATCGCACCGGCCACATGATCCTCCAGACGGTCTACCAGCAGTGCATCAAGAACAACGTGACGTTCTTTGACGAGTACCAGGTGGTGGATCTGCTGGTGAACGACGCGGGCCAGGCTGCGGGCGTGGTGGCCGTGCACATTGACAGCGGCGAGCTCCACACCTTTCACGCCAAGTCAACCGTGTTCGCAACGGGCGGGTTTGGCCGCATCTGGAAGATCACGTCGAACGCGTTTGCGCTGACCGGCGACGGCGTGGCTGTGGCGTACCGCCGCGGGATTCCGCTGGAGGACATGGAGTTCTTCCAATTCCATCCCACCGGCATCCTGAACCTGGGCATCCTGCTCACCGAGGGCGTGCGCGGCGAGGGCGGTGTCTTGATCAACGGCGAGGGCGAGCGTTTCATGCCCCGCTACGCGCCGACAGTGAAGGACCTGGCCTCGCGCGATGTCGTTTCGCGTTCGATCTACCACGAAATCCGGGCGGGCCGGGGCATCGGCGGCAAGGACTTCGTCTACCTCGATGTGCGGCCCGAGGTGGTGAACAAGTACTTCGAGCAGGACGGCGTGAAGAATCCGGACGGCACCCCGCGACACATCACCGCGGACGACATCCGGCGCAAACTGCCTGATATCTCCGACTTCTGCAAGACCTATCTGCAGGTGGATCCGATCAAGCAGCCGATGGCGATCCAGCCGACGGCACATTACGCGATGGGCGGTCTTCCCACCGATAACGACGGGCAGGTGGTGGTTGATTCGCAGAATCGGGCCTTGCCGGGCTTTTACGCCGCCGGCGAGTGCGCGTGCGTTTCGGTGCACGGCGCGAACCGCCTGGGCACGAACTCCCTGGTGGACATCCTGGTGTTTGGCCGCCGCGCCGGCAAGAACGCCGCCGCATATGCGTCCGGCGCCGACTGGCCCAGCCTGCCGGCCGATCCCCAGGCGCGCGCTCGGGTCGAGCTCGAGACCATCCGGCAGAACAAGGGCGGAGAAGTGGTTGCCGACATCCGCCGCGATATGCGCGCCATGATGATGGACAACGTGGGCGTCTTCCGCACGGCCGAGCTGCTGGACCATGCCGTCGCTAATCTGGCTGAGCTCAAGGAGCGGTTCGCCCGGATTTCCATCATGGACAAGGGCCAGCGGTGGAACACGGAGCTGCTGGAGGCGTGGGAGCTGGGGTGCTTGCTCGACCTGGCCCAGGTCACGGCGGTGGCGGCGCAGGCCCGCAAGGAAAGCCGCGGCGCGCATTACCGCGAGGATTTCCCCGACCGCGATGACGTCAACTGGCTCAAGCATTCCCTGGCATGGGGGGGCGAGGCCGGGATTAAGCTGGACTATAAGCCGGTGCGGTTGGGGCTATACGAGCCGGCGAAGCGTACGTACTAGAGGGGGCGTGATGAAAGTCAAGGTCAAGATTCGCCGCTTCAACCCGGAACGGGACCGCCGGCCATACTGGGCCGAGTACACCGTGGATGCGGAGCCTTTGGACCGCATCCTGGATGTGCTGGTGCAGATCAAGGACTACCAGGATGGCTCGTTGACCTTCCGGCGCTCGTGCGCGCATGGCGTCTGCGGGTCGGACGCGCTGGTGATCAACGGTCGCAACGCGCTGGCCTGCAAGGCGCTGGTCAAGGACTACGGCAAGAGCGTGACTGTCGAGCCGTTGCGCGGCCTGCCGGTGATCAAGGACCTGGCGGTGGATATGGAACCGTTCTTCCGCAACTATCGCCGCATCCAGCCATTCCTGATCAACGATACGCCGCCACCGCATTCCGAACGACTGCAAAGCCCCGAGGCGCGCGCCCGCTTTGACGACACGACCAAATGCATCCTGTGTGCGGCGTGCACGACCTCCTGCCCCAGCTTCTGGGCGAACGATTCCTACGTGGGACCGGCGGCGATCGTACAGGCTCACCGCTTTATCTTTGACGACCGGGATCAGGGCGCGCAGGTCCGCCTGGCGATCCTGGCGGAATCCGATGGTGTCTGGCGCTGCCGGACGGTTTACAACTGCGTCGAGGCCTGCCCGCGCGAGATTGACATCACGCGGGCGATCGGCGAGGTGAAAAAGGCGATGCTGACCGGGGTGATTGAGTAGTGATCCCTGGCTTCGTCTTTGCTTGAGCGAGCGAGAAAATCTGGGCGCATGGGTGTTCTGGCCACGGCAGCCGGAACACCCATTACTTTGCCGCTTACTTGCCCGGCGTCGGCGTCGGCTCCAGCGGCGATGAGTCGCTGTAGCGCACACCCAGGTAGGGCCGCTTCGCATCCTTTTCATTGGCGCCCAGCGTCACCTTGAGCGTCTTGGTCTGGCCCAACCGCAGGACGGTGATCTCAATGCGCTGGCCGGGCTCGTACTGCCCGATGACATCGGCCAGGCGGTGAGCTTCGTCTATCGGCGTGCCATCAACCTGGACCACAATGTCACCGACTGCGACTCCGGCCCTCTCTGCCGGCGAACCGGCGATGACCTCGCCGATCACCGCCCCGCTCAGGGCCTCCCGGCCGGTGAATCCCGGCGCCGCCGGCATCTCCGGCGAGACCGACCGTTCCTCGACCGTGGGGTTGGGGACAATGTCCTCCATTGCCCGTGGCGCAGCGCCGTGCCCGATGAAATAGCCGCCGACGATGCCGACGGTGAGGCCGCAGCACAGCCCCAGGAGCAAAGCAATCAGGCCGACGGCGACGGCAACCGGCATTGTCCGATTTTGGTTTTCCATGGCTCACTCCTCCTTGCGCCCGCATCCCATGAGCGCCACGCGCGGCTTGTCTGGCGTCCTGCCTCTGTGGGTATCGCGCACGGCGGATATTACCACATCTGGCTATTTTGAAAAAGATGCCACTGCGCTGTTTTGCCATAAGACCCGGTAGTACTCATGAGCAAAGGTTTTAGCATATTTGATGGCCTTTTTGTTGTGACTGTTGACAACAAACCAATTGCGTGTTAAGATACAAGCCGCGTTGTTACACTTGCATTGCGTTCCCATGGCGGAGGTCATATGGATACAAGCTCGGACCCTTCATCGCTCTTGGCTGCGAATCCTGTTCTGCGGGGATGTGCCACGGAGACCCGCGAGATGCTGCTCCGCCAGGGCCAGCTGCGTCAGTTCACGCCCGGTGCCGTGCTGTGCGCCGATGGTGAGCCGGGCGGGCGGGTGATGTTCCTGCTGGACGGCGCGCTTCAAATGATCAATGCTACCTGTCGCGGCCGGCGTCAAATCCTATGCACGCCGCACAACGACACCTGTGGCGGGGTGTGCTTCATTCAATTCGGCGAGTCCGTTTTGGCAGAAGTGCACGCGTTGGAGCCTGGGCACGTCCTGCTTGTCGAACGTGACATATTCGAGAACGCGGCGCAGCAAGATGTTGCCTTGAGCCGGGCGGCCTGGGATGGCGCTGCCCGTTGCATGGTGCACTTGCATACGCTGGTGGCGAGCCTCTCCTTCTACACCGTGGCCGAACGCGTGCGGCTGCTGCTGGCGGAAGCGGCCAGCACGGACGGCGGCATCGTTCACTTGACCCAAGCCGATCTCGCGGCCACGGTTGGAACGACGCGCGAGGTGGTGGCGCGCTGTCTGGCCGTCTTCCAGACCGAAGGGCTGATCCGTCTGGGACGCGGGCGCATCACGGTTCTCGACCGGGAAAAGCTGAGCCAGTAGCCCCGGCTGTTTCACCGGCGCCAGACGGGCGGTCCCCAGGCTTTCAGCGGGCGCCGCCCGTTTTCGCGCTGGGCGACGAGCGTTTCTCCGTGCGGTCGTTCTGCGGTATAATCGCACCAGCATGAATGATCTTCACAGGCTGAGAAGTAGGGACGATGGAACAACAGTTTATCCGTAACTTCTGCATCATCGCGCACATTGATCACGGTAAATCCACCCTGGCGGACCGGCTCCTCCAGCTCACCGGGACGATTGCTGATCGGGACATGATGGCGCAGGTGCTTGACAGCATGGATCTCGAACGCGAGAAGGGCGTCACCATCAAGGCATCTGCGGTGCGTATGTCTTATGGCGCAGATGACGGGCAGGCCTATGAGCTGAATTTGATTGACACACCGGGGCACGTGGATTTTGCCTACGAGGTCAGCCGGGCGCTCCAGGCGTGCGAGGGCGCGCTGTTGGTGGTGGATGCGACCCAGGGCGTCGAGGCTCAGACGCTGGCGAACCTCTATCTGGCGATGGAGCACGACCTGGAAATCATCCCGGTGGTGAACAAGATTGACCTGGTTTCCGCCCAGCCCGATGCCGTCGCCGCGGAGATCGAAGAGATCCTCGGCGTGCCCGCGGAAGAGGTGCTGCGCATCTCGGCCAAGGCCGGCACCCATGTGGAGGCGGTGCTGGCTGCGGTCGTTAAGCAGATGCCGCCTCCGCACGGCCAGCGCGGTCAGTCCTTGCGGGCCTTGATCTTCGACAGCCACTACGATCCCTACAAAGGCGTCGTGGCGTATGTCCGGGTGGTGGATGGCGCGGTGGAGCTCGGCCAGACGTTGCAGCTCATGTCCACCGGGCTGCCGGTGGAACCGCTGGAAATCGGCATCTTCAAGCCCGACATGCGGCCGACCGGGAAACTTGAGGCAGGCGAGGTCGGTTACATCGCCACCGGTCTCAAGGTGGTGGGCGACTGCCGCGTGGGCGACACCTTCACCTGGCACGCGGCCCCGGCGGAAGCGCCTTTGGCCGGCTACAAGCCGATGAAAGCCATGGTCTTCGCCAGCGCATATCCCAGTGATGCGGCGGATTACATCTCGCTGCGCGAGGCGCTGGAGAAACTCCAACTCAACGATGCCTCGCTCACCTGGCAGCCGGAAAGCAGCCAGGCGTTGGGCTATGGCTTCCGCTGCGGCTTTCTGGGCCTGTTCCACATGGAGATCATTCAGGAGCGGCTGGAGCGGGAGTATGACCTCGAGCTGGTGTTCACTGCACCCAGCGTCGAGTACGAGGTGACGAAGACCGACGGCAGCGAGATTGTCATTGACAGCCCGGTCGAGCTGCCCGACCCGACCCTGATCGCCGAAATCCGGGAGCCGTGGATTCAGATTGACGTCTTCACGCCGACCGAGTTCATCGGCCAGGTGATGGATCTGGTGACGGGCCGCCGCGGTGAGTTCAAGGCGCAGGAATACCTCGACGCCCGCCGCGTGCTGCTCAGCTACCACATTCCGCTGGTGGAGATCCTCACTGACTTCTACAATGAGCTCAAGGCCCGTACGCGCGGCTACGCCAGCCTCGACTATCACCTGGAAGGCTACCGGCCGGCCGACATGGTGCGGCTGGATGTGCTGGTGAACAAGGACCCGGTGGATGCGCTCAGCATGATCGTCCACCGCGACCAGATGTACAATAAGGGCATGAAGCTTGTCAGCAAACTCAAGGATGTCATCCCGCGCCAGCAGTTCGATGTGCCGATCCAGGCCGCGGTGGGGAACAAGGTCGTCAGCCGGGCGAACGTCAAGGCGGTCAGGAAGGACGTCCTGGCAAAATGTTACGGCGGTGACATAACGAGAAAGCGCAAACTCCTCGAAAAGCAGAAGGCCGGCAAGAAGCGCATGAAGATGATCGGGTCGGTTGAGATCCCGCAGGAAGCGTTCATGACGATTCTGAAGTTGGATGAAGAGTAGTTGGTGAGCGGGATGTGGTGATTTGTTGGAGAAACGCTGCGGCCGCAAGGTGGATTCGGCTTCAGCGCGCGGCCTCAGCCGCCATCTTCGGCCGGTTGTGGAAGCTGACGAGGCGGTTCTGATGCCGATGCGAAACTGGATTGAGCGGGTCTGAGAGAGTAGGAACGACTGGATATGGAAACTGATGGCAAAATGAGCCGCGCCGATCTGGCCCTCTCCCGCTTCAGCGCGGGCTTTAGTTGCTCGCAATCAGTCCTTTCGGCCTTTGCGCCCGACCTGGGGCTTGAGCTGGACCCTGCGCTGCGCGTCGCCGCGGCGTTTGGCGGCGGGATGGGGCGCACAGGGCGCACCTGCGGCGCGGTGACCAGCGCGCTGATGGCGCTGGGCCTGAAATACGGCGCCACCTGCGGGGATGACAAGGCGACCAAGGAGCGCACGTATGCCCTGGCGCGGGAGTTCTTGGCTCGCTTTGAGGCGCGCTACGGCGCCACCGCCTGCTCAGACCTGCTCGGAGTGGATATCAGCACGGTCGAGGGTCACAGCGCAGCGCGTGCGAGCGATCTGTTCAAGACGACCTGTCCGGTTCTGGTGGCCGGCGCGGCCGCGATCCTGGCAGAGATGGGTGTGTAGCCTGTGACGCCCCGGCAGCCGGTTACTGGTCCTGCGGCGGTTGCGAGCGCGGCGCCAGCCTCGCTTCTTGCGCAGCTCTCCGCCCTCGGCATCCACCCGAAGAAGGGCCTGGGCCAGAACTTCCTCGTTGATCCCGCACACCGCGCCCGCATCGTCGCCGCGGCCGATCTGGCGCCGGCCGACACGGTCCTTGAGGTCGGCCCCGGACCCGGCGTGCTCACCGAGCTGATCGCCGAGCAGGCCGGCCGCGTGGTCGCCGTTGAGCTGGACGACCGCCTGATCCCCTACTTGCGCAAGCGATTCGCCGCACAGCCGCACGTGAGCATCGTACACGCCGACATTCTGAAGGTGGCTGTGGGGGCGTTGGTCCTGGAAGCGGGGAGTCGGAAATCGGACGGTGGAGTGTCTGCAGAGCAGGCGCGGAGGCTTGATATCGGGGATGTTCATCCAACATCCAACATCCAACATCCACTCTCCGGCTACAAAGTCATCGCGAATTTGCCCTACTACATCACTTCCGCTGCAATCCGGCATCTGCTGGAGTCGAGCCCCCCGCCGGAACTCCTCGTGTTAACGGTGCAGCGCGAGGTGGCGGAGCGGATGGTCGCGTCGCCGCCGGAGATGAGCCTGCTGGCGCTGGGGGTGCAGTTCTACTGCACGGCGCAGATCGTGGGGCGGATTCCGGCCGGCGCGTTCTATCCCGTGCCGAAGGTGGATTCCGCGGCCGTGCGCCTCGACCGGCGTTCCGAACCGGTCGCGCCGGGGGTGAGCGCTGCGGCGTTCTTCCGCGTGGCGCGGGCCGGGTTCAGCCAGCCGCGCAAGCAATTGCGCAACTCGCTGGCCGCGGGGCTGGGGGGCGCGCCGGCCCAGTCAGAGGCGTGGCTGGCTGCGGCCGGCATTGACCCGCAGCGCCGCGCCGAGACGCTGACGCCGGCGGAGTGGGGGGCGCTGGCGCGCGCGGCGGTCTAAGTGTGGGAGGTCGGGGGACGGGATCGTTCCTCAGCTCACAGCTTTCTTCACCAACGCGGCGATCCGTGCCTCTTCGGCGGCGGTCAGCGCTGTCAGCGCGAAGGCGGTCGGCCACATGGCGCCATCATCGAGCTTCGCCGGGTCGTTGAAGCCGAGCGTGGCGTACCGCGTGTTGAACTTCTGCGCACTTTGGAAGAAGCAGACGACCTTGCCTTCCCTGGCATACGCCGGCATCCCGTACCACAGCCTCGGCGAGAGGACCGGCGCGCTGGCCGTGATGATCTCATGGAGCCGGCCGGCCAGGGTCCGCTCTGGCTCCGGCATTTCGGCGATCTTCGCCAGCACGTCGCTTTCCCCGGCCGCCCTGTCCTTGTTTGCACGCGCTTCCGCCTTCAGTTCTTGGGCGCGCTCCTTCATCGCCGCTCGCTCCTCAGCCGTGAACCCTGTGGACGGCTTGTCGGTCGCAGCGGCGCTCTCAGCGGACTCCTGCGCAGTCTTCTTTGGGCTCATGGAAACCTCCTCATCATGACCTAAACAGCGCTCAGCACCCCGCTCTCTTTTCGGGTTACGGCCGGATGAGGATGGGATAATCGGTGTGCTCTATAATCAATCCGTCCTGCACCTTGAAGAAGGTCGTGATATTCATGGTTACCACATCCCCAGCCGTGTAGCCGCCGCCTGATACGGCGATGGTCCCTTGCCATTCTTGTTCAAACACCACATCGTCGTGTTCTGCCACGCATTTCTTTACAGTAATCTTCTGGTTCGGGAAAATCTGTAACCTCTGTTGCGCAGCATGACGAAAGACGTCGAATCCCCCGGACCGGCCTTGGGGAAAGCTCTGGGTCGGCTGCTCCCGCCAAGACAACGCTCTCGAATAACAGGTGTCCACCCATTCCAGAGCGCATTGATTGAACAGCTCGATGCAGCGGTAGAGAGCCTGTTTGTTCGCCTCGATGTTCATCTGTGTTGCCTCCTTGGGAAAGGATTCAACGCCGTCGGAATAGATGCCCGGTTACCACCGCAGGCTGACCAGCGCGGCGATCCCGAACCCGGCGATTATCACCCCGGCGGCCCGGTTGACCCACAACAGCGCTCCCGTGCCGAATTTGCTCCGCAGCAGGCTGACCCCGCCGCTGAGCAGGAACCACCATGCGGCCGAGCCCAGGAACACGCCGAGCACGACCAGCGCCGCGGCGGCGTAGCCGTGGATCGTCTGCCCCACACCCAGCCCGGCGAAGACCGCCATGAACGCAAAGATCGTCATCGGGTTGGTCAGCGTCAGCGCCAGGGTGGAGAGGTACGCCCCCGCGAAGCCGCGGCCTTCGGCAGCCGCGGGCTGGTCGGCGGGCCGGGTGAGCAGGGTCTTCACGCCGAGATAGCAGAGGAAAAGGCCGCCTGCCAGGCGCAGCCAACCCTGCTGCCGGACGAGCAGGCCGGAGAGCGCGGTCAGGCCGAACGCGGCGATGCAGCCGTACAGCACGTCCGCGGTGGCCGCGCCCAGGCCGGAGACGAAACCGACCGCCCGGCCCTGCGCCAGCGTGCGCCGGATGCACAGGATGCCGATCGGGCCGACCGGCGCCGCGATGGCGAAGCCCAACAACAAGCCGCGCAGGAGAGGTGTGAACATCGGGTTACCCGGCATCCGTGACCCGGTCGGCGTATACGCCTCGGTATTCCGCCGGCAACATGCGCGCCAGGGTCAGCATAAGATCATCGGTGATTGTTTCCAGCTCGCTGAGCCGGGCGCGGGCTGCGCTCGGCGGCAGGAGGATCGGCGCGCCGATGTGGGCGTGCAGCGCCGGCCGCCGCAGATGCCGCCACGCGTCCAGGGCCTTTTCCTGGCCCCAGATTGCCAGGGGAACGATCGCCGCGCCGGAGCGGCTGGCGAGATAGACCGCGCCGTGCTTGCCTGTTTGCAGTCCGCCGGTGCGGCTCCGGGTGCCTTCCGGTGCGATCGCCAACGTCCGCCCCGCCTTCAGCACCTTGAGCGCCTCGCCCAACGCTTCCCGGTCGGCCTCTCCGCGCGCGACGTAGATGACCTGCGTGCCGAGCTCCAGGATCTTCCCGCCCAGCTTGCCGCGCCATTTGTCGGCCGCAAACACGGTCGGGTGTCGCGGGATCACCAGGCCCACCAGCGGGATGTCCAGCGAGTGGAGGTGGTTGGGCGCGATCAGGACCGGCCCGGAGCGCGGCACGTTCTCGATTCCGGTCACATCCAGCCGGGCGATGACCTTCAGCAAGCCCCAGACGAGCCGCTGAAGACAGCGATAGAGGAGCGGGGCGTCCTTAGCGATAAACATAACGTCTTGCGCCTGGTTACTTTGCCGGCGCCGGCGTTGGCATCCGGCGGCCCAGGGCGTCCACCCGGAAGCTGGCGACCGGTCCGCCGGCCGGGATGAGATCCACCGAGAACGGCGACTGCCCACCGCGCGGGATCATGGCGTACTCCGGCGGGGCGCGCCGCGTACCGATCACGCGGCCCAGCGCGTCGTAGATCGTTACGGTGACGTTCACTTCGACCGCATCCTCTGGCCCGGTGTTGGCGATGACGCCTGAGACGGTGTAGGTCGAGTACCGCTCGCCGGCGCCTGTCGCGTCCTGGGCCTCCAGGTCGAGGTAGTAGCTGCCCTGGTAGCCTATGATGCCCTTCCAGGGTGTGCTGAGGAAGCTGGCGAACGACTGCGGCGGGGCATCGAAACGCAACGCAAAGGGCGCGCGGGCCCCAGGCTGGATCAGCTCGACCTGGACGTAGTCTTGCGCCTCGGCCACAGGTGTTTCCGCCGCATCCAGGAGTGTAATCTTGACGCCGGCTTGCTCCAGCGCCTTGCCCGTGTTGTTGAGCACCTCGCCGAATGCCCACAGGCCGCCGAGTGGGCTTTGGTTGAAGGTGACGTTTTCGATGGCAAACGGCACCGGCGTCGCCTCGACAAACGGCGTGGCCGCGTCCGGGTCGTCTTCCAGTGCCGGGATGAGCAGCTCCTGGCCTACCCGCAGGGCGCGGGGATCCACGATCCCGTTGGTGTCTTGCAGGCTGCGCAGGCTGACGCCAAACTGCGTCGCGATCTTGAGCAGGGTGTCCCCGCGCTGGATCCGATAAACGATCGGGGTGGGCGTGATCGTCGGCGTGGCCGTGGGCGCGGGCGTGTAGGGCGCGGGTGTGGCGGTCGGCCGCAGCGTGGCGGCGGCGGCCAGCACCACCGTCGGGGTGGCTGAGGGAGTCGGCGTCATCCGGGTGATCACCTGTCCGGTGCAGCCCGCAAGCAGGACCAGACAGAAAGCCGGCACGATGATTGTAAACGGTTGTCTCAACGAACGATCCCGGGTTGATTGAAATCGAGAACCAGGAAGCGATTATAGCATGAAGCCGGCCGGCAGTTGAAACTGCGCCTCCCCCTGCGAAGCCGACCTGCGATGGACGTTCGTTGTATCACGCGTGAGCGCGCCCATTTGCCAAGACCCCGGTGTTGCATTACAATGCCGCCAGTCTTGGCGGGGCGCGTTCCGGCAATCTGCCAGACAACTCCGCAGCATTGATTTCACAGCCACAAATCTATCTTTTTGTCCAACCGGCAGAGACGATCGTCTTGAGGCGGTATGCGGTACAGCGTACGTCCGGCGGGCGATCTGTTCGACTTGCCCGGCTGCGCGTGTCCTCTCGGCGCGCAGTCTGATTTAGCCTCCTGGCGGGTGGGGTTGAAAGGAGAACTCGATGTCCCAAGCAAGCAAAGTTGTCACCGTCACCGTTAATCCAGCCATTGACCAGACCGTCCTCATCCCGAACTTCACCGCGGGAACGGTGAACCGGGTTCAATCTTCGCAGATGGATCCCGGCGGCAAGGGGATCAACGTGGCGTCCTTTCTGGCCGACTTCGGCCAGCCGACAATCGCCACCGGGTTCCTGGGCGCGGAGAACGATACCATCTTCCGCCATTTGTTTGCGCAGAAGGACATTGAAGACCGCTGTGTGCGCTGCGCCGGCGCGACGCGCATCGGCGTTAAGATCTCGGACCTGGCGCAACGCCGGACCACGGACATTAACTTTCCGGGGCAGACGCCCAGCGCCGAACATGTCTCAGAGCTCTTTGATATCTTGCGTGAACTGGCGGCCGATCATGAGTGGTTTGTGCTGTCGGGAAGCATCCCCGCTGGAGTGTCCGCGGGCATCTACGGGGAGATGATCACGATGCTGAAGGGCAAGAGGGTCGTGCTTGACACGAGCGGTGAAGGGTTCCGTCAAGCCCTCGCCGCCGGCCCCTGGCTCATCAAGCCCAATGCAGATGAGCTTGGCGACTTCGTTGGGGAGCAGTTGGAGACAGCCGAGGCCATCCTGAAGGTGGCGCGTGATCTCGTCCCGCGTTACAACATCACCACTGTGGTTGTGTCCATGGGGAAGGCCGGGGCGATCTTCCTCGAAGGCCAGGATGCGATCTGGGCAGTGCCTGCACCGGTTGAGGTCAAGAGCACCGTGGGGGCCGGCGATGCGATGGTTGCCGGGATCGTCGCCGGCAAGATCCAGGGCCTTTCCCTGGCCGAGTGCGCCCGGCTGGCGACCGCTTTTTCGATGGCGGCTATCAGCCACATCGGTTCGGGCCTGCACTCCGTTGAAGCCGTCCAGGAAGCGCGGGAACGCGTCACTCTCCGCGAACTTTAGGAGCATGGAGTCGCTCATGGATGGGGCATCCCTCTTCACTAGCTCAGCGCTCGGCTTCGTGCGCGCAGCCGTGATCTCCCCGGAGCTGCGGGTGGCCGACGTGGCCTTCAACACGCAGCAGATCATTGCGGCTTTGCGTGCGGCCGCGGACCAGGGCTGCCGGCTGGCCGTCTTCCCGGAGCTGTGCCTCACCGGCTATTCGTGCGCTGACCTTTTCTACCAGGCTGCGCTCCTGGATGGGGCGGCGGCCGGCTTGGGCGAGATCACGTTCGAGGCGCAGATGGCGGAGATCGCGGTCGTCGTCGGGCTGCCGCTGGCGGCCGACGGCCGGCTGTTCAACTGCGCTGCGTTTATTGCCAACGGTGAGGTGCTGGGCCTGGTGCCCAAGACCTTCCTGCCCTCCACCAATGAGTTCTACGAGGAGCGGTGGTTCACCTCGGGCGCCCTCGCGACCCGAACGACGATTGACCTCAACGGCCTCGAGACGCCCTTTGGCCGCGACCTGCTTTTCACGGCCAAGAATCTGCCGGGCTGCACGTTCGGCATCGAGATCTGCGAAGACCTGTGGGCGGTGAACCCGCCGAGCGGCGACATGGCCCTGGCCGGCGCGACGATCCTGATCAACGGCTCGGCGAGCAACGAGCTGCTGGGAAAGGTGGAGTATCGCCGCGATCTTGTGCGGCAGCAGTCGGCGCGCGGCCTGGCCGCCTATCTCTACGCCGGCGCAGGGCCTGGAGAATCCACCACCGATCTGGTGTGGGCGGGGCATTCGCTGATCGCGGAAAACGGCGCGCTGCTGGCCGAGACCGAGCGGTTCCGCTTCGAGACGACGATGGCGGTGGCCGACGTGGATGTGCAGCGGTTGGTCCATGAGCGGTTGCGCAACAACGCGTTCGGCGCGGCTTCACCTGGTCGGGTTTTCCGCACGATCCGCTTCAACCTGCCGGGCGAGGAGCGCTGGTCGCCCGACGCGGCCTTGATCCGGCCGCAGCTCTCCCGCACGCCGTTCGTCCCGGCCGACGCCGAGCGCCGCGCGGTGCACTGCCGGGAAATTTTCAACATCCAGGCGACCGGGCTGGTCAAACGGCTGCGCCACACCGGCGCGGCCACGGTCACGATCGGGGTGTCCGGCGGGCTGGACTCCACCCTGGCGCTGTTGGTGATCGCCAAAGCCTTTGATCGGGCCGGGCTGCCGCGGACCGGGATCGTGGCCGTGACGATGCCCGGCTTTGGCACGACCGCGCGCACGCGCGGCAACGCGGAGCGGCTGATCGAGGGGCTGGGCGCGGCGCTGCGGGTGATCCCGATCTCCGACGCGGTGCGCGGTCACTTCCGCGACATCGGACACGATGAGAACCAGCACGACGTGACCTACGAGAACGCGCAGGCGCGGGAGCGGACCCAAATCCTGATGGACGTGGCGAACCAGACCGGCGGCTTCGTCGTCGGCACCGGGGATCTCTCGGAGCTGGCGCTGGGCTGGCTGACCTACAACGGCGATCACATGTCCATGTACCACGTCAACGCCGGGGTGCCGAAGACGCTGGTGCGCTACCTGGTGGCGTGGGCGGCCGAGGCTGAGTTTAGCGGACCGACCTCGGAGGTGCTGCGCGACATCTGCGCGACCCCCATCACGCCGGAGCTGCTGCCGCTCGGCGCGGACGGCAAGCTGGAGCAAAAGACCGAGGATGCCATCGGGCCGTATGCGCTGCACGACTTCTTCCTGTACCAGGTCGTGCGCTTCAACTTCGCGCCGCGCAAGGTGTTTCTGCTGGCGCGGCAGGTGTTCGCCGGGGAATACGATGCGGCGACGATCCTGAAGTGGTTGGGGGTCTTCTATCGGCGGTTCTTCAGCCAGCAGTTCAAGCGCTCGGCCATGCCCGATGGGCCGAAGGTCGGCTCCGTCGCGCTCTCGCCGCGCGGGGATTGGCGCATGCCCAGCGACGCGAGCGCGGCGTTGTGGCTGGCCGAGGTGGCGGAGATCGGCCGGCAGATAAGCTGAAACGCAGCGACCGCAGCGAGATCTGATGTCAGGGCGCGGGAGTCTTCACGATCTCGGCCGGGACACGTCCAAACACCTTCGCCAGCAGAAGGAAGACGATGGGACCGGCTGCTCCCCAGCCGAGAATCCCGATGACGATGGCTTGTGCAGGCGAGACCGCAAGCCAGGCCAATCCCGCGAGACAGAGGACTCCGCTCAAGATCATCACGAGGCGCAGTGCGGTCTTGCGTGTGTCTCCGCCAAAGGCCGGCGCCGCCAGCAGCAACGAAAAACGTCACCTGCGCCTGCGGCCAGATTACTCTCGCGACCTACGATCCCCCCACCGCAGGCGTCCCCCAGGGGGATGCTGCGCGATCAGGTGGACGTGGTTGGCCCAGCCCAAGCACCAGGCCCGCAAAGCGAGACCCGCCGCCCACAACGGCGAACTGAGGCTGTCACCGGTAGCCCCACCAGGCGTTTGCAGCGCTATTCCGCCAACAGCAAGCCAATCTTCTGAAGAATCTCACGTGTTGCGGCTGCGGGCAACGGGGAGATGAACTCGACGTCTCGGGCCTGCCAATCCAGGCTCTTGACTTGATCCGCCAAGATGACACCAGTTACGGGTAAGCCGGGCGGAAGATCCACTTCGAAGGGATACCCTTTGATCGCGCTGGTAATCGGACACAAGAGCGCCAACCCGACTTTGGCATTATAGGCGAGCGGCGACAGCACCACTGCCGGGCGGCGTCCTGCCTGCTCATGGCCCGCTTGTGGATTGAAGGTGAGCCAGACAATATCCCCACGGCGTGGCAGGCCCCGCGCTGGCCCACCCCACCGCCCAACGAGACCCGCCGCCCATGACGGCGAACCATACTGACAATCGCTGTCGCGACCCACTGCCATCAATCTCATGAGTCCTTCATCATCAGCGGCAGATAGTTCTGGTGCGGCCAAGTCCAATTACGAGAGCGCCAGTGATACGGCGCGTATTCGACGGTATCTCCTCCGTATTTCGGCAAAAAGGAATTGAATGTCCAAGATGGGACCACCTGTTGCCACACACTGTCAGGAGTGCCTTCCAGGAAGTACAAGTTATCGAAGGATACGAAATCAGGGAGAAGGTCACCCATTTCGCTCTCATCGTATGAAAGTTCAGCACTCCATTGCGCCTCTGATGCGCCGTTGATGGGTTGCGTCCATCCCATGCTCGTAGCTGCTAACTGGACTAGCACGTTCCCGTTGTCAACCAGCCACCATGAGATGATGCCTGTTTGTGGGTTACGCACAGCCATGATCTTGTACTCATGGGTTGTTGCCGGCTCGTAGAATAAGTCAACATCGACCGGCGCGCTGCCTTGATAGTGGTACTGATACCAAAGATGGAGATTGGGATAAGTTGCCTTTCTTTCCCAGCCAAACTGAAGCCATTCCTCAGAGCTTGGCCCCACGATCATCACCCATTCGTCGGTGAAGGAGTCGAGCTTATATTGACATCCCAGCGCAGGCGTACCGTAACTGATGTTCGCAGATATGCCGTAAATGAAGTTTCCTGGCGATGGGTCTTTCGCAGCGCCTTGGTGTGGGGCGCCGATAGGCGTTCCACAGTCGGCACGGACTGACAACGGCAAGCGCACAAAGGACAGCAGAACCAGCAGAAGAGCGATACAGACGGAATATCCGCGTGTCATGGCAAAGCCTCCGGTGTCACAGTAAGGGGTTTCTCTCCGCCCATGTAGGAGCGACCACCACCTATCACGATACCAGTTATCGCGTCGATCTCATACCTTTCGGTATCAAACTGAACTTCGATTTGTTTGCCAACTGGCCCTCGCATCTCTTTCCACAGTGGGAGATGCACATACACCATCCATACTGGTAGTTGTGGGTGAACTCGCAGATCTCCTGTAGTTCCCGCTTGCGCATCACCATGTACTGTTAGTTTCGTTGTCACAGTCAATTCTCCGCGCTGCTTCATTGCGGCGAAAACTGTGTTTTGGTTCAGCGCAATACCAATGGCTTGGTCTTCGTTAATGGCGGGAGCGCGCGAGGCAGGCGTGGGTGGGGTCGGAAACACAATTGTAGCAGGAGGCACGGTAGGCGGAGCAACAGAAGTTCTTGAAGGAGTAGGTGTGCCACCTGCTTGCGAAGTGGGGGTTAGCGGCCCAGGGGTTGGGAGGATGGAAAAAAATGGGCTGCTTGCAGGTCGTGTCGGCCTTGACCACATAAGCGGGATAGTCAGAATGGTGACGACGATTAGCACCAGGATTATAGACGTCCAGCGAATTGACCTGTTCATGGTAGCACTCCTTTGAACTCGTTTACTGACTTGACGATCTCCAACAAAGATATGATTCGGTTGTGCTCCTTTCGCTGCATTTGCCCGCCTAACGGCCAGGTTCAGCGGCGGGCCGGTTGCCCCTGACCTTGCATAACGGGCAGCGCGGCCCGTCCGCTGGAACCGTGGGTAAGGCCCCGCCCTGGCCCACCCGTACCAAAACGAGACCCGCCGCTCATGACGGCGAACCGTGCCACCTGGAAGCCGTCACAACCGACTGCGTGGGTTCCGTTGTGGCAATGGCAGCGCGCGTCGCGGTGACCAGGGGCATCACGCGTAACTTGGCTGGCTGCTGTTCAAGTTCCCAGAGATCGTAGGCGGCCTGATGGCCCAGCCAGCTTTCGGCGCTGCTGCCTAATGCCATAGATAGCCGCAAGGCAATCTCCGGCGTCACGCGGCCGCGGCCATTCACGATCTTGGACAGGGTCTTACGGCTCACGCCCATCGCCTGCGCGGCTTCCGTGATGCTCACATCCATGGGATCCAGCCAGAGGCCCTTGATGATCTCTCCTGGATGGGGGGGATTGTACATCTTCATCATCTCTCAACCCTCAGTGATAGTCCTCGTAATCCACATCATCGGCATCGCCAGCCGCAAAACGAAATGTGATGCGCCAGTTGGCCTGTACGGTGACTGACCAAGTGCCTTTGCGATCGCCTTTGAGTTCATGTAGACGCAGGGTTGGGATGTGCAGATCGTCAATCGTTCTGGCTTGGTGGAGCTGAGCCAGAATCAGGCGGATACGGTTGACGTGCGGCGGTTGAATACCCGCTTTACTACCCGTGAGGAAGAACTGCTCCAGCCCTTTGTGCGCAAAGCTCTTGATCATGGAATCATTGTAACCCAATACTTCCCACAATGCAACTCGCTGGGTTACGCGACGCTGTACTTACCGTGGCTTTGATGGCGGGTCGTCGGTCTTCTCGGTGGTTGACCAACAGCATTGGGTTTGTGTTGCCTAACGAAAAACGTCACCTGCTCGCCACCGTCCGTGACTCTCGCGATCCACAACCTCGCCACGGTGGCGAGTCAGGTGCACGTGGTGTTAGGCCCCGCCCAAGCACCAGACCCACAAAACGACGAACGCTGCCCACAACGGCGAACCGTGTGGTGCTGCCCCGCTGTCGCAGCTAGCCGCCGAGTGCGATAAGCCGCTGATGTAACTGTGCTACCTAATTATCAAAGGCAAGAAGCTGGTCGGTTGCTCGGGATTAGACCACCATTGCACGAACCAGGGGCGTTCGTAATTGCCCAACTGATCGTTATAGGCCTCATGCCAGTTGTGATCTTGGGCCGGGTTGTTAACTTTGTCGTTGAGTAACCAGGCCACGATCATTCGGGCACGTATCTCTTTGTCGAAGAACTTGCGCATCGAGTTGGCTGCCGTGATGCCATTATTATCATCTTTGTTGTGTAGCGGCTGCCAGTCGTCCTGATAAGGGTCGGCGCCATAGGAGAACAGGTCAGCTTCGGCAATCACGCCGATCTTAGTGCCCTGCTCCAACATAGTCTTCATCCAATCTGGAAAGAAGTAGGAGACATGCAGCGCAGGTAGCCCACAGCTACCACTCTCTTCGAATCCCAGCCGCCAGTAGTTATGCCAGGAAATGCCCTCGTTGTAGTAGGTGTAATAACTCTGCATAACTCCGTAGCCAGTGCTCGTGCCATCTTTTAGACGCATCTCACTGCACCATTCCCACCAGTTTCTGTCTGGTGCAATGGCATTAGCATCTGTGAAGTTGTTTTCGGCGTAACGACTCTGCGACATGGGTGGAGTGAGCGCGTGAACACCTGGGGCTTTGTTGAACCAAACGGTCTGGAAATACGCTCTCATGTCTTGCCAGGCTTCTACATTGTTGGGCTCAATAACCTGACCAAACTCGTACCATTCGACGTTCGGCTCATTGGCTGGCTCAAAACCCCACTCCGTGATGCCGTGGGCCAAGTTGTAGTTGTGGATGGCGTCCATCTCATTCGCGATGTCAAATGCTGGGCGGTAATGGGTTGGGTCGCAGTAACCGACACCCTGGATTGGCCCGCTGATTAAGCGGTGGTTAGCGTCAAAGTTACCTGGCGAGGGTTCGATACGAATGATGATACGCACGCCGTTCTGAGAAGCACGCTGCAAATAGTTCAGGAGTACGGGGCGACCGGTCGTTACGTCATAAGGGCCGGTCTTGATGCGACAGTTGGCATCTCGACTCAGGTTATAGAGTTGACTGCTGAGGAAAACGACAGCATTAGGCCAAATGCCGCCGTTGTCGCCGTCGACGCGAGCCAAGAGCGCACTGTCCCAGTCATTGCTCGGACGGTTGCCCAAATGGACACCCGACCATCCCTTGATAGGCCCGCCAGCTCGCACAGACGCGGTTACTGTTGCAAGCGCGAACAGGACTACTATCGCGATGAACAGCCAGGGTCTAACTGATTTGGTGAGTTGGTTCATGGGTCTGAACTCCTAATTCTGGCAATTCAAGCAAGTTGATCCAGCGATGGGATTGCCACAACTCCTACGGCAAGCGACGAAAGCGAGCGACATAAACACGTCCTTCGTTGCCAAGATCAAAGCCCCAAACCAAGGTCTGTCCATCGGTGGTGACGGCATCCACTTGTGCGGCCGGGCCGAAGGCAACGGGTTGCGCTGCGCGTAACGGCACTAACTTCGCTCCGGTCTCAACGTTGTAGAGTTGGCTGCCTACAGTGAAGAAACGGCCATTCAGTACCAAATCATCATAGGAATGTAGTTCAGCCAGCACTCGTTCCCGACGCGCCGCTAAATCGTAAAGATGGGTCGCACCATCGCGACCTTGCCAGGCAACCACGTGGCCGGAAATAACGTGCCGTTTGTAGCTCCAGGCGTCGTTCCGATACGCAACTGGCCCCAGGTTAATATCCTCGCCGGTGCGAATGGAATGCGCATGTAGTGTTGGCTGGTCAGAAGAGGGCGTTCCGGGATCAACTCCTGGCAGCCAATCAAGGTAGATGACCCAGTCACCGCTGACGCGTGGGAACAAGTGCCGACCCGACCCAACCAGGATGGGAATTTCTTTGCCCTTTTGCAGGTCGTTACCATAGATGTCGGCCACCCAACCGTCTTGGCTATTACGTCCATCGTTCCACACGACTATCTTGTCCGAGATGTCTGGATGCATGCTTGCACGATCCTCCGGCCCTATCGCCAATTCTTTCCCGACCATCAGATCAAAAATCCTAACCACGGGGATAACCCTGTCAGTTGTGGTTACAACGTCTTCCCATACTACATAGTTGCCAGATATTTTGAGGTTTGACTTCCCACCGGGCAAGCTGCTAATGCGTCGCTCCTCGCCGGTTTGAATGTTATAAGCTATAACGTTGGTCTGGCGATCTTCATAGCTACGCCAAATCACGTAATTGCCATCTACCGCCAACTCACTTCTCGGCGCTGAACGTTTGGTGATTATTGTAGGCTCGGTAAGCACATCGGGAGCGATTTCGGGCGGCACTACCGTGACGACGATATCCTTCTTTGGCCGATTGGGAGTTGCCGTTGCCACAACTCGCGTAGTGGGTGTTGGCAAGACAGATTGGAAGGTGCGCTCCGCAGTCTGAGGTTTATGCTTCAAAGCCGTGAACGAGAAGATCGTAGCCGCTGCCAGTATACTTAACAAGACGAGGGCCGTTACGGTTCCTAGGTGACGTTGTATTTGTTTCATGGTTTTACCTCCTGGCTATTGTCCTTAGACGTGTTGCTGTCATTGATGACGATCTTCGCGCTGATCGGTTCCAGACTCGTTTTTGGGCCCAACACAAGCTCGGATGGCGAGTCGTGCGTCGTCCTGCCGATTGACCCACAGTATTCCGCTTGCTGGCCTAACGGCCCGGTTCAGGTGCGGCTGCGCTGTCACGCAACCTGCAATCCGGCAAGCTTCCCCCGGCGCAGC
>CAZYGI010000044.1:0-2772 GCA_964647255.1 uncultured Anaerolineales bacterium | reverse complement strand
GCGGCTGCGCCTCTGTGACTCACGCGGCCCCTGAACCTACCGGCGCAGCCGTCAGGTGCAAGCAGTGTTAGGCAAAGCCCAAGCGCCAAACCAACAAAACGGCGAACGCTGCCCATGACGGCAAAGCCGTGCTTATGTTCAGACGAACTGGAGAGACTATGAAGCCTCGTTGCTACGACGACGAAGAGTCAATTACGATTACTTCGGGAGTAGGTTGATCGCTGAACTAAAGGCCCTCTGGAACAAGTCAAAAATCTGTTTCCCCATGTTGGTATCTACCGATAAGTTGGTTGCGATGCCGATGACAGTCGATAAAGCAACACCCCGCCAGTCGAAACGATTCAATCGATTGACTGCGCTGCTCAGGTATTCGATTTTTGCTTTTATTTGGTTCAGGTCTTCCTTCAGGATCGAAGTCTCTGTCTGGAGAAGTCGTTGGAATTCTAGCAGCGCATCTTGTATTTGCTTCTTTTCCCTCTCATCAAACATCTCCAAATCTGCTTTGCTGAACGTAGATGAGGCAAAAAAAGGTTGAATGCTTGTTATTTCTGACCATTGGTCGGGCACTGCGGAGAACTCGAAGTACCTTTTCACCACCTGACTGAGCCATTCACCCAGCCATGTGCAAATATCATCTATGCCCGTGTATCCTGAGAAAGAAGAGAGTGGAAAGCCATGAGCGAATGTTGAACGCTTATATCGCAACTGGTTGAAGTCATATGAATTCTGTTCCACTGTGAAAACCAGAGGGGTACCCTGTATTGTAATGTCAAAAAGACCGTCTTTACTTCGAGCCGTAAAGTATGAGAAAGGAATGCTGGAATCCCTGGCAACTTGAAGAAGACGATTTTTATGTGAATTAAGAAAATCGGATAGATTGAGGGACATATCCTTGCACTCCTATGACCCCAGGTTTCTAAACGCGAGCTGAACTAATGGCCTAACGGCCGGCTTCACCTGCGGCTGCGCCTGGCGAACCTCTCACAACGGCACGCGATGGTCGGCGCAGCCGTCAGGTGGAAGCAATGTTAGGCCCCACCCTGGCCTGCGCGCCCACCAAACGAGACCCGCCACCCATGACGGTGAACCTGGCGGCCTGACTGTTGCTGTGACAAGCCGCCCGCTAATTGTCTGACGCCTTCCCGTTTGGGCCACCAGGGTCAGGCGGCTGCGGGTACGCGGACAGATTCACGACGAATTTCCTCGCGAATGATACGCCGCAGACGTGCCTCCAGCTCATCACCCTGCACAGCTTGCCGCAACGTCTCATTGATCAGGGTTTGATAGCCCCGTTCGCCCGCTTGCGCTTTGAAGTATTCCACCAGGCCCGTATCCAGCATCATCGTCACACGCAGTTTGCGCGGCGCAGGCTTGAGACCGACGCGAAACTGTGCGCGATCCAGGTCGGCCTGCGTGATTTTGGGGTAATCGTCCCGCTCGTCAGAGGTTACGGAAGAATAGGAGTTGCTCATCTTTGTCTGCCTCACGCATGGAAATGACATGAATCTCGTCTTCACTTTCGGTATGCACGATGACCACCACTTTGCCGCGTAACACGCCGAGCGTCACCCAGCGCGTTTCGCCGTAATCCAAACGATCATCCTCGAAGGAAAACGTCGGGCCAGCGAAGACCAGTTCGGCATCGGCAAAGTCGAGACCACGGCGTTGCCGCGTGCTTTGGCGTTTGGGTTCGTGCCAGGTGAAGCGCATAGCTGCTATTATGCATATAATCGTGCGTATGTCAACGCGTGAGCAGACAATTCAGATATGTGGTCGTCGGCTGACCGACGGTGTTACATGGGCTGGCCTAACGAATAACGTCACCTGCTCGCCACCGTCCGTGACTTGCGTTGTCCACAATCTCGCCACGGTGGCGAGTCAGGTGGACGTGGTGTTAGGCAAGGCCCAAGCACCAGGCCCGCACAACGACGAACGCCACCCACAACGGCGAACCGTGCTGACTGACCGTTGCACCATAAGCCGTAAAGTATTACACCAGGGCAATATACAGCCTGCGCCCCAACGCGGCCGCCGCCTTCTCCAACGTCGCCACGGTGGCTGATTCCGTATCGAAATTGAGTAACCGATCCACGGCCGCCCGGCTGGTGCTCATTCGGCGCGCCATTTCCGCCTTCGATAACTGCTGTTCGGCCATTAGCTGACTGATCTGGAACGCCAGCACACGCTTAGCGGCTACGGCTTCGGCTTCGGCCAAGCGGCCTTCTTCTAGCAGGAAATCGTCCAGGCTGCTGCCCAAATGCTGCTCGTTCATAGTTCCTCGTGCAAAGTCCGTAGGCGCTGGCGGGCCAGTTGCAGGTCTTGCAGCGGTAGCTTCTGCGACTTCTTGATCAAGCCATGCAACAAGACCATCGTATCCCCTTCCACCGTGACGATGACGCGGGCAATGCGGTCATCCAGGCGGGTGCGCACTTCCCACAACCCAGGCTCCAATTTGCGAATCAAAGGCATCCCAAGTGGCCAACCGTACTGTGCCGTTTTCAGATCGTCACCGATGGCCTTCCGCTCGTCCGCTGGCAGAGCTTTGAGCCATTCGCGCACCGGTTCGTTACCGGCGGCGGCTGTGCGATAGAAACGCACCTGTAAGCGCGGTTCAGGATTCATGGCGGCAGTGTATCACAATTGGTGCGTTTTACCAAACAGAAAACAGAGGCAAGGCTAGCGAAGACAGCCGAGTGTTTGCGTTGCGGATTCAGCGGTAAGCCGTGAGGCATCCTATCGGTTAGCCCACGATATTCCGCCGGAGTGCCTAAC
>CAZYGI010000043.1:0-33554 GCA_964647255.1 uncultured Anaerolineales bacterium | reverse complement strand
GGAGGGCCGGCCACAGCGCGGCGCGGCGCGCGGGGCCGGCCGGCGGCGACGAGGACGGCGGTTGATCCGGGCCGTACGTGGCCGCTTCGAAGGCCAGCGCGAGCGCGCCGGCGTCGGCGTGGACGACATCGGCAGCGGCCGCGGCTGTCCGCGGGAAGGCGCGACTGCGGCCGGCCACCTGCGCGGCGGCCACCGCCAACTGAGCGGCGAACTCTCGCGGCGTGTCGGCGGGATCCGGCCCGCACCCCAACCGCCGTCCCCAACGCAGGAGCCGGGCGTAAGACGCGCCGGCCTCACCGGGCGCCCAATCCTGAGGGAAGGCCGACCGCCGCGCCCTGGCGCGGCGCCACAGCCGGAGCGCGACATAGCCCAACAGCAACCCGTTCAGGCCGCCAAGCAGCCCCCGCACGATGAGCTGTTTGCGTTGGGCCACGGCGACCTCGGCCGCCGAGACCCGAAGCGCATCCATCTGGCCGGCGTACTCGCCCGGCAGGTAGGGAGCCGGCGCCGCTGGCCGAGCCACCGATTCGACCCGGGTGGGCAGCGCAAAGCTGGAGGTCGGCTCAAACGGGATCCAGCCTGCGCCGGGGAAGTAAAGCTCGGGCCACGAGTGTCCGTTGAGCTCGGTGACGATGTAGTCGCCCGTCGCCGGGTCGTGCGTGCCCGTGCTGTAGCCGATCGCCAGCCGCGCCGGGATGCCGTTGAGCCGCGCCAGGACGACCATTGCGGTCGCAAAGTAGTCGCAGTAACCTTGCTTGAGATCAAACAGGAACCACGAGACCAGCTCACGATCTGCGGGCGGGAGCGGGATGTCCAGCGTATAGGGCAGTCGCCGCAGCGCCGACTCGATCGCAAGGGCGCGGTCGTAGGGGTTCGACGGCGCAGGGGCAGTGACCTCGGCTGCATAGCGGACCAATTCGGGCGGCAGATCGGGAGGCAGCGCCAGGTAGATTTGTGCGATCTGGGGTGGGTAATCGGCGCCCGCGGCCCGCAGCGCAGCGGCATCCACATCCGGCACGCTGCTGACGATGGTGTACTGGCTCGGCTGGCCCCGCGCGCCCAACGCGACCACCTCTCCGGCGCCGCGCAGCTCGACCCAGTAGGGATGATCCACCGACACGGGCTCGCCCAAGGCGAAGAACATGACGCGATGCGACTCCTCCGCCTTCACCGACACCAGCACCGAATGGCGCATCGCCGAGGACATGTCCGGCGCCCAGGGTTCACCAGCGGCAAACGACTCGCGGCGCAGCGCGCCGTTGTCATCCTCCCAGCCGCGGCCGGTATACACGGCGAACGTCTGCCCGCGCCAGTAGAGCCGTTCATCCGGCTGTGCGCTGCGCACATGGACGCGCAGCGCCACCCGCTCGGCGAGCTCGGGCCGCCCCCCCAGCAGATGGGCGCGCGGCAGCCCGCCCATCGAGACGCCGCCGGCCGGGATCAACGAACGCCCCGGCTGCACGGCGCCGAAACTGGCCCCGACGTGCTGTTCAACCTGCCGGTAGGGATTCCCGAAGAGCCGCCAAAAGGCCGCCGAGGCCTCCCGCGAGGTGATAAACGGTAGGGAGGGCGCCAGCGCGGCCACCAGGAACGCCGCCACCAGGCCCGCACCCCACACTTCCGGCCAGATTTCCGGCGAGTAGTCCAGCCCTGCGCGCTCCCAAACGATCATTTGCCGGACCATGCGCAGCAGCACCAGCAGCAGCGGAAACGCGGCCAGGTAGATCCAGATGTAGATGTACCCCCGATCCGCCCAATAGACCGCATTCAGCAGCACAATGCCGGTCGGCAGCAGCGCGACGAAAACCTTGCCGGGCCGCCCCAGCCACCAGGCGGCCCAGCTCGCCAGGCCCCAAGCGAGGAGGCACGCCAGCCCGACCACCACCAGGTTATCGGCCGCGCCGCTGCCGTGGATCAGGCCCGCGAACCACCAGTCGAACCGCTGGCCGAATTGCGCCAGCGCCTGTCCCTGGCTGGCGAAGGCGTCCAGGACCGGCGCGGGCGTATCCGCAGAACCCAGCCGCCACAGGAGCCATCGTCCCCCCGCATGGAGCACGGGGCCTGGGCGCAGCACATGGACGCCGAGCCAGGATGTCAGGACCGCACCCCCCAGCGCCAGGAGCACCGCGGCGACCCCGCCGCGGATGCGCCGATGCGCCAGCCACCAGGCAACAAGAAAGGCGACGACGCTGATGTCCCGCGCCGGCTCCAGGCCGGCGATCATCACGCCGTCCACCGCGGCCAGCGGCAGCGTCATCACCGCCAGCAGCGCGATCAGGATGACGGGATACCCCTCGGCCGGCCGCAGCTTGCGGAACAGCACGGTCAGGAAATGCGGCCGCTCTTCGACCGGCGCCGGTGGAGTATGCGCAGCTAACATACCGCTCACACCTCCTCCGTCACATCCACGGCGACGACGCGGCCGAACCCCGGCAATGAACGGAGCTCACGGCGCTGGCGGCGGATACGCTCAACCGGCTTGAAGGGGAAGCCCTGGGCGATGACGTAGTTGGGGATGCGCTGTCTCGCCAACAGGTCGCGCAGGCCGACCAGGCCGGCCGGCGCGCCTGCGGGCGGCTCGAACGTGGTCGCATCAAGCAAAAGCGCCACCGGTGCGTTGCCGCGGCCGGAAAGCGGCAGGAGGGACGCCACCCAATCGGCGGCCTGTGAAGGCGTGATGACCACCAGCGTCCGGCCGCTGCCGAGATTGGCGGACGCCTGGCGCAGAAGCGCAGCCAACGGCAGGCCCGGGGCCGGCTCAGCCTCGGCCAGCGCCCCAAGGATCTGCCAGAGCTGCGCCTGGCCGCGGCCCGGCGCCAGGAACTGGGGATTCCGGCCGGACATCACCAGCCCGACCCCGCGCCGCTCGCCCCCGCGCGTGATGCGCGCCGCGAGCGATGCGGCCAACACCACCGCGTACTCCGGCGTGGCCTCGGCGTCGCGCCCGGCCTGCACCGCCGCGTCCATGTCCAGGATCAGCCACACATCGCCGGACGGCTCCCGATCGAACTCGCGCACCATGAGCTCATCCCGCCGCGCCGTGGTCGGCCAGTGCACCCGGCGCAGGCTGTCGCCGTGCGCGTACGAACGCACCCCGCCAACCGTGATCGTTTCGGCGGCGGCCCGCTCGGCGGACGTTGCCCGGCCCGCCGCGCGGCCGTGCGGCAGATCAATGCTCGGCAGGTTGGCGGCGCGGGGGTAGACCATGATCGTGCTGGTTTGCGGGTATTCCTGCGTCACCTCGAACAGGCCGAGCGGATCGGCCATCTCCAGCCGCCAGGGGCCCAACCGGAAGACGCCGCGGCGCTGGCAGACGCCCGTCGTGCTCCACGTGCGTTCGCCCATTCCCGGCGCGGTCTCCACCCGCTCCACCTGATAGCCGGGAATCCCGGATTCATCGCGGCAGCGCGCCCACAGCACCGGCAACTGCCCACGGTTCGTCAAGGTGAACTGCTCCACCAGTTGATCACCGACGACAACCCAGGCGCCGCGCGCCTCACGCCGCGCAGTCACCCGGTCGCGCAGCATCCGCGCCCACAGGTAGCTGAAGAGCAGCATAACGCTCAGCCCAACGAGCGGCCAGCTCCAGGCCCGATCCGGGCTGATGATCTGCATGATGAACAAGGCGGCCCAGAGGATGAAGGGGAGCGCACTGCTCGGCCGAAGGCGGCGGATGACGGCGGCGGGTTCCATCACCGGAGAGTATACAACGAGGGAGACGAGGGGACAAGAGAGGGACGCGGGGCGAGGCCGACACGGCGACACGGGGACGGGAGATTGGCGGCGTCCCGCCGCTTGGGCTTATAATGGTGCTGGCATCATTCGTCATTCGCAATTTGTCGTTCGCACCGAGGTCCCATGCCCATCCAACCCACACTCCGCCGCAGCCTGCTCTACGTTCCCGGCGACCGAGAGGCGATGCTCGCTAAAGCCGCGGGCCGCGGGGCCGACGGGCTGATCCTCAACCTGGAGGATGCGGTCGCGCCGACCGACAAGGAACTGGCCCGCGGGAACGTCGTCCGGGCCCTGGAGACGCTCGACTTCAGCGCGGTCGAGGTGATCGTGCGCATCAACCCGCCGGACAGCGCGACGGGCTACCGCGATCTGCTGGCGATCGCGCCGCGGCGCCCCGCCGCGATCCTGCTCCCGAAGGTCAGCTCGGCCGAGGAAGTGCGCTTCGTGGCGTGGACCATCGAACGGCTGCAGGAGGCTGATCCGGACGCGGGAACGCCAACGCAGGTGATGTGCATGATCGAGTCAGCGGCGGGCGTGCTGGCAGCGCCCGACATCGCCGTCTGCCACCCCCGCGTCGCCGCCCTGATCTTCGGCGCGGCGGACTTCTGCATGGAGGTGGGCTGTGCGGTCGCACCGGACAACCCCACCCGCCTCCACGCGGCCAACCGGATCATCCTGGCCGGCCACGCCGCGGGGATCGCCGCGATTGACACGCCGTTCATGGCGCTGGACGACCCGGCCGGCCTGGCCGCCGCCGCCCGGTTGAGCCGCGAGCTGGGCTTTGACGGTAAATCCGCGATCCACCCCGCCCAGATCGCGGCGATCAACGCGGCCTTTTCGCCCGACGCCGAACAGATCGCCTGGGCGCGCCGCGTGCTGGCGCTCGCACCCGGCGGCGACCCGGCTCGCCTCGGCGCGGTGGTCCTGGACGGCCAACTGATCGAGCTGCCGCACCTGGCGCGGGCGAAACGGATCATCGCGGTCGCCGAGGCCGTGGGGAGCCTATGAAGCCCAATGATGCCGCGACGATCCGTGACGAGCTGAGCAAGCTGACCTGCGACTACGCCTTTTACTGCCGGCCGCGCGGGGAGCAGCCGCTGCTGCTCAAGAACCGCGATCTCTTCCTGTCCGCGTCCATCATCAAAGCGCCGATCCTGTTCGCGTGGGCGCACCTGGAGCGGACCGGCCGCGCGAGCCGGGATGAGATGTGCGAGCTCGATCTGGAACCGCAGGTGCAGGGCGCGGGGCTGTCGTGGCTGCTCCGCACACGGCGGCTGCCCTTCGGCGACGTGCTCCTATTGATGATGGCGGTTTCAGACAACCTGTGCACCAATCTCGTCATCCAGCGCATCGGCATCGAACGGCTGAACGCGATCTTTCGCGGGCCGCTGGGGCTGCCGGATGCGCGCATCGAACGCAAGCTGTTCGACTACGCAGCGCGCGACCGGGGGCTGGACAACTACATCTCGGCCGCGGACTGCATCCGCCTCTACGAGCTGCGCGACGCGCTGACCACCGAGGAGCGCAGTTGGATCGAGCCGGCGCTGTTGTGGAACACCGATCTTGGCCTGTGGCTGCGCAGCGTGCCGCGCGATTCGGTGGACTTCTATCACAAAACGGGCAACATCACCGGCGTGTTGCACGATTGGGGCTACACGCGGGACCGGGATCTCTTTCTCTTAACGCAAGGGGTGAAGGACGAGCGCGAGGTCTACGGCGTCCTGGGCCGCCTGGGGCCGAGATTGCTGCTCACCTGAGGGAACGTTTTCACACCTGAAAGCGTCCACCGGCCTGGATGACTTTCTGGCTGAAGTCGGTGACGTGTTCCAGCAACTGATCCCGCAGCGCACGCCATTCATCCGTGTCCAGGATACGCTGCATGGCGGCCAGGTCGCTGGTAACCACCCCTGTGAGGAACTGGGGGCCCTTGCCGTAGACGGTGTACCAGGCTTCGGTGGGCTGTAAGCCCAAGCGCATCAGGCCCGGCGCGAACTCCTGCATCACGAACTCGAAGTAGGTCTGCTCGTGGCCGGACTTGATATTCCATTTCATCAGAAGCTTAACCATGTCCTTTTGCCCTTTCCCGTCGTCGGTTAGACGAGAGAATAGCAGAATCGCTCGCATAAATCAAGTAGTCTGCTTCACCAAACGGCGTTGTTTGCCCGCCCTGGCGATCATCTTCGCCGCGCTGATGTTGATCGCGCCCGGCGCCCGCCCCGCGCACGCCGAAACGCCGCCCACCGGCACGATCACCGTGGTGACGGCGGACGGCAAGCCGCGCGGCGTCCAACTCCGCTCGCAGACGGTGGACGCCACGATCCGGGAGGACCGCAACGGAGTCTGGGCTGACACGCAGCTTTGGGCGCTGCTGCGCAACCCCGGCAAGGGGCCGGTCGTCCTCTCCCTGGCGCTGGGCGGGCCGCAGCTCGGCGCGACCGCGCTGCCCGAAATCCTCGATGCGACCGCCGACGGGAAGCCACTGAAACTCCAACCGCTGGTGCGCCCCAATGACACCGCGCCGATTGCCTACACTGCGCCCATCACCATCCCGAAGCAGAGTGGGGTCGCGCTGCGGGTCCGCTACCGTCAGGCGCTGCCCCAGGATGACGGCGTCGCCCTCTTCACCTACCCGATCACGGCCACCCTTCGCTGGCCCGGCGGCCCGGAGTCGCTCCGCGTCACGGTGAAGCTCGCCCCCGAGCTCGCCGCCGAGCAGGTGCTCGGCCAGGCGCCGGCCGGCGGGACACTTCGCCGCGATGGGATCGTGTGGACCTGGGACGCCAAACGCCCCGAGGCGTACATCGGTGTGGCGGTCGTGGCGCCGTCGTGGTGGCAGGCATTCACCGCCGCGCGCACAGCCGCAGCCGCACCGGCCGCCGCGTACGCCGAGCACTGGGCCCTGGCCCAGCGGTATCACCGGCTGGCCGCGCTGCCCGCGCCGGCGTTCGACCCGCAGGCAGACTTCTACGCGCGCTATCATCCGGCGGAACTGGCCGAGCTGCGGGCCGGCCTGGCTGCGGCCAACGCCCTGCCTCCCGCCGACCACGCCGCCGCGCACGTCCACCTGGCGCAGGTCTATCTCGAAGATGCCCAGCGCGGGGATCCGAGCCGCGCCGAAGCCTACACGGCGGCCGCTGCCGCCGAGTTGGCGGCCGCGGTCGCGCTAACCCCGGCCGATGCCGCGCTCCGCATGCAGGCCGGCGACCTCTACCGCCAGTTGGCCGCGGTCGCCGCAGACCGGGGGGATGCAACCAGCGCGGCGCAGCACCGCACGCGCGCCGCCGCGCTTGCCGCGGGCGAACCGGCCCGGCCCCAAGCGCTGGCGCAGTCGGCGGCGCTGACCGAAGCGACGCAGGCCGCGGAGGCCGGCGATCTGTCCCATGCGCGCCGGATCGTCGCGGCCGCCTTTGGGCCGGACGCTGCCACGCTGCCCGACATGCCGCCACCCGCGATCCGCCAGGCCATCGTCACGGTCGAGACAACGGAGAACGTCCGCACACTGACGCTGCAACTGAGCGACGCCGATGAGCAAGGCAAAGGCGCAGCCTTGTTGGCGCGCGCCGCCGCGGCCCTGGCCGCAACGCCCGGCGCTCAAGTCTCGACGGACGGTGCACGGCTCACGATCACCCTGCCCTTTACCGATGCGGCCGGGCTGAGCGCGCGGCAGGCTGCGCTGGCCGATGCGCTGCCCCCCCAGCCGGAGCTCGCGCTCCTGGCCGCAGCACTCCGCCCCGCGCATCTCGCGCTCGAAGGCCGCCGGGGGTGGCTCTTCAACAACATAAGTTATGTCGAGTTCGCAGACCTGGGATCCGCCCGGCAGACGTGGGAAGCGGCAGCCGAACGGCTCGCCGCGACCGGCCGGGGCGGGGCCGGCGAGGGGCGCCTGGCCCAGGACCCGCGGCTTGCGGCCCTACAGCGCGCGTTCTGGGCCGCCGACGCCGCGGCCTGGCGGGCGTTAGCGACGGCTAGCCGAGGCGAGTACGGTGTGGCGCTATCGGCGGGCAAAACAGTGCGCCGATGGACCCTGCCCACCGGCGCACTGCAAGTTCTGGAAGCGCACACCCGTCACTTCACGCTGAAACTGTAGCTCATCAGCGACAGGTTTGGGCCAGAACAATCCCGCATTCTCTGCGCCCCGCTACAAGCTGATCGGCCGCGCGAGGAACGCCTTGAGCAAATTCACTGCCGCCGCGACATCCCGCTCGTCCACGATCTGTGACGGGGTGTGGACGTGGCGGCTGGGGATCGAGAGCGCGGTGGCCGGCACGCCGGCGCGGGAGGTTTGGATCGCGCGGGCGTCGGTGCTGCCGCCCTGGAGCACCTCGAACTGATACGGGATGCCCTCGGCTTCAGCGGCGGCGATCAGGAGCCGGTTCAGCCCCGGATGGCCGATCATGCCGGAGTCCTGCACCTTGATCGCCACACCCCGCCCCATGAAAATCTCCATCGCCGGGGTCGCGTACGGCCCGTCGCCGGTCAGCGTCACGTCCAGGGCGATGCCAATCTCCGGCTCCAACGCGTACGCGGCCGTCCCGGCCCCGCGCGTGCCCAGCTCTTCCTGAGTGGTGAAGACGGCGTACACGTCATGGGCGATGTCAACGCCCCGCAGCTCGGCCAGCAGTTGCGCCAGCACGATGCAGCCGGCCCGGTCATCCAGGTTCGGCGAGAACCAGGCCGTGCCCTGGCTGGCGAAGCCCGGCCAAAAGGCCGCCACGTCGCCCACGCGCTGCTTAACCTGATCCCGCCCGGTGGCGCCGACATCCACGTACATATCGCGCAGCTCGGGCACCTTCCCATGTCTGTCCACGCGGCCGTCCAGCCCGACCGTGCCGACGGTGCCATCGGCGAAGCGGACCTGGCTGCCCCAGCACGCCAACGGGTAGAGGAAGCCCAGCGGCGCAAACCGCAACCGCCCCTCGTCGTCCACGTGCGTGACCATCAGGCCGATTTGATCCATGTGCGCGGCGAGCATGACGCGGCGGCCGCCCCCGGCGCCGCGGCGCACCGCGATCAGGTTGCCCATCACGTCTACTTTGACTTCATCCACCAGGCCGGCGATCTCTGCCCGGATCGCGGCCCGAATCTCTTCCTCGAAACCCGAGACGCCGAACGCCTCGGAAAGCCTTTGAGCAAGCTCGCGCACCTTTACCTCCCCTCGCGCGTCAGGTGCTGGCGTTCGATGCGCCGCAGCGCGCCGCCGACCAGCCGCACACTACTCTCCAGGTCGTTCAAGTTCAGAATCGCCGCCGGGCCGTGGATATAGCGACACGGCGTCGCCACCGTGATCGCCGGCACGCCGGCGCCTGCCAGATGGATCGCGCCGGAATCGGTGCCGCCCAGGCCCGGCGCTTTGTACTGAATCTTGATGTCGTCGGCCGCGGCCGTTTCGCGCAGCAGCCGGAGCAGGCCGGGATGCGAAACCAGGCTGCGATCCATGAGCGTCACCGCCGGGCCGTCACCCAGCCGGGTGATCGGCGTCACGTCCTCGTCCGGCGGCTTCGGCAGGTCGTCGCAGAGCGTACCTTCGAGCGAAATCGCCGCATCGGGAGCGATCCGATACGCCGCCACCCCTGCACCGCGCAGCCCGACCTCCTCCTGCACGGTAAAGACGGCGACCAGGTCCACCGGGTAGCGGTCGGCCAGCAGCGCGATCAACGCGGCGCAGCCCGCCCGGTCGTCCAGCGCCTTGCCGCGCACGGTAGGCCACGCCGGGTCCTCGCTGAGCACGGTGAACTGGGTGGCGAAGGTTGCGTAATCACCGGCCTTGGCCTTTGCGCCCGCGGCCTTGTCGTCCGCCGCGCCGATGTCAATCGCCAGATCGTCAATCTCCTGGACGCGACGCGCGGCCTCCCCGCTTTGCAAGTGCGGCACGGGCGCGCCGATGACCCCCGGCACGCGCTCGTCGCCGATGAGCACCCGCTTGGCGAGCAGCATCCGGGCGTCAATCCCGCCCACCGTCGCAAACTTCAACAGGCCGGACTTCTCCACGGACGTGATCATGAAGCCGACCTCGTCCATGTGCGCGGCCAGCATCACCTTGAGCCGCGGGATCGCGCCCGTGCCGGCCTTGAAGGCGATCAGGTTGCCCAGCGCATCCACTTCGAGCGAATCCGCCAGTCCGGCGATCTCGTCCTTGATCAGGCTCCGCACCGCCCGCTCGCGGCCCGACGGCCCAAGCTCGTTCGACAGGCGCTCCAGCAGGTTCTTCAGCTCGGCCATCTCACACCTCCTCCGGCAGCGACGTGAGGAACGCGGTGTCCAACCGGGCGATAAACGCGGCCAGCAGCCGCGCGGCGCGATCAATATCGGCCACAGTGACTGTCTCGACCGTGGAGTGCATGTAGCGCACGGGGATGCTGGCCAGGCCGGTCGGGATGCCGCTGCGCGAAACCTGGACGGCCCAGGCGTCGGTGCCGGAGTTGCCGGGCAGCATCTCGGTGACGTAGGGAATCTCCAGGGCATCCGCCGCTGCGCGCAGGCGTTTGACCACGCCGGGGTGCAGGTTTGGCCCCCACCCGATGGCTGGCCCCTTGTCCCACGCCACGGTCTTGTTGCCGTTGACGCCTGGCGTCTCGGCGAAGGTCACATCAATGGCGATCGCCAGATCGGGCGCGACGCCGAACGCGCTGGCGACCGCCCCGCGCAGCCCGACCTCCTCCTGGACAGTCGCGACGGCGACGACGTCCCAGGCGTGCTGCATCTCGGCCAGGTAGCCCAGCGCGCCGAGCAGTGCGGCCACGCTGGCCCGGTTGTCCAGCGCCTTGGTCGCCGCCCTGCCGCCGAGCAGCTCGGTGTAGGGGCCGCGAAACGCGACCCGGTCGCCCACGCGCACGATGCCGCCGGCAAAAAAGCCCGCCGGCAGGCCGAGATCCACACGCAGATCGCCGATCGGGATCACCTTGTCGTGATCCTCCGCGGTGAGCACATGCGGCGGCCGGCTGCCGATGTAGCCGCGCAAACCGGCCTCATAACGCTGACTCCCCGGCCCGGTGGGATAGACCGTGACCTCCTGGCCCAGGGCTGAACGCGCGTCCACGCCGCCGACCCTGGCGACATGGAGGAAGCCATCTTCGACTTTGGTGACGATCAGGCCGATCTCGTCCAGGTGCGCGGCGAGCATGATCCGGCCGGCCGCCGCCTCGCGGCCGCGGCGGAGCATAATCACACTGCCCAACGCATCCGTGCGGAGATCGGAGGCGTACTCGCCCGCCAGCTCAGCCACGGCCCGGCCGGCCGCCGCCTCCGCGCCCGACGGGCCATCCACTTGCGTCAGCTTCTGCAGCATCCGGGCGATGCCGGACTTCTCCATGCGTTTGCCTCCTATCATTGGGTTGAGCGGGCATTGTACTGTGTGAACGCGGTCGCGTCAAAAGCGATGCGAGGACTGAAATTCTTTTGAACCCTTGAACCGCGCAATTTGCCCGCCTCCGCTGACGGCGGTAGAATAGCCAGCCATTAGTACCTCGCCATGTTGGTCTTGAGCGTAGCAACGACTTCAGTCGTTCGTCGCCGACCAAAAGAACGACTAAAGTCGCCACTACGACCCCTCAAATTCTTGGTGGCGAGGTACTAGCCTGGAAGGAGACGCACCATGGCAGGGGAAGGGGAGATGCCGGCCGAGACACCACGGGCCGGCCTGCGCGGATTGCCGCGCAATGTCTGGGCGGTCAGCGCGACCAGCTTTTTTATGGATATCTCCAGCGAGATGGTCATCAACCTGCTGCCCTTGTTCCTGGCCAATGTGCTGGGCGTGCGCACGAGCGTCATCGGCGTCATCGAGGGCGGCGCGGAATGGGCTGCCAGCATCTTCAAGCTATTTTCGGGGTGGCTGTCCGACAGGATCGGCGATCGCAAGTGGCTGGCGGTTGCCGGCTACGGCATTTCAGCGCTGGCCAAACCGTTCTTTTATGTCGCTCACACCTGGGAAGTGGTTGCGGCCGCACGGTGGGGTGATCGCGTTGGCAAAGGTGTGCGCACTGCGCCGCGGGATGCCCTGGTGGCCGACTCGATCCGGCCTGATCAGCGCGGCATCGCCTTCGGGTTCCACCGCGCCGCCGACACGGCGGGGGCGATGCTCGGCCTGGTCATCGCCCTGCTGGTGGTCTGGCTCGTCCAACGCACTAACGCCTCCCTGGCCGAAACCACCTTCCGCACCATCGTGCTGATCAGCCTGGTGCCGGCAGTGCTCGCTGTGTTGGCCCTGGCGCTCGGCGCCGAGCCCGTGCAGGTCAACGGGCAGCGCGCTGCACCGAAGTTTGCCCTGCGCGCCTTGGGCAAACCGTTCATGACGTTCATGATCATCGTCAGCATCTTCACCCTGGGCAACTCGTCCGATGCCTTTCTGACCCTGCGCGCCCAAAACGTGCCCAACGGTCTCAATATCATGGGCATCCTGGGCATGCTCATCACATTCAACCTGGTCTACACGCTCATCGCGACACCGGCCGGCGCGCTGTCGGATCGCATCGGCCGCCGCCGCTTAATCGTGGGAGGCTGGCTGGCCTACGCCTTGATCTACCTTGGCTTCGGTCTGGCCAACGCCGGCTGGCAGGTCTGGGTCCTGTACGCGTTGTACGGGGTCTACTATGGCATGGCCTATGGCACCGCGTCCGCCTTGATCGCCGACTTGGTGCCGGCTGAACTGCGCGGCACGGCCTACGGCACCTACAACGCCGGCATCAGCGTCATGGCCCTGATCAGCTCGATCATCGCGGGGATCCTGTGGCAAGGCCTCGGCGCATGGTCGGGTTTCGGCCCCTCTGCGCCCTTCCTGTTTGGCGGTGCGCTGGCCCTGATTGCCGCCGCGCTCATGCACTTCTGGATGCCAAGAGCGACCAAACCCTGATATTATGCTGCGCCGCGAATCCAGCCTGGCTCGTCCGTTGGACGTGCAGAATCCTTGATGCACTCTTTTCAGGAGGCCCACCGTGCACGAATCTGAAGATCTCAGCAGTATCCGGCTGACGCTGATCCTCTACATCGTCATCTTTGCGGGCAAGCTGGCCGCCTATCTCCTCACCGGGGTGATGGCGCTGTTTGCGGAGGCGCTGCACACCCTCAGCGACATCTTCATCGCGGGCTTTCTCCTGGTCGCGCTCCTGTGGGCGCGGCGAAGAGCCGACCGGGAGCACATGCTGGGCCACGGCCGCGCGCAGAACGCCGCGGCGCTGGTGGCTGCAACCCTGTTCATCTCCTTCACCAGCTTCAAGCTCTACGAGGAGGCGATCCCCCGGCTGCTGCACCCGCACGAGGCGAACCACCAAAACCTGCCGCTGGCGGTGGGCGTGCTCGTCGTCTCGATGGTGATCGCGGCCGCGCCTCTGCTCAAGCTGTTCCGGCAGAAGACGCGCGGCGCGGCGGCCAAGGCGCAGTTTATTGAGCTAATCAACGACGAGCTGGGGCTGCTGGCGGCCTTGCTCGGCACGCTGTTTGTCTGGTGGGGCCACCCGATCGCGGATCCGCTCGCCGCGCTCTTCGTCGCCACGATCATCGCAATCAACGCGGCGGGGCTTTTCCGCGAAAACCTGTCGTTCCTCCTGGGGCGGGCGCCCGACCGAGAGCTGATGGCGGCGATTGACCACGCGGCGCTCTCGACGCCCGGCGTGCTCAGCGTCCACAACCTCCGGGCCGAGATGATCGGCCCGGAGACGGTTCACACCGCGCTGCACATCGAGGTCAAACGCGGCATACCGATTGAACTGGCCGACGCGATTGCGACCGAGGTCAAAGCCCGCATCCACAAGCTCACGAACTACGGCTACTGCATTGTCCATATGGATCCCGAAGGCTCGCAGGCGCCGGAAACGCTCCACGATCCCAAGACCGGGGAGTTGAGTTAAGCTCCATTGCTTCGCGGACAAGTCGCTGAGCCGAATGGCGACTTGCCCGCGAAGCAATGACGAATGCGACGCGGTGGGGATGAAGACGATGCCGGGAGGACTGTATCCTCGCCGCCCCATGGCGCATCTCAGACAGTGAATAACTCACCCTTGAGGTATCGGAATGGCACAATCACCGCACGTTATTGACGTCAACGAAACAACTTTTGAGACTGAGGTCATCGCTCGCTCCCGGCAACAGCCGGTGGTGGCGGATTTCTGGGCGCCGTGGTGTGGCCCGTGCCGCATGTTGGGGCCGACCCTGGAAAAGCTGGCCCGGGAGGCCAACGGCGCGTGGACTCTGGCGAAGGTGAACACCGACGAGAACCCGCGCGTGGCCGGCCGGTTCGGCATCCAGGGCATCCCGGCGGTGAAGGCGTTCCGCGACGGCAAGGTGGCGGCCGAGTTCGTCGGTGCGCTGCCGGAGCCGCAGGTGCGCCAGTTCATCGCCAAGCTGGGTGCGGCGTCGCCGGGAGCCGCGGCGGCCGGCGACGCCGCCGCGAAGCTCCTCGCTGCGCGGCGCTGGGCCGAGGCGGAGGCCGCGTACCGCAAGCTCGCGGCGACGGGCGGCGCGGCTGACGCGCTCGGGCTGGCGAAGGCGCTGCTGGCGCAGGGCAAAGCCCGCGAGGCCGAACCGTTGCTCGACGGCATCAAAGACGGCACGGAGATCGCGGTTGCCGAGAAGCTGCGGCCGCTCGCCCGCTACCTGGTCGCCTCCGGCTCGGTGGAAGATGTGGCGGGCGCCGACACCGCGGCCGCGCACTTCTTCCGAGCGGCACGGGTGCTCCGCGAGAACGGCGTCGTCGCCGGGATGGATGAAATGCTGGCGGCCCTCCGGCGCGACCGGCGCTTCCGCGATGGTGAGGCGCGGCAGGTGATGCTCGGCCTGCTGGAGCTGCTCGACGAGGCCGACCCACAGAAGCGCGAGTATTTGAACAAACTCGCGTCGGCGTTGTTTTGAGCGCTGGCCCTCACCCCCCTACCTCCCTCTCCCGCTGCGCGGGAGAGGGAGGTTTCGCGCAGAGAGAGAGTGTGTGTGCCCGCGCGGCGGAAGAGGAAGTTCGCGCATCAGCATGAATGTTCATCCGATCACGTTTGCCGGACGTCTGGTGCGTCTGGAGCCGCTGTCCGAGGGGCACGTGGCCGACCTGTGCCGCGTCGGGTTCGAGCCGGACATCTGGCAGCACATGCTGTACGGCGAGATTGACAGCGAAGAGAAAATGCTGGCGTTCGTGCGCGATCTGTTGGCCCGACAGGCGCGCGGGACCGACCTGCCGTTTGCTGTCGTTCACCGGGCCACAGGGCGGGCGATCGGCTGCACGCGCTTCATGGACATCCGCCGGGCCGACCGCGGGGTCGAGATCGGGGGGACATGGTACGGGCCGGAGTTTCACCGGACCGGGGTGAACACGGAGAGCAAGTATCTGCTGCTGCGCCACGCGTTCGAGGCGTGGGGCTGCATCCGGGTGCAGTTCAAGACTGACCTCCTCAACGAGCGGTCGCAGCGCGCCATCGAGCGCCTGGGCGCGGCCCGCGAGGGCGTCCTGCGTAACCACATCATCCGGCCCGATGGCACGATCCGGGATTCGATCTATTTCAGCATCCTGGATCGCGAATGGCCGATGGTCAAGGCGCGGCTGGAGGGACTGCTGGCGCAAAAAACGTAATGCTTGTCATTCTGAGCAGGTGAACGGCTCAACTTCCGTCACGGTAGGACGCCAGCGAAGAATCTACTTCACACATGACGAGATTCTTCGCTGGCGACTCGTCGTTGAGCGGGCCGCTTCTTTAACCCACTCAGAATGACCAGAGGATCGGTTTTACTTCACCAGCCCCAACAACGACACCAGCCCCAGCGTCATGTTGTACACGGCGTGCGCAGTCATGGACGTGGTAGTATTGAACCGCCGCCGCAGCAGGCCGAGCGCAAGGCCGACCACAAACACGATGATGGTCGCCAGGCTGATCCCGTAGGTGGAGTGCAGCAGGGCAAAGAGCAGCGTCGTCAGGATCAACCCGAAGCGCGGCTGGAGCGCGCCCCGCATGAGCGACTCCTCGCCGAGCGCGGCGGCCAGGCCGAGCGTCAGGATGCCGGGGATAGACTGCGCCAGCGGACCGATGATCTGCTCGGTCACGCGCTCCACCTCGGTGCTGCCGGTGATGCCGATCTGGGCCAGGCCGTACTCCGCGGCTATCACCAACGGCGCCATGAGGAGGCCGGCGCCGGCCCCGATCGCCAGGTGCTTGAGCTGCGGCCGCACGATCGCCAGCCGGCGCAGCGCCGAGCCGAGGCTGCGCCGCGAGAGCCAACCGACGCCGACCAGCGCCATCACCAGCCAGGTCAAATCCTGTGCCCACAACGTCGGCGTGGGATCGAACTTCGCCCCTGCGGCCGCCTGTTGTTCCAGCATCGCAGCCAGGTTGTCGAGCCCCAGCCCGAGCGGGGCAAACATCAGGATCAGCACCAGGCCGATATAGCTCAACGCCACAGCCTGCACCGGGCTATCGGGATCGAGCTGTGTGAAGCGAGCGACGAGCCGGCGCACAGGCCGCAACAGCAGGATCATCCCCAGGAGCGCCGGCGCCCACAGGCCCAGCGCAAACAGCGGGATGCGGTCCGCACTGATCACACCCGCAAGCGGCTCACCGGCGCTGCCCAGCGCTGGCAGAAAGGCGCCGATGGCCTGGAACAGAAGCCCGACGCCGAAGAACAGGAGGTAGCCAGCCAGCAAGAGCCCATACGCTACCCAGCGCAGGACATTCGCGGTCTCGCTCCGGCCTTCGACCTGCTTGCGGTGCGCCAGGTTCGCCAGCCAAAGGATCAAGATGAACGGTGCGAACATCAGAACCGTAGACAAAACTTCCATGACGCCTCCCCAGGGGCCTTGCTTGCTTTATACGTTCAGCTCGATCAATTCGCCCGTCACCGCATAAATCACCCGCTCGGCGACGTTCGTGGCGCGGTCGCCGACGCGCTCCAACTCATGTGCAACTTGAAGCATATGCGTCCCCGCGGCGATGAGCCGGGTGTTCTCCAGCATGTAGCTCAGGATCACGTTGAACATCTGCTTGTACAGCGCATCCACCTCGTCATCCGCCTCACACACGGCGCGGGCCTGAGCCACATCGCGATGGGCGACGGCGACCAGGGCGCGATCCACCAGGGCCAGGGCCTTCTCGCCCAGGAGCGGGATGTCGCCCAGGGGCAGCGGCTGCGGGTCATCGGCGATGCGCAGCGAGATGCGGGCGATCTTCTTGCCGTGGTCGGCGATCCGTTCCAGGTCGGTGGCGATGATGATGCCGGAGACCACCAGGCGCATGTCGCCGGCCACCGGCTGCTCGGTGACCAACAGGCGGTAGCATTCGGCCTCGATCTCGTACCGCATCCGGTTCAAATCGGCGTCCCGTGCGATCACCTCATGCGCCAGCACGGCGTCGCCCTCCGTCAACGCCTCCAGACCATGAGCAACCGCCGCGCGCACCACGCTGCCATACTCAAGCAGCCGCGCCCGGAGTTGTGAGAGTTCCTGCTCAAAATGCGCTCGTGCGCCGGCCATACCGCCTCCCTGTCTGGCCCAGATCAAGCCTACACCTTGATTGTCATCGCGAGGGCGATCGTCGCCCGACCACAGCGTAGCTGAGGGATAGTCCGCAGCAACCCCGCACCCACGCGTGAGATTGCGTCAGGGCTGCGGCCCCTTGCAATGACGGTCCGCCTGTCAGAATGAAAAACATCAGCCGAACCGCCCAGTGACGTAGTCCTCGGTGCGTTTGTCCTTCGGCTGGGTGAAAATATCTTTGGTTTCGCCCGTTTCAATGATCGTACCCGATTTACCATCCGCGGTCAACATCATCATGGCGGTGATGTCGGACGCGCGGGCTGCCTGCTGCATGTTGTGCGTCACGATCACGATCGTGTAGCGGGCCGACAGCTCGCGCATCAGATCTTCGACCTTCAGGGTGGAGATGGGATCGAGCGCGGAGCACGGCTCGTCCATCAGGATCACCTCGGGCTTGACCGCAACGACGCGGGCGATGCAGAGCCGCTGCTGCTGACCCAGCGACAGGCTAAGCGCATCCTGCCGCAGGCTGTCCTTCACCTCGGCCCACAGATCGGCCGCGACCAGGCTGCGCTCGACGATCTCCGCCAGCGAACCGTCATGCGTCATCCCCAGCACGCGCGGGCCGAACGCTACGTTGTCGAAGATGGACTGCGGGAACGGGTTGGGCCGCTGAAACACCATCCCGACGCGGCGGCGCAGGTCCACGACGTCAGTGCGCGGGGCGTAAATATCCTGGCCATCCAGCAACACCTCGCCGGTCGCGCGCGAGTGGGCGATGGTGTCGTTCATCCGGTTGAGACAGCGCAGAAAAGTGGATTTCCCGCACCCCGACGGGCCGATCAGCGCGGTGATACGCTGGCTTGGAATCTCGATGTTGACATCGTTCAGCGCCAGCTTTGGGCCGTAGTAAAAGTGGAGATGATTGACGTTGATCGTCGCCATATTAGCCAAACCGCCCCGTCACGTAATCTTCCGTGCGCTTCTCCTGCGGCCGCGTGAAGAGGGCGTCGCCCGGTTGGTGTTCCACCAGCTCGCCCATCAAGAAGAAGGCCGCATCATCGGCCACGCGGGCCGCCTGTTGGACGGAATGCGGCACGATGACGATGGTGTAGTCCTTCTTGAGCTGAAAGAGCGACTCCTCCACCTTGGCCGTCGAGATCGGGTCCAGCCCGGAGGTCGGCTCGTCCAACAGCAGCACCTCAGGCTCCAACGCCAGGCTGCGGGCGATGCAGAGGCGCTGCTGCTGGCCGCCGGAGAGCGACGTCGCTGGGCTGTCCAGCCGATCCTTCACCTCGGCCCAGAGCGCCGCCTGCTGCAGGCAGCGCACCACAATCTCCTCCTGCCGGGCGCGGTCGCGCTCGCCAGCCAGCTTTGGGCCGTAGAGGATGTTCTCACGGACGGTGCCCGGCAGCGGCAGCGGCAGTGCGAACACCATGCCCACGCGGCGGCGCAGCGCGGCGACCACCGTCCCCGGCGCATAGAGGTCCTGTCCGTCCAGCAGGATGTGGCCGCTCATCCTGGCGCCGTCCACCAGGTCGTTCAGCCGGTTGATCAGCCGCAGCAGCGTCGTCTTGCCGCCGCCTGCGGGACCGAACAGCACCGTGACCGCGTGCGGCTGAATCTCCAGCGTGACATCGCGCAACACCGGCTTGCCGGCCTCGTACTGATAACTCACACGATCGAGTTGGATTTTTGGGTTGGTCTGCTGACCAGAATATTGGTTGGTTAGTTGGCTCATGCCCTTGCTCACCTGTTCACCGCATCCCCGCGTCGCCGTGTCGCCATGTCACCACTGCCTTCGCCGGCGGAAATAGCCCCGGATCAACGTCGCCGCGATGTTCAGCGACAGCACGAGCGCCAGCAGCACCAGCGCCGTGCCGTATTGCAGTTGGGCGGGCATGCCGGGAATCTGCGTGCTGATGACGTAGAGGTGATAAGGCAGCGCCATCGTCTGGTCGAGCGGCGAGCGCGGCAGCCGCGGCAGATAGAACGCGGCCACGGTAAACAGGATCGGCGCGGTCTCGCCGCCGGCGCGCAGCAGCCCCAGGATCACGCCGGTGATGATGCCCGGCAGCGCCTGGGGCAGCACGATATTCTTGATCCCCTGCCAGCGCGTGCCGCCCAGGCTGGCGCTCACCGTGCGGAACTCGGTTGGCACGGCGCGCAGCGCCTCCTCCGCGGTGCTGATGATCGGCGGCAGCGTCATAATCGCCAGCGTGAGCGCGCCGGCGGCGATCGAGGTGCCAAGCTGAAGGAAGATCACAAACAGCCCCAGGCCGAACAGGCCGTACACCACCGACGGAATGCCGGACAGGTTGACGATCGCCAGGCGGATCGCCCGCGTCAGCCAGGTGTCACGGGCGTATTCCGACAGATAGATCGCGCCGCCCACGCCGATCGGAATCGCGACCACCGCGGTGCCGAGCGTCAGCAGGATCGTGCCGACGATGGCGGGGAAAATACCGCCCGCCTTCATCCCGTCCCGCGGCATCGCGGTGAGGAACTCCCAGTTAATCGCGCCGATGCCGCGCGCGACGATGGCGCCGATCACGTACAAGATGGGCAGCACCACGGCCAATGCAGCAAGGGCCAACACGACAAATCCAACACGCTGCACGCGATAGCGGCGCGCAGCATTCACAGGGATAGAGGTTTGAGCGGTGATCGGGGTCATCAGCGCAGCCCTCCGCGCCGCCGCTTCTGGAAGATCGCCGAAGCCGCGGTCAGGTTGATGCCAAAGGTGATCAAGAACAGCAGGATGCCGATCCCGAACAGTGCGTGATAGTGCGTGCTGCCCTGAGCCACCTCGCCCATCTCGGCCGCGATAGTGGCGGTCATCGTGCGCGCGGGCCGGAAGAACGAGTCCAGCGTGACGGGCATCCGCGCCGCGTTGCCTGTCACCATCATCACCGCCATGGTCTCACCGATAGCGCGGCCCAGGCCCAACATCACGGCGGTCAGGATGCCGGAGCGCGCCGCGGGCACGACAACCCGCCAGATCGTCTGCCACTGGGTCGCGCCCATCGCCAGGCTGGCATTCCGGTAGCCCTGCGGCACCGCGTCCAGCGCGTCCTCGGCCACGCTGATGATCGTCGGCAGCGCCATGTATGCCAGGAGCAGCGCACCGGTGAACGCGGTCAGGCCGGTCGGCACGCCCAGCGCCTGCCGGATCGCCGGCGCCAGCAGCGTCATCCCGAAGAAACCCAGCACGACCGACGGGATCCCCGCCAGCACCTCGATCACCGGCTTGAGGATTTCACGCGCCCACCTGGGCGCCACCTCGCGCACGAAGACCGCGGTCGCCACGCCGAGCGGCAGCGCCATGAGGATGGCGGTCAGCGTGACCAGCAGGGAGCCCAGGATCAGCGGCAGCGTGCCGAACTTCGCAAAGGTCGGGTACCACTGCGTCCCGAAAAGGTTCGTCAGTGGCATCTCAACGAAGGCCGGCAGCCCTTCGCGCAAGAGGAAGAAGAAAATCAGCGCCACCAGACCGATGGTCGAGACCCCGGCGAGCCGCACCAGTGATTCGATCAGGAATTCACCCAGATGCGGCCGTTCCTTCGGCGTTGGAATCGGTTGAGTTGATGCGGTCAAGAAGGTCACTCCTGCGTCAACGGCACAAAACCGAGCGCCGGCACGATCGCCTGGCCTTCAGCGCTCAAGATGAAATCCAGGTACGCTTTGATCGCGCCGGTCGGCTGGCCGGCGGTGTACATGTAGAGCGCGCGCGAAATCGGATAGCTGTTGTCGGTCACCGACTCCACGGAAGGTAGCACGTACGGGCCCTGTGCATCCTTCGCCACCGGCACCGTCTTCTGCTCGGCGGTGACGTAGCCCAGGCCATCATAGCCGATAGCATTTGGGTTCTGGCTCACCTCGCTGCTGATTCCTTGCGACGAGGGCATGAGCAGGGTGTCGGGCGAAAAGAGCAGATCGCTTTTCTTGCCCAGGCGGATGACGGTCTCCAGAAAGTAGGTGTACGTGCCGGAATTCGACTCGCGCGACAGGAGCACGATCGGCCGGTCTTCACCGCCGACCTCTCGCCAGTTGCGAATCTTGCCGGTGTAGATGTCTGAGAGCTGCTGGAGGGTCAACCCCTGGACGGGATTGCCAGGATTGACCACCACAGCAATCGCATCGCGCGCGACAACGAACTCCACAGGATCCACGCCGTTCTTCTTCGCCTGCGCGATCTCCTCTGCCTTCATCTCCCGCGACGCGTTGGCGATGTCCGTGGTCTTGTTGATCAGCGCCGCGATGCCGGTGCCCGAGCCGCCGCCGGTCACGGAAATACTCACCGCGGGATTCCGGCCCATGTAGTGCTCCGCCCAGGCCAATGCCAGGTTCACCAGCGTGTCCGAGCCTTTGTTCTGAATCGTCTGCTCAGATGCCAGGGCCGCAGCGCTGGCCGTTGTGGCCTGAGGCTGGCCGCAACCCGCCGTGGCAGCGAGCACCGCTAACGCCAGGACTAAAAGTCCCACGGCGCGGCGCATGTGCATTTCGCGCATTCCTCCTCCTCGGCAGGCGGCGTGCCGCGGACGCGCAAAAATAAGCTCGTCGCGCTCTGCCTGCTGCGGCAGTATAAGCGAGGAGCCTTTAACGCAATGCGAAGGCCCCATTAAGAGGTCTTCACAAAATGATTAAGATGCGATAACACACCTACAGCTTGCCCATGCTCCGCTGTCGGCGGGAGACAATCAGCCGGGCCAGGATGTTCAGCCCCAGCACAAAACCCATCAAGACCAGGGCCACGGTCCATGACTGCGCCACGCGCTCAGGCGAGGGCTGCTGGGCATACCGCCACATCGTCAGCGTCAGCCCATCCGCAGGCTGCTCCAGCATGCGGCCGATGATCTGCGTGAGCGGCTGGCCGTTGGCGACCCCACTTCGAATGATTTGGCCGATTTCGAACCGGTCGTTGCCGAGCACGGTGAACAGCAGCGGTGCGGTTTCCCCGACCCCACGCGCGATCGCCAGCATGATCCCGGTCGCCACACCGCTGATCGCCGCAGGCAAGGTGATCTGCAGCGACGTTTTCCATTCCGGCGCGCCCAGCCCCAACGCCGCCTCGCGCAGGCTGGAAGGTACCAGCTTAAGCATCTCCTCGGTGGTGCGGACGATCGTCGGCAGCATGATCATGGCAATGGCGATCCCGCCCGCCAGCAGCGAGTAGTGCCCTTGCGGTTTGACCACCAGCGCATAGCCGAACAGCCCAACCACGATCGAAGGGACGCCGGCCAGCACGTCGGTGCCGAAGCGCACCGCGATGCCAAGCAGCGCCGTCGGATGGCGCGCCACGTAGAAGGCGGCCAGCACGCCGACCGGCACCGAAAAGAGCGCGGCCAGCAGCGTCACAAGGATCGTGCTCTCGATGGCGTTCAGCACACCGCCGGGTTGACCGAGCGCAGCCGGCAGGTGCGTGAAGAAGGTCGGGTTCAGACCTTTGCCGCCGGCCCGGATCACATAGGTGATGATCCAGACGAGGGGCACCAGGGCTAACAGCGTCGTTGCGCCAGTGATCGAAAGCATCACGACGTTCGAGACCTTACGACGCCGGTGAAACAGCCTTTGAGAACCCAGCTCCTGTGCAAAGTGAGCCGTTGAAGTCAGGGCGCCGGAAACTACGCTCATGCGCGAGCCTCCCCCAGGGAACGCGAAACCCGCCAGACCAGGAAGCGCGCTCCGAAGTTCAATAGAAGCGTGAGCACAAAGAGCACCAGGCCCAGTTCGATGAGGACGCTGGTGTGGAGCGTGCTCACCGCCTCCGCAAACTCGTTGGCGATGACGCTGGCCATCGTGGCGCCGGGCTTCAGCAGCGAACCCGAGGACTCAATGGTGTTGTTGCCGATCACCAGTGTCACGGCCATGGTCTCGCCCAGGGCGCGCCCCAGGCCCAGGATCACCGCGCCCAGGATGCCGGAGAGGCCATAAGGGACCAAAACCTGCGAGATCGTCTCCCACTGTGTCGCACCCAGCGCCAGCGCGGCCTCGCGCTGGGTGCGCGGGATAGCCTGCAAGACATCGCGCGACACCGCGGTGATGGTCGGGACAATCATGATGGTCAGCACCAGGCTGGCGCCCAGCCGGCTCACCCCCGAAGCGGGGATACTACCGGCGAAAAACGGCAGAAAGCCGAGCGTCCTGCCCAGGAAGACACCCACAGGACGCACAACCGTCGGTAGAAAGACGAAGATACCCCACAGCCCGTACACCACGCTCGGGATCGCCGCCAGCATCTCGATCATGAAGTTCAGCGGGGAGCGCAGCCGCGGCGGACACAATTCGGCCAGGAAGATCGCGACGAAGATGCTGATGGGAGTCGCAAACAGAATCGCGACCAGCGAAGTCACCAGGGTGCCCACCAGGATCGGCCAGGCCTGGAACCGGTCGTTGACCGGATCCCAGCTCGACTGAGCGGTCGGCGCAACAAAGCTCAGACCAAACGCCCCGCGCGACGGTGCCGATTCACGCCAGACCGAATAGCCCACTGCGACCATCAGGGCCAACACGATGACGGTCATCAAACCGATGATCGCCATCCAGGGCACGTCGCCGTGCCGGAAGGCTCTCGCCAGCCCGCGCGTCTTAAGAGAATTCGTGGGAGCTTCAACCATATTGACCTACTTGCCGCCCAGGCAAAAGAACTCCCCTGAGGTGCCTGGTACTTACTCTGGTTTACGCCGGCATGTGAAAGTGCCAGGCACCTAAAATCCAGCCTAACAGAGCGCCAAACTTCGGCTTACTGCTTCATCTTAGCGATCATACTGTCAACCGGCTTGCCATCACATGTCACCTGGGCCAGGCGGCTGAACACCTTCGCCCGCACGCCCTCCGGCAAAACGGAGTAGCCCAGATCGGTGGCGCGCTTGGCGGCGGCCGCATCGGTCAGCGCCCAAGCGACCCAGTCCAGGTACTTCTGCACCTTGGCGCAGCCGTAGCTCTTATCCGCTGGCCAGTCCAGCGGGACGATCATGTAGGTGTAACCGGCAATGGGCCAGGTGGCCTCGCCCGGGCCGTCGCTGATCGAGCCGATGGTCAGCTTGTCGTCGAATTTGTCACCGTAGTCGGACATGGCCGCCTGCACGCCCGCAGGAGAGGCCGTCACTTTCTTGCCCGCCTTGTTGACCATGTCCGCGAAGGTGATCTTGTTGGACACGGCGTAGGCATATTCAACATAGCCGATCGAGTCGGGCGTGTTCTGCACCGCGGCCGCCACTCCGGCGTTGCCCTTGCCGCCGATGCCGTTGCCGGCCTTGTCCACCGGCCACTCGACCGAAGAACCCGCTTTCGGCCCGGCTGCCCACTCAGGGCTCACGGCGGCCAGAAACTTCGTGAAGATCTCGGTCGTGCCCGAGCCATCCGAGCGATGCACGGCGGTGATCTGGCGATCCGGCAACTGGCGTTCAGGATTGAGTTTGACGATAGCCGGATCGTTCCACTTGTTGATCTTGCCGAGGTAAATACCGGCCAGCACCGCGCCATCCAGGGTCAGACCGCTGGTGATCTCCTTGACCGCATAGATCGGCACAATGCCGCCCGCCAGGGTGGGGAACATTTGGAGATTCGGCTTCTTGTCGTATTCTTCCTGCTTCAGGAGCGAATCCGAACCGGCGAAGTCAATCGTGCCGTCCAGGATGCCCTTCTTGCCGCCCCCGGAGCCGATGGCCTGATAGTTAATCGCTACGCTCGAATCCACGTACTGATAGGCGAAACGCCACTCGGAATAGACCGGATCCGGGAAGGTCGCACCGGCGCCGTTCAGAACAATCGAGCCGTCGGGCAGCGGCGTCGGGGCCGCGGGCCCCGGCGTGGGGGTGGCAACAACTTGCTTCTCAACCACCTGGGTGACCACCTTCTCGACCACCTGCGGCGTTGCCGGCGCAGGTTGCGCCGCGGGTGCACATGCGCCGGCCATCAGGGTCACGGCCAGCAGAACAAACAAAACCAGCGACTTGCGAGACATATTTCTCTTCTCTCCTTGTGAGTCTTCCGCTTGATGTGCTCCGTGTCCGTACAGACACGCCTTGAGACTACCAGGTGCGCCTTAACTCGCCTTTGTGGCGCCGTTAAGAGCCGGTTAAGGTTGCGTGAACATTCCGAAAACGTTTATCACGCATTCAGATCCACCAGCACGCCGGTCTGCGTATAGACGATCCGCTCCGCGATGTTGGTTGCGCGGTCACCAACGCGTTCGATTTCGTGTGCGATCTGAAGCAGGTGCGTGCCGGCAGCCATGGCCCGACTATTTTCCGCCATGCGGCTGAAAGTCAAGTTGAAAAACTGCTTGTACGCGGCGTCAACTTCGTCGTCCGCCTCGCAGGTTGCCTGCGCTTCCGCCAGGTTCTGCGCCGCATAGGCATTCAGGGCGCGGTCGAGCAATGAGACCGCCAGCGTCGCCATATGCGGCAGATCGCCCAACGGCGCGAACCGCGGCTCCTGGGCCATGCGGACGTGGATGCGGGAGATCGTCTTGCCGTGGTCACCGATCCGCTCCAGGTCAGTAACGATGGTCAGCGCAGCCACGATCGCGCGCAGATCGCTGGCGACGGGCTGCTCAGTCGCCAGCAGCGAATAGCATTCCCGCTCAATGGCGTAGCGCAGCGCGTTGATGCGCTCATCCTCAGCGATCACTTCCCGCGCCAGGTCAATGTTGTCCTCGGAAAGCGCTTGCATGGCGCGCACGACGGCTCGTTTGGCCAGGCTGCCCAGCTCCAACACGTCCGCAGTCAACCTGCCCAACTGATGCTCGAAATGGACCCGTGCTACCACCATTCCAACTTCCCTCCCCTCGCAAGACCTGCGGCTATCAACCAAACCGCCCGCTGATATAGTCCTCGGTTCGTTTGTCTTTCGGATTGGTGAAAATGTCCGGCGTTGGCCCGTACTCCACCAACGTCCCGGCGCGGTCCGGGTCCATCATCAGGAACGCGGTGAAGTCCGAGGCGCGCGCGGCCTGCTGCATGTTATGGGTGACGATCAAGATGGTGTAGTTCTTCGCCAGCTCCCGCATCAGATCCTCGATCTTCAAGGTTGCGATCGGATCGAGTGCGGACGCAGGCTCGTCCATCAGGATCGTGTCGGGCCTGACCGCGATGGCGCGCGCAATACAGAGGCGCTGCTGCTGCCCGCCCGACAGCGCCAGTGCGCTCTGACGCAGCTTGTCCTTCACTTCGTCCCAGAGGGCGGCCTGGCGCAGCGCTTGCTCCACCAACTCATCCAGACTGCCCCGGAAACCGTTGACGCGCGCGCCCCAGGCTACGTTCTCGTAGATACTCTTGGGGAACGGATTCGGCTTCTGGAAGACCATGCCGATGCGGCGTCGTACTTCCACCGGGTCAACGTCCCGGTCGTAGATATTTTTGCCGTGGTAGAGGATGTCCCCTTCTACCCGGGCGCTCGACACGAGGTCGTTCATTCGATTGAAGGAACGCAGCAGCGTGCTCTTGCCGCAGCCGGATGGGCCGATAAAGGCCGTGATCTTCTTGGGCTGAACCCCCAGATTCACGCTCTTGATCGCCCGGAAACCGCCGTAAAAGATGTTGAGACCGCGGGTTTCAAACGCATAAGCGCCGTTTTCGAAGCCACGTCCGGCGACGGCAGGCTGGCCAGGGTAATTCATATCCTCAATTCCTCTGTGTGACCACGTGAGCCTTACTGGCTGCCCCAGGCATCTCCTCCAGCCACGCCCGGATTCGGGCCGAGATCTGATCCCGCACCCGCCGAAACCTGGCAAGCATGGCCTCCTGATCACCCGTCTCCGCCGCGGGGTCCTCGAACGGCCAGTGCATCCGCAAAGTAGCCCCCGGGAAAACCGGGCAGTGTTCCTCGGCGTCACCGCAAAGCGTGATCACGTAGTCGAAAGCCATCCCCTTGGCAAACAGCGTCAGCGGCTTCGACCACAGGTTGGACGGGTCAATGCCAATCTCTTGTAGCACCTGGCACGTGTACGGATTCACGCCCTGCGGATTCAGCCCGGCGCTGTAGACTTCAAAGCGATCGCCGGCCGCTCTGCGAAGTAAGGCTTCGGCCATCTGACTGCGCGCCGAGTTGCCGGTGCACAGAAACAAGACGCGGGGAGAAATTCCCATGGATGCAACTCCTGACAGCCTTTTTGCGCTTTTACTGCGAAATCATACCAGGCGCGATTTAACGCACGGGCAAGGAGCGGTTAAGCCGCGGTCAAGGAATTGCTAAGATCTCTTTACAGTTGAAACGCCGAGGAATCAGAGGAACAGCAGAGCCTAAGAGGAGGATTAGGCCCGCGGCAGCGTGAAGCAGAAGGTGGCGCCTTGGCCGGGCGTGCTCTCGACCCAGATGCGACCGCCGTGGCCCTCGACGATGTGCCGGGCGATGGCAAGGCCCAGGCCGGTGCCGCCTTGCGTGCGCGAGCGATCGCCCTTGAAGAAGCGTTCGAAGATACGCGCTTGTTCGTCCCTGGGGATGCCCGGCCCGTTGTCGGACACACAGATGCACACGTCTTCCTCGCCGGCAGGCCGGGCCTCAATGCTGATCACGCCGCCTTCCGGCGCGAATTTGACCGCGTTGTGCGCCAGGTTGCCGATGACTCGGCCCACCTGCTGCTCGTCCATCAACGCCGCCAGCCCGCGCGGCACCACTACACTGATGTGTTGCCCCTTCAGGCCGGCCTGCGGCAACAACTGCGTGACACTGCGGCGCACCACCGGCTCGACCTCGCGCGGCTCCAGCTTCAGCAAGACCTGACCCGACTCGATCTGCGCCAGCTCCATCATCTCCTGGCTGAGCTGGCTGAGGGTGCGCACCTGCGCCTGAATCTGATCGAGCATCCGCCGCGTCACGGCCGGATCGCTGCCCGCGCTCTGGTGCAAGGTCTGGGCCGCCAGGTCAATATTTGCCAGCGGCGTACGGAGCTCATGGGAAAGGTTAGCGACAAAATCCCGCCGCGCCCGGCCGAGCCGCTGCAGCTCAGTGACGTCCTCGACGGTTACCGCGACGCCGCCGGCAACGCCATCGGAGATCGGCGCCGCCCAGATGCGCAGCGTGCGGCCGCCCACCGCAGCCTGCCGGGTGATCGAACGGCGGCCGGACGCTGCGTCGAGCACCGCCTGGTTCAGCTCGGCATCGCGCACCAGGCTGATGAACGATTGGCCGAGCTGTGGGGCTGTCGCGCCGAACATCTCCCACGCCGATGGGTTGGCCCAGGTAATCTGCCGATTGTCGTCCAGCACTAACAGCCCATCCGATGTCGCCTGCCCCAGCGAATCGAGGCAGGCGCGGCTGGCTGCGAGCTGGTGCTCAAGCTCGACCTGCCGGGCATTCGCCTCGGCGCGTTCGGTGTAGGCGACCTGCACCCGCACAGTCGCCCGGCGGAGCAGCACGCCGACCCAAATCAGCGCCGTGACGGCGCACAGGAGCAGCACACCGAGCAGGACAACCCAGGAAGCCATGCCTAGCCCTCGAACCGATACCCGATGCCGCGCACCGTGACGATGCGGACCGGCTGCGCCGGATCGGCCTCGATCTTCTCACGCAGCCAACGCACGTGCACATCCACGGTGCGGTTGTCGCCGTAAAAATCATACCCCCAGACGCGCGTCAAGAGCAGATCGCGCGAGAGCACCGCGCCTCGATGGCGCATCAACTCGGCCAGCAAACTGAACTCCTTCGGGCTGAGCACCAGTTCCCTGTCGCCCAGGAATGCACGGCGGCTGATCATATTCAGGCGCAAATCACCCGCCTGGAGCTCGTCGCTGGCCTGGCGCGGCCCAGCGCGCCGCAGCAACGCACGGATGCGCGCCTGGAGCTCCCCCAGGCTGAACGGCTTGGTCAGGTAATCGTCCGCGCCGCTCTCCAGGCCGATGATCTTGTCAAGCTCCCCGGTGCGCGCCGTGAGGATCAAGATCGGCGTGTCCGCGGCCTGGCGGATGCTCCGGCACACCGTCAGGCCGTCCAATTGCGGCATCATCAGGTCGAGGATCACCAGGTCGGGCGCCTCGCTGCGCGCTAGATCCAGCGCGGCCGCGCCGTCGGGGGCGGTCACAACCTGAAAACCGGCCGCGCGCAGGTTGAACGCGAGCGTCTCCAGCAAATTCGCGTCATCGTCGGCAAGAAGGATCTTATCGGGCATCAACATACCTCATGCTCGGCGCACCCAGGTCTCAATCGGCGTCCACGGCCGCGTTGGGCACGTTCTCCCACGGCTTCAGCCTGGCGCCCAACGCGCGACGAAACTCCAGGTACAACTTGCGCCGATCCACTTCCACGCCCGGCAATGCGCGCTCCACCGCGTCATCCAATGCAGCCCGAATTTGCGGGGTCAGGTGATCGAATACATCAGCAGATTTAATACGAGCCATTCGCCCCTCCGAGCGCCGTAGACAGAGTTGCTTCGATTGTAGCAGGAAGCGTCGCACCGCGCAATTGGCGGGGATACCGAGGAGTGATATAATCCCCGCCGGTTCAGACTCCAACGCCGGAGGATTTCTCATGTCCGATTCACGCATCGCCAACCTTGCGAAAGTCATCGTGGACTACTCGGTCAAAGTCAAACCCAACGACCAGGTCTTTCTGACTGCCACCCCCGCGGCCAAGCCGTTGATCCAGGAAATCTACAAGCTGATTTTGCAGCGCGGTGGTCACCTCACGCCAATCATTGACCTGCCCGGCATGTCCCCGATCTTCTACCAGTACGCCAATGATGAGCAGCTAAGCTATGTCCCACCGGTGATGAAGCACGTCATCGAAACCTTTGATGTGCGGCTCGCCATCAGCAGCGAGACCAACACCCGGGAGCTTTCCAATGCCGATCCGGCCAAGCAGGCGCGGCGCGCCCGGGCCTGGCGCCCGCTGTCACAGACCTTCATGGATCGGAGCGCCAGCGGCGCGCTGCGGTGGAACGTCACCCTTTTCCCGACCGACGCGTTCGCCCAAGACGCTGACCTGTCGCTGGCGGATTTCGAGGACTTCGTCTACGGCGCATGCCTGTGCGATCAGCCGGACCCCGTGGCGGCCTGGCAAGAGGTGGCGCGCAAACAGCAGATCCTGGTGGACTGGCTGGCCGGCAAGAAGGAGGTTCACCTCGTCGGCCCCGACACCGATCTGACCGTCGGCATCGCCGGCCGCAGCTTCGTCAACTGTTGCGGCGACAAGAACATGCCGGACGGCGAGGTCTTCACCGGCCCGGAGGAGACCAAGATCAACGGCCATGTCGCGTTCAGCTTCCCCGCCATTTATCAGGGCCGCGAGGTCAGCGGCGTGCGCGTATGGTTCGAGGACGGCGTCGCGGTCAGGTGGACCGCGGCCAAGAACGAGGAATTCCTGACCCAGATGCTAACAACGGACGAGGGCAGCCGGCGATTGGGCGAGTTTGCCTTCGGCACCAATTTCGGCATCCAGCGTTTCATCAAGAACATGCTGTTCGACGAAAAGATCGGCGGCACCGTGCACATGGCGTTCGGCGGCGGCTATCCCGAGACCGGCTCAACCAACCGCTCAGCAATTCACTGGGACATGCTGTGCGACCTGCGCGCCGGCGGCGAGGTGACGGTGGACGGCGAGCTGTTCGCCAAAGCTGGGAAGTACATGCTGTGGGAATGACCGTTGACACGTTTGCACGTTCCAGCGTTCCGACGTTCCAACGTTCAAACATCTGGCGTCTCCTCCAGCACGGCCCGGCCGCGGGTGCGGAAAACATGGCGATTGACGAAGCAATCGCCCAGGCGGTCGGCGATGGGCTGGCGCCGCCGACGCTGCGATTCTATGCGTGGGCGCCGCCGTGCGTCTCGCTGGGACGGAACCAGAAGTACATCGAGGTGGACCGCGCCCGCTGCGCCGCATTGGGCTACGACATCGTGCGGCGGCCCACCGGCGGTCGGGCGATCCTGCACACCGATGAGCTGACCTACAGCCTGGTCGCCGCGCCCGATCATCCGTTGATGGCAGGGCTGGTGCTCGACAGCTACTTGCGCATCAGTGAGGGCCTGGTGGCGGGGCTCAGGCGGCTGGGCCTTCCGGCGGAACCGGCGCCCGGCACGAATCGCGCCGGCCCCGATGTCTCGGCCGCCTGCTTTGAGGTGCCGTCCGCCTACGAAATCGTGGCCGGCGGACGCAAGATCCTGGGCAGCGCGCAGGCGCGCCGCGCCAAATCGGTGCTCCAGCACGGCTCGCTCCCGCTGACCGGCGACTTGACGCGGGTGGTGGACTGCCTGGCATTTGACGATGAAGAAAAACGTGCGATGCTGCGCGCCTCGCTGATCGGTCATGCGGCGACCGTCGAGGAGCTGATCAGCCGCCCTGTCAGCTATGAGGCAGCGCAGGCTGCGTTGGCCGCCGGCCTGGCCGAGGCATTAGCGATCGAGCTGGCGCCCGGCGAGCTGACCGACGCCGAACGCGCCCTGGCCGCCGAGTTGGTGCGCGAAAAGTACGCGCATCCCACGTGGACGCTGCGGGCGTAAGCCCGCACGGCGAAGAAGGAAGCTCATGAACCAGCGTGAATACCGGGCCGCGGGCGGCGTTGTGGTGGACAATGCCGGCCGCGTGCTGTTAATCGAGCGGTGGGTGATGCGCAACGGCAACCTCATCTTCGAGATCCGCCTGCCCAAAGGACACGTCGAGCCCGGCGAGAGCGATGAGCAGGCCGCCATCCGCGAGACCTGCGAAGAGACCGGCTACTGCGGCGTGGAGATCACCGCTGACCTGGGGGAGTACCTCAACGAGTTCATCCTGCCCGACGAACGCGTCCTGCGCCACGAGCACTTCTACCTGATGCGGTTGGCCGACCCGGTGCGCGGTGAACCCCACTTCACCAGCCCGGACTCAGACGAGGCCCGCTTCACCCCGCGCTGGGCCGCCGACCTGGCCGACGCCGAAGCATTGATCACCTTTGGGTCCGAGCGCGAATTTGTCGCACGGGCCAGAAGGATGGAAGCCAGAAACCAGAAGCTGGTACAGCAACCAGCATCTAACAACCCGCTTCCAACAACCAGCCTCTAGCAAACAGCCTATGCCAACCGTCGGCCTGCTCACCCTTGAAATCTACATCCCCGGCATCACCTCTTTAAAGGAAAAACGAGGGGTGGTCAAACCCCTCGTCGCCCGCATCCGGCACGAATTCAACGTCTCGGTGGCCGAGATCGAAGACCAGGATCAGCTTGGCCACACTGTGCTGGCCGTGGCCGCCGTCTCGGTCAGCGCGGATTATGTCCACGGCCTGCTTGAAAAGATCGCCAACAGCGTCGCGGCCTGGCGGCTGGACGCCGAACTGGTGGACTACACCATCGAACTGATGTGATGTTTACACGTTGGAACGTTGACACGTTCCAACGTGTAAACGCGCTAACGCTCCGCCCCGCGAACGCTAGAGCAAAATCATGAGTGCGACGCCCGCCATTGCGATTAAGGTGCCCAAGACCGCACGCAGCGAGACGTGCTCCCTAAAGACAAGCGGCACCAACGGCAGCGAGATCACCGGCGTCATCGCCATCAGCGTGGAGGCGATACCGACGCGGGCCGACTGCACCGCGATCAGCGACAGCCACACGCCGAGAAAGGGCCCGACAAAGGCGCCGACCGTGATAGCCAGCGCCGCGCGGCGATCGCTGCGCACCCGCCGGATCGTATGGCCTGCCGCGCCGGTCGCGGCTGCGATCAACCACATCACGATCAGGCCGGTCGTCATGCGGATCATCGTTGCGGAGAGCGCGGGGAAACCGCCGGCCAAGCCGGGCTTCGCCACCACCAGGCCCGTCGCCTGGCACAGCGCTGCGCCGATGCCGAAGGCGATCCCGCGGCCATAGCCGCGCCCGTCTTTGCCTTGCGCGCTCCCCTTCCCGCGCTCCAAGACGACCCAAGCCACCCCGGCCAGTGCCAACGCCATCGCGCCGATCTCCGGCGGCGACAGGGTTTCATGCAGGAAGAGCCACGCCAGCAGCGTCCCGAACAACGGCGACAGCGACAGCAGCAACACCCCGATCCGAGCGCCGATCAGCACATAGCACTGGAACAACATGCTATCGCCGATCACCAGCCCGATGAAACCGGAAGCGCCCAGCCACAAAAAGCGGTGCCACTCCGCGTCCCACGGAAAAGGCCGGCCGACCAGCAGCCAATGGGCGACCGCCAGGAAAAGCACGGCCAGCACCAACCGTGTGCGGTTGACGATCACCGACCCCACGCGCTGACCGCCGAACGTAAATGCGATCGACGAGAATGCCCACATCGTCGCCGTGCCGAGCGCGGCGAACTCCCCCAGATAGTTCGTAAGCGCCTCCTGGAAGAAGATACCGGTATAGATTTGACGCAAAAAAGTAGCTGTGGTATAAACTCACCTGTCTGCGGCGCACAAAGGCGTGAACCGGAAGGACAACTGGGGACGTAGTGTAGCGGTTAACATGTCGGCCTG
>CAZYGI010000042.1:0-34664 GCA_964647255.1 uncultured Anaerolineales bacterium | reverse complement strand
CGCTCCTCCTGTGAGGAATTTGACAAGTTGTCGAGATGAGATATACTACTGGTATATCAGTGAAGTGATCCCGGCCGCCGACCGCTCGCTTTCGGCCCAGAGATGGTTTCGCTCCGTTCGGCGAAAGGCAGGCCGGAGGCCGTTTTCACGGGGAACGATGGGGGGGACATGGCTCTCACCGATGCGCAAAGAGCCTACACGCTGATCCACGAGAAGATCATTACCACCGAGATGAAGCCTGGGGCGGTGATCGAGGAGGCGGCGCTCATGTCCGGGCTCGGGCTGGGGCGGACGCCGATCCGGGAGGCGCTTAAGCTGCTGGAGGCGGAGCGGCTGGTGGTGGTGTCTCCACGGCGCGGCATGTTCGTCGCCGATGTCACCCTGACGGACCTGCGCCAGATCGAGGAGATTCGCCTGGAGCTGGACTCGCTCTGTGTGCGGCTGGCCGTGGCGCGGATGACGCCGGCGCAGCTTGCCGAGATGCGCCGGCTGGTGGCCGAGCTTGACCAGGCGGAGAACCGGTACACGCAAGCGGAGCTCCTTAACCTCGACCGGCGATTTCACGCCTTGCTGCGCGAGGCGGCGCACAATCGGCTGTTGGAAGCCGAATGCAAGATGCTGTTCAATTTGTCCTTGCGGATCTGGTATCTCTTTGTGAATCGTCTGGCGCCAGCGGACCTGGCCGAGGATGCGTTCGCGGAGATTCTGGCTGCGGTCGAGGCGGGGGATCCGATGCGTGCCGATCGGGCCATCAGGGCGCACATCCTGCAATTCGGGGAATCGGTGAAACGGCACATTTGACGCCCGTGCCGGCAGCATGTCTCAGGGATGGCAATTTCGCCGGCGAGACTCGCCGATCCAGTTGGACAAACGAAAGGAGATGCTCTACATGAGGACGAACTACGTAGCGAACGCAGGCGTCCGGTTCAATGTCTTTTCACCGGATCAGATGCAAGAGCTGTTCGACGGCGTGCTGCATCTTCTCCAAACCACCGGTTTGGACGTCAAGCATGAAGCGGCGCGCGATCTCCTGAAGAAGGCCGGCGCGTGGGTGGACGGCGAGCGGGTGCGTCTGCCGGCGTACATGGTCAAGGACGCGCTGCGCAAGGCGCCGCGCAGCTTCACGCTGTGGGCGCGCGACGGCACTCCCTCCGGTCGGAAGCACGACATCCACATCGGCCCCGGCCGCGGACACTTTGGCCCCGGCCTCACCCGCACGCACTTTATTGATCCCGAAACGCTCGAACGCCGCGCGTATACGAGGGCCGACGCACCGCTGGTGGCGCGGCTGGTGGATGCGCTGCCCAACATTGACTTCTGCGGGTCGCTCGGCGCCGTCGGTGACGTGCATACTGACCTGGGCGGACTTGACGAGTTCGCCGGGATGTTCCCCAGCACCAGCAAGCCGATCGTCGCCTGGTCCCATGATACGTCCGTCTTGGCCGGCATCCATGCGATCGCCGTGGCCGAGGCGGGTGGGCAGCGCGCCTTCGAGCAGCGGCCGACCTACGTCCAGTACTGCGAGCCGCCGTCGCCGCTGGTCAGCACCTTCGAGGCGCTTGACACGCTGATCTTCGCCGCGACGCACCGCGTGCCGCTGATCTTTGCCCCGCGCCCCGTTGCCGGTGACACCGCGCCGATCACCGGCGCGGGCATCATCGCGCTGGCCGCGGCCGAGTCGTGGATGGGCCTGACCCTGGCGCAAACGCTCCAGCCGGGCCTCCCGTTCTTCATGGGCGGCGTCCTTTCCGCCCTGGACGTGAACACGATGAGCCCGGCGTACGGCGCGCCGGATCTGCCGCTGTACATGGCCGGCCTCACCGAGTTGGCGCACTTCGCCGGCCTGCCGTTGTGGCAGACGGGCGGCTGCACCGACTCGAAGGCCTTCGACGGCCAGGCGATGATCGAGGGCGGGGCGTCCGTCTTCTTCTCGGCGCTGACGAGCGGCGACCTGTGCCACGACGTCGGCTGCACCGAGGGACCCATGACCGGCTCGCTGTTTCAGCTTTGCGCGATGGACGAGGCGATCGGGTACGCCCGCCGGATCGTGCGCGGTATCGAGGTTAACGACGATACGCTGGCGGTCTCCGTCATCAACGACGTCGGCCCGAACAACCACTACCTGCGCCATCCGCACACGCGCAAGTATTACAAGACCGAGTATTTCTACCCGAAGCTGCTCGACCGGCAGGATTTCGAGAACTGGGAAGCCACCGGCTCCCTGACGCTGCTGGATCGCACCATCGCGCGCGTGCGCGATCTCCTGGCGACCCACAAACCCGCTGCGATCAAGCCTGAGACCCGTACGGTCATCGAGAAGGTCCTGGCCGAGGCCGAGGGCCGCATGAAAGACAAGAAGTGAGGTCCCGATGAGCAGACTACTTGAAAACATTTCAACGAGCATCCTGGAAGGGGATGCTGAAGAAGCGCCGAAGCTGATCCAGCAGGCGCTTGATGAGGGCACGACCGCGAAGGACATCCTGGACCATGGGCTGTTGGTGGGCATGCAAGAGGTGGGCGTGCGCTTCCGGGCCGGCGACCTGTTCGTGCCGGAGGTGTTGATGTCGGCCGAGGCGATGCAGGCGGCGATGGTTGTGCTGCGGCCGCAACTGATCGCCAGCGGCGTCAAGCTGATCGGCAAGGTGCTCCTGGGCACGGTGAAGGGCGATCTCCACGACATCGGCAAGAACCTGGTCGGCATGATGTGCGAAGGCGCCGGCTTCGAGGTGATTGACCTCGGCTTCAATGCCGACCCCGAGAAGTTCGTGGCGGGGATCAAGAAGCACCAGCCGCAGGTCGTGGGCATGTCGGCCATGTTGACCACCACCATGCGCGCTATGGGGCACACCATCAAGGCGATCGAAGAGGCCGGGCTGCGCGACACCGTCAAGATCATGGTGGGCGGCGCGCCGGTGGACGGCGAATTTGCCCAGCGCATCGGCGCGGATGGCTACGGCTCCAACGCGCCGGCCGGCTCCGATCTGGCGAGAAAGTTCGTGGGCGCTGCGTAGGAGCCTCTTCATACCGACACACAGGAGAGCAGATCATGCAGGTCCGAAAGAATAACTACACCGTCAACCTGACACCGACGCTCCAGGTGTTGACAGAGGAGCAGATCGAAGCCATCTACTATGCCGCCCTGCGCGTCCTGGCTGAAACGGGCGTGCGGGTGTACGATAAGGCGGGCTGGGAGCTGGCCTACGAAGGCGGCGCCAACGTGGCGGACATCACCGGTGACAGCGCCCTGGTCAAGATGCCCTCGCGGATGGTGGACAAGGCGCGCGCAACGTTGCCGCAGCGCGTACGGGTGATCGGCACGCCGGACAGGACCGGCAAGCGCAAGTACATCATGGATCTGTTCAAAAATCAGATCTACTACGGCACCGGCTCCGATACGCCGTTCACCCTCGATCCTTACACCCAGGTGCGCCGCCGCGCGACCTACCGGGACGTGAAGAACCTGGCGAAGCTGGCCGAGGCGCTGCCGAACGTGGACTTCTTCATGTCGCTCGGCATCACTCAGGACACGGCGGTCGGCACCTATGACCGCTGGCAGTACCTGGCGATGCTCGAATCCACCAACAAGCCGATCAACATCACGGCGGTGGACATCGAGGGGCTCAAGGATCAGCTCGAGATGGCCTACATCCGGCTGGGCGGGGTGGCGGAGTGGAAGAAGGCGCCGTGCTTCTCGCTCTACAACGAGCCAGTTTCGCCGCTGAGCCATTCCGAGGAAGTGATCCAGAAGCTGCTGTTCTGCGCGGATAACGACATCCCGATCGTTTACACGCCGTGTCCGCTGGCGGGTGCGACCTCACCGGCGACGCTGGCTGGCACCATGGTGCAGGCGCTCACCGAGAGCCTCTTCGGCATAGTGTTGAGCCAGTTGCGCAAGCCGGGCTGCGAGGTGATCATCGGCGGCCTGATGTCGGCCATGGACATGCAGACCGCGGTCTACTGCTACGGCTCGCCCGAGATGGCGTTGCTGAGCGCGGGTTACACCGAGATCACCAAGTGGCTGCACGTGCCCGAATACGAGACCGCCGGCTGCTCCGACAGCAAGTGCTTTGATGAGCAGGCGTGCCTGGAAGCGACGATGAACATCACCGCGGCGGCGCTAGTCGGCGGCAACATGATCCACGACATCGGCTACATCGAGCAGGGCCTCTGCTCCAGCCCGCACATGCTGGTCGCATCAGACGACATCATCAGCCGCACCAAGCGGATCCTGCGCGGCATCCCGGTGGACGATGCCACGGTGGCGCTCGATGTTCTGGATGCGGTCGGCCCCGGCGGCCGCTTCCTGGATCAAGACCACACGGGCAAGCGGCTGCCGACGGAAAACTGGCGGTCGCCGCTGCCCGATCGGCAGGCGTACGCCGACTGGGTCGCCTCGGGCAGCAAGGACTACCAGCGGCGCGTCCACGAGCGCATGGTCGAGATCCTGGAGGCCGAGGCCGAGCCGCTGTTGGACGAGAAGATGTACGCCGAGCTGCGCCGCATTTGCGAGTTGGCGGATGCTCGACATAAGAACGAAGAGCTGGACGTCAAGATGTTCGTTTAGGTCGGCGGTTTGTCATTCTGAGCGGGTGGACGGAAAATCCGTCGCGGTCCACGGACGCCAGCGAAGAATCTCCCGGCAAAGCATAGTAGGAGATTCTTCGCTGGCGCCTCGCCGTAACGGATCTTGCGTGGTAGACCCGCTCAGAATGACAAAGTCAAACTAGCCTCATTCTCGCAGCGAGGTGCTGCATTGGACAGGAACACCGTGACGCACGGCAGCCTGGTGCTGGGCATTGATACCGGCGGCACTTACACCGACGGTGTGCTGATGGCGTACGAATCGCGCCGGGTGCTGGCGACGCACAAGAGCCTGACCACCAAGCGCGATTTCTCCCTCGGCATCGAGAAGGTGATCGAGGGGATCCAGATCGAAGACCCGTCGGCGATCCGGATGGTCTCCGTCTCGACCACCCTGGCGACCAATGCCATCGCCGAGGGCAAGGGCAAACGCGTCGCGCTCTTCCTGATCGGCTACGACCCGGAGCTGCTGGCGAGCTTCCAGTTGGAGCGCCGTTTTGCCACGCCCAACTTCTTCTATTTCCGCGGCGGCCACGACCTTTACGGCCGCGAGAAGGCCGAGCTCGACCTCCCGGGCATCCTGGCGCAGGTCAGCAAGATCAAAGACCGGGTGGACGCCATCGCGGTCTCGAGCTATTTCAGTCCGCTCAACCCCGACCACGAGAATCGAGCCTTCGCCGCGATCTCCCGGATTTGCGACCTGCCCGTCGTCCTGGGGCATCAGCTCTCGACCAAGCTCGGATCGGTGGAGCGGGCGACCACCGCCGCGCTTAACGCCTCGCTGCTGGCCGTGCTGCAGGACTTCATCATCGCGGTGCGCCGCGCCATGGAGCGCCGCCGCATCAGCGCACCGCTGATGGTGGTGCGCGGGGACGGCACGCTGATGAGCGATGAGTTCGCCGCGCGCACCCCGGTGGAGACGATCCACTCTGGCCCGGCGGCGAGTGCCATCGGTGGTCGCTTCCTCTCCGGGCTGGAGGACGCGCTGGTGCTGGACGTGGGCGGCACCACCACCGACCTGGCGCTGATCCAGGGCGGCCAGGTCACGGTGAGCGTGGAGGGCGCGGTCGTGGGCGAGTTCAAGACGGCCGTCCAGGCCGCCAATCTGCTCTCGATCGCCCTGGGCGGCGACAGCCATATCACCTACACCCGCGAGGGCCAGATCGCCGTCGGCCCCGAACGCGTGCTGCCGTTATCGCACCTGGCCGCAACCCAGCCTGAGGTCGGGAAGCGCCTGCGGGCGCTGGCGCGGCGGCAGTGGGCGCAGGCCACCCCCGACTGGTTGGAGTATTGGTATCTGCTGCGCGAGCCGCCGGCCGGGCTGCTGGAGACGCCGCACGCACAGGCGCTGGTTGATCTGCTGCGCAGCGGCCCCCAGCCGGTCCCCGACATCCTGAAGCACCTCAAGGTGCTCCACATCGGGCAGGTGGAGGCCGCAGACCTGTTGCGCCAGGAGGTCATCGGCAAGGCCGGGCTGACTCCAACCGACCTTATGCACATCGAGGGTTCGTACGCGCCATGGGAGCGCGAGGCCGCCGTCGCGGCGCTGGAAGTCTTCGCGCACAACCGGTGGCGCGAGCCGGAGGAAGTGCGCCGGCTGATCTGGCGCCGGATCACCGAGCTGGCGATGCACGCCATCATCACGTTTTTGTCCGGCAAGCGGCTGCCGGCCCCCGGCGCGGTGGATACGACGCGCGATCCCGACGCCGGACCCTGGTTTTTTGAGAACGCGCTGACCCACCAGCATCCGCACCTGGACACGCAGTTTCACCTGCGCCAGCCGATCATCGGCCTCGGCGCGCCGGCCGGGCTGTTTCTGCGCCCGGTGGCGGACGCGCTGCACACCGAGCTCATCCTGCCCCAGCACTTCGAGGTTGCGAACGCGTTGGGCGCGGTGGCGGGGACCGTGATGGTGGTGGAAGAAATCCTGATCTATCCGCGCCTCGACCCGGCCGGTGTCGAAGTGCTCGGCTACTACGCCCAGGGCGGGGACGGCCGCGCAGAGTTCGAGGAGCTCGGCGCGGCGCTGGCCCACGCGCGCAAGCTCAGCCAGGAACGTGCGCTGGGCGGCGCGCTGCGCTCGGGCGCGGATAATCCCCAGGTGGTGCTGGAGGAGCTATCCGACGGCCTGGATGCCTATCGGGTGCGGGCCAAGGCGATGGGTAAGCCCCGGCTTGCGCGGTAGACAAAATCGGGAGTATCCTGAGCGGAGCGCCGCGGTGCGGAGTCGGAGGGTGCAAAGCGGTCTGGAGGAGAGTTGTCATCATGGAAATGCAGCGCGTGGACACGCAGCGGGCCTACAATCTGGTCCTGGCGCGAATCACCCGGCTGGAGCTGCCGCCCGGCTCACCGATCAACGAGCAGCGGCTGGCCGAGGAGCTCGGCATGGCGCTCACGCCCGTGCAGGAGGCGCTCAAGCAGCTCGCGCACGATCATCTGGTGCGCGTCACCCCGCGCCACGGCCTGTACGTCACCGACGTGAACATCCCGGACTTGCAGCAGCTCAGCGAGCTGCGCCTCGATCTGGAGGTGCTCGCTGCGCGCCTGGCGGCCGAACGTGCGACCCCCGACGACCTGGCCGTCCTGGAGGCGCTGCGGCAGGAGCAACTGGCTGCGGAGCCGGCTTCTGGGGCTGACCCCCGGCAGCTTTTCGAGATTGATCACAAGTTTCACCGGGCGATCGCCCAGGCTGCGGGCAACCGTTATCTGGCGCAAACGTTGGATCATTTCTTCGGGCTGTCGCTGCGGCTGTGGCACCTGGTCTTGCCCCAGTTGTCGTTCCTGCCCGCCGCGGTCGAGAAGCATTTTGATCTGGTGGAAGCCATCCGCCGGCATGACGCCGGCGCGGCCGCGGAGATCATGCGCGGCCATGTGGCGGGTTTCTACGCCGAAGTGCGCAAGGCGCTCGCCGCCGTGCAAGTGCCGAACGAAAGGCATGAAGCGTGAACGCGAAGCTGCTGGCGAAGCCGGGTCTGTCGGCTGCGCGGGTCACGGCGAGCTACGGCAACGATGTGCGTTCGGTGACGGTGGAAGCGGACAGCGTGCTGAGCGGCGCGGTGGTCGCCATGGGGCTGCCCCTGGAGCAGCCCTGCGCGGGCCGAGGCACCTGCCTCAAGTGCAAGGTCATGGCCGAAGGCGCGCTCAGCCCGTTCGACGAGCACGAGCTGGCCGGCCTGACCCCGGCGGAACGGTCGGCGTCATATCGCCTGGCGTGTCGAGCGCGCGTCGTGGGGGCTGTCTCGGTCACGCTGGCCCCGATTGTGGTCTACTCCAACAAGATTTTCCGCGCCGGTGAGGACTACAAGCGGGCGGCCGCTCCGTTGGGTCTGGCGATTGACCTGGGTAGCACCACGGTGGCCGCGTTCCTGGCGACGTTGGACGCGGGCCAGGTGTGCCTGGGCGCGGCCGCGCTCAACCAGCAGACGGCCTTCGGCGCGGACATCATCTCGCGGTTGGATGCCGCGCTGGTCAGCCAGGAGAAAGCGAGCCAGGTCTCGGCGCTCGCGCGCTCCTCGATCGTGCAGGCGGTGGATGCGCTCAAGCTGCCCCCCGGCGTCAAGAAGCGCATCCGCAAAGTCACCATCGTCGGCAACTGTGCGATGCACCACCTGCTGGTGCGCTATCCGGTGGACACCCTGGCCGAGCTGCCCTTCCAGCCGCACAGCACTGCGACCATTCGTTTTCCGGGAGTCGCCGACGCTGCAGGAAGGGCTGCCAACCCGTCCGATAGCCCTTTCGCCGACCTCTTCCCGGCGGGCGCCGCGGTGGCGCTGCCCCCGCTGATCGGCGGCTTCGTGGGATCCGACGCGCTCGCGTGCCTGCTTTACTACGGTTTCGACCGCGCGCCCGCGCCGATGGCGGCGATTGACCTGGGCACGAACGGCGAAGTGATGGTCACAGATGGCCAGCGGATCGTAGTCGGCTCCACCGCGGCGGGACCCGCGTTCGAGGGGGGCAACGTCTCGTGCGGCACGCGCGCCGTGGACGGCGCGATCATCGGCGCGCTGATCGCGCCGGACGGCGGCCTGCGGCTGACGACCATCGGCGACCAGCCGCCGGTGGGGCTGACCGGATCGGGGCTGCTGGCGCTGGTGTGCGAGTTGCGCCGGGCCGGCGTGATCGAGCCGAACGGCCGGTTTGCCGCGGCCCCCCCGATCTTCGGCGCGCGGCTGAGCTTGGACGCCAGCGGGGTGCGCCGCTTCCTGATCAGCGACCAGGGCGTGGACAGCCGCGGGGTGGCGGAGGGCGAGGCGGGCGCCCGGGTGTCGCTCTACCTGACCCAACACGACATCCGCGAGCTCCAGAAGGCGAAGGCCGCGATCCGGGCGACGCTGGACACCCTGCTCGACCGGCTCGGCCTGGCCCCGGCCGATCTCCGGCGCCTGATCCTGACCGGCTCGTTCGGCAGCCAACTGGACGTCGAGGCGGTGGTCGGCCTGGGAATGATTCCGCCCGTCGCACGGGCGCGCATCGAGACGTCGGCCAATGGCGCGGGCCTCGGCGCGGCATTGATGCTGGACGAGGCGGAGTTCGCCCGCGCCGAGCGGCTCGCGGCCGCGGCTGAGCAGATTGACCTGGACCTGGATCCCGGCTTCGACCGGCGCTACATCGAGTCGCTGCAGTTGCTCCCGGAGGTCGGCCGATGAGCCGGCTTGGGAAACGCTGGCTTGGGCTGGGCCTGGTCATCATCACGACCCTGTTTTGGTCCACATCCGGGTTCTTCATCACCACGGTGATGCGCGGGAGCGTCATCTCCGCCTTGGGCCTGGCATTCTGGCGCGTGCTGTCGGCCTGTTTGATCCTGCTTGCGGCCATCTTGATCCTGCGGCCGGGCGAACTGCGTGTCCAGCGCCGCGACCTGCCGTGGCTGGCCGGGATGGGCGTGTTCGGGGTGGCTACGTTCCAGGTGCTCTGGATCATCTCCGTAATGCGCAACGGCGCGTCGGTCTCCACGGTCGTCCAGTGCAACGCGCCGATCATCGTCACGCTCCTGGCGCGCTTGTTCTGGCGCGAGCCGATCACGTGGCGAAAATGGGCGGCCATCGGGCTGGCCTCGGCGGGCACGATCCTGGTCACAGGTTTGGGCGGCGGCAACCTCCACCTGACACCCGCGGGCTTGCTGATTGCGCTCGGTTCGGCCATGGCTTACTCCGCCATTACGTTGTTTTCGAAGAAGCTGACCGGCAGCTATCACTCGTTCGTGATCCTGATTTACTCCTTCGGCAGCGCGGCCCTAGCGCTCCTGCCGTTCCAGATCGGCCGGCCGCTCCCCGCGCAGATCAGCGGCCCGGCGATCGCGGCGTTTGTCGCGCTGGTGTTTATCACGACCATCGCGGGCTACGGCACCTACATGCTGGGCCTACGCTACCTGCAGGCCAGCGTGGCGTCCATCGTGGCGACCAGCGAGGTGCCGTTTGGAACTCTCTTTGCATATGTTTTCCTCGGCGAGCGGATGGGCGTCTGGCAGGTGGCGGGCGCGCTGACGGTGATGGGCGCCGTGGCGCTGCTGTCGTCCCGGCCGGGCAGCAAGGACGCCGTGGCTCCTGCGCCATAGCTGCGGGGCGCCGGTGACGTTTGCGCGTGTGCAAAGGATGGCGATGAAAGGAAGTCTACGGTGATGGAACAGAACAACTTCAAGGTCTATGGTTATCGGTGGATCGTGCTCCTGGCGTTTATGGGTGTGGTCATTGTCAACCAGCTTCTCTGGATTGCATTTGCTCCGATTACGGTTGAGGCAGCCAGGTACTACGGCGTGTCGGACCTCAGCATCGGCCTTCTGTCGCTGATCTTCATGCTCGTCTACGTCGTCGTCGCGTTCCCCGCCTCCTGGGCCATTGATACCTATGGAATCCGGGTTGCCGTGGGCATCGGCGCCGCGCTGACCGGCCTGTTTGGGCTGCTGCGGGGCGCAGTGGCGAGCAACTACACCCTGGTGCTCATCGCGCAGATCGGAATTGCCATCGGACAGCCGTTCATCCTGAACGCGGTGACCACCATCGCGGCGCACTGGTTCCCGGTCCGGGAGCGCGCCACGGCTTCGGGGCTTGGCTCGCTCGCGGTTTACCTCGGCATCTTCGTGGGTTTGGTGTTGACCCCCTATCTCACGATCCACTCGAACATCGGCAGTGTGCTGGTGATCTATGGGATCGTGTCCGTGATCGCGGCGATCCTGTTCTTCGGGTTTGTCCGTGAGCGCCCTCCGACGCCGCCCTGTCCCCCGGATCTGGCCGGGCGGTCGTTGGTTCTCGACGGCCTGCGGCAGATCCTCCGTCAAAAGGATTTTCTCGTGCTTCTGGCCGTCTTCTTCGTGGGTCTGGGGGTCTTCAACGCGGTCACGACCTGGATTGAAGATATCGTGCGGCCGCGCGGCTTCTCCATCACCCAGGCCGGCGTCGCGGGAGGCTTAATGATCGTTGGCGGCATCATCGGCGCCGTGATCCTGCCATCACTTTCCGACCGTTCTCGTCGCAGGGTCCCATTTCTGGTCCTGGCTTTGATCGGGGCAACCCTGGGTTTGATTGGCGTCACCTTTGCGGCGCGTTACCCGCTTCTGCTCGCCGCCGCCTTCGTCATGGGCTTCTCCTTGTTGAGCGCAGGCCCGATCGGATTTCAGTACGGCGCCGAGATCACTTATCCGGCCCCGGAAGGCACATCCAATGGCCTGATCCTGCTCGCGGGGCAGATCTCAGGGATCGCGTTCATCTTGGGCATGGACAGCTTCAAGTCACCGGCGACGGGATCCATGACCCGCCCGTTGATCGTGCTTGTCGCACTCATGGCTCTGGCCGCGGTTCTCTGCACGCGGCTCAGAGAGGCGGCGGTGCTGGCAGCCGCAACTTCGGACCGCTAAAAACTTCATGGAATGATAACGGATTCTACATCACGGCACGACGTTTTTCTGCTATACTGAGGTTCTGCCGGCGCCGATAAATGGAAGTGTCCGGCGATACCAAGGGGAGGTGACCTATGATGGGTGGTTGGGGATGGCATGGGATGATGCGGGGACCCGGACTGTTCGGCGGCTTTATCATGCTGCTCTTGTTCTTGGCCGTGATCGCGTTGGTCGCGTGGCTGATCGTGAGGCTGGTGCGCTCGACCTCAGGCCAGCCGGTGCGGAGCGCGCCGCCGCCGGTCGTGCAGCCCGATCCTGTGTTGGACACTTTGCGCCGGCGGCTTGCCGAAGGCGCGATCACGCCGCAGGAGTTCGATGAGCTGAAGCAGAAACTCGGCGTCTAGCAACGTCGCCTGAACTTAATGGAATGCAGTTTACACCCCCGTTGTGAAGGCGCGCCTTCGCAACGGGGGTGTGTCGCGTCTAGAGTCTTGTTCAGGGGTCGGATTCCACTTTGATAGGATCGGCGAAAGAATCCTGCGGCTTTTTGCTGTGTTGACAGTCCTCCTGCGCAATGATAGACTTCGGGCATCCCGAAGCCCTGAATTGTGAACGGAGGCAAAGCGCATGCGCACCAGTGAATGGGTTGCCAAGTTCAACTACGCGGTCAAGTCGTGCGAGGACCGGCCGGATCATCCCCAAGGGGACATCGTTTACCGGGTCAAGGAGATATTCACGACCCTGCTGGGCTCCTGGGAGCCTTCGAGCGGCTATGGCGCGATCCCCCAGTGGGCGCGCGATGCGTATCTCAAGCCGTGGGGCGCGGCCGACTACTTCGACGATGCCGGCGCAGATCATAGCTTGTTCGCCCTGGTGCTCGACCTGGACGGCAAGCCGGTCAAGACCGGCGAGTTGGTGCGTTTCTGGTCGGATGGCTTCAGCCGTCTGGGCGACGCCAGCTATCGGGATTACGCGCATGTCACGCCCAAGCCCGGCTCCGGCTGGGCCAGGTTGGATATCTACAATAACTTTGTCCCCGAACGGGGGGAGCAGGGGGCGTGGTGCTGGTGCCCGGAAGGCGCGGCCGATGTCGTGGTGGGCGGCGGTCTGCCGAACAACCACCACGTGTCCACCTTCGTCGTCTGGCAGGCCGAACGTCGCGCGGCCGGCGGGGGAACCGGCGGCGGAACCGACACGGGGGGCGGCACGACGACCGGGAGCACGGCCGCCGTGAATAACCACGATATCGTGCTGATGACCTCACCGAAGGCCGTGATCCCGGGGCGGACGGCCGCCGTGGCCTGGTTGGCCCGATCCGTGAAGGCGATCTTCCTCGACGAGAAGCCGGTCACCGAGCGCGTCACCCGCACCGTGACCCCCACGCAGCCGACCCACTTCACGGTGCGCGTTGAGCTCACCGATGGCGACAGCCTGAACTACGACGTGACCGTCACCGCCACCGGCAAACCCACGACGCCGGCCGATCCCGGAAAGACCGAGCCGCCGGTCTCCAACGCCACGCGGCCCCCAACAGTGGTTCTGACCCCTGAAAACATTGCACATTTGCGCCAGTTTCCCAGGCCGGCCGCTGACAACGGCCGCGGCCTGCACTTCTCCATTGATCTGCGCGATGAGAGCATCGCGGCGACGGTCGCCAATCTGCGCAGCATCGGCGCGCGGTGGACGTTGATCTATGCCCAGGATGAGCTCCAGGCGGGCCGCGCAGCCACGAGCTGTTGGTCCGCCGGGATCATGCCCGTGGTGCGGATCGGCGCACGGCTTGATCAGAACTTCGACGCCGTCGCCTACGTCAACGCGCTCAAGGCGATCGGCGCGCCGCCATACGTCCAGATCTACAACGAGCCGGCGGACGACCGGGAGTGGAAGCCGAACGTGCCCCCTAACTGGCTGCAGATTTTCGGAGAGCGGTGGGCGTATCACGCGTCGCGGGTGTTCGATGCAGGCGGCTACCCCGGCCTGCAAGTCCTGGAACGGGAGGAGCTCGACGCTGCGATTGATGCGGTTGCAGCCATGAACCGCACCGATATCTGGCAGCGCGCCTTCTTCTGCACGCACAACTACGGCGCGAACCACCCGCCGGCCTATCCCTACGACATCGGCAAGGCCGTTTTCGATGACTTCTACGGCGTGCTGAGTTTTTTGGCCTTTGCGAAATGGATGCAGGAACGCATCGGCTTCGTGCTGCCGATCATCGGTGGCGAGGGCGGCTGGCAGTGGGGCTCGGACCAGGACAAGCGTTATCCGAAGGTGGCCGATCCGCTGCACGGGCAGTACCACCGGGAGATGTTCGACTGGTTCCGCACCGGGGTGCTCTCTAACGGCGAGCCGCTGCCCGACTATCTGTTCAGCATCACGCCCTGGATTGCAGGGGGGTGGGGCGCGGATGATTGGTGGGGCGGCGCCCTCGGCACGAAGACTGAGACCATCGCCGCGGTGCAAAGCCTCCCGCCCTTTGTGCGCAAGTTCAGTTGGGGGTAAGCCTGGTCAAACACCGTGAGTTGCTCGCTGCCTATCTACGGCCGCAGCGTGCCCGCGTCGCTCTGCTGGCGCTGTTGATCCTGGCCGGCATCGCGCTTCAGCTCTTCAATCCGCAGGTCATTCGCTTCTTCATTGATACGGCGCAGGCCGGGGGGCCGGCGGCGCGCGGCCTGCTCCCCGCTGCGCTCCTTTATCTGGCCGTGGGCCTGGCGGGCCGGGGGCTGCAATACGCGGCGTCATTCACCGGGCTGAACGTCGCCTGGACCGCGACCAACGCGCTGCGCGCCGACCTCATCCGCCACGCGCTGCGGCTCGACATGCCGTTTCACAAGACCCACACCCCGGGCGAGCTCATCGAGCGCCTCGATGGTGATGTCTCCGCGCTGGGCGACTTCTTTTCGCAAATGGTTGTCAAAGCTGCGGCCAACGCGTTGTTGGTGATCGCCATCCTCTTCCTGCTCTACCGCGAGAACCTCTGGGCCGGGTTGGTGCTGACGGCGTACACCCTGGTGGCCCTGGCCGTGCTGGCCGTGCTCCAAAACCTGGGCGCCCGCCGTTGGGCCGCCGCGCGCCAGGCCTGGGCCGATCAGAGCAGTTTTGTGGAGGAGCACCTGGCCGGCGCCGAGGACATCCGCGGGGTCGGCGCCGAGCGCTATGTGTTCGACAAGTTCGTCGCCCTGACGCGCGCCATCAAACAGCAGGCGCGCGCAGGCTGGATGGCGAACGCACTGGGTTTTGCGGTCACGAACTTCCTGTACGTCGCGGGCTACGGGTTGGGATTGGCGATCGGCGCGATTCTTTTCACGCGCGGCAGCGTCTCCGTCGGCGCCGCGTTCCTGATCGTCTACTACATCGGCATGTTGGCGGCCCCGCTGGATGCGATCCGGGAGCAGGCGAAGGAGCTGGGCCAGGCGTCGGGCAGCATCGCGCGCATCGGCGAGATCCTGGCCGTCCAGCCGCAGGTGCGCGAATCCCCGCGCGGTCAGCTCCTGGGCGGCGCGCTGGGCGTCGCATTCGACCACGTGTCATTCGCCTACCATGATCGCGAGGCAGAGGCCGGCGAGATTGCTGAGCCGGTCGTGCGCGAGGTGACGTTCGCCCTGGCGCCGGGCCGCGTGGTGGGGCTGCTGGGGCGGACGGGCAGCGGCAAGACGACGCTGACGCGGCTGCTCGCCCGGCTGTATGACCCGCAGGCCGGGACGATCACGCTGGGCGCCGGACTCGACCTGCGCGATGTCGCCTTTGCCGATCTGCGCGCACGCGTCGCGGTGGTGACGCAGGATGTGCAACTGTTCAGCGCCAGCGTGCGCGACAACATCACGCTGTTCGATCCCGGCGTGTCCGATGCGCGGATTCGCGCGGCGCTGGATCGGCTCGGCCTGGCCGATTGGGTGGACGGGATGCCCGGCGGCCTGGATGCCAGACTCGCGGCGGAGGGCGGCGGGCTGTCGGCCGGCGAGGCGCAACTGCTGGCGTTCACGCGCATCCTGCTGCGCGATCCGGGGCTGGTGATCCTGGACGAGGCGGCTTCGCGGCTCGATCCTGTGAGTGAGGCGCGGCTGGCGCGCGCCGTTGAAGGGCTGTTGGTCGGCCGCACAGCGATCATCGTCGCGCATCGGCTGCGCACCGTCCAGCGCGCCGACGAGATCATGATCCTGGAAGCCGGACGGATCGTCGAGCACGGCGCGCGCGCGCGACTGACGGCCGATCCGGGCTCGCGCTTCGCTGGGTTGCTGCGGGCCGGGCTGGAGGAGGCGCTGGCATGACGACAGAACTCCTCCGGAAGACCTCCGGCGGCTCAGCCGAGATCGGCGTCTGGCGTTTCAACTGGGGCCTGATCCGCTATGCAGCCAAACCCTTTGCACTGCACGCCATCCTTCAGGTGTTCTACCTGGGATCGCGGGTGCTGCCCGGCCTGGTGGAGAAGGCGGTGTTCGACAAGATGACCGGCGCGGCCCCGGTTGCCGCCGGCGTGACGGTGCTGGTGGCCGCGTACGTGTCGGTGGGGCTGGCGCGGATGATCTCAACATTCGCCGAGACCTGGGCCGGGTGGACGTTCCGCTACACGGCCGCGGGGCTGGTGTGGCGCAACCTTTTTGCCGCGCACCTGCGGCGGCCCGGCGCGGCGCACCCTCCCATCCCCGCGGGCGAGGCGGTGAACCGTTACCGCTGGGATGTCGGCGAGGTCACCGACTTTCCCACCTGGCTGCCCGATGTAGCCGGCAACCTGGTCTCATTCATCATCGCCGTGATGATCATGGCGCGCATCAACTGGCGGATCACCCTGTTCGTGTTTCTCCCGCTGGTGATCGCGTTCGGCATCGGCCGCGCGGTCTGGGGTCGCATGCTGCGCTATCGCACCGAGCGCGGCCTGGCCGAAGACGCGGTCACGGGATTCATGGCCGAGTTGTTGACCGCGGTGCAGGCGGTGAAGGTCGCCGGCGCAGCGGAGCACGCGGTGGCGCGCTTCGTGCGGTTGAGCGAAACCCGGCGCCGGATCGCGATCCGCGCGGCGCTGTTGGAGGAGTTCGCGTTCGGGATGCAGGGGATCTCCGTGACGGTCGGCATCGGCGTGATGCTGCTGCTGGCCGGCCGAGCCATGGCGGCCGGCGCGTTCACCGTCGGCGACTTCGCCTTGTTCACCTACTACCTCTGGTTCGCGACGGAGCTGCCCTCCTACCTGGGCACCTTTGTCGGCGACATCAAGCAGCAGGAAGTGGCGATCAACCGCCTGGCCGAGCTGATCCCCGGCGAGCCGCGCGCCGCGCTGGTGGCGCGTGACACCCGGATGCCCGGCCTCGTGGGTGCGAGCCAGGCGTCCGGGCATGCCTCTCGTGGCGCTGATGTCTCACTGGATCTTCTGGAGGTGCGCAACCTGACGTGCCTGCACGAGCGCGCGGGGCAAGAAGGCGGTCGTGGGGTGCGTGACATCAGCTTCACCGTGCGGGGCGGATCGTTCACCGTCATCACCGGGCAGATCGGCGCGGGGAAGACCACGCTGCTGCGGGCCGTGATGGGGCTGCTGCCACTGGACGGCGGCGAGATCCTATGGAACGGCCACTCCGTGACCGATCCGGCGGCCTGGTTCCGGCCCCCGCGCGCCGCCTACACCGGCCAGGTGCCGCGGCTGTTCAGCACCACGCTGCGCGAGAACCTGGCGCTCGGCGTGGCGGACGGCGATCACCGGCTGCCGGTGGCGATCTGGGCCGCAGTACTGGAGCCCGACATCGCGGCCCTGGAGCGCGGGGTGGAGACGGTTGTCGGCCCGCGCGGGGTGCGGCTCTCGGGCGGGCAGGTGCAGCGCGCGGCCGCTGCGCGCATGCTCCTGCGGCAGCCGTCGCTCCTGGTGTGCGACGATCTCTCAAGTGCGCTCGACGTCGAGACCGAGCAGCTTCTGTGGGAGCGCATCGGGCGCCAGGCGCAGGGCGCAACGCTGCTGGTCGTCTCACATCGCCGCGCCGCGCTCCGCCGCGCCGATCAGATCATTGTGCTGCGGGATGGCCGTCTGGAGGCCGCCGGCGCGTTGGACGAACTGCTCGCCACCTCGGCGGAGATGCGCCATCTCTGGGGCGGCACTCCGGCGGACCGGTAGCGGTTCCGCACCCCCTCGTCCGGTCGCTTTGCAACAACTGCCCGCCTGCCGTTATAATGCTGGGCGAGACTTGAAAACATCTGGGGAGGCATTCCCGTGGATATTGATTGGTACGGTCAATCCTGTTTCCGCCTGCGCGAGGGCAGCATCACTATCGTCACCGATCCCTACGACAAGAGCATCGGCTACACGCTGCCCAAGCTCCGGGCGGACCTTGTGACGGTCAGCCACGACGCACCGGGCCACGCCTACGCGGCCGGGATCAAGGGCGACCCAAAGGTGCTCAACCGGCCGGGCGAGTATGAAGTCAAGGGCGTTTTCATCAGCGGCATCCAGACGTGGCGCGGGGCCGGCGCGCAAGGCGAGGCAAAAGAGGAGAACACGGTCTTCGTCTTTGAATTCGGCGATTTGACGCTTTGTCATCTGGGCGACCTGAGCAAGCCGCTGACCCAGGCCCAGGTCGAGGCCATGCCCGACGTTCACATCCTGCTGGCGCCTGTAGGCGGTGGGAGCGCGTTGGACGCCGACCGGGCGGCTGAGGTCATCAGCCAGCTCGAACCGCGCATCGTGATCCCGATGCATTATCGCACGGAGTTCTGCACCCTCAAGCTCGACCCGCTGACGAAATTCCTCAAGGAGATGGGGGTCACTGAGCATGCGCCCCAGGAGGCGCTCAAGGTGTCGCGCGCATCGCTCCCGGAGGAAACGCAGGTGATCGTGCTGGAATGCAAACAGGGATAGATGTCTGAGGAGGAAACCGCATGAAAGCCGACTCGTTGCGCCCCCTGCGCGGCCGGGCCGGGCTGGCCTGGCTCTTGTTCCTGCTGCTCGCCGCGGCCTTGCTGAGCGGTTGCGGGTCGGCGTCTGCTCCGGGCGCCCCGGCGGCTGCGCCGGCCGTCGCACCGGCGGGCGCGCCGACGCCAGCAGGTGATTTCAGTACGCTGATGTCTGATGGGCAGAGGGCCTTGGATGGGAACAACCCTTCCGTCGCCGAGCAAAACTTCCGCGCTGCCGTTGGCCGCGATCCCAAGTCAGCTCAGGCGCAGTTCGGCCTGGGGAATGCGTTGGTGCGGCTGGGCAAGCTGGCGGACGCGCAGGCCGCGTACCAGGCGGCGTTGGCGTTGGATCCGACCCTGAGCGCGGCGCAGGCCAATCTGGGAGTGGTCTACTACCAGATGGGCGATCTCACCAAGGCGGCCGCCGCGCTGAATGCCTCGCTGCGGCTCAACCCGAACGACGCGCCGACGACGTATCTGCTGGCCGCGGTGCGGCTGCAAGAAAACAACCTCACGGAGGCGGAACGGCTCCTGAACAAGGCGCGCGACCTCGATCCGAAGCTGCCGGAGGTCTATTACGGCCTGGGTGCGCTGTACAAGATGCAGGGTCGCAAGGCTGAGGCCATCGCCGCGTTCGAGAAGTTCCTGGAGATCGGGCCGGGCCAGGATCCGCAGGCCGTCGAATATGCCAAGTCCGAGCTGCAAAGCCTGAAATAGCGTCTCAAACCTTCTGCGCCACGATAGGTTGCCGGGTCGTGAATGAACTCCAGTTCCTGTATATCGAAAACACCATCGCACGCAAGCGCGGCGCCATCCAGCAAACCCTGACTTTCGGCCTGTACGCCCGCAACATCGCCTATGACAAGCAGGTGGAGGTGCGCTGGGCCGGCGAGGACGGCGTCTGGGAGACGCTGCCCGCGGCTTACGTGGCGCCCAGCGGCCAGGGCGGCGAGATTTGGGTGGCGCGCATCTCGCGGCAGGCCTCGCCGACCGTTTCGCTGCCGGGCAACATCGAGTTTGTCTGCGTGCTCCGTGCCGGCGGCGTCGAGGTTTGGACCAAACCCGAGCGCGGCAACTTCCGCAGCGAAGCCGACTCCGGCCTCCAGCTTGGCCCGGCGGAGCCGATCCTCCACGTCGGCTATGCCCCGCGGCTTGAGGAGGACCAGCGAACGCTCGTCATTGACGTGGCTGTCTCGTCCGGGCTGCAACCGCAGGACGTCTTCGTGGATTGGAGCGATGACGGTTGGCGCACCAAGCGGAGCACGCCGTGTTCCCTGGCGCGCGACCATTGGGACAAGACGCAGCAGAGCAACGCGCGCAACCCGAATCAGTACGGCGTCCAGCTCTGGACTGCCCGCCTGCGCCTCCGTGACGCCTATCGTATCGAGTACGCGGTCGGCTGCGCCACGCGGGCCGGCGAGCGCTGGGATAACAACCGCGGCCTGAACTACACGGCCCGCCACGCCGAGCTCAAGGTCCTCACGCTCAACCTGCACTGCTATCAGGAGGAGAACCAGGACCATAAGCTGTCGCAGATCGCTCGCGCCATCAACGACCTGGGCATTGACGTCATCTGCCTCCAGGAGGTGGCGGAGGACTGGAACGGCGGCCAGGGGGATTGGCGCTCCAACACGGCCCGGATCATTGCCGAGCGGCTGAACCAGCCCTATCACCTCTTCGTGGACTGGACGCATCTGGGCTTCGAGCGCTACCGTGAGAGCGTCGCCATCCTGAGCCGCTACCCGTTTCGGCATCAAGAGGGCCGCTACGTCTCCGCCTCGCAGGACGTCTACAGCATCCACGCCCGTAAGGCCGTGTTGGTGCAGGTTGACGCGCCCTATTTTGGCCCGCTCAACGTCTTCTCCACCCATCTGAGCTGGTGGCAGGACGGCTTTCGCCAGCAGTTCGACACGCTGGCGGCCTGGGCCCAGGCGTGCGCCGCTGCTGCCGCCGCCGACACGATCATCTGCGGTGACTTCAACGCCACGGCCGGTGCGGAGGGCTATGCCCACATCGTCCAGACGACGGACTACGAGGATCAGTATCTCAAGTGCGCTGACCGCAAGTCGTTTGACCGCGTTTTCCGCAGGCGCGGCCCGGGGTGGGCGGACACCCTGCGGCATGACGGCCGGATTGACTACATCTGGGTCCGGCGGGACAGCCGCCTCAAACCGGTGGCGGCTCGCCGCCTCTTCACCGAGACGGATTACGGCCGCGTCTCGGACCACGAAGGGTATTTGGTGACGTTTGAAGCGGCAGGCTGAGGTTGAGCAGCCGTGAAGCCGGCGCCTGGAGACAATCTATGCCGTATGCGGAGCAATACGCTACACCGACCGAGGGCCAACTGGGGCCGGCCTTCCCGCGGCGCAACGACTTCAAAGAGACCTTCTATCTGCGCTGGGGTAAGATTCGTTTTGATGTCCAATGGGGGCCCGATCTAAACATCAAAGTCCTGCTCAAGGTCTACCGCAGCGACGGCGTCGTGGAGCGGTTCATTGTGGACACCGAGCCGCGCCAGGTCACGTGGAACCACCATCAACGCGTCACCCGAGATTTCTTCGTGCATCCGTCCCCGCGCGGCTTCGGCCGCGTGACCGCCGTCAAGTTCGCCTACATCGTGCACCTCGGTGAGCGCTCCATCCCGTCGCAGTACGAGTACATCTGGATGGATGGCGTACACTTCGACAGCGACGCGCACCAGCGCCGGGCCCTCAGCGCCGAGAACGCGACGCCCAACACCTGGAGCACGGTCGAGGCGGATGCGGCCATGCTTCAACGCGATGTGGACTGGACCAACGGCCACCTCGACTCGCTCAACGTCACGCCCAAGTTCACTAAGGGGCTACCCTACCACCCCTATCATCCGAAACGTTACATCCACGACCAGATTGACGCCATCATCCGGCAGCGCCAGGCGCAGCCCGGCCGCTTGCACACGATCAAGGTCTGCGTGGACGATATTGATGACACCGACTTCATCAACCACCTGCTCCACGCGTCCGCCAATGGCGTGCTCGTTCAGATTCAGGTGGACTGGCGCAAGATGGTGCTGACCAACAGCAACAACTACCTGCGCCTCAAGCAATCGGGCGTCGAGCTGCTCGGCGTCTTTTGCTCACCTAAGCATCCCAAGATTGAAGTCGCGCCCGACATGCACAACAAGTTCATCATCTTCGGCGATGTGGATGCAATCTTGGGGTCCTTCAATATCACCTTCGACCGGTGGGGGGCCAACTGGGAGTCGGGCATGACGTTTCGCTCTGCTGGCATGGCCCGGTTGCTCGACAACATCTTCCAGAGCATTCGCGGCGGCGTCATCCAGAAGGTTCAGGTGGATCCGCTCAGCCCGTTCAACTTGCTGTACACCTATGGCCGGCAGATGTTGCCCAACGGCCGGCGCTACCTGCCGCACCAGGCCATCCTCTCCGAGATTCACCGCGCCCAACACTCAATTAGGGTCTGCCTGTTCCTCATTGGCGAGATGACCGGCGAGCATGAGGATAGCGTGATTGACGCCCTGATCCAGGCCCGGAACCGCGGCGTGGACGTCCAGCTCATCCTCAACGGCCATCTGGCGCGCCAGGGGGATCCAGGCCGTGAGGTGACGATGGCCGAGGAACTGGCGCGTCCGCTGCTCCCTGCCGTCCATCGGCTGCAGAGCGCCGGCATCCCGGTGTTGCTCGCCTACGGTCGTCACGATCAACCGGTCCCCTACTGTCCGATTCACTCCAAATACTGCGTCATTGACGAGTTGAAAGTGCTTGAGGGCAGCTTCAACTGGTACAACACGTCCACGTTCTCCCACGATCTCTACGTGGTCGTCGCCGACGCCACCGTTGCCGGGATCTATCTCAACGAGTTCCGGCAGACCCTGCGCGAATTTCGCATCTACGGTTAGCTCCCACGCAGTTACTTTTTCCAGGGCGGCGTGTCCGACAACAGTTTGTCGAACTCAGCGATCAGCGCGGCCTCGTACGCGCCGGCATACGCGCCGTTCAGAAACCTCTCGGATGCCTCATCGTGGAAGCGCTGCCACGACCTCTCCTCGGCGCCGGGATTGATGGGGTAGAACAGCGCCCCCACCGCGTGCGCCGCGTCGCGGTCGCCCGGCGCATCGCCGATCATCAGGATGTGATCGTCCGGGTATTTGCCCTTGGCGGCGAACTGGAGATGCTGCTGCTTCGTGCCCATGTCCTGCCCTGCCATCACGGCCATGTACTGCGCCAGGCCATGCTCGCCCCACTCGCGGCGCAGCGCATCGGAGGCCGTGGTGGAGATCACCATCAGGTCGGCGCGGCCCTGCAGCTTTTGCATGCTTTCGCGCACCATCGGGAAGGGCGGCACCCCGCGCACCGTCGCCGCAACCGTGCTGTCAATGGCGCGCGTCCACTCGAGCCCGCGCCAGAGTTCCTCATCCGGATGTCCGGACGCGATATAGGCCTTCAGCCCGGCTTCGCTCGGCGAGTTCCCCGAGGCGATGAATTCCTTAAGCGCCTTGCCTTCAGGCACCTGCACCCCGCGGGCTTTTACTTCGGGGCGCTCGGCGAGCAGGTCGAACACCTTCACCAGCGCGGGCCAGCGGTTCGCGCCGCGCCATCTGGAGTAGAGATTCACCCATTCCGCCGTCTCGCGCGCATATTTTGCCACGGGTTGGAGTCCCCAAACCCGGATCGTGTTTGGGGTGAAGCATTCTTTCTGCTTCAATTCCATTGCGTCGAACGCGCAACCGTCCGAGTCAATGCCCACGAAGAAGGCTTGACGCGGTTTGAAATCAATCAGAACTTGCGCTGCCGGAGGGATTTTCGTCATGGTGCATCTCCTGGTGTTGGCTTGGCTATTTGATTGCGGAAGGAGCAGTCAGTCTGTCTCGGGATAGGAAGTGAACGAGGCGCACCTTGATCCGCGCGCGATGCGGCCAGAGCGCGGCCACAAGCCCGCCAGCGATGATCAGACCGCCGCCCAGCCACTGGCCGGCGGTCATGCGTTCGCCGAGGAACAGCGCGGCCAGCAGCACGCCGAACACCGGCAGCATGTTGTAGAATGCCGCCGCACCGTCCGGCCCGACCCGGCGCACCCCTTCATTCCACGCCAGGTATGACAGGCAGGTGGCAAACACCCCCATGTAAAGCAGGCCCAGCACCAGCGGGACGGTCACCGTGGGCGGCGTCCGGCGCCATTCCAGCGCCGCGGCAAGGAGGAGGAACGGCACTGAAAACCACGTCGAGTAGGCTGTGGACCATAAGGCGGAGTGATTCCGGGTGACGACGCGCCCCATGACCGAATACAGCCCCCACATGATGACGTTTGCCAGCATGATCAGGGCGCCCTGGTTCAGGGAGATCCTGGACAGGCCGCGGCTCACGCTGGCCCCGATCCCGGCCCCGGCTGCGTCGGCCGCGGAGGCAAGCGTCACCAGCGCGACGCCGAGCAGTGAAAGAATCGCACCGGCGACCTGGTGGCGCATCAGGCGCGTGCCCAGGAGCAGGGCGGCCAGCACCGCGATGATGAGCGGCCCGGTGCCACTGATCAGCGAGGTGCTGGCTGCAGTGGTGAAGCGCAGCGCCAGGTAAAGGGTGACGGGACAGCCCACCATCCCAAGCAGGGACATGACGACCAGCCACGGCCAGTTGGCGCCGAGGCGGCGGTCTGCGGGCGGCAGGCTGCGAATCAGGATCAGAAAGACCAGCGAGGCGATGCACATGCGCGCCGCGGCAATGGTGAACGGCCCGGCCGACTCGCGCAGGGCGCGGCCGAGTGTCACGTTCCCGCCCCAGAAGAGGGTGGCCAGGAGCACAAGAACATAAGCCCAGGCAGGATGCTCGCGCCGGAGCAATGGTCCCCTCCTGGGCTGGTGGCGGTTTGCGGTCATGGGTTGAGCTCGGTATGAAATCAGGCAGCGGTGGCGAATGAACCGGCGAGCCGAGTATAGCATTGGCCCGGCTCAATCGTCAAAGGATGTGCCAGCGTCCAGAGCTCAAGGGGTCCGGGCAAACACGAGCGCGCTGTCGCCGTTGAGATAGCGGATCGTCAGCAGGCCGTCCGCCACGGTGAAGCGCTCGGCGTCTGCCAACGCGGCCAGGTACGCATCTTCGAGCGCCATGCGCGCGTCTTCGCAGGCCATGAGTGTGCGCCCCATTTGGCCGAAAGAGAGCGTGTCGTCGGTCACGGTGAGGGCGCCGAAGTAGCTGTTGCAACCGGCATTACCGCTTACCTGCCCATCGCCGGTGATGATCAGCGTTGGCGCTGCATCCCCCGGCGGGTTGAGCGGGGCGGTCGTCGGGCCGTAATGCGTCAGCGTCCAGGTGGCGCCGGCGAGCGACTCCGCGCCGGGCGCAGCTGGGATGGCGCTGGGGGGCGGCGTCGGCGCCTGGGGCAGCGGGACGCAGGCAGTAAGCGCCAGGATGGCGATGATCAGCAAGTTTGCCGGGACGATATACTGCTTCATTTGGGACACTCTCGGTATGATGGGATAGGCGGGCGCAACGCGGCCGCGCTGCAATCGCCTTTGCCAGGACGACCGCCGCGTTACATCGGTTCCACGCGCGAGCCGCGCGCCTGGACCGGCCCTGTGGTATAATGTGGCCCATCTGCAAACCGCCGGCGTGTTTTGGCCCTTGAAGAAGGGGATCACCGTTCAATCCCAATCTTACATTTGAGGTGTTTATATGACCCATGCCGCAGTCAACCCGCCTATCCCGGCGCGGGCCAACCGTGTTGTGCTGATCTCCATCGCGGCATCGCTTATCACGATGTTGCTCAAGTTCGGCGCGTATCTGCTCACCCATTCGGTCAGCCTCCTCTCGGATGCGGCTGAGTCGTCGGTGAACCTGGTGGCGGCGTTGGTGGCCTTCGGTGCGCTCACCCTCGTCGCGCGGCCGGCCGATGAAGAGTACCGCTACGGGTACGACAAGGCCGAGTACTTCTCCAGCGGTATCGAGGGCGCGCTGATCCTGGTCGCCGCGATCACGATCATTTACACGGCGATCAACCGCTTCCTCCACCCCGCTCAATTGGGGGGCATTGGCCCCGGTCTGCTCGTCGCGCTGGCGGCCTCCGCCATCAACTTCGGCGTCTCACGCTTTATGCTCAAAAAGGCGGATGAGTACGACAGCATCACGTTGGAAGCCGACGCACACCACCTGATGACCGACGTCTGGACCTCGGTGGGCGTGGTCGCCGCCCTTTTCGTGGTGATGTTTGTGCCGAAATGGTCCATTCTCGATCCGATCATCGCGGTGGCTGTGGGGCTGAACATCATCCGCACCGGCGTGAGCCTCATTAAGCGCTCCTTCGCTGGGTTGATGGACATCAGCCTGCCCGCGGCCGAGATGGATCAGATCGAGGAAGTGCTCCGGGAGAAGGAAGGCCCGGACGTCGTCTACCATAAGTTCCGGACACGTAAGTCCGCGTCGCGGCGCTACGTCGAATTCCATCTGTTGCTGCCCGGCGACCTCACCGTGAAGGCCGCGCATGATCGGTGCACCGCAGTCGAGACCGCGCTCCGCAGCCGATGGCCGAAGATGCGCATCACCATCCACGTCGAGCCCAAGGAGACCGGGGGCATCTGAACACCTTCTGCCAGGACTCACCATCATGCTCTATCTCATCGCAGCCCTGACCGCGATCATTGTGGTGCTTTCCGCCGCGGTCATCATCCTGTGGCGCCAGACCCGGCGCATCGGGTTGGGTCTGGACGAAATCACCGAAGATACGCTCAAATCGCTCTACCACTTGTCGCGCCAGGCGCCTCTCGTGCGGCAGCGCGCGCTGGTACGCGCCGCGGACTTGCAGCCAAATCGCTACGCACTGATCGCCGCCGAGCTGACGCGGCGCAAATGGGCCGAGGTTGAAGGTGACGCGCTGCGCATCACCCGGTCGGGCGAGCGCCGCGCGCTGGAGCTGATCCGCGCCCACCGCCTGTGGGAGCGCTATCTCGCCGACAAAGAGGGCCTGCCCCTGGACGCGCTGCACGACGAAGCCATGCGCCGGGAGCATCTCTCCACGCCGGAAGAGATAGATGCGCTGGAGCGCGAGCTGGGCAACCCGCGTTTCGATCCGCACGGTGATCCCATCCCCACGGCCGAGGGCGAGCTGCCGGCGGAGCAGGGCGCATCGCTGGCGACCTGGCCGCTACACCGCATCGGCCGCATCGTCCATGTCGAGGACGAGCCGCCTGCATTGTTCGCCCAACTCGCCTTGATCGGCCTGACCCGCGGCGCGCAGGTGGAGGTGGACGAGCGCATGCCTGGCCGCGTGCTGGTCTGGAGCGGCCGCCAACGCTTGAGCCTGACCCCGGCCGCTGCGGCCAGCATCACCGTCGTCGAGGCGGCCGCCGAGCGCGCGCCGCTCTCTGAGATCGAGATCGGCCAGGCCGCGCGGGTGATGGAGCTCGGTGAGTCGCCGGCGCTGGCCGCGCGCCTGGCTGCCGCGGGGCTGAAGGCCGGTGCGGAGATCGTTGCACTGCGTGCTGACCCGCTGGGCGAGCCGATCACCTACCGGGTGGACGGCCGCGAGCTGGCCCTGAACCGCATTGACGCCAACCAGATTCTGCTGGACGCCAGCACCATCCGCGAGATCGTTCTCCCGCGGCGGCCCTGGCTGGCCGAGGAGCTGACGCGCCTCCGGGATCTCTTCATCCGCTACGGCAGCCTGGCCGTGCTCCGGCGGGCGCTGGTCTTTTTTGGGCCGGCGTTTGTCATCAGCGTGGGGTACATGGATCCCGGCAACTGGGGCACCGACATTGAGGGGGGGGCGCGGTTCGGCTTCAGCCTGCTGTGGGTGATCTTTCTGGCGAACATGACGGCGATCCTGCTGCAAACCCTGGCGGCCAAGCTCGGCATCGCCACCGGCAAATCGCTGCCCGAAGTGTGCCGTGACCGCTACCCGCGCTGGGCTAGCATCGCCCTCTGGGTCACAGCGGAGCTGGCGGCGATGGCGACCGACCTGGCTGAATTCCTGGGCGGCGCGGTGGGCTTTAACCTGTTGTTCGGCATCCCGCTGTTCCCCGCGGCGCTGCTGACGGGCGTCGTCATCTCGTTGATCCTGTTGCTGGAACGGTACGGGGTGCGCAAGGTGGAGCTGGTCATCATCGGGCTGATCGCGGTGATCGGCTTCGGCTACATGGCCGAGATCCTGCTGGCAAAGCCGCCGTTCAGCGGGATGGTGCGCGGGCTGCTCGTGCCGTCGCTGCCGGTCGGCGCGACGCTCGTGGCGGTCGGCATCATCGGCGCCACCGTGATGCCGCACAACCTTTACCTGCACAGCGCACTCATCCAGACGCGCGTCCGGCCAAGCGATTCGCTCCAGCGCAAGCAAAAGGTGTACCGGCTGGCGATCGTCGACTCGCTGGTGGCGCTCAACGGCGCCTTCTTCGTCAACGCGGCCATCCTGGTAATGGCCGCGACCGCGTTCTCGGGCGGAAAGCTGGCCGAATACTCGCTGGAGTCCGCGCATCGGACGCTGACCCCTTTGCTCGGCCCCCTGGCCGGCGTCGCATTCGCCCTGGCGCTGCTGGCCTCCGGTATCGCCTCTTCGACGACAGCGACCATGGCCGGCCAGGTGATCATGGAGGGGTTCATCCATCACAAGATGAACGTCTGGCTGCGCCGGCTCATCACCATGCTCCCGACCTTGATCATCATCGGCCTGGGCATTGATCCGCTGCGCATCCTGGTGCTGTCGCAGGTCAGCCTGTCGTTCCAGTTGCCGTTTGCGGTGATCCCGTTGGTGTTGTTCACCAGTAATTCGGCGATCATGGGGCCATTCACGAACACCCGCGTCACCAAGACCCTGGCCTGGTCTGCCACAGCGATGATCCTCGGTCTGAACGCGGTTCTGCTGTACCAGACATTTGTGCGGTAAAGAAAGACCCTAAGGGTTTCTAAAACCCTTAGGGTCTGAGGTTTTGTCTACTTCGTCGTCCCCGGCCGGGCGGCCAGGGTCACTTCAACGCTCAACTTCTCCCCATCCCGCAGCACGGTCAGCTCGACCTTGTCACCGGCTTTGTGAGCCTTGATCGCTGTTGCCAGGTCGTTCATCGTCTCGACGGCCTTGCCATCCACCGCAGTGACCACATCACCGCCGATCATGATCTCATCCCCGGCCTGGGTCTGGTACGCCTTGAAGCTGCCCAGCAGGCCGGCCTTGTCGGCCGGGCTGCCCCGGCCCACGGTTGTCACCAAGGCGCCGGTCTGATTCGTGTCAAGGTTCATCGCGCCCGCCAGCTCGGCGGTCAGGTCCGTGCCGTTGACGCCCAGCCAGGCGTTGCCGGCGGCTGTCTGCGTCCCGCCGCGGCCGGTTGTGGTCGCGGTCTGGGTCGTTCCGGGCCGTGCGGCCAGGGTCAACGACACGGTTTCGGTCTTGCCATCCCGCAGGACGGTCAGCTCGACCTGCTGCCCCACCTTGCCATTGCGGGCCAGGTAAGCGGTCAGATCCTCGAAGTCCTTGACCGGCTGCCCATCAATGGCCGTGATGACGTCGCCGCCGACCGACACCTGCTCGCCGCTGATATCCGCCTGCTTGGCACTGCCGCGGAGGCCGGCCTTTTCCGCCGGGCTGCCCGCGGTCACGCTGACCACCAGGGCGCCGCGCTGCGTGGCAGGCAGGTCCATCGCCTGCGCCACTTCCGAAGTAAGGGTGCCGCCCTTGATGCCGATATACGGATGTTCGAAAACACCCTTCTCGATCAGATCGGGCACGACCTTCTGCACGATCACCGAAGGTACGGCAAAGCCGACCCCCGCCGAAGAGTCCACCGACGACTCAATCGCCGTGGGCACACCGATCAAGTTGCCCGCCAGGTCCAGCAGCGCACCGCCGGAGTTGCCGGGGTTCACCGGCGCGTCGGTTTGGATCACATCCGGGATCGTGTAGCTGGCCGAGCTGCCGGACTGATCGCCCGTCCGGTTGCTGGTCGGCAAGCTGCGGCCCAGCGCACTCACGATGCCGAAACTCATGCTGCCCTCCAGGCCAAACGGGTTGCCGATGGCGACCACGAGCTGGCCCGGCTTCACCTGCGTCGAATCCGCGACGGTCACGGGCTGAAGCGTGACCTTATCCGGATTCACCTTGATTACTGCAAGATCGCTTTCCGCATCGCGGCCCACCACCTCTGCGGGCAGCGACGTGCCATCAGAGAAGGTCACTGTGATGTCGGTGGCGCCGTCCACAACGTGGTTGTTCGTCACGATATGGCCTTGCTTGTCCCAGACGAAGCCGGAACCCTCCGCCGTGGTCTGGGGCGTCGTGCTCTGGTCAGGTGTGCCTTGGCCGAACGGGAACTGTCCGCCCGGCATCCCTGGCATACTCTGCAACATCCCGGTTGAGGCGGGGACAGCCACTCGGATGTTCACCACCGACGGGCCGACGGCTGCGTACACCTGCTCCAGCGCGGCCTGCAGATCATTCACCGTGACGGTTGAAGCCGCGACCTGGGTCCGGGTACTCGCTGCGGCAGCCGGTGCGGCCTGGGCTTGCGCCGCCGGCTGCGCAGTCAGGCGGTTCAAAACGCCGCCCACACTATTCAAGCTGGCTGTTGCACCAGGCAGCACAGTCGCGCAGGCCGACAAAGCCAATATTGCCACCAGTAGAACCGTTAAAGTCAGAAACCGTGAGTTTTTCATCGTTTTGCCTCCACTTATACACCGAGCTTTTGCCTCAGATCATCGAACTCCTGGACCGTGATGGCCCCTTCGGCCAGGCGCCGGCGCAGCGTCTCCAGGACCGGATCAGCCTGTGCGCTCTGCGGTGCGCCCGGCGCGGGCGCCGGTTTGCTCGACGTCGAGCGCAGCAACCTGGCGATCAGCCAGACGGCCAGGATGACCGCTGCGACCATAAACAGAAACAGCAAGAAGCCGGCCAGCAGCCCAGGGCCGCGCATCATCCCATGCCACCACCAACCGCTCATCCTCATACCTCCCTCTGGATTCTTTAGCATCGTTTTCACGGATTCGCGCGTCGCGATATCCGTTCCGCTGCTGGAAGAAGCATAGCAAAACGATGTTATGGAGCGATGAAGAAATTATTAGCAGAACATGAAACTATCGCAGAGGCAATCTGGAGGGTGTTTGGCCCGCATCGGGCGCGTAGCTGAACCAGACTCGTTCTGACCGGCTGAATGGTGCAGCGCTATGGTTGGTCAGGTGCCAGCCATTTGCGCCGGTGGTCCGCCTGAACGGCAATGCCGGCCTGGCTGATCAGCTTGGTCAGGCTGCGGGGGCAGGTAAGCTGTTGTCCGGGCGGCGCATACTGCGCCGGCAACGGCGTGGGTCGGGCGTTGAGCGTGATGTTGAAGCAGGGAGCGTATTGCTCGATCAACCGCCGTTCGGCCGCGTTCAGGTCATGCCCCAGGTCGGCAAACTGCTCCGAACGAGAGCTGAGCAACTCGATGGTGAAGCGCATTGACGCCGGCCAGTTGCACAAGAGAAAGCGCCCCACCACCGAGCGCCCCTTGTAGCCGTCCAGGATATGCCGCCACACCCGATCGAAGGCTACATAGGATTGGCCCGCGTAGAACACGACCGTTTCGTCGCGGAACAGGTAGAGATCGCACCCCCGCCATTCCGGGGGGCAGCGCTGCTCAGTCAGGAGAAATTCCTTGACCGGCGCCGTGATGGGGAGAATCTGCGATTCGCCGAGCGGCATTCAGGCCTTTTCGATGTTCTGCGCCAGTGCTCGCGCCAGCTCGGCGCCCCAACCCCTGGCGCGTTCGAGCTCACCGCCGCGCAGCGGGCCGTACTTGCCCCGCACGATAAAGCGCTGCGGCCCGGCGGTGGGGGCGTAGCCTTTCTCCGCCAGCTTGGTCAGGATCGTCTTGGCTGCGCTGCCGGGCGACCACCAGATGCGCGTCTCGAAGGCTGCCGCGCGTCCGTTCCCCTTGGACAGCGCCTCGAGCCAGGTGCGCATTGCCGGATGGCTCAGGTCCGGCGGTGTTGGATCTCTGACCTGGTTGGCGGCCAACGATTTCACCATCGCTTCTGTGGGCAGGCTGAAGCCAAGCAGCGGCGCGCCCGCCACGATGAGGTCGGCCCCGGCCAGAGCTGTGTCATCGGCCTCGCCGGTGGAGAGCGCGCGGGCTGCCGGACCGAGCCCTTCGGCGATGGCGCGTGCGATGGCCGCAGTGTTGCCCCAATGTGATTCGTAGACTACGATGGCTTTCATGTCACATCCCTTCTGCTGGCCGCGGGCATCTTTGGCGGCGCGGTGCCAAGTATAGCACGGTTCCTGGGGTGAAACCAGCCTGTGGCGGCCGAGGTCTCGGCTGAAGAGCCTATGGCTGCGCTGGCGGCCTGCACCGCCGGGCAGCGCAGCCGTGTAGATGGAGGCCCGGCGGCGCAGCGCCCCAGAGCCGCAATACCTTTCAAATAGCTGTTTCGGACTCCAGGCTTTAGCCGGTAAGAGACCGCCTAAGGGTGTTAATTCAGTCTCATTTGACAGGCATTGCCGTAAGTTTGGGTGTACTTTGTCAGGGCGCGGCGGATATATGGTACAATCGGTTGACAGTGTGAATTTGGACACGTTCCTTCAACCACGGCATGAGCTGCAAGGAAATCTCGTCCTCAATCCTGTTGTCACCACGCGCAGAAGTAGCTCACAAAGGAGATATGATGAACAACACACAGAAGACAGCGGCGGCCGCGGCCGCTCCATCGGACGCTGAAGTCGCCGAGCGGGTCGCGGCGCTCCTGCGGCGGATGAGCCTGGCAGAAAAGATCGGGCAGCTCAACCAGGTCGGTGGGGCCGAATTCGCCCCCGGTCCCAAGGCCGAGGATCAGATTCGCGCAGGCGGGGCCGGCTCCGTGTTGTGGGTCAACAACACCGCACGCTTCAACGAGCTACAGAAGATCGCCGTCGAGGAAAGCCCGTTGGGCATTCCACTGCTCTTCGCCCTGGATGTGATCCATGGCTACCGGACGATCTTCCCCGTCCCGCTGGCGATGGCCGCCTCCTGGGACCCGGCCGTGGCCGAGAAGTCGCAGGCCGTGGCGGCCAGGGAGGCCCGCGCCGCCGGGCTGCACTGGACCTTTGGCCCGATGTTGGATATCTGCCGCGACGCGCGCTGGGGCCGCATCGTCGAGGGCGCGGGCGAGGATCCCTGCCTGGGCGCGGCGATGGCCGCCGCGCAGGTGCGCGGGTTCCAGGGCGACGACATTGCCGATCCCGAGCGGGTGCTGGCCTGCGCCAAGCACTTCGCGGGGTACGGTTACTCGGACGGCGGCCGCGACTACGACCCGGTCTTCTTGTCAGAGACCCAACTGCGAAACACGGTCTTTCCGCCCTTCCTGGCTGCGGTGAAGGCCGGGGTGGCGACTTTCATGAGCGCCTACATGGATCTCAACGACGTCCCGGCCAGCGGCAACCGCTGGCTGCTGCGCCAGGTCTTGCGCGAGGAGTGGGGCTTTGCGGGCTTCGTCGTCAGCGACGCGATGGCGGTCGGCAACCTGATCATCCAGGGCCACGCCCGCGATAAACGCGACGCCGCGCTGCGCGGCCTCAAGGCTGGCGTCAACATGGACATGTCCAGCTACACCTACACCGAGGGCGCAGCCGCATTGGTGGCCGAGGGTGCGCTGTCCGTGGCTGAGATCGAGGAGCTGGTGCGGCCGATCCTGGCCCTCAAGATCAAGATGGGCCTGTTCGAGCATCCCTACGTGGACGAAGGCTTGCTGGCAGAGGTTTTGGCCCGGCCCGACCATCGCCAGATCTCACGCTGGGCCGCGCAGCGCTCAATGGTGCTGCTTAAAAACGAAGGCGGGCTGCTGCCGCTCCAGAAGGACCTCAAGAATGTGGCCGTGATCGGCCCGTTGGCCGACTCGATGGAAGCCACCGAAGGCTCATGGATGGTCTTCGGCCACATCCCCGCCGCCGTAACCGTCCTGGCAGGCATCCGCGCCAGGCTGCCCGGCGCTGAGGTGACTTACGCGCCCGGCCCCGAAATCCGCCGCGACATCCCCTCCTGGTTCGAGAGCGCCATGATCGGCGCGGCCCCCAAGCCGGCCCAGCGCCCTGAGGAGGCCGAGGCCGCCTTCCGGGCCGCGGTGGAGACCGCACGCGGCGCCGACCTGGTCGTGATGGTGCTGGGCGAGACGGACGTGATGGCCGGCGAGGCCGCCTCGCGTGCCTCGCTGGATCTGCCGGGCCGGCAGGAGGAGCTGCTCAAAGCCGTCGCGGCGCTGGGCAAGCCGGTCGTGCTGGTGCTGCTGAACGGCCGGCCGCTGAGCATCAACTGGGCTGCCGAGCACATTCCTGCCATCCTTGAGGCCTGGGAGCCCGGCACCGAGGGCGGCAACGCCGTGGCCGACATCCTGTTCGGTGATGCCAACCCCGGTGGCAAGCTGCCGGTCAGCTTCCCGCGCCGGGGCAGCCACGCGCCGCTCTATTACGCCCGCAACATCACCCACTCGCCCGAAGGCAGCCCCATGTACAACCCGCGCTACTGGGACGGCCTGCCGACACCGCTCTACCCCTTCGGCTACGGCTTGAGCTACACGACCTTTGCGTTCTCCAATCTGAAGGTCTCGGCGCCACAGGTCAAAGTGGGCAGCGGCCTGACCGTCAGGGTGGACGTGAGCAACACCGGTCCGCTGGCCGGGGATGAGGTGGCGCAGCTTTACATCCATCAGCGCTGGGGCAGCGATTCGCGTCCGATGCGCGAGCTGAAGGGCTTCGAGCGCATCACCCTCCAACCCGGTGAGACGAAGACCGTAAGCTTTCGCCTCGGCCCAGACGAGCTGAGCTACTGGAGCACGAACGCCGGCCGGTGGGTGCAGGATGCCGCAGCATTCGACCTCTGGGTCGGCGCCGATTCGTTGGCGACGCTCCACGCCGAATTTGAAGTGATTGGCTGAGTTCACGTCGGCAGAAGTCTGCCTGGGTTTCGGTCGTAGCGACTTCAGTCGTTGGCGGCGGACGTCCTTGAACTGACCCGTTCGGATGTCCCCAGTTGGCTCAAATGTCGAATCGGTCGTAGACTTGGACCACGGGCGAACGATGGAATCGAAGACGAAGAATCGGAAAACACGCGGTCAGCTTGCCGCTATGGCCGCCAGGGCCTTTGGCGGGACGGCGCTCGCCGATGGTGAAGATGCCGTGACCGAGCTGAAGGATGGTTGGTTCAATGTGGTCTACCGGATCTGCCTGGCCGACGGCCGCGAGGTTATCCTCAAGATCGCACCGCCGCCGGGCGCAGACATCCTGCAGTATGAGCACAATATCATGGCAACCGAGGTGGCGGTGATGCGCCTGGTCCGCCGTAACACGGCCATCCCGGCGCCCGAAATCTACTTCTACGATGCCGCCCACGACTTGTGCGACGCAGACTACTTTTTTATGGAGAAGTTGGCCGGGGAGAACCTGGAGCACGTCAAGGCGAGCCTGCCCGCCGAGC
>CAZYGI010000041.1:0-35227 GCA_964647255.1 uncultured Anaerolineales bacterium | reverse complement strand
CAGTTCGCGTTGCGGTCCGAGCCAGCGCGAGAACCACGCCGTATCGCCGGCCGCTACCGCGGCGGGACATTGATCAGCGCCGGCGCCAACATCCGCCGCACTTAAGGCCGGAACACCGTAGTAGCGCGTGCGGGTGCTGTGCCCCAGCGCATTCTTAACGCACAGCGGGTAGACCTGGAAGGCACTGTCATACAGTGTCAGGGTGGCGTTATTGTTGCCGTCCAACTGCCGTTTCAGATTGCCGTTGGCCCAATACTCATACTGCGCTGTGGGCAGCGCGGCCAGGCCATCTTGGCGCACGCGCAGTAAGCCTTGCGTCGGCGGCGTCTCCACCGCGTTCGTCGGACTGTCGTAGATGTACTGGCTGGTGGTCTCCAATTCGGCGCCGGCGCAACCGGAGCAGGATTTGTACACCTGCGTCTGTGCAACCTTGTTGACGATCCAGGCCGTGGTGTTCGGGTAATACCAGGAGTAGGTCGTCCGCAGCGGGGTGGCGCGCCACCCGCTGGCCGTGCCTTCATACAGCCGCTGCTCAGTCAGGTTGCCGTATTGCAAGCCGCTCGTGCCTTGCCGGGAGGGTTGATAGTAATTCTCCTGCCGGCTGACCCTTTGAGCCCCCTCATACTGCTCGACGCTGCTGGAGTAGACGAAGCGCGGCAGCAGGGCGGCGGGTGCAGCCGGATGGACGTTGGCAATCGGCAAGTTGGCCGTGTCAGCCACCCATTGCGTCAGGGTTTTCTGCACTGTCTGCCCGGCGCTCTCGAAGATGATCTGGTCTTCGCGGCCGGCGAGCGCATCGCTCTTGCCGCCGGATACGTCATCGGTCAGGTGGAAGAGGCGCCGGGTCAAACCGCCGCCGGGATCCGTCACCCCAACTTCGCCATAGCCGGAAGCCAGCGTTTCCCCGTTGGACGTGCCGCCCTCAAACCAGACCGTGCTGGTGTAGGTCCAAGTGACGGGGAGCGCCGCGGTGATCAGCTCTTTTTCCACCCGCTGGGTGACAATCAGGGGTTGACCCGCCAGCCGGGTCACCGCGGTGAAGGCGACCTCCGCACCGTAGCCGTTGCGCAGCCAGCTCATGGCCCCAAAACTATCTTCCGCGCTGAACCAGGTCGCGTTGTAGCCAAAGGTCGTGCGCGGCCAGGCGGCCGTGCCGGTCGTCTGCTCTTCCAGCCATTCGAGATGCAAGGCTTTCTGGCTGACTGCGGGCGTCTCAGTCTGCGGGTTGTGGCCGAGCTCATAGCGCCGCACCGTGCGCCACGCGCCTGTGCCGTCCGCTTTGACTTGCACCGTGACATAGCGCAGTTTCTTGCTCGTGAAAAACAGCCAGTTGTCGGCATTGTCGTAGCCGGCCGGCCGATCCAGACGCTCCGTGTAGTCGAGCACCACCTGGGTGGTGCCACCGTTGTAGCTGATCGTCTTCAGCCGCGCCCCCCGCTGGTGATTATCGCACGGGTAGGGGCTGTGCTCCTCTTCCGCTTCCCAGGTGTAGTTCACGCTGTTGCCGAGCACATCGGTGATGTTCGTCAGCGGCAACCGCACGATGCGTTTGCTGGGGCTTGCCGTATCACAGAACTTCCAGTAATACTCAAAGCCGCCGCTCGGTGCGCTGAAGGTGTACTTCGTGCCATCCGGCGTCCAGATGTACCACAGCTCATCGCTCGGGTTCTGGATCTGCAAGAAAGGGTCTTCTTTGGCGAACCAGGCGCTGACCTGGCCGCCGTAGTCAATCCGCCGCAGCGAATAGGTCGTGCCCTGCAAGCTCAGGGCCGGTTTGAAGGCGTTCGCATCGCCCGGCGCGATGTAGATCGCGTCAGCGCCAGTCAGCTGCCAGCCGAAACCCGCGAAACTGTGATGCCCGCTGTTTGGCGTGTGGTTGCTGCTGGAATAGCGCAAGCCCAAGACTGGCGTCAAGCCGCCGCGGCCGGGGACCAACTCGAAGCTCGTCCCGTAGCCGATGGAACGCGTGAAGAGATCGGTCTGTGCGCCGCGCAGCGCCGACATGCGCTCCACCATGTAATTCGCGCTGCCTTCGCTGTAGATAGAAAAGTGTGTCAGGGCCGCGGTCAACTGGCCGGTCTGCGCCGAGTACGCGGCCGCCACCGGTTGCCACTGCTGGGCGCCCGGATCATAGTAATAGAGCGCGGGCTCCCGATAGTAGCCCGGTTCCGCCGGCCGGGGTGCGCCATACGCCAGGCGCACTTGGACCCCCGCGCCGAAAGTCGTGACGGCCTGCCCATCCTCGTCCCGCGCCGTCAGCTCGAATGGTCGTTCGATCTTGCTGGGCCGCGGCACGTTGGCGGTCACCGGTCGGTAGACGATCTGTGTGCGCGCCGCTACCGCGCCCGGCGGCACCCGCAGCAGCAACCGGTCGTCCGCCGAGCGGAGCTGCCCGCCCGCCTCCGGCGTGACCCATGTTTCATTGTTGCGCGGGGACACAACTTCGAGCGCCGCGCTGGCCGGCACCGCCGTCGCCAAAGCCGGGCTGGTCGCCGTCACCGTGTCGGTGATGGTTTCGCCCAACGCCAACCCTTGTACGCGCACTTGAAAACTGCCCGTGATGACCGCGCCCGCATGCAAGTCACCGGCCGGCCAGGTCAACTCCTGGCGGCGCGGGTCGGCGGCAAAACCGACGCCGCTTTGGGCGACGTATAACAGACCGGCCGGCAGCGCCGTGGTCAGCGTCAAGCCGGGCAGGGGCACCGCGGCCGGGTTGCGCGCCGTCACCGTGGCCGTCACCCCGTCCCCCGGCGCCGCCCACGGCGGATCGAGGCTGAGGCTGAGTTCGAGATTAAGGTTGAGATTGAGCGGCGGGGCCCCGGGCGCCAACGCCGGCGCAGCGGCCGGCCCGGTCGGCGTAATGGCAAGGGGCGGTGTCACCGGCGAGGTGAGCGTGACCGGGAGGGTCGGTGTGACCGGCACGGTGGGTGTCACCGGGAGGATCGGCGTCAGCGGTAGCGTGTCCTCAGCCTTAACCTCAACCCCAACCGCATCCTGCGCCCGGGCTTCAGCCGACACTACAATGGGGAGGGCAGCTACCGATAGAACAGGCAACGCACTCTGCAATACTAGGGAAACAACGACGAAGATCGAAAGCCAAAATGAACGACGTGCCATGCGCACCTCCGCTGCGGGTGGCCCGCGCGGCGCGCCGCTTGACCGGCGCCACCAGGCCGTATTGACGCCACCCGGCAGGGGGAAGCCAGGCGCCCAGGGTGCGTGCCATCGAATCGCACACCCCGGTCAAAACGAGGACCGGAATGTATCATCAGCCGTAGGAATTGTCAAACCGTTACGGATCATATATCTTTGCACTGGCCGATCCGCAGTTTGCCAGGCTGCCCATCCCTGCCTGGGCAATGGCCGGGCGGACATGCCCTTGATTTCTGCCGGGGCCGCGGTGTTTCTGGCAGTTGTGCGGTTTCTTGTGGTATCATAGCAACATCGTCATACAGTGTTTGATCTATGCCGCGTATATTCATTGACGTCACCCTGCCCATCTCAGAAGCGCTGCCAGTCTGGCCGGGCGATCAGCCGGTCGAGATCGTCAGGCCGCGGGACGAAGCGGCCGCGATCGAGCGGCTGAGCCTCAGTTGTCACACCGGCACCCATGTGGACGCACCCGCGCACTTCTTCCCGGACGGCGACACTGTGGAATCTCTGCCCCTGGACCTGCTCATCGGTCCGGCCTGGGTCGTCCATGCGGCCGGCCGTGAACCGATCACCGCCGAACAACTGGCCGCTACGGTCCCGGCCGGGATCACGCGGCTGCTGATCCGTACCGAGAACTCAGAGAGGCGAGCTGAGCGTCTGAAATCAGCCGCCGCGCCGGGCGCGGACAAAACCGGCGTCCCGGCCGCGAATCGGGTGACGCCCTTCGAACCGGATTTCGTGGCGCTCACGGCCGGTGCGGCAGAGTGGCTCATCGCCCGCGGCGTCCGGCTGGTGGGCGTGGATGCGCCTTCGGTGGATCCTTTCGCCGCCGACGATTTTCCGGCGCACCGGACGCTGTTGGCCGGCCGCGCCATCATCATCGAGAACCTGGCGCTGGAGGGCGTGGCGCCCGGCGCGTACGAGCTGGTCTGCCTGCCGCTCCCGGTTGCCAACGCCGATGGCGCGCCGGCGCGGGTGGTGTTGGTGCGGGAAGCGTAGAGCGGGGAGCGGAGGGCGTGAAGCGAGCGCTCACCGCAATGTTGATTCGTTGTTGGTCGTTCGTCCATCAAGGATGCTCAAACTCATGTCCGACTTGCGCGGTGTTTTCGCCCCCATCGTGACTCCCTTCCGCCTGACGGACGGCGAAGTGGACCTGCCGTGGATCGGCCGGCATGTGGCCTATCTGCGGGCGCACGGCTGCACGGGCATTATCCCGTGCGGCACCAACGGCGAGGCGGCGTCGCTCAGCGTGGCCGAGCGCATCCAGGTGGCCGAGGCGGCGCTGGCGGCCGCGGGCGACATGCCGGTGATCGTCGGGACGGGCGCCGCGGCGCTGACCGATGCGATCGCCTTGACGCGGCACGCGTTCGCCGCAGGCGCGGCCGCGGTGCTGGTGATGCCGCCCTTCTATTTCAAGAAGCCGACTGACGAGGGCGTGGTGCTGTGGTTCCAGCGGCTCTTCGACGCGGCGATGCCGAACGAGGGCCGGGCCTTGCTGTATCACATCCCGCAGAACACCGGCGTGCCAATTAGCGATGGGGTTTTGACTGCGCTCGTTGCCAGCCACGGCGAGCTGGTCTACGGGGTGAAGGATTCGACCGGTGATCCGGCGCAGGGCGCGCATTTGCGCCACGCCTTCCCACAGCTCGCCTATTTCGTGGGCAACGATCACCGGGTGGCCGAGGCGTGTCGCGACGGCGGCGCCGGGTCCATCACCGCGACCGCCAACGTTTTCCCGGACCTGGTGCAGGCGGTCCAGGCTGCGGCGTGGGGCCACGGGGATGCCAAGGGGGCCCAGGCGGCCTTGAGCGAAGCGCGCACCCTGCTCGATACCTGTCCGCTGCAACCCGCGACCAAAGCTGCGCTGGTGGCAGTGGCTGGCCTGCCGCCGACCGCGGTCCGGCCGCCGCAGGTGGAGTTGAGCGTCGAACAGCGGGCCGGACTGCGCGCCGGGCTTTTGGCGCGGCTGCCCGCGTGGCGGCCGCGCCTGTAACCTCCGCTGTGTTTCGACCGACGCGCCGGGGACGACTTGCGCCGATGCGCCACAGCGGGAGCCTGGCAACGCATCATAACTTACAAGCACATCTCACGTTTCTCGCACAGGAGCACGCCATGACCATCCCTTCCATGCCCAGCACGCCGCAGTTCCTCACCTGGCAGGAGGTGGATAAGCTGATTGATTATCTGCTGCCGCAGTTGCGCGGCCCTTATGACGCGTTGTTGATGGTCACGCGCGGCGGCATTGTGCCCGGCGGCCTGATTGCCGAAGCGTTGGACATCACCACGATTCTGACCGCGGCGGTGCAGTTTCCTGAGGCCGGGCAGGTGCGGCTGGCGTGGCCCAACTTCTTGCAGTTCCCAGACGAGCGCCTGCTGCGCGGCAAGCGCATCCTGATCGTGGACGATATCTGGGCCAACGGCCGCACCATCTCCGCAGTCAAGGGCCGGATTCAAGCGGCGGGCGGCCAACCTGAGACTGCGGTGTTGCACTACAAGCCGTCCAGCAGCCTGTTCCGCGGCGCCGGTCCCGACCACTATGCCGCGGTCACGGATCATTTCATCATTTATCCCTGGGAAGTGCAGCGCGGACCGGATCGCATGGATCGGCTCGCGCCGACGTTCAATTGATGAATGGGTTGAAGTGAAAAAGAAGGACGCAGTGAGACGTCATAGAATCGTCGCGGTTCGCCGGGCCTGGTGGCGCTGGCTCCTCGTTGCCTTGTGCGGGCTCTCGGCGCTGAACGCGCCGGTGGCGCGCGGCCAGGACGTCCCGCCGAGTTGGCGCCCGTTGGCCGGCCCGGCCGGGCGCATCACGCACATCACGGCAACGCCCGACGGCGCGGAGATGGTCGCCGCCAGCGTCACCGGCGTGAACCGGCGCGCTGACCAGACGCAATGGCAGGAGTCGGGCACGCTCCACCGGGCCGACGCGCTCTACCGCAGCCGCGATGGCGGCGCGACCTGGCAGCCGCTCACCAACGACCTTCCGCCGGGGCCGATCACCGCGCTGTACCGCGACCCCTTCACCGGCGATCTGCTCGTGGGCATCCAGGCGGCCGATGACACCGCCGACCGGCACGTGCCACTCTGGCGCAGCGCGGACGACGGCCTGCATTGGGAGCCGGTGGCCGTGGCAGCCAGCGCCGGCGATCTGCTGATCCGCCGGATGACGCGGAATGCGAACGGGAAGAACCTGTATCTCGGCGCGACCGATCGCGGGGCTCGCCCGACAAGTTATGTCTATTTCAGCACTGACTCGGGCAGCACCTGGCGCGCATCGGCGATCAGCGCGGCGGCGGATCGTCCAGGCAACATCCTGGCGGGCCTGGTCGCACACCCGGCGCGGCCCAACCGGCTCTTTGTCACGACCTACGGCGGCGACCTCCTGATCAGCGACGACGCCGGGCTGACCTGGCGGCTGATCACGCCGGGCAGCGGCGTCGAAACCGGCGTCACCCCGATGCAGCTTGCCTTCAATCCCGACGAACCTGAACGCGGGCTGCTGGTGCACGGACAGACTACACCGGGCGCGGCGGCGCCGAGCGTCTGGAGCACCAGCGACGGGGGCAACACATGGCGCGGCGTGACCGTGGCCGGCTTGCCGCCGAGCGCGGCGCCGCGGGCCTTGATCGCGCTGTCGAATGGCGTCAGCCTGCTGAACACAGCCAGCGGCACCTACCGCTCGACCGACAACGGCCAGAGCTGGCTGCCCCTGGAAGGCCCGCTCAGCAGCGGCGAAGTCACCGGGTTTGCCCTGATCAATACCGCGTCCTCCACGGCAGCCGGCGGCAGCGCCGTGATCGCGGCCACCGGCCACGGCCTCTACGTCAGCCGGGACGGCGGGGCGCTCTGGCAGCCGCTGGGCCAGGGGCTGCCTTACAACAGCCAGATCATCGGCTTGCTGACCCAGCCGAAACAGCCGCAGCAGGTGCTGGCGATCAGCAACAAGGCGACCCTGCACGGCACAGTCCAGCCGCCGGCCGTCTTCCGCAGCGTTGACGGCGGCGGGCGTTGGGATCCGGCCGCGGCCGGCCTGCCTGACGTGCCTGCCACGGCCTGGGGGCTGGATCCCGGCGATCCAAACCGCATTTTCGTGGCGTCATGGAACCACATCCTGCGCAGCACGGATGCCGGGGTCACGTGGCGCAGCACGCAGATGAGCTACAGCCCACGCACGGCCATCGTCGTGGCGCCATCCGATCGGAATATGGTGTACGTGAGCGGTCAGCCGGCCATGCGGAGCACGGATCGCGGCGACACCTGGAGCGCGCTCTCCCTCCCGACCGCGGCGCCTGAAGCTCCTGCGCCGCTCGTCAGCGGGCTGGCAGTGGACCCAAGCGCGGCGGATCATCTGTGGGCCGCGCTGGACGGTGGGGGTGTGCTGGAGAGCCGGGACGGAGGCCGCACCTGGCGGCCGCTGGGATTGGATGCCAAACCCATCCGCTGGCTCAACCTGGCCACGGCGGACGCCGGGCCGGGCCAACTCTATGCCGGCGTGGACGCTGAAGGCATCTATCGGCTGGATGGCGCAAGCTGGACGGCGGCTGCCGACGGCCTGCCGGCCGGCAGCACCATCCTGGCCTTCGCCGCGGACGTGCGGACGCCGGGGCTGCTATGGGCCACCCGCGACGGCGGCGGCATCTATCGCAGCCAAGACGGGGGCCAGCACTGGGTCAACGTGGGCACGGGCGTCGGCGAGAATGTGGCACCCGCGCTTGCGGTGGACTATTCGACGGCCGGCGCGGTGTTGATCGGCACGGCCAGCGCGGGCGTCTGGGCGCTCCGGCCGGGCAGTCAACCTCAGACACCGCAGAGCACCGCGACCGCAACCGTGCGGCCGGCCGGCAACCGCAGCGGCGTGGACGCTCGGATTGAGGTCGTCTGGCCGCACGACTCTGCCCCGGTCACTGAAGCCAAACTGGCAAACATCGGGCTCCGCCTGTTCGTGCCGGGAAGCCTTGTCACCCCGGCGTGCGGCTGGCAGCCCAAGGTCACGCTGTGGCAGGCCACCGACACTGAACCCGCCCAGCGCCTCGGCTTGGTGGAACAGCGCGTGGTGGACGGCCAGCCGTTCCCCTACTGGGAACTGAACGACGTCAACATCAGCCAGGCCAACGACCCCGCGCACAAGCTCTACTTCCTGGTGCAGGTGGAGGGCGTGGACACGGCGACCAGCGTCTGGGCGCACAGCGCCGACCCGCGCACCTACTTCCCGCAGCCGGATGTACCCAGCGGGGTTGCGCCGGCGTCGGTGGAGGCCGTGGATGCCCGCATTCAAATCGTCTGGCCGCACGACGAGGCCGGTCAGCCGAAGTCGGTCACCGAGGGCACGCTGGTCAACGTGCTGGTCGCCTTCTTCCAGCATGGGACGCGCCTCTCGGTGCCGCTGAACTGGCAGCCTAAGGGGTTGACGCTGCGGGGCGCCTGGAACCACGAGGTGGATAAGCCGCTGGCAACCCAGGCCATTCGCAGCGAGCGGCAGGCAGGTGCGATCAGCTATCCGGTGTGGGAGTTCGACAACATCCCGGTGGCGCGTGCCACCCGGTCCGGTGACGCCCCCGATGCGGCCGGTGCGACGTTGTTCCTCTGGGTGGTGGCCGATGGTGTCACCACCTATCCTACCATTTGGGCCCATGGCGCCGATGCACGGACTTACTTCCCGGCGACGGATGAGCCGATCCAGGGGTGCGTGCCGTGATCGCGTTGACGCTCTGGCAGGCGATTCTGTTGGGCCTGGTCTTGCTCGCCGCGGCCACGCTGCTGGCCGTCTGGTGGCGGCAGCAGAGCTACCAGTGGCTGGCTGTGCTGGCCGTCGGCGTGGTCGCCGCTGTGGCGCTGAGCTGGTGGTCCAGCCTGGCGTTCCGTGTCGCCGACTATCGCGCGGGGTGCGATGGGTTGTGCCCGGGGTACCGCGGCGCGCCCTTTGCAATCTTCCGCGGTGCGGCAGCCGGCAACACCTTTCGCCTGGATGGCTTCCTGCTGGATATCCTGACCTACTTCCTGCTTTTGCTCACCTGGGCCGCGGTCGTGCGTGCGGTGCTGCGTCTGCCAAACACCCAGGCCGACACGCGCCGCAGCCTGGTCGCCCAACTCCTGTTTGCGGCCGTGCTGTTCATTCTGCCGCTGGCCCTGGCGCCGTGGTGGCTGCCGCCGCCTGAAGCGCATGTTCGCGGCGATCCGCAGCGCATTTCGATCAACGGCCGCCGCGAGGTGTATCTCTATAACCAGTTGGCCCGGTTCCCCGTTCTCCGCGTTGGGCTGGAGGATGTGCGCCCGCGTCCCGACGGCCAACTGGGGATGCGTGTTTGCCTGACTGCTTATACGTTCTTCTACATGCCAATCAACCATCTCTATCTGGACATGACCCTGGAAGGGGTGCACAGCAACCACGGTGGCGTGCTCCCCTTAGCGTCATCTTGTTGGGAGTAAAAGCCATGCAAACCAGTCAAAACCGTCGCCTGATTTGGATCCTCGTCGGTGTGGCAGTCCTGCTCCTGTGCTGTTGCTGCGCCATCGCCGGCCTGACCGGCGTCTATCTCTTCAGCAGACAAACGCTGAATGATACGGGTTCCGCGCCCGTGTGGGTCACCCGGGTTGTGACTCCTACGCCAGCGACGCGCCCCGGCACACCGACGCCCGCCGCGGCCATCACCCCATCCCAGGGCGAAGGCGCCCCTGCCCCGCAAGTCGAGTCTGGACCGGCGACCGAGAGCGAAGAGGGCGCGCTGCCGGCGCTCGATGCCGAAAGCCAGGCCTTGATGGACACCACCATGCCGGCATCCGATCCGCGTGACCAGGCGTCTCGCTTCAAACCCAGCCTCGGCGCGATCCCGTTGGTGGTGAATTCAACCCCGCCCACCTACAAAATCGGCGATACTGCCAAGTTCTGGGTCTCCAACAACGACACGCAGGAACACCGCCACGTCACAGCAGAGTTAAAGTACATGACCGATCATCTGGCGATGTGGGTGGAGCAAGGGGTTAAGGTTAACCAGAAAGACCTGGAAGCCTCGGCCAACCGTTTCGAGCAGCAGACTTACCCCACCAACCGGGAGTTTTTCGGTAGCGAGTGGACGCCCGGCGTGGATAACGACGTGCGTCTGCACATCCTGCACGCGCGCGGCCTGGGCGACACGGTTGCCGGCTACTACTCCTCGGCCGATGAGTTCTCCACCAAGGTCAACGAGTATTCCAACGAACGCGAGATGTTCTACGTCTCGACCGACTCCGGCAACGCAAAACCGAACGAGGATTTCTACGACGGCACGCTCGCCCACGAATTCCAGCACATGATCCATTGGGCCAACGACCGCAACGAGGATTCCTGGGTCAACGAGGGCCTGTCGGAGCTTGCCAGCTACCTGAACCACTTCGACCCCGGCGGCGCGGATTACGCCTACGCCGAAACACCCGACACGCAGCTCACCACCTGGTCGGATCCGAGCCTGGGCAACGCCGAGCACTACGGCGCGTCGTATCTCTTCATGAGCTACTTCCTGGATCGCTTCGGCGAGGATCTCACGAAGGCTGTGGTCGCCTCCCCGCAGAACGGCATCGCGGGCTTCAACGAGGCGCTCCAAAAGGCCGGTAAGGCCGAACGCTTCGACAACATCTTCGCCGACTGGATCATTGCAAATTACCTGGACGCGCCAGCCGCGACGACAGATCATCGGTTTGGCTACAGCAACATAGACCTCGCCCCGATGTCCATTTCCGAAACCTATTCGCGCTATCCGGTCTCCGCGAAGGCGCAGGTGAGCCAATACGGCGTGGACTATATCCGCCTCAGAGGGAGCGGCACGGTGACGATCCACTTCACCGGCCAGCAGCAGGCCCGCGTGATGGATGCTCTACCGCAGGGCGCCTACTCCTGGTGGTCAAACCGCGGCGACCAGAGCGACTCGACCCTGACACGCGCGTTCGATTTGCGCAAGGCGCAGTCGGCCACCTTGAAATTCTCGGCCTTGTATGACATCGAAGACGGCTGGGATTACGGATACGTAGGCGCTTCCACCGATGGCGGCAAGACGTGGCGCTTGCTGACGGGCCGCCACACGACGACCCAAAACCCGGTGGGGAACGCGTTCGGCCCCGGCTGGACGGGAAAGAGCGGCGGCGGCGACACCGCACAGTGGGTGGATGAACAGGTGGATCTGACCCCCTACGCTGGCAAGGAGGTTCTCGTCCGCTTTGAGATGATCACCGATGATGCGGTGAACCTGCCCGGCCTGTTGATTGACAACATCGCCATCCCGGAGATCGGTTACACGGACGACGCCGAGACCGACGCAGGTGGCTGGGAGTCGGTCGGCTGGGCGAGGACCGATAACTCCCTGGCGCAGCGGTGGCTGGTGCAACTGGTCGAGCTGGGCGGGGACACGTTCACCGTGCAGCGGATGGCCGTTGGCGCTGACGGCAGCGGCGAACTCACAGTGTCCCTGAGCGACCTGAGCGAGGCAGTCCTGACGGTGTCTGGCCTGACGCCGGTCACGACCGAGCCGGCATCGTACAGCTACGAGATCACGAAATAGGGGCAGGTGATTCCATCGGCAATCTGATCTTCGCGCTTGGCATCCTCGGTCTGATGGCGTTGGCGGCGTTCGGGACGTGGCGCACGGGCATCCTGTTGCGCACCTGGACGCCGCCATTTAATCTGCTGCTCAGCGGCCCAGAGAACGCGCTGCGCCTGGCGCTGATCGGCGTCTGCCTGGCGCTGGGGCGCTTTGCCGGGCCGGGCGTGGCCGCGTTGGGCTGGCGCAGCGCCCATCTCGGCCGCGATCTGGCGTCGGGCGCGATGATCGGCGCGGCCATGGCGGTGGTGCTTGGCCTGGCGGGCTGGGCCGCGGAACGGCGTTGGGGTCCCGCCGTGTCTGACCCCAAGCTGTTGCGGTGCATCATGCCCGCCTCAAGCCGCGAATGGCCTGGGGTGGTGGCCGCGCTGCTGCCCGCGGCCGCGCTCGAGGAGCTGCTGTTTCGCTCGCTGCCATTGGGCGGATTAGGCCTGGGGACGATCCGGCCCTATCTGTGGATGTGGCCGCTGGCGCTCTTCTTCGGACTGCTGCACTGGCCGCAGGGCAGTTGGGGCGTCGTCGGCACGACGCTTGCGGGGCTGATCTTCTCAGCCGTGTTCCTCGTCACCGGCAGCATCTGGCCGCCGCTGGCCGCGCACGCCCTGTTCAATCTGTTGCAAATCGTGCTGGCGCGCTGGCGCGGGCTGCAGCCGCTGCGCGCCGCGCCGGAGGTCTGACGAGGCGGAGTATTCCTTTGGGAAGCGTCGCACCGGGCCGCGACATCTCACCGTGCGAGGTCGAGCGTGTACGTCACGGTCTCCCCGGCCCGGACCTCGATCCCCGTGAACATCTTGCTCCCCGAAAAATCGCGGAGGGCGACTTCCACATCGTAAACGCCGCCGCGCACCAGGACGGCGGCCGGGTTCTCGGCGCTGTAGGCCGCGAAGTTCTGGCGCTCGCCGGCAGGATAGATCGCCATGTCCACCTTCGGCTGGGCGCCGCTCTGCGTCACAATCAGGTTCAACGTGCCGAAGTTGAACACCACATCCTGCGACACCACGCTCCCACCGACCACCACGACCGCTTTCAACCATTCCGTCGCCGCGTCGGTCTTCACTTCCACATCATACTTGCCGTCGGGCAGCGCAAACTGGGCGTCGGGGCCGGAATGCGAGGCGAGCGCCAGGCGCGCCCCTGCCGGGTAAACGCTGACGGTGGCGGCATCCAGCGGCAGGCCGGGCACCGAGAAGCTGCGGATGCGTAACGTCGTCTTCGGGTCCAACGGGATCTCCGCAGAGTCCGCCGGCATTGGCGCCGCGCCGGACAACAGGGCCGCGGCGTCCGCGAACTCAGCCGGTGCGACGACGGCGATCGCCGGATCATCGTAGTCGAAGAAACGCCAGATCACCTCCAGCCACGGTGTAGGCTGGCCGGCCGCGCCGCCAGTCAAGAGGGTGGCGGCCGCCTGGTGGACCCGCTGCCGGGCATCCGTCCAGTAAGTCACCGTCTGGGCCTGGGCCAACGGGGCAAGCTGGGCTTCCAGTGCGCTCTGTCGCTCCGGTTCGGTCGCCACTTGTGCGACGCCGGCGCGCAGCAGCCTCTGGATCGTCTCCGCGGTGAAGACTGTCTGTGTCTTCGTCAAAGGCTCGGTGACGCCGGGCAACGCCACCGCCTCGCCGGCCGCCCGCTGATCGGCCAGCGGGTAGAGGCGCAGGACGCTGAAGGGCGAGCTCAACCCGTAAGCGGCATCGAACCCCGCGCCGGGCCAGCGCGTCCACACCGTCTCACTGACGGGACGGGTGAAGGTGTGCAACGCGCCGCCGACCTCGCCCGGTGCCACGATCAGGTCTTCGGCCGCCCCCTCCCCGCGGCGCGAGGACTGCGACCAGGCGCCGTCACGATATTGCCCGGTGATCACAGTGGCGGGTTCGTCCCGGGCGCCCGGCGTCCGCAGCGTCATCTCGAAACGAAACGCCTGGGGCAAGGCCAGGATCGCCGGGGCAACCTCCGGCGTGGACAAAGGGGTCGAGGAAACGCCGATCGTCAGCGGGCCGCTATGCCCGCAACCGGCTGTACAGAGCAGACACACGACAAAAACGGCCGCAATGGCCCAGGGAAAACGCTGAGGACGCTGGCGCATAAGCTTGTTCTCCTTGAGGAGACGACAAAATCGGCCTGAATGGCCGAATCAGATGGCGCCATTATAACCCATAGACGGGACGCCATAAAATCGGCATGTGCCCAAGGTGTTTTCGTTGTGCGCCAGCAATGGCGACCGAGGTCGCATCGAACCAGCCTCCGGCTGCAATGTCGGCCTCCGCCGACCCCGATGCGTCCACGCAGGCGGACGCCCGGCGTCGCCGCGCCCTTTCGTCGCCCCAGCGTTCCACCGGCCGGACATGAATCGCCGAAGCCCGATTGACACATCCCGCGCGTGCGGTTAGAATCCAAGTCAAATCCGGCGCGCGCCGAGAATTCGAACACAGGAGTGCACCATGGGCGAGATCACGATCCAGCGGGGCTTGTATTTCGAAGAGTTCAACATCGGCGACACGATCACCAGTGCGGGGCGCACCATCACCGAGGCCGATATCGTCGCCTTCGCCGGGCTAAGCGGCGACTGGAATGCCATTCACACGGATGCCGAGTTCTCCAAGAGCACCATGTTCGGGGAGCGCATCGCGCACGGGCTGCTTGGTCTGTCCATCGCCTCGGGACTGGCAACCCGCCTGGGTTTCATTGATGGTACGATCATCGCCTTCATGGGGCTGGAATGGAAGTTTCGCGCGGTCATCAAGATCGGCGACACGATCCACGTCCGGGTTCAGATCGCCGAGACAAAACCTGTGCCGCGCTTGGGCGGCGGGCTGGTTACGTTCAACGTCGAGGTGCTGAATCAGCGGGATGAGGTGTGCCAGAAGGGCAGTTGGACCATGCTTGTGAAGCTGAAACCGGCAGGCGAGGCGGCGGCCTAACACCCAAAGGCAAAAGCCCGCCAGGGGGTCCGGCAGTGACGACTTCAGTCGTTCCGGCCGGCGCGCCGACCAAAGTCGTCGCTGCGAACCGCGCAACCGAAGGCGTCCGGCCCGGCAAATTACGGCGAAAGCCCGGACTATGCTACAATCGCCCCGGAGCACGGCGAAGGCGTCATCTATCGTCCTTCATCTATCGTCCGTCGTCAACTGGAGTCCTATGTCCCCCTGGCCCGTGATCGGACACGAATGGGCGACCGATCTGCTGGCGCAAGCCGTGCGGAGCGGCCGGCCGAGCCACGCGTATCTTTTCACCGGCCCCAGCCAGGTGGGAAAGGCCACACTGGCGCGTGCCTTCAGCCGGGCGCTCATCTGCGAGCGAGGCGACGGCACGCCGTGCGATGCATCCGCCGCCCCCTGCAAGACGTGCCAGCGCGTCATGCAAGGCCGCTATCCGGACGTGCAATACATCACCGCCGAGAAAAACACGATCCAGATCGAGCAAGTGCGCGTGCTCCAGACCGATGCTGCGATTGCACCGCTGGAAGGCCGGCGTCGGATTTTTATCGTGCGGGAAATCGAACGCGCGACCCCGCCGGCCGCTAACGCGTTGCTCAAGACGCTGGAGGAGCCGCCGCCCCAGGTCGTGGTGCTCCTGACGGCGACGCGCCGCGACCAGGTGTTGCCCACCATCCTCTCGCGTTGCCAGATCGTAAACCTGCGGCCGCTGCCCCTGGCGCAGGTCAGCGCCGCGCTGTGTGCGCGGTGGGGGGTGGATGAAGAACATGCGACGCTGCTGGCGCGGCTGAGCGGCGGCCGGCTGGGCTGGGCCGTCTCCGCCGCCAACGACCCGGAGCTGTGGCAGGCGCGGGCGAAATACCTGGACGATCTGCTCGCCTTGTCGAGTGAAGGACATCTACGGCGGCTGGCCTATGCTGAAGCCCTCAGCCGGACGGGCGATGACATCACCACCGCCCTCGGCTTGTGGACGACGTGGTGGCGCGACGTTTTGCTCGTCCAGCGCGAGCTCAGCGCCGATGTGGTGAACGTGGATCGCAAGGCGCAACTGCTTCAGCAAGCCGGGCTCTATCGCCGCGAGCAGGTCGAGGCCGCGCTCGCCGACCTCATGCAGACAGCGCGTCGAATCAAAGCGAATGTCAACGTCCGGCTGGCGCTGGATGTGTTGCTTCTGAGATTGCCGAAGCCGATGTTGGAGAGTTGATCATGCCGACAGTTGTTGGAGTGGCGTTTAAACCTGTCACCAAGGTATATTACTTCGACCCCGCCGAAAACGCAGACCTGCTGCCCGGCGAACACGTGGTCGTTGAAACCTCGCGCGGCCGGACGCTGGGGCAGATCGTGTTTGGGCCGCGTGAGGTCACCGACACCGAGTTGAGCGGGGCATTAAAACCCGTCGTGCGCCGGGCCACCGCGTGGGACCGGGTGCAGGCCGACCAGATGATCCACCGCGAGCCGGACGCCTTGATCACCTGCCGCGAGCGCGTCGCCGCGCTGCGGATGGACATCAAGGTGGTGAAGGTCGAATTCAGCTTCGACGGCGCCAGCGCGGTGGTCTATTTCACGTCCGAGCAGCGCGTAGACTTCCGCAACCTGGTGCACGATCTGTCGCAGGTGCTGCACGCCCGGGTCGAAATGCGCCAGGTGGGCGTCCGCGATGAGGCGAAATACCTGGGAGGCTATGGCCGGTGCGGCCGGGAACTATGCTGCACCACCTGGCTGCGCGAGTTTGCGCCGGTTTCGATCAAGATGGCAAAGACGCAGGATCTGCCGCTCAACGCGCCGGAAGTCTCGGGCGCGTGCGGCCGCCTGCTGTGCTGCCTGGCCTATGAGAATGAATTCTACACCGAGGCGCGCAAGCAAATGCCGCGGGTGAACAGCATCATCGAGACCCCGCAAGGCCCCGGCAAAGTCAAACAAGTGCACGTGCTGACAAATTCCATCACAGTGCTGGTGGAAGGGCCAAATGAGACGCGTCAGAACGTGGATATGCCGGTGCCCGAACCGACGCTTGACCTGCGCATGAGGCCGCGCGACGTGCGGGCGGCGCTGGCGTCAGAACCCACCGCTTCGGGGCCGGAAGAACCCGAGGGAGGATCCGAGGAAACGGATGGCGGAGCGGCGGCTCGCGTCGTTCCGCCCCCCATCGAGGCAGCCAGACCGAATTCCCGAAAGAAGAAACGCTGACGGCCGAGGGGGACACGCGAACGGGCGAACCGCCCTGGGGGTTCGCCCGTGGCAATCGCCGGATTCCAGGCTGTGCGAGGTACTACGGCTGCGCTCTCGGTTCGACGATCAGCTTGACCGCAGTGCGCTCCTTGCCTTCAATGTCAATCTCGACGAATTCCGGGTAACAGATCACGTCTATCCCATCCAGAGCCAGGTAGCCTCGCGCAATCGCGAGCGCTTTGACGGCCTGGTTGACGGCGCTGGCGCCGATTGCCTGCACCTCTGCATGGTGATGATCACGCATTACGCCAGCGATAGCGCCAGCAACGGCGGTTGAGCGAGAGTGGGCTGACACTTTGATAATCTCCATGCGGTGCCTCCTGCAATGGGCCGCCACTCGAAGTCCAACGCGATGATGAGAAACGGTTATCTGCGCCGAATGCTCATTAAGTATTGTACACCCAAAACAGTGCAGGATCAATAGATGCAAACACCGGTTGTGCACTTTTTTCAACGATATTTCCGGCAACGTAAGGGGGGGGCGTGCGCGTTGTGATGATCTCAAAGGCGCTAGTGGTTGGCGCTTACCAGCGGAAGCTGGAAGAATTGGCGGCGCAGCCCGACATCGAGCTGACGGCCATCGTGCCCGCCGCCTGGCGCGATGGTGGGACAGTTTCCCGCCTAGAGCGCGCCCATACCGCCGGCTATGAGTTGATCGTGGCGCCGCTGGCCTTCAACGGCCAGTTCCATCTGCACTTTTACCCCACCCTGGGACGGCTCCTCCGCCGGCTGCGGCCGGATATCGTGCACATGGACGAGGAGCCGTACAACTTTGCCACCTGGCATACGTTCAGGGCCGGCCGCGCGGCCGGCGCGCGCTGCCTCTTCTTCACCTGGCAGAACCTCAAGCGGTGTTACCCGTGGCCCTTCAGCCGCTTCGAGCGCGCCAATTATGCCCACGCGGCCCATGCCATCGCGGGCAACCCGACCGCGGCCGATGTCCTGCGCGCCAAAGGTTATCGCGGCCCCGTGACCATCATCCCGCAGTTCGGCGTGGATCCGGCGATCTTCTCCCCCCGACCGACGGATGTCATCACATCCTCTCTCGCCGAAAGCACTGGCCCAGCGTCCAGCGTCCAGCGTCCAGCGTCTGCGCTCGCCATCGGTTACGCGGGCCGGCTGGTGCCCGAGAAAGGCGTGGATGTGCTGCTGGCCGCGTGCACGATGCTGCCGCCGGGGCTCGATTGGACGCTGCATCTGCTGGGGGACGGGCCGGAGGCCGAACGCCTCGCCGGGATCGCGCAGGGGCGAAACATCACGGAACGGGTGGAGTTCCTGGGCCGCGTGCCTTCCACGCAGGCGCCGCAGTTCTACCGGACGCTTGACGTCCTGGTGCTTCCCTCGCTCAGCCGGCCAAACTGGGTGGAGCAGTTCGGCCGCGTGCTCACCGAGGCGATGGCCTGCGGCGTGCCGGTGATTGGCTCCGCCAGCGGTGAGATCCCCTGGGTCATCGGTGATGCGGGCTTGACCTTCCCGGAGGGCGATGCGGAGACGCTGGCGCGCCTCCTGGCCGATCTGGCCGCGGCCCCGGAACGCCGCGGCCGGTTGGCGGCCGCCGGTCGCGCCCGCGTGCTGGCGCATTTCACCCAGGCGCAGATCGCCGCGGCCACGGCACAGGTGTATCGTGAGGTGCTGGGAAGCCGATGACCCAATCCCCTGCTGAGCGCTCGAACGCGGCGGACCTCGTCCCCCAGCTTCGCCGCGTTGAGTACTTCAGACATCTGTCCGAAAGCGACCTCCGCGCCATCATAACGACCGGCCGGGTGCGCGACTTCGCCGCAGGTGAGGCGATCATTGTGGAAGGCCAGCCGTGCGCCGGGATGGCCGTGCTTCTTTCGGGCCGGGTGCATCTGCGCAAGCTGGGGCCGCAGGGACAGGAGTCAATTCTCACTGTCATCGAGCCGGTGATCATGTTCAACGAGGTCGCGGTGCTGGACGGCGGCCCGAACCTGACCACCGCGGTCGCGGTCGAAAACTGCGTGGTGTGGCAGGTCGGCTGCGACAGTTTCCAGGAGCTGCTGGCGCGCTACCCGATGATCGGGCTGGGCTTGCTGCGGGTGCTGGCCCGGCGAAACCGCTTCCTGGTCGGCCAATATGAGGATCTCTCATTTCGCACAGTGCAAGCGCGCACGGCTAAGCTGCTGCTTGATCTGAGCGAGAACGGCCAGCGGCCGATTGACCGGCGCCAGTATCCCAACCACGAGCTGGCCGCGCGCATCGCCACCGTGCCCGAAGCCTTCTCCCGCGCGCTCAAATACCTCAAGCACAACGGTTGCATCACCTGCACGCGGACCGTCATCGCGGTGTGCTGCATTTCCGATCTCGCCGTCCTGGCCGAACACAGCGGTGAGCCCAGCTAACAAAAGTCAATGACTTTCCCTCGATCTTGTGGTACAAGGAACATTACACGCCCAACAGCGGCGCACAGACCGCCGCCGGCGCCTGTCAACAAGGAGGGTTCATGCAAGCCGTCCGCGACCGTTTCAACTTCCTCTTCCGTTCCACCAAAGGCCTGATCCTGGTCGCCATTGCGCTGATCTCGATCGTCACCGCCATGTGGGGCATGCTTTCTGGCCCGTTGAAAGAGTGGGGCATCAGCGCCGTGGCGATGCGGCTTTACGGCATGAAGCTGGTGGAGGCCGAGCGGGAGGGCCGCATCATCCTGCTCTACCACACCATCGCCATGTCGGTCGTCGCCATTGAGACGTACCTGATCACCGCGTTGGTGCGGATGAATCCGCAGCAGCAGGCGAACATCAATGCCACGATCACCGTCGGCTACATCACGTCGCTGATCTTCGGCCTGGCGTTCGGCTACTTCGGCCACAACTACGTCTTCCACGGCCTCTTCATCACCGGGCAGGCGCTGGTGTTCTTCGCCGGGCTGCAACTGGCCGTCGCACTGTGGCCGTGGCGTAAGGAATACCACGTGACCGATCCGGCCTATGCACACACCCGCAGCGGCGTTGACCTGGAGCGCGTCGCCTTCTTCGCGATGGCCATCGTGACGCTGATCTCGGCGGTGTTCGGCGCGGTGGCCGGCTCGCTCTTCGGCAGCGGCTTCGAGACGGTCCTGGCCGAGGACATCGTGCGCCAGCCGGTCAAAAACGCGCTCCAGCTCGCGGTGATCGGTCATCTGCACATCATGCTGGAGCTGATCGCGGTCGCGCTGACGCTGATCGTCGGCCGCTGGTTCGATTTCAAGGGCAAGCTGCACGCCTGGGCCATGCCGCTGATGATCGTCGGCACGCTGATCGTCGCGGGTGGGGTGTGGGCGGTGGTGCCGTTCGAACCGATCGCACACATGATCATCAACATCGGCGCGTTCCCGACGCTGATCGCCTCGTGGCTGTTGGTGTGGTTCGGCTGGCGCAAGATAGCGGCCGCGCGCCTGGCCGAGCGCGGCATGGGAAAGGCCGGCACCGGCCAAAAACTGACCGCTCTGCTGCACGATCCGCTCAAGTTCGGCATGTTGTGGCAGATGGTCTACATGAACTTCGTCGTCACCGCGGTCGGCATCTTCATGGCAATCCGGCTAGATGAGGCGATCCGCACCTGGTCGCTGCGGGATGAGCAGGTGGGCCTGACCGGCCACTGGCACATCCTCTCCGGGATCATCGCGACGATTATCCTGCTCCTGTACGCCGACATGGCGCAGCTCAAGGGCAAGGCCCGGCAGTGGTTCGGCTGGACCGTGATCATCGCGTCGGACGTCGCGTTTGCGGCCGTGACGCTCTTCGAGACCAAGCGGCTCTATGTCTCCGAGGCCGCGCAGCAGCCTCTCGTGAACATCAGCATGATCCTCAGCGATGCGGGCCTGGCGACGGTGCTCGTCGTCCTGGCTGCGCTCATGGTGTGGCGGCTGCTCGACCTTTTCAAGCGGCGCGGGCGCTGGGCCACGGAGCTGGCGGAGGAGCAGGAGGTGGGGCAATGAAGGCGACAAAACTTACCTCTTTCACCTTATTGGCGATACTCTTCATCGTGTTGGCCGGCTGCGTCCCAGTCCCCAGCACCCAAGCCCCGATCGCCGCCTGGGACACCGGCGTGAACCCGGACGCGTGGGCCAAAATCCCCGCGGGGACGTTCCATTTCGGCCAACATGACGAGATGGCGACGATTGAGCGGCCATACGAGATGATGGTGACGGACGTGACCAACGCGCAATACGCGGCTTACCTCAATGAGGCGCTGGCGAAAGGCACGGTGAAGGTTGACGGTGACGCCATCGTCGGATATTATCCGGGCGATGTGTTTCACGGCCATAAGCATGAGATCGAGATCAAGGCGGGTGACTGGCTGCACGTGCCGCTCAAGGACCCGAGCCTGCGGCTGACCTTCGACGGCCAGCGTTTCGGCGTCAAGCCCGGCTACGAAAATCATCCGATGACGGTCGTGACCTGGTTCGGCGCGGCGGCCTACTGCGAGTTCCACGGCGGCCGGCTGCCCTCCGAAACCGAATGGGAGCGGGCCGCGCGCGGGGATGACGAACGCCCGTTCCCGTGGGGCGACGAGCTCAGGCTGAACAACGCCAACTTCTATGCCAGCGGCGATCCGTTCGAGGCGACGGCCGGCAAACAGGGCGACACGACCCCCGTCGGCTTCTACAACGGCAAGGCGTACGGCGGCTACCGCACCCTGGATTCGGCCAGCCCGTACGGCCTGTACGACATGGCCGGCAACGTCTGGCAGTGGGCCAGCGACATCACCGCAGGGATCCACGATCGTCCGCTGAAGGGCGGCAGCAAGGCGGTTTACGGCTATAACCTGCGCATCTGGACGCGCAACGCCGCCCGGCCGGATTATGCCAGTCCAAGCGTAGGGTTCCGGTGCGCGCGGTAGGAACGGGAAGACAAGGGATGGGGAAACAAGGGGCAGGATAATGGACCGAGAAGAAGCCACAATGGAAACCTCGCGCAGAACGCTCGACGCTCTACGCACCACGCGCCACGCAGTCCGTCGCTTCTGGCCGCTGATCAAGAGCCTACAGACCGGACTGCTGCTCGCAACGGGTATCGCGGGGTATCTGAGTGCGGGGCGCCCTACGGGGCATTGGCCGACCGTCCTCGGAATGCTGGGCAGCCTGTTCCTGGCGATCAGCGGCAGCACGATGCTGAACATGGCGTATGATGCCGATATTGACGCCCGAATGAAACGCACCTGCTGGCGGCCGCTGCCCACCGGTCGGGTGAGCGTGCGCGAGGCCGTGGTCGTGGGCGCCGGCATCGCCGCGCTGGGCATCGGCTGGGCGCTGTTGCTGGCGCCGCTCTATGGTCTCATCGTGTTCGCCGGGCTATTCTTCAATGTGGCGGTCTACACCGTCTGGCTTAAGCGCCGCACGCCATACTCGATCATCATCGGCGGGCTGGCCGGTGGGATGCCGGTGCTGGCGGGCCGGGCGCTGGCGCTGGGGCACATTGACCTGGTGGGGGCGCTGCTGGCGCTGGGCGTGCTGCTGTGGATCCCCACCCATATCATGACGTTCGCGATGCGGCATTTCGACGACTACCGGGCCGCCCGCGTGCCGACCTTCCCCGCGGCGTATGGCTTCTTTGCTACGCGCGTCGTCATCGCGGCCTCCAGCCTGGCCGCGGCGCTCGTGATGGGGTGGATCGCCGCGACGATCGGCGCCCGGGCGGGCGCGCTGGCCGCGCTGGCCGCGCTGGGCCTGGGGATGCTCGGCCTGGCCGTCCTCGGGATCGTGCGGCCGTCACCTAAAACCAGCTTTGCCCTGTTCAAGTACGCGTCACTGTATATGTTCGCCGCGATGCTGGTGATCGCGGTCGCAATGTAATCGGATTCCGACACCATCATTTTCGACAAGGAGACTCGACGATGACCTCCAAACCCTCCTCCGGTGGAAAAGTCCTCCGCACCCTGGCGATCGTCCTTTTCGCCCTGGCCGCCTTCTTCAATCTGATGGGCGGCATCGGCACCGGTTGCGTGGCGCTGAGCCCGACCAAATGGGGCCCCGCGATGGCAAAACTCGCGTCCTACCAGTGGCTCTACATCGTGCTCATGATCGGTGCAACCGCGGCTGCGGTCTGGGGCATCCTGGTGATGTTACGCCTGGCGCGCGGCCGGCTGGGCGCATACCGCGATGCGTTGCTCGTCCTCGCGCTGAGCGGCCTCTTCGCCGGCGTGCAGACTTTCGCCTCGATCGCGCTGCGGGGCAAGGGCGCGCCGCAAAACATGCGCTTCTACCTCACGCTCTTCGTCCTCGCCGTGTTCCTGCTGCTGCGCCTGCCGCCCATTTGGCGGCTGATCAACGGCTTCCTGGGCCGAGACGGGGGCGGCTGGCAGACGCCCGCTGGGCTGGCTGCGTTCACCGGCGGCCTGGTCACACTCACCACGCCCCTGTGGGCCACGCCGACCCACATCGGGCCGGACGGCGCCAACTGGGTGAACGTGCTGCGCAGCCCGCTGCTGGCCGGCGGCGCGATCCTGGCCCTGGGCGGCGCGTTGCTGGTCTGGCTGGCGAACCGCGTGACTGCGACCGACCGGCGCGGCGCCTTCCAGCGGTCGTGGATGCGGTAGCGCCTCACATCCGAAAACGGCGTTGACAGCGAGCCGCGCCCCATCACGGCGGGGGCGCGGCGGATGTCGCCCCACCGCACAGTCTGCCCCTGCTTGTCTTGCCGCGCCCATTCTGGTATGATCCCCGCCACTGCCTGTCTACGGAGGTGCTTCATGTCTGATCGCGTCCTGAAAATCATCTGCCTGGCTGCCCTGTGCGCCATCGTGGCAAGCGGGATCAACCCGAACCTGGCCCGGTCGGAGGCCGACCCGGAGGCCACGCACGCGGCGCAAGCTGCAACCGTCGCGCCGTGGAAAACCAAGGTGGACCCCTGGGTGCTGGATCGAGTCGAAGGCCGTGAGCTGGCCGGGGACGGCAAGGCCGAGTTTATCATCTTCCTGGCCGAACAGGCCGACCTGAGCGCCGCGTCCCGGCTGCGGGGGAAGACCGAGAAGGGCCGATACGTCTTCGAGACGCTGACGGCGGCCGCAGCGCGCACGCAAACGCCGGTCCTGCAAATGCTTGAGGCGCGCGGGATCGAGCACCGCGCCTTCTGGGTCGCCAACATGATTTGGGCGCGCGGGGATCTGGCGGCGGTGCAGGCGCTGGCCGGCCGCGCGGATGTGGCGCATCTCTACGCCAACCCGACCGTGCACTTGGCGGAGCCGGACGTCGCCGCGGAGCCGAAGGCTTCCGCTGCGCCGGCCGCAATCGAATGGAACATCACCAAAGTGCGCGCCCCGGATCTGTGGGCCGCAGGCTTCACCGGCCAGGGCGCGGTGATCGGCGGCCAGGACACCGGCTATCAGTGGGATCATCCCGCGCTGAAGGGGAAATATCGCGGCTGGAACGGTGCGACGGCAAATCATGACTACAACTGGCACGACGCCATCCACACCGCCGGCAGCAGTTGTGGTGCGAATTCCCTCTTCCCGTGCGATGACAACAACCACGGCACCCACACGATGGGAACCATGGTGGGTGACGACGGCGCTGGCAACCAGATCGGCATGGCGCCGGGCGCAAAGTGGATCGGCTGTCGCAACATGAACGCCGGCAACGGGACGCCGACGACCTACGCCGAATGCTACCAGTGGTTCATCGCGCCGACCAAGGTTGATGGCACCGGGGCCGACCCGACGAAGGCGCCCGACGTGATCAACAATTCGTGGGGCTGTCCGGCCAGCGAGGGGTGTACGGATCCCAATGTACTGCTCACCGTCGTGCAAAACGTGCGCGCAGCCGGCATCGTTACCGTCCACTCCGCGGGCAACAGCGGCTCGGCGTGCAGCACCATCAGGGAACCGGCCGCGATCTACGCCGAGTCATTCTCTGTGGGCGCGACAGACAAATACGATGCCATCGCTACCTTCTCCAGCCGCGGCCCCGTGACGATTGATGGCAGCGGCCGGCGCAAGCCCGACGTATCGGCGCCGGGGGTGAGCATCCGCTCCAGCATCCCCGGCTCCACCTATGCCGGCGGCTGGTCGGGCACGAGCATGGCCGGCCCACACGTGGCCGGCGCGGTGGCGCTGCTGATCTCCGCCTATCCCTGGCTGCGGGGCGATGTTGATGCGCTCGAAAACGCGCTGGAGCAATCGGCCGTGCGCCTGACCAGCACGCAGGGGTGCGGCGGCGACGGCTCGACCACTGTCCCCAATAACGTTTATGGCTGGGGCCGTATCAATGTGTGGGCCGCGTACACCTACGCGTGCAGTGCGCCCGCGGCCGTGACCGACCTGGCGATCAGCCGGCTGAGCACCAGCGCCATCCAACTGACCTGGAGCCAGGCCGTAGGCGCGACCGGCTACGAGGTGTGGGATGCGATCAACGCGCCCTACTTCGCACCGGCGACGAACACCCTGTGTGCGGGCGACTCGCGCTGCACTGCGGTGACAACCGCAAACCACACCGCACCGGCCCTGGGCGATCCGGCCAACAATCACACCTACCTGGTGTTGCCCACCCATCGCTGCGGCGCACGGACCGCGGCCGCGTCAAAACGGGTGGGCGAGTTTGATTTCCCGCTGCTGCCCGGAGAGTGAAGGGCCAATGGAAACGCAGCGATCGGCGCGTTGACAATCGCCGCGTCTTTCGTTTATAATATCGTCGGCGTTCACGTTGGCACGAGACGAAAAAGCGGGAGTGCGGTATCTATCCCGCCATGTAAGAGCGAGAGACCCGACCCGGCACGCAGCCGAGCGACGAACCGGTCGCCCGGCCTGATTGGACTGCGGTATCTGTCAAGAAGTGGTTGCTGAGCTTCGTCAAGCGCAAGCGCGTCTTGAAGACCCTGCAGTTGTCGTCCCAAGCGGTCTTTTGCCCGGCTGTCACGCAATAACCAGGTGTGAGCCAGCCGGGTTCTTTTTTCGCCTTGAGCTGATCTCGGCCCAAGGACGTACTTCAACCCAATCGTTCGGAGGTTCCTTCCCATGTCTACGAATTTGCCGCCCACCAAACCGCCCGCTGAGGTGCACCCCATGCAGGCTCTCCTCGACCAGGAGGGCTCTGTCATGCCGCAGCGCGGGGACATCTGCAAGGGTGAGGTCATCTCGGTCAGCCCGCAAGAGGTCGTTATTGATCTGCGCCTGAAACGAGAGGCCGTTGTGCCGGCCAGCGATCTGGCCCGGCTCGACAAAGAAATCCTGGCAGAGATCCAGCCGGGTACATCCTGGCCGGTCTACATCCTGCAGCAATCCGACCGGGAAGGCAACCTGTTGGTCTCGCTCTCGCGCGCGCTGCAAGAGAAGGATTGGCTCGTCGCCCAACAGGCGATGGAGAGCAACGAGATGATCGAGGTCGAGGTCGTGGGCCACAACGCCGGCGGCGTTGAGGTTGCCTACGGCAAGCTGCGCGGCTTCGTCCCAGCGTCGCACCTCTCGATGCTCCCACGCGAGATGTCGGCGGAGGATCGCAAAGCTAAGATGGCTGCCATGGTCGGGACCACGATCCCGGTCAAGGTCGTCGAGGTGGATCGCAAGCGCCGCCGCCTCATCATGTCGGAGCGCGCCGCGCGGCGCCGCTGGCAGCGCGAGCATCGCAAGAAGCTCCTGGACGACATCCAGGTGGGCGAGGTGCGCACCGGCATCGTGCGCAGCCTGTCCGACTTCGGTGCGTTCATTGACCTGGGCGGCGCCGACGGCCTGATCCACATCTCCGAGCTGGCGTGGTTCCCCGTGGGCCATCCCAGCGAGGTGCTCAAGATCGGGCAAGAGGTGGAAGTCAAGGTGCTGCGGATTGACAAATCCCGCGAGCGCGTCGGGCTCAGCCTCAAGCGCGTGCAGCCCGATCCGTGGAGCAACATCGAGAATCTTTACAAGGTCAACGCCCTGGTCGAGGCCGTGGTCACGCGCGTCACTGAGTTCGGTGCGTTCGTCCGGCTGCGCAGCGGCGTCGAGGGTCTGCTCCACGTCTCCGAGATGGCCGACATCCGACCCGATCATCCGCAGAGCCTGGTGAACCCCGGCGACCTGCTCTTGCTGCGCGTGCTGCGCATCGAGCCGGATCGCCGCCGCATCGGCTTGAGCCTGCGCGCCGTCTCCGAGACGGAATGGGCCGAATGGGCCGCCTCGTACCGCGAGAAGCAGGCGCCCAAGGCCGAAGCCGAGGCCGAGGCCAAGGCTGAGGTCGAGGAAGCCGCCCCGGTCGCTGAAGAGGCCGTTGCGCCGGTGGTTGAAGAGGCCGTCGCCCCGGTGGTCGAGGCCGTCGCCCCGGTCGTTGAGGAAGCTGCGCCGGTCGTTGAAGAGGCCGTTGCGCCGGTGGTCGAGGCTGTCGCGCCGGTCGTTGAAAAAGCTGCACCGGTCGTCGAAGAGGCTGTCGCGCCGGTGATCGAGGCTGTTGCCCCGGTCGTTGAAGAGGCCGTTGCGCCGGTGGTCGAGGCTGTTGCCCCGGTTGTTGAAGAAGTTGCGCCGGTGGTTGAAGAGGCCGTCGCACCGGTGGTCGAGGCCGTCGCACCGGTCGTTGAAGAAGCCGCGCCGGTGGTCGAAAAGATCGCGCCGGCTGCCGAAGAAACGCTCAACGCATAACAGGCCGGCCACGCCGCAGAGACCCAGAACCGTCTCTGGGTTTCTGCGGCGTTTTCCTACGTCATCCACAGGCGCAGGGCTCCGGCCAATCAGCGCCGCCTGCGTCTTTTCGGGTGAACAAGTTCGGATTTACTATGGCGACACGCGAAGAACAGATTGCCGAGGCGCGCGCTCGGTTGCTGGTGGAACGCGCCGAGGTCCAGCAAGAGCTGGAAACGCTCCTCAACCGCCTCGAAACCAAGGGCGATTACGAGTTGGGCGAAGGGGATCCGATGATCTATCAGTGGGAGTTCAACACTCTCATGCGTGATCGCGCGCAACAACATTTGGCCGAAATCGAAGAGGCGCTGGAACAGCTTGACATGGGCCTGTACGGCCTCTGCGAGAAGTGCGGCAAGCAGATCGAGCCGGAGCGCCTGGCCGTGCTCAGCCACACGACCGTCTGTAGCCAGTGCGCCCAACGGCGGCGTTGAGCCGAGCGCACCCGTGCCTCCGACCCGACGCCCGGCGCGATGCCGGGCGTTTGTCTATTGCAGCAATCATAACCAATGGCGCGGAGTGAGCGCGCTTCGCGTCAGATGCGAACGGCTGTGCGCGGCACGACGCATCTGAGGATGCTTACCCCTCCAAACCAAGTTCGAATCCGCCCGTGTCTGTTGAGGGGGCTATGCCCGGCAACTCGTCATCTCTTGTCCTGATCCTGACCCACGAGCACACCGATTTTGACGCGCTGGCCTCGCTGCTGGCGGCCGCCCGCCTCTATCCGCAGGCTGTGCCGGTGCTGCCGCGGCTGATGAACCGCAACCTGGAAACCTTTCTGACGACCTACGGCGAGTTGCTGCCGTTCGTCCGCCTGGAAGATTTGCCGAAGCGCCGCGTCGAGCGCGTCGTTGCGGTGGACACGCAGACCGTGCAGCCCGTGCGCGGCATGACCCGGGCCACGCCGGCCTCCATCATTGACCATCACCCACTGATGCGCGACCTGCCCGAAGGGTGGACCTTCTCCGGCGAAGAAGTCGGCGCGACCACGACGCTGCTGGTCGAGCGCCTGGCGGCCGCCGGGATCGCGGTTAGCCCCATTGAGGCCACGCTGCTCATGCTCGGCATTTACGAGGACACCGGCGCGCTGACCTTCGGCACCACCACCGCCCGTGACCTGCGCGCCGCGGCCTGGCTGCTGGAGCGCGAGGCTAATCTGCAGGTTGTGGACAAGCATCTGCACCATCCGCTCACCGATGAGCAGCGCGCGCTCTATCAACAATTGGCCGATAACAGCCAGCCCTACCAGGTGCACGGCCACTCGCTCATCATCGCCAGCGCCGTCGTGAGTGAGCCGGTCGAGGAGATCTCGACCCTGGCGCACAAGCTGCACGACCTGTACGAGCCGGACGGCCTCTTCATGCTGGTGCAGATGCGGGACTACATCCAGGTGGTGGCCCGCAGCAGCGACGATGCCATAGACGTCGGGAGAATCGCCCAGGGCCTGGGCGGCGGCGGGCACAGCCGCGCGGCCGCCGCGCTGATGCGCGGCATCGCGCTGCCCGCGGCGTACGAGACCCTGGTCTACCTGTTGCAGACCAACATCAAACCCACCGTCAGCGTCGGCCAGATCATGTCCTATGGTGAACCCCAGACGCTCTTAACGGATGAGACGATGGCCTCGGCCGGGGATCGGATGCGCCGCTACGGGTTTGAGGGTTTTCCTGTCCTGGAGCATGGCCGCGTCGTCGGTATGTTGACGCGCCGCGAGATTGATCGCGCACTGCATCACGGGCTAGGCAGTCACCCCGTCAGCCGCTACATGCGCGCCGGCCAGGTGTACGTCACCCCCGAAGACTCGGTGGCGACGCTGCGCAAGGTGATGACCGATCATGACTGGGGCCAGGTGCCGGTGCTCGATCCGCGCACCGGCGCGCTGTTGGGCATCGTCACCCGCACGGATCTGATCAAGCTGTGGGGCGGCGCCGCGCAGCGCGTGGAATCGCTGGCCGCAGTCATGGCCGATGCGCTGTCCGAGCCGCAGCTCGATCTGCTCAAGGAGGCCGGCGCGGCCGCGGGCGAGCTCGGCTTCCCGCTCTACGTCGTCGGCGGCTTCGTGCGTGACCTGCTGTTGGGGCGCCCCAATTTCGACATGGATCTGGTGGTGGAAGGGGACGCGATCCGCCTGGCGCAGACGCTCACCGCGCGGCTGGGCGGCCGCGTGCGCAGCCATCGCCGCTTCGGCACCGCGAAGTGGATCCTGCCCGAGGCGCTGGCCTTCAGTGAAGGCGGCGCCGCGTACGGCCGCGAGGATCTGCCGGAGTCGCTGGATTTCGTCACCGCCCGGACCGAGTTCTACGAACACCCCACGGCCCTGCCGACCGTCGAGCGGAGCAGCATCAAGCAAGACCTGCACCGCCGCGACTTCACCCTCAACACGCTGGCCCTGCGCCTGACGCCGGAACACTGGGGCGAGCTGCTGGATTTCTACGGCGGCCGCAAGGATCTCGAAGATGGGGTGATCCGCGTCCTGCACAGCCTGAGCTTCGTCGAAGACCCGACGCGCATCCTGCGCGCAGCCCGCTTCGAGCAGCGCTTCGGCTTCCGCATCGAGCCGCGCACCGAGGAGTTGATCGCCGACGCGCGCGACTTGCTCGATCGCATCAGCGCCGAGCGGGTGCGCCACGAGCTCGAGCTCATCCTGGCCGAAGCCGAGCCGGAACACGCCCTGTGCCGGCTGGACGACCTCGGCGTGCTGAAACGGCTGCATCCGCAGCTCGCGTGCCCCGGCTGGTTCCTGACCAAGGCGCCGGAGCTGCGCGCGACGCTCGACCTGATCGCCAACCCCGACAGCCAGTCCCCGGCCGCGATGGCGCTGTCGGCCGATGCGACCCCGCGGCTTTACCTGGCGCTCTTCACTTACCCGCTGCCAGCCGCCGCGCTGACCGAGTTCCTGGACCGGTATCGCGCCCGCAAGGAATATCGCGATCTGGCGCAAGAGGTGCATGCGTTAGCCGGCCGCCTTGATGCCCTGCGCCGCGACGCACTGCGGCCCAGCGAGATCGTGCGGGTGTTGGATGAGTCTTCCGACGAGGCGCGCCTGGTGCTGCGGGTCGCCACGGACGATTGGCTGGTGCGCCAGCGGCTCGATCTGTACCAGCGCCGCTTGCGCGACGTGCATGCCGAGTTCAGCGGTGACGACCTGCGCCGGATGGGCATCCAGCCGGGGCGCATCTATCGCCGGATCCTGGAACGGCTGCGCGATGCGCGGCTGGACGGCGAGACCCGCACGCGCGCCGATGAAGACGCGCTGGTGCGGGCTGTCCTGGCCGAGACCGCCGCGGAGGAGCCGGATGGGTGGAGTGCCTAGATCATGACAAAGAAAAGACAGATGCCTATGACAAACCTACCTGACTGGTTCGATCTGTATCTCCAATTACCGACTGGGGAACTTGAGTGGGAATATGGCCAGATCGGCCATTTCGCACCGGAGGACCTTGAGTTCCTCATCAACCCACGCCGGCTGCGGGGCAGCGACTTTTTGATGCGCTGGTCGCAAGGTCGTTGGTCGGAAGAGATCGTCATGCGTGCGCTCAATCAGAGCGCTCGGTTTGGCGTGGTGCCTTACGATCCATCTACCATTGCGCCCGAAGATCCAAAAGAGCTTGAACTCTTTTTTGATCGGATGGATGTCATCGATCGCGAAGAAAAGCGCCCCGACTTACTACTCTATGATCGTCCGACATTTGAAAAAGTGGTGCTTGAACTGACACGTCGAGTAGGCAGCATCGAGAAAATGGCCGAGACACCATCGGATGGCTTACGAGACTTGATTGTCAAGGCGCGAGTCGCGCTTGAGATCGAGAACAGCCTTTGGGTCACCGAGAAAATGCCAGGCTTCGCCAAGCCATTTTCTCGTTACACCCGCGGCAAAAACAAGGGCCGTCTCAAACCGGCCGGCATCATCCCAACGATCATCGTTAAACAAGAAGATGTCCCACGCTTGCAACAATGGGAGAAGGACTACGGCGTGCCGATCTATGTCGTTCACATCTTCTTTGATCGCGGTTACTTCATCAAGTTTGGCGATGTGCTGACCTTGATCGGATCTGGCGAATTGGGTTGGGAGACACAGCGCTTCACCAACCCGGATGGTACAGCCTCCAGTCCAAAACAAATCGTCAAGGTTCCCTACGTTCTCTGTAAAGAGTTCGGGATTGTATCTGGGCAAACCTTAGAGCCACACGCGTTTGTGGACAAGAATGGCAAGGTCATGACCTACGTCGCATTCGAAAACGGCGAAATCGAATTGGCGCCGACCGTTTTTGAGGAGTGGGGTTCGTGATATTCAAGGGCATGGTCGGGCAAATAGACTCCGTTGCGGCACGACATTTGCCGTTGACAGAGCCTATCGCCTCGAACCTCGAGGCTTGGGCCGCGCTTCACGGCTGGGATGTGAAGGAGGCTGCCGTTCAACGACTGCTTGTTCGCCAAGCCGCGCTCGACGCCATGATGCGCGACACCGTGCCGGGTTTAGCAGGCCACGCTTTCGCGACGCCACTCGACGGATTGGATCTTCATGTGTCTCCTGGTCTGACGACCGAGGTCTCACAGGCCATATTCGGCTCTGCACGGACAACTTTCAATCCATGGGGTGAGCTTTACACCGCGTTGATCCCCCAGCCGCAACGCCGCCAGATCGGGCAATTCTGGACTGACGAACATATCGCGGAATGGCTGGTCGCCTGGTTGCTGCAAGAGCATCCGCGGTTTCTGTCCGATGTCGGATGCGGCGCAGGGAATTTTCTGCTTAAGGCTGCGGAGCTATCCGGCAAGCGCGCAGATGTTCCCCGGTTGTACGGACTCGACATCAGTCCTCTGTTGCTCAACGTCACCCAGGCCGCCTTTCGGACACAACCCGAAGGCAGACGTCCGGACTTGCCGGAATTGGCTGTACGTAACTATCTCGAAACACCCCTGCCTCCAGAAACGGATGCCGTCATCTGCAACCCGCCCTACACCCGGCATCATCAGATTGCGCCTGCCCTGAAAGATGCGCTCCAGGCATCTCTGAAAGCGAGCCTGCGGCTGGATGTCTCGCGCCAGGGCACGTTGGCATTTTTCTTCCTGCTGAAGTTGATCGCGGAGATGCGTGAAGGCGCGCGCGCGGCCGTCATCGTGCCGATGGAAGTGCTGGATGCGCGGTACGGCCTGGCTGCAAAAAGCGTGCTGAGCCAACAGACGACAATTTCGGCCATCATTCACTTCTCTCCACAGATGAATGCTTTCCACAAGGTAGACGTCGGCGCCTTGATCCTGCTGTTCAGGAAAGGCTGCGAACGCGGAAACACGGTCCGACATTTGACGCTCAGCGATCTTCCCGCAACCGACGATATCCTTGCCGCCATCAGCTCCGGCACTGATCGCGAGTTGTCGTTCGGCTCGCTTGCTGTCCGCCCCCAGGAAGAACTACTGGACACACCTAAGTGGCTGGCCGTTGCAACGCCAGAATTGTCTCCGCCCGATTGGCACGAAAGTGGCTTGGTCGTTCCCCTCAAAGCGTTAGCAAAGGTGGTGCGCGGCATCGCTACCGGCGCGAACGATTTCTTTGCCTTGCCTATTAGCCAAGTCCAAGCCCAGTCCCTGGAACCGTTCGTAGTGCGCACGTTGCAACGCAATCGAGAGGCGCAGGATATCATCCTGGACGAGGCCGATTGGCAAACGTTGGCTGCTGAAGGCAAACGCGTCTGCCTGTTGTATCTGAACGGCGACGACATAGACTACCATCCCCAACTTCTCGCCTATCTTGCGAGCGGCGAAGCGCAGGGCTTTCACCAGCGCAGCCTGGTGCAGACACGACGCAAATGGTACATGATGGAGCAGCGCGAGGTTCCGCCCATCTTTTTCACGATTCTGACCCGTGGCAACCCGCGCTTCATCCTGAACCGGGCCGGGGTGCGGCCGCTCAACATGTTTTCGCTGCTCTACCCGAACCGTCACATCACTGAAGCCGGGGCAACCAAGGTGCTTTGGGCGCTGTTAAACAGCACCTTCTCGCTCTCGCGTCTTCATTCGGTCAGTCGGACTTACGGCGGCAACACGTTGAAGGTGGAGCCGCGCGAGTTGGACAATCTGCCGGTGATCAATCCATTGGCCCTGAGCCAAGAAGTGAGACGCAAAATCGAGGACTGGGTTGACGATTTCGTGCGCTACCGGCAGACCGATCTCTTACTCAACCGGGTGAACAATCTTGTGACGACGTTCCTGGGCGCCCCGCCAGGGACTCTCGCTTCTGCACTTCCTCTGCAACTGCGTTTGTTGGAGTCGGACGGGGCCTACGATGGCGGTCATTGAGCGACCGACACAGGTGCTCGGCTGAATCGGTTAGTTCCCCCCGTACCTTTCAGCGCGTTTCTTCGTTGATATACGCAGGCATGGCAAATGGATCCAGCGGTAGTTGACGAGCAGATCACAGCGCTATTGCCCGGATGTCAGCGCGGGGAGCCGGCCGCGGTGGAGGCGATCTACGACCTCTATGCCGATCGGCTCTATCGGTACCTGCTGGCGCGCATCGGCGACCCGGAACTGGCCGCCGACCTCACCACCGAGCTCTTCATCCGGGTGATCAAGCACATCCGAGGCTTCCGGCTGAACCCAGGCCGGCCGGCGGCTTCGTTCAGCGCGTGGCTCTATCGGATCGCCGCCAACCTGGTGACAGATCACCGCCGCAGCCGCGGCCGGGCTGCCGTCATCGGCCTGGACGAGTCGCTGTATCTCCCGGCCCGTGAGCGCAGCCCGCACGGCCATGTCGAGCACCAGGAGCAATTGGCGCGGCTAACCGGGGCGCTCGAAGCGCTCAGCGAAGACCAACGACTGGTGATCCTGGGGAAATTCGGCGAGGAGATGAGCAACGCTGAGGTCGCGGCCTGGCTGGGCAAGACCGAAGGCGCGGTGAAATCGTTACAGCACCGGGCGCTGCAAGCCCTGGGCCGGCTCCTAGGCGCCGGGGAACGATGAGCATGGATCTGACTGCGATTCTGGATGATTGTCTTGAGCGGTTGGCGCGGGGCGAGAGCCGGGCCGAGGTGTTGGCGCGCTACGGGGACGACGCGCACGCGCTGGCGCCGGCCCTCGACGCCGCGGCCCAGTTGGCCGCGCTGGCTGCCCCGCGGCTGACCCACGGGCAACGGCTACGCGCCAAGATGGCGCTGCGCGAGACATTGGCCGCAGCGCATGAGCCCAGGCCCGTCCCCCTGTTCGGCCGGCTGCGCCTGCTGCCGGCTGCGTTGGTCCTTGCCATCATCCTCATCGGCGCGCTGTCCGTCTCCGCGGTCGCCTCCAGCCAGCCCGGTGATGCGACCTACGCGGTGCGCGTGCTCGCCGAGCGTGTGCCCGCCCTGGTGAAGTTCACGCCGGCGAGCCGAGCCGCTGCGGAGTTGGACGCGGCCGACCGGCGGCTGGCTGATCTCGGCCGCGATCTGGCGACCTCCGGCAACGCTCACCCGGCCGCGCTGGACGCGCTGCTGGAGGGCGAGGCGGCCGCCGTCCGCCGTGCGCTGCGATCGGAACCGGCAGACCGGGCCCGCCTGGTGCAGCGCATGTCGGGCCAGGCCGACGGCCTGGCCGCGCTGGCCGCAGACGCGCTCAATCCGCAGGCAGCCGCCAGGCTGCGCGCGGCGGCGACACAGGCCCGCGCCCTGGCCCGCGCGCTTGAGACAGGCAGTGCGCCGCCGACTCCGCCTCCTGCGCCTTCAGCGCATGACCCGGCGGCCTATGAGACGCCGGCCGACCGGCTGCCGCTTCCGGCGCCGACGGCGACGCCCAGCC
>CAZYGI010000040.1:29232-35583 GCA_964647255.1 uncultured Anaerolineales bacterium | reverse complement strand
TGCAATCTTGTTTGGCAGCGACCGTATTGTAGGTCAGCACCCATTTGCTGTCAAGAGGCGAACATGCCTGAACCCCCCAAAAAACTACCGGAAAAGAAGCTGCTCGACCAGGTCCGTGACGCGATCCGCGTCAGGCACTACTCGCTGCGCACCGAGGAAGCCTACGTCAACTGGATCCGGCGCTTTATCTTGTTTCACGGCAAGCGCCACCCCAAGGACATGGGCGCCGCCGAGATCGAGGCGTTCCTCACCCACCTGGCCGTCGAGGGCCGCGTCGCCGCCTCAACGCAGAACCAGGCCCTCAGCGCGCTCCTGTTCTTGTACCGCGAGGTCCTCCACCGGGAACTCGATGCCGCGATCAACGCCGTGCGCGCTCGGGAGCCCCAACACCTGCCCGAGGTGCTGACCAAAGACGAGGTGCGGCGGGTCATCGCACAGCTCTCCGGCGTTTACCAGCTCCAGGCCCGCCTGCTCTACGGCAGCGGGCTGCGCCTGATGGAATGCCTGCGGCTGCGAGTCAAAGATCTCGACTTCGAGCACCGCGCGATCATCGTGCGCGATACCAAGGGGGACGAGGATCGCGTGACGATGTTGCCCGACTCGCTGGTCGAGCCGCTCCGGGAGCAGTTGCAGCGGGCCAGGCGCCTCCATGAGCAAGATCTGGCCCGGGGCCTCGGCGCGGTCTACCTGCCCGACGCGCTGGATCGGAAGTACCCCAACGCCAGCCGGGAGTGGATCTGGCAGTACGTCTTCCCGTCCGACAAACTCTCGGCTGACCCGCGCGGCGTCCCCTCGGGCCGGGGGGAGAGCCTCCGGCGCCATCACCTGGACGAGAGCGGCTTACAGCGGGCTGTCCGCGCCGCGGCCGCGGCAGCCGGCCTCGACAAACGCGTCACCTGCCACACCTTCCGCCATTCCTTCGCCACCCATCTGCTGGAAAACCATTATGACATCCGCACCGTCCAGGAGCTCCTGGGCCACAAGGATGTCCGCACGACCATGATCTACACGCACGTGCTCCAGCGCGGCGGCCTGGCCGTGCGCAGCCCGCTGGATTCCTGACATCACTCCGCGTCCAGCCACTGCGCGCGAGGGCGCCATGTCATGAACGCAGTCCGTGTGGGATATGGCGGAGCAGAACGGGATCACGTGCGCAAGCTGGGCGGAGGTCAGCACGGCGGGCGAAACCGTGATCAGCGCCACGGTGTTCCGATGGAGTGCGGCTCACCGCAGCAGGGCATAGACGCGGTAGTTTTCGTCGGTCGTCGCCGATTCGAAGTCCGCGACGAGCGCGGCCGAGGCGTTCAGGTCCGCAAGCTGCGCGGCATCCCAGGTGAAGACCTTGCCGTAGGAGAACTTCCTCTCGCCGGCCGGCGCTTGATCGAAATCCCGGTGCCCGATCACCACCAGGACGGGTTGGCCCGTCTCCGCCCGCACAGCGCGCGCCGCCGCCAGCAGCTCGCCGAGGGAAAGCCGCGTGCTTGCTGCGGTCGTCCAGGTGGTCGTGGTGCCGAAGCGTCGCTCGCGCGGGAAATAGAGCCTGTTCCGGGCATAGTACGGCAGCGATTCAAGCAGATAGTCGGGCTCGGGCACGATGATCGCGTTGTGATAGGCGCTCGACGCATCCAGGAACGCGCCGAAGGCCCGGCTCGAGCTTCGCGCCTGGGTCAGATCCTCTTGCAGAAGGCTCTTCGCCTCAACCAGCCCGCCCAGGAGCAGGATCGCCAGCGCACCGTAGAGGCCGGCTCGGAAAAGCGGTGGGCCGATGCGGGCCCAGGCTCTTCGCAGGGGCGCTGCTGCTTCAGCCTGCCGCGCCGGTGATCCCAGAAGACCGGCTGAAGCCTCAATGCCAGAGCGAACATCCCCCGGCTTCTCCCGGCGCAGGGCTGCTTCACCGAAGAACTCGATGAGAAGCCAGTAAAGAAAGACCAGGAACATCAGATACAGCCCCTGGTGCCGCAGCACCCCGCGCTGGGCGACCCGGAAGAAAACGCCGAAAGCGACCTGGGCGGTGAAGGCTGCCAGGAAGAGATCGGGCCGCGCCGCGAGGCCCGCCACCGCGAGAAAGAAGATCGGTGCAGCCACCCAGAAAGGCAGCCATGCCGGCAGGAGGCGGGCGAAGGTGATATCCGGCCGCAGCACGGCGTAGAACAGGGCGCCGGCCAGCTTCGCCGGGCTGACCCCCTGGCCGACCGACGTCAGGATCGTGTTCTCGCGCGGCAGCGCCCAGGTTGCGCACAGGGCCACGCCGGCCAGCACGACGACAAACGGCAGGTAACGGCGCAGGCGTCGCGCGCCGCCGGCCGCGGCCCTGTGCCGCCGCGCCAGGTCCCAGGCCCAAAGCCCCGCGATCAGACACGCCAGGATCGCTGAATGCGCGTTCGTGTTCGCCAGCAGCGCCAGCACGACCGCCAACAGCCATCCGTGCCGGTCACGCGCCCGGTAGGCCACGGCGGCCGTGAACAGGAGCAGCATGCTGATGCCGTAGTTCCGCGCCATGACGGCGTACTCGTACAGCGGCAAGCCGCCGAAGACGAACAGGCACTTCAGCCAGAACGGATACGGCGATTCGTACATGAAGATTGCGACCGCCGCGAAGGCCGCCGCGATGCTGATCACCGGCAGCACGAGCGGGATGTCTGCGACGGACTTGCCGATATAGAGCAGCAGGAACCACAGGACCGGGTGCCCCTCGTACTGGGTCAGGCCGTACAGGTCCACCGGCGAGGCCGCGGCGCGGGCCAGCGACAGGGCGCGCACCTCGTCACGCCAGAACTCATGCCGCGTCGCGGTGAAGATCACCAGCGCCAGCCAGAGGCCGAGCACGGCCGCCGCAAGGAGCGCACGCTTCACGCTCGCGCGCGCGTCCCGGGCGCCGGCCACGGCCAGGCATCGCCTCCCGAAGGCGCCGAGAGAGTGGGTGAGGGAGTTCAGTTGGGTCTGCATCGCGCAAGGGTTCCCGCTGCCGTCCTGGCAGCCGCTTTACGGCGCGGCGGGCGCGGCCCACAGCCACACGGTTGCGCCGATGAAGCTGTGCTTATCCACCAGGGTCATGCGACCCGCCAGCGCATCCAGGAAACCCTGCTCCGGGACCCGGTGTGCGGCGATATACCACAGGCGCCGGGGGCGTTCCCGGTCCAGGTAGGCTTCAAGCTGCGGGATCTCCTCCTCCAGCCCGAGCACCTGGCCCACCCGCAGCGGCGAGCCGAGCCGCTCGAAGTAAAAATTCAGATGCTCCGGCGTCCAGGCAAACCCCAGTAAGCTGGCATCGCCTACCGCGGGGTCGCGGTCAATCACGTATTGCGCGGCCTCACGGAACTGCTGCTTCGTCGGCCTGCCGTAGTAGTCCATCGGCACGATCAACTGGTAGAGCAGCGCGCCGCACAACAAGATGGCCGCGGCCGAGCGCCACCGGATGCGCAGCGGCAGCAGCGCCAGCGCGCGCGCCGAGAGCAGATACGCCGCGGGCAGACAGATGATCAGGTTGCGGGCGATGAACACCGGCCGCGACACCAGCGACTTGGCGAACGCAAACAGCACCGGCAGCACCAGCCACAGCACCAACGTCACGGTCGGGTCCAGCAGATAGTCGCCGAGCGGCTTGCGGGGTCCGCGCAGCAGCGCACGAACATCCTTCCAAAGCACAAAGAGGAAGCCGGCGCCCGCCAGCGCCAGGAACCGGGACGAGTAATCGTAGAGGAACCACCCGTAATCCAGCAGCGAGCGCAGGGTCGGCGGCTTGTACGAGATCGCGTACCCCGTCATGTCACGATAGGTTTCCGGCAGCCACGGCAGATAGAGGAGCAGGAACCCGGCGTACACCAGGAGCACGGCGATCAGCGCCGGGCGGCGCCGCAGGAACGCGACGAACGCGTAGAACCCCTGGAAGGCGATCAGAAACAAGCCGAAATAGTGCAAATACGCGGCCGCGGCCGCGGCCAGCACATAGCCCGGCGCAAGCAGCGGCAGCAGCCTGCGCCGCTCGCCGCGCTGCAACCGGCGCATGATCTCGAACCAGAGCGCCGAGCTCAGCGCGCTGAAGAGGACCAGCAGCGAGTTAGCGCGGGCCTCCTGGCTGTAGTACACCGTGCACCACATCACTGCGGTCAGCGCCGCGGCGTACGCCCCCGCCTCCGTCGAGAAGAAGACGCGGCCCAGGGCGAACATCGCCGGGATGCAGAGGATGCCGGCGACCGCCGAGGGGAAACGCAGCGTGAGTTCGTTGCTCCCGAACCGATGCAGGAAGAAGTACATCAGGAGATGATAGCCCGGCGGATGCCCATCGGGCCGCGCGCCGAGCTCGATGACGGCTGCCGGGGTCGGATACCGCGTGCGATACCAGGTGGAAATCTCGTCGCTCCAGAGCGACTGGAACGAGATCCGATGGAAGCGCAGGAACCCGCCCAGGATCATCAACAGGAGCAGGAGCGAAACGAGCGCGATCCGTTTGTTGCGCACCGATCCCTCGTCACAGAAAATGCGATGGCTGGTCGTGGGACTTCAGTCGCTTCTCGGTCGGCGACGAACGAAAGAAGTCCCACGGGATGCTTCGCGATCGTTACTACGATCCATCAAGATCAACGTGGCGAGGTGCTCGTACCTCGCCATCAAGAATTTGAGGAGTCGTAGTGGCGACTTTAGTCGCTTTTTGGTCAGCGACAAACGACTGAAGTCGTTACTACGATCCAACAAGATCAAACATGGCGAGGTGCTAGGCCACGTCGCTTGAAAAGATGGGGCCGATATCCACCGTCGTGACCCGGCCGGTCTGCACCGTTGCCTGCACGAACGCGACGGTCTGCCCCTGCCGCGCCACGGTCACGGTGTAGACGCCCGGCGCCAGCCCGGTCGCGCCGTAGAACCCGGCGCCCGAGGCCGTCACCGTGCGCTGCGACGGGCCGTCCAGCGTCACTGCCAGGCCATCGCCCGGCGTGCCGTCGGGGTTGCGCACGAACCCTTTGAGGCTGCCAGCGGTGGGCTGCGCCTTCCACGGCATCCGGGGCGCGGGCGCCGGCCGGCCGAAGAGCGGCGCGTCACCGGCCGGATCGCTGCCCGCCAGCGCGGCGGCGAACGCGTCCAGCGGCAAGCCGCGGCTGTTCGTGGCGGCGTAGGAGTAGAAGCAGACGCCCTGGCTCGGCTCGCCCCCCGCGGACGGTGCGAGCGCCCGCCGCGCCTGCGCCACCGTCTCGCCGGCCTCGTTCAGGAACGCACCCAGGCCGATCACCAGGTGCCGGCCCGCGCGGTGATCCTTTTCCCATTCGATCCAGCGGTCGAACCACTGCCGCTGCCGGGCATCCGCCTCCCGATCGTAGTTCATCGGCAGGACCATGTCCACGATCCCTTCGCGGAGCCAGCCAAGCCAATCCTGGTACACGCCGGTCATCGCGCTCCCGCGGCGCCATTCCTCGTCGCTTGTCGGGCCGGCGCCCCACGGCACCGTCGCCGCGCTCACCTTGATCTGCGGCTTCAGGCTGATGGCCTCAAGGTAAATCTGGCGCACCAGGTGCGTCACCTGATCCCGGCGCCACTGCTGCCAGGCCGGGTCGGTCGAGGCCGGCCGGCTTGCGGAGCCGCCCGCCGCCGCGCCGCCGCCGCCCGCGTTGGCGGCGCGGAACCGGGCGACGCTGACCGGGTTGTAGCCGAACTGCGGCCCGCCGTAGCGCACCCGGTCCAGGTGCAGGCCATCGAGGTCATAGTTGCGCACCAGGCTCAGCGCCACGTCCACGATGTGCTGGCACGCCGCCGGATGCCCCAGGTCAAGCAGGTAGGTGTCCTCCGAGACCAGCGAGCCATCCTCGGCCGCCGACAGCCACAGCGCATCGCCGGCCGCGGCTGGGCCGTGGCTGTGGTAGATGTGCTGAGGATCCGGCGGAGGCGCGGCGACCGCGGCGACCGGCGCCACCGCAATCCACGCGTGCACCTCGATGGCCGGCGTCGCGGCGTGCGCGGCCTCGATCAGGCTCGCCAGCGGATCGAAATCCGGCCGGCCGCGCAGCTCGGCCGCGCGCGGCTCAAGCGTCCGGTTGTAGAGCGCGTCGCCGCGGCGCCGCACCTGGGCAATGATCGTGTTGGCGTTGGCCGCCTGCACGTCCCAAACGAGCTGCGCCACCTGCTCCGGTGTCTTGATGCCCGCATGGAACGCATCCACCCAGAACGCCCGCACCTGGCCCTCCGGCGCTTCGGGCGCCGGCTCCGGTTCGACCGCGGGCGCCGGTTCGGGCACAAAGATCTCGTCCGGCGGCGCGGGCATCGGCTGGGGCTCGACCGCGGGCGCCGGTTCGGGCACGAAGATCTCATCCGGCGGCGCGGGCATCGGCTGGGGCTCGACCGCGGGCGCCGGTTCGGGCACGA
>CAZYGI010000040.1:0-29132 GCA_964647255.1 uncultured Anaerolineales bacterium | reverse complement strand
GGGCTCGACCGCGGGCGCCGGTTCGGGCACGAAGATCTCATCCGGCGGCGCGGGCGCCGGCGCGGGCTCGACCGCGGGCGCCGGTTCGGGCACGAAGATCTCGTCCGGCGGCGCGGGCGTCGGCTCAGGGACAAAGATTTCATCCACAGCCACGGGCGCCGGCTGGGGCGTGGGCGTCGGCTCGGGGACAAAAATCCCGTCCAGCAGCGGATCGGTCGTCATGGTTCCACCAGCGTTCCCGGACGAAACCGCATGGCCGACCAGACGTCATCCAACGCGATCTGGCGCACCGGCCGCCAGCCCGTCGGCGCCATCGCCTGCCACAGCTTGTCCCGATTGACGTCGGTGGGGACGCCCGAGCCGCCCTTCGGATACGCGAGCCAGAGCAGGCCATCGTGTCCGGCCGCAGCGATGGCATCGGGCGCCAGCCGTTCGACCTCAGCCAGCGCGGTGACAAACAGCAGCACCGCCTCCCCCGCCACGGCCTCGACGGAAGCTCGGCCCGCGAGTCCGGCTGCCAGCGCCTCCGGCAGGCGCGGCGGCGCGTTCCGCAGGGTCAGGCGCTGCCCCGGTCTGAGCTGGAGCTTTTGCAGAAGCGTAGACGGCATTTGGGGCCACCCTTTCGAGCCGAGTTGACTTCACGGCCGCGCTTGCAGTAAGATCACTGCGCTGACACACAGCGTCCCGCCGATGCGGGGATTCTACGTCCTCACGCGCGGGCTGTCAATTTGAGAGCCGTTTTTCGTGCCGACCGCGGCGCCCTAGGGAACGCGACCGCCACCAAGGATGTTTTATGTCTATCAAACGCATCGTCCGGCTTCTGGTCGTCGCGGCCGGCATCGGCATCGGCGCGGCCGCGGCGATTACGCTGTGGATTCAGTGGCGCTACGACCGCCAGGTTTTGACGCAAGCGGACGCGGTGCCGCCGCAGATCCCGGTCGCCATCGTCTTCGGCGCCGGCATCCGGGCGGACGGCGGGCTCACGCCGATGCTGCAAGATCGGATGGACACCGCCATCGAGCTGTACCGGGCCGGCAAGGTGCGCAAGCTGCTGGTCAGCGGCGACAATCGCTTCATTGATTACAACGAGCCCGGCGCGATGTACGACTATGCCGTGGCGCACGGGCTGCCCCCGGCCGATGTGGTGCGCGATTATGCCGGCCGCCGCACCTACGACACCTGTTACCGGGCGCGCGCGATCTTCGGCGTGGGGCGCGCCGTGCTGGTGACGCAGCGCTTTCACCTGCCGCGGGCGCTCTTTACGTGCCTCAACCTGGGTGTAGACGCGGTCGGTCTGTCGGCCGACCGCCGGATCTACTGGTCGAACCCGTACTATCGCCTCCGCGACAGCCTGGCCACCCTGCGCGCCTGGTGGGATGTCAAAATCACCCGCCCGCTGCCCGTCCTGGGGCCGCAGGAAGATATGGGCCTGGAAGCCGGCGACCGGAAGCGGATTGCTGATGCAATCGCTTGACCTCATCCTCAGAAGGAGGCGCTAATGTCATTGCCTGCTCGGAACGAAGCCTGGGACCTTGTCTGCGCATGGATCACCGCCGACAGCCTGCGCAAACATGTGCTGGCCGTCGAGGCGGGGGTGCGCGCCTACGCCCGGCGCTTCAGCGGCGACGAGGCGCTCTGGGGCGTCACCGCCCTGCTCCACGACCTCGACTTCGAACGCTACCCGGACATGGACGAGCCGGTGAACGGGCATCCGCGCGCTGCGCTGCGGCTCTTCGGCGAGCTGGGCTACCCGCCGGAGCTGATCCGGGCGGTGGCCGGCCACGCGCCCTACCTCGGCATCCCGCGCACGACGAAGCTCGACTCGGCGCTGTGGGCTACGGATGAGCTGACCGGGCTGATCATGGCCGTCGGTTACGTCCGCCCCAGCAAAGACCTGCGCGATGTGGAGATCAGCTCGGTGAAAAAGAAGTGGAAGGATAAGCTCTTCGCCGCGGCGATCAACCGGACCGACATCGAGCAGGGCGCGGCCGAGCTGGGCGTGGAGTTGTGGGAGCATGTCGGCATCGTGCTGGCCGCGATGAAGGAGATCGCCCCGGCGTTGGGGCTGGACGGGCGGCTGGCGGCGAGGTGACGCGGGGATGCGGCGGCACGGGGACGGGGTGACGTGATTGGAGGTGACGCCATGAGGTATCGGCCGGCGACTTTGATCCTGATCGCGCTTATGTTGGGGGTGAGCCTCACAGGCGCTTCGGCGGCCGCGCCGGATGGGAAGCGGCGGACGTACCTGCCGCTCATCGCCGGCCGGGTGTCTGCGCCGGGCGGTTGGACGACGCTGCTGGACGAAGGGTTCGAGGCTGCGCCGGCCGCGGGCTGGCGCAGCCTCGACGGGAACGGCCAGACAGCCGGCGAGTATTACTGGGCCGGCCGCACCTGCCGGCCGCTGAGCGGACGCGCCAGCGCGTGGGCGGCCGGCGGCGGGCGGGATGGCGCGGGGCTGGCGTGCGGCAGCGCCTACCCCGACAACGCCGACTCGTGGATGATCTACGGCCCGTTCAGCCTGGCCGGCGCGCAGATGGCGCAGCTCCGCTTCAGCTTCTACCTGGCCGATCTGGCGGCCGGCGACGCCTTCTGCTGGGGGGCGTCCGCGGACTACGTCGTCTTCACCGGGCAGTGTCTCGACGCCGCGCCGGGCGGTTGGTCGCCGTTCGTCCTGGATCTGGGCAACCTCGCGGGGGATCAGCCTCCCAGCATCAGCTTTCTGGGGCAGCCGCAGGTGTGGATCGCGTTCAGGTTTACCAGCGACGCGACCGCGCACGCCGCGGAAGGGGTCTACGTGGACAACGTCATCGTGCGCAAATGTCCGGATCGCACCTGCGCCAACCCGCCGGCCGCCGCACCGGCGCTGCGAACGAGGAACAGCCGGGATTTGAGGCTTGAGGGAGCAAAGGGGCATGGCTAAACATAAACTGGTCTTTGCACTGGGCGGCGGCGGCGCGCGGGGGGCGCTGCAAGCGGGCGCGTTGCGGGCCCTGCACGAGGCCGGCTACCAGCCTGACCTGGTCGTCGGCACGTCCATTGGTGCGGTCAATGCGACGTTCCTGGGGCTGCACGGCTTCACGCCCGCGGCGTTGGATGCGCTGGACACCGCGTGGCGCGTCGCGGCCGAGGCCGATCTCCTGCCCTCCAACTACCTCTGGCTCAGCGTGCGCGCGCTGTTCGGCCGCGGCGGCGGACAGATGCATGAGCGCCTGGCGGGCTTTCTGCGCAGCCAGGGGATCACAGCCGATCTGAAGTTCCGCGATCTGGCCGGGCTGCCCGTGCGCCTGGTCGCCACCGATCTCAACTCCGGCAAAGTGCTGCTCTACGGCGCCGATCCGGAGCAGAGTGTGCTGGACGGCATCCTGGCGTCGGGCGCGGTGCCGCCGTGGGTGCATCCGCTGGAACGCGAGGGCCATTTGCTGCTGGACGGCGGCACCCTGAGCAACCTGCCGATTGAGCCGGCCCTGAGCCAGGGCGCCACCGAGATCATCGCCCTGGACATCACCGAAATGCGCGCCATCCCGGAGGACACGTCGGGCGTGGGGCCCTGGGTGAACAAGCTCCTCAACACGATCACCCAACGCCAGCTCGACCTTGAGCTCGATCTGGCCGCGTCACGGCGGGTCCCGGTGCACCATCTGCACCTGCGCTTCGAGCATCCGGTCCCAATTTGGGATTTCCGGCACACCGCAGAGCTCATCGCGGCGGGCTATGCGTTGACGAAAGCAGTGATCGCGGATTGGCCGGCGCCGACGGGCCCGGCCTGGCGCGCGCATCTGCTCAAGTTGCGCACGAAACCCGAAATGGCTCCTTAGCTTTTTGCGTTTCATGCCTATGGTGTATAATATGGCACATAACTTCAAGCCTTGAGAGCACCCACCTCAACGCTCTCAGACAATTCACCTCTCGGAAAGGAGAAGGAACCTCATGCGTAGACGCACCAGGCTATCCCGATCCGCGGTGCTGGTCGTCCTCATCCTGGCGCTTGCGGCCTGCGGCGGGAAGGCCGCCCAGCCGTCTGCCGGGGGCAGCGCAGGCCAGCCGGCAGCAGCCGGAGCTGGCAATGCCGAAAACGGCAAGAAGCTGTTCAGCAATTCTATCATTGCATCCGCCGGTTCCCCGGGTTGCATCACTTGTCATTCGCTGGAGAAGGGCAAGACGCTGGTTGGTCCCTCCTTAGCCGGCGTTGCAGGCGAAGCCCAGAAGGCTTTGAAAGATGCCGGCTATCGGGGCAAAGCCACAACCGCCGAAGAATTCCTGAAAGAGTCCATCCTCGAACCCGACGTGTACGTCACCCAGGGCTTCCAGCCCGGCGTCATGCCGAAGACGTACAACAAGCTCACCGCACAGGAGCTCGGCGACCTCGTCGCCTACCTGGCGACGTTGAAGTAGACGGCGCCCGCCTCGGCGCGCCGACGACACTCGCCCGGCCGGGCCAGGCCACGGCTGGGACCCGCAGGGAAATCCGCTGGAAGACCTTGTGGGCGGAATCATCCAGATCGGGCAGATCCAGCACTCCTCGTTCTGCCCACAGCTCTAGTCTCTTGCAGTCGCGCCAAACTGGAGCGTGCATATGATTCTATCTCTCATTCGCCAACACCCACGGTTGGCCGCCGCGCTCGGCGCCATCTTGCTGGTCCTGGTGGTGGCGCTTGTGGGCGGCATCTTCTTGCTCTCGCGCGTTTATGCCGAGCCGCCGCAGCCCCTGGTTTTCAAGCACCAGCAGCACATCGCCGCGGGCGCCAGCTGCCTCTATTGCCATCCGGGTGCGCGGGATGGGGCCGTCGCCGGCTATCCCTCGCTTGCCAAGTGTATGGGCTGCCACAACAACGTCCAGCCGAAGAACCCCGCCGATCAGGCCGACATTGACCTGCTCCTGAAAGCCTGGGAGACCAAGCAGCCGGTGCAGTGGGTCAAGATCAACGATCAGCCAGACTTCGTCCAGTTCAACCACCGACCGCACATCGCCGCGGGCGTGGCATGCGAAAGCTGCCACGGCAATGTCTCGCAGATGGGCATCGCGCAGCGCTACAACCTCAACATGGGCTTCTGCTTGAACTGTCACCGCCAGCAGGCGCCGGAAAAGGTCAAGCGGCTGATTGATTGTGCCACATGCCATTACTAGAAGGGATGCAACTCATGACGAAACGCATCACCCGCCGTCAATTCATCCAAGCCGGTGGGCTGGCCGGCACAGCGATGGCGCTCAGCGGCTGCACGATCAATCTCCAGAAGTACGAAAAGATCGAACCCTACGTCGTGCCGCCGGAGGAAGCGCTGCCCGGTGAGTCCGTCTGGTATGCCACGACTTGCCGCCAGTGCGCCGCCGGCTGCGGACTCCTCGTCCGCGTGGGCAACGGCCGGGCGCACAAGATCGAGGGCAACCCGAAGCACCCGCTGAACTACGGCAAAACCTGCGCACGCGGCCAGGCCGGCCTCCAGACGCTCTACAACCCGGATCGGCTGCGCAACGCCGTGGCCCAAGATCTGCGCGGCAGCCGCAAATTCACCGCAGTCGAGTGGGAGATGGCCCTGGAAACGGTCACCAGCCGGCTGAAGGCCGCGCGGCCCGGGGCCATCGCCTTCTACAGCAGCCGGATTGATGACAGCCTCGCCGCGGTGGCTGCGCCGCTGCTGGCCGCGCTGGGCGCGGCCGCGCCGGTCTTCCATGATGTGCTGGGCAGCTTCGGCGGCCGCGGCACGCTCTCCCGCATCGCGGGCCAGATGCTTGGCGGGCAGCCCAACCTGCCGTTCTTCGATCTGGCCGGCAGCGACGTGGTCTTTTCCTTCGGCGCCAATTTGGGCGAGACGTGGCTGTCCCCGGTCGCGTACGGTCGCGCGTACGGCCAGATGCGCGGAAACGCGCTGGGCAAGCGCGGCTACCTGGTGCAGCTCGAGCCGCGCATGTCGGCCACGGGCGCAGTGGCGGACGAATGGATCCCCATCAAGCCCGGCACCGAAGGCCAGGTCGCGATGGCGATCGGCAAGGTGCTGGTGGATGAAGGCCTCGGCACGGCGAAGAACAGTCCGTTGGCGCCGTTGTTCAAAGACGTAGATGTGGAGACCATCGCCGCGGTCAGCGGCGTGGGCAAGGAACGGCTGATGACCTTGGCCCGCACCTTCGGCAAGTACGCCCGTCCCACCGCGATCCCCGGCGGCGAAGTGGCCGGCCAAACCAACGGCGCCTCCGCCACCGCGGCCATCCTGGCGCTCAACGCCCTGGCCGGCCATCTGGCATATGACGCCAGCGCGTTCTGGCTCACGCCCAAGCTGCCCGATGCGGCGTTCACCGCGGCAGCCATCGCCAAGTTCAGCGACGTGCAGAAGCTCATTGACCGGATGCGCGCCGGCGAGGTGGACGTGCTCCTTGTCCACGGCAACCCGCTCTTCGAGATTCCGGCGGAGGCCGGCTTCGCTGAAGGGCTGGCCAAGGTGCCGACCGTCATCTCCTTCAGCTCCGAGGTGGATGAGACCGTCGTGCAGTCCAACCTGGTGCTGCCCGATCACTCCTTCCTGGAGAGCTGGGGCTATCAGATTGTGACCCCGCCCGGCGACCGGCCCGCGATCAGCGGCCAGCAGCCGGTGGTGAGCGCGCTGTACGACACCCGCGCGACGGCCGATGTGCTGCTCGACCTGGCGCAACGTCTCGGCGGCGCGGCCAAAGCGGCGCTGCCGTACAAAAACACGGTCGAATTCCTGCAGGCGCTGCTGAACAAGCTGGTCAGGCAGAACGCGCCGTACGAGACAAACAGCCTGGAGTCGGTTTGGAACGGCTGGCGCCAATACGGCGGCTGGTGGCCGCAGGACGCCGCCGTGACGCGCCCCGCCGTGGCCCCCGCGATCCCGGCCACCCTGACGGTGCCGCAGGCCGACTTTGTGGGCGATCCCCAGGAGTTCCCGTTCATCCTCTTCCCCTACCCCTCCATTGCGCTGGGCGATGGCCGCGGGGCCAGCCAGTCCTGGCTGCAGGAGACGCCCGATCCGATGACCACCGCGATGTGGGACACCTGGGTCGAAATCAACCCAAAGACCGCAGAGGAGTTGGGGCTGAAACGGAATGACGTCGTCAAGATCAGCACGCCGACGCGCTTTATGCTCGCCGTGGTTTACCCCTATCACGGCATCCGGCCCGATGTCGTGGCCGTGCCCATCGGCCAGGGCCATGCCGATTACGGCCGCTTCGCCAAGAACAAGGGCGCGAACGTGCTGGGGCTCATCAGCCCGAAGCTGACCGCCGACGGGGAGTTAGCCTGGGGCGCGACGCGCGTCAAGATCGAGAAGCAGGGCCGCACGCGCCAACTGCCGGTGCTCGAAAGTAATGTCGGGATTGATGCGGCGAACGAAGACCGGAAGTTCCCGGGATGAGGAGCTGTCAATGAGCGAGAACAAACCCCTGGGCAGCCACCGCTGGTCAATGGTGATAGACCTGGACAAGTGCAACGGGTGCCAGGCCTGCGTCGTCGCCTGTCATGCGGAGAACAATGTGCCGACGGTAGGCCCCGAACACGTGAACATGGGCCGGGCGCGGCACTGGATCCGGATCGAGCGCTACTGGGACGGCGAATACCCGGATCTCAAGGCGCGCTTTATCCCGATCATGTGCCAGCAGTGCCAGAAGGCGCCGTGTGAGCCGGTCTGCCCGGTCTTCGCCACCTACCACAGCGACGAGGAGGGCCTCAACATGCAGGCCTACAACCGCTGTGTGGGCACGCGCTACTGCGCCAACAACTGTCTTTACGTGGCCCGCTTCTTCAACTGGTTCGACCCCTACTTCCCGGAACCGCTGGAGCAGCAGCTCAACCCCGACGTGACCGTCCGCGGCCGCGGCGTCATGGAGAAGTGTACTTTCTGCATCCAGCGCATCAAACGCGGGGAGGATGTCGCGAAGGCCGAAGGCCGGGAACTGCGCGACGGCGAGATTCAGCCCGCGTGCGCGCAGGCGTGCGCGCCGGACGCCATCGTCTTCGGCGATCTGAACGACCCGGAGAGCCGCGTATCCAAGCTCATCCGCAGCCGCCGCGCATTCCAGGTGCTGGAAGAGGTGGGCGCCGAGCCCGCGGTCGTTTATCTGAAGGGAGGCGAGTCCCATGCTGGCTGACACTGGCTCCCGGCTCAAAAACTTCGTCTGGCCGCACGAGGATGATCCTAAAGAGCGGCTGCTGCTCGACCCCATCCCGCAGGAAGAGCAGAACCAGATCATGCTCAAGCCGATGCTGAAGGCCAGTCCCACCTATTGGCTGTTGGTCGCCCTCCTGGCAGGTTTCGTGCTGGTCTGCGTCTTCGGCTACTGGGCTTACATGATGCGCTGGGGCATGGGCATCGCGGGCATCCGGCGGCCTTCCGGCTGGGGTCTCTTCATCGTCACTTTCGTGTTCTGGATCGGCATCAGCCACTCCGGCACGTTCGTGTCGGCGATCCTGCGCGTGTTCAACGCCGAGTATCGCCGGCCCATCACCCGCGCGGCCGAGTTGATGACCAGCTTCTCGCTGATCTGCGGTGGGCTGTACCCGCTGATCCACCTGGGCCGCGCCTGGGTCGTCTACTTCATGCTGCCGGTGCCGAACCAACGCGGGCTGTGGGACAACTTCCAGTCGCCGCTGGCGTGGGACCTGCTGGCGATCACGACCTATCTGCTGGGCAGCACCATCTACGTCTACCTGCCGATGATCCCCGATCTGGCGATGGCGCGCGATCACACGAAAGGCTGGCGGCACGTGCTCTACAAGCTCGCCTCGCTGGGCTGGCGCGGGTTGGAATACGAGTGGCACTACCTGCACAAGGCGATCAACATCTTCGCCTTTGCGATCATCCCGATTATGTTCTCGGTGCACACCATCGTCTCCTGGGACTTTGCGATGGCGCAGCAGGTCGGGTGGCACAGCAGCATCTTCGGTCCGTACTTCGTCGTCGGCGCGATCTTCTCCGGCGTCTCCGCGGTGATCTCCGTGCTGCTGGTGGTGCGCAAGACGATGCACCTGGAATACTTCTTGCGGCCAGAGCACTTCGACGCGCTGGCGAAGCTGGTGTTGATCTTCTCCTTCACCTGGACCTACTTCTTCTTCAACGACTACCTGATCGAATGGTACGGCGGCGAGTGGGTCGGCCACCAACTGCTGACCTTCCAGGCGCGGGGGCCGATTGCGCCGTTCTGGTACACGATGCTGTTCTTCAACATCCTGGTCCCCTGGCTGACGCTGTGGAACAAGCGGGTGCGCCGATCGCCGGTGGCGCTGCTCGTGATCACGCTCGGCATCAACGTCGGCATGTACATGGAACGGTTGCTCATCATCCCGAGCTTCCTCCAGCGCAACCGGCTGCCGTTCGACTGGGGCACCTACAACCCGCGCGGGCCGGAGATCTTCATCCCGCTGGGCACGCTGGCGCTCTTCTGCCTGCTGTACCTGCTCGCCTCGCGGGTGATCCCGCTGATCCCGGTGTGGGAAGTGCTGGAAGGCCAGATGAGCCACACGCGGCGTCGCATCGGCAAGACGATGGTGACAAGCGTGGCGGAGCTGGAGTAGGAGGGAACCCATGCCCAACAAACTTGTCCTGATGGGCATCTTCACGGATGTCATGAAGACCGCGGAGGCGCTGGACGGGCTGCGGCTCCTCGGGGTGCGCGAAGAAGACATGAGCATCATGCAAGGTGTGCCCTACACCGCCAAGATGCTCGGCCGGCCGCACCTCCACGAACGCGTCCCCTGGGCCACCATCCTGGGCGCGCTCACCGGAACTGCCATCGCCGTGTTTCTGACCTACGGCACACAGTGGCTCTACCCGATCCGGGTCGGCGGCCGGCCGTTGACCAGCATCCCCACCTCGTTCATCCCGATCTACGAGCTGACGATGCTGGGCCTGGTGCTCGGCACCTTCCTGAACCTGCTGTGGAAGTGCGGCTTCCCTTCGACTAAGCCGCAGTACTTCGACCCGCAGATCAACCACAGCCGGATCGCCGTGCAAGTGACCTGTGACATGCGCTATGAGCTGGACGTGCGCCGCGTGATGCTGGACAAAGGCGCCGAGCGCGTGTATGAGCCGGAGCGGAGGCCGCTATGATACCACCCCGTGGATACCTGCGCCGGATGATTATCACCTTTACCGTGGTGGCCGTGCCGCTGCTACTGGGCCTGATCCTGAGCTACGACCTGGTGAAGATCAACTGGGCCAGCACGATGGAAGATCAGCCCGCCATTGAAGCGCAGCAGGGCCCGCGCCAATGGGCCCCCGCCGACTCAGTCCGTTTCGACGGGGCGAGCCTGCCCCAGGGCATCGCACAGCAGACGAACCCAGTGCCGGCCGATGACGTGTCGCTCCAGCGCGGCAAGATCCTGTTTGTCACCAATTGCGCGCCGTGTCACGGTGACGGCGGGCAGGGCAATGGCCCCCTGACCGGGTTCTGGAAGCCGGACATGAAGAAACCGGCCAACCTCACCGAGGCGCGCATCGCGCAGGGGTCGGACGGCACGATCTATCTGACCATTTCGCAAGGATTTGGCGCCATGCCGCCGCTCAACGAGAACCTGACCGTGCGCGAGCGGTGGGATGTTGTGAATTATGTAAAAAATCTGGGAAAGTAGAACTGAAGTCAGAAGTCAGAAGTCAGGAATCGGGAGTTGGGAAACAGGAGTCCGCAGCTTGCCCCCTGCCCCCTGATCACTGACCACTGACCACTGACCACTGATCCCTGAAGAGGAGAGGCCTTCATGAAGCGAATCACCGTTCTGCTGGCGCTCGCGCTTATCGTCCTGGCCGGCCTGGCCGCCTGCAACACCCCGGCGCCGCTGCCCGTGGCGCCCACGCCGATCCCGGCGCTGGCGCCGGCCACCATGACCGCCCCGAACACCCAGGCATCGGCGTTTGCGGGCGTGAACTTCCCGACCGATCATCCCGATCAGGCTGCGGGCGCCACGGTCTACGCAGCCAACTGCGCCGCGTGCCACGGCGAGGACGGCAAGGGCAAGGTGGAAAAATCCCGCGACTTCACGGACGTGGACTACATGCGCGCAGCCGCGCCGGTGGCGTTCTTCCAGTCGGTGTCCAGCGGCCACAGCACCATGCCCGAATTCAAGGGCGGCCTGTCGGACCAGGATCGCTGGAACGTCGTTTACTACCTGTGGAGCTTCACGGTCAAGCCCGATCTGCTGGCCAAGGGCAAGTCGGTGTTCGAGACGAATTGCGTCTCGTGCCACGGCCCGAACGGCCAGGGGGTCATCCCGCAGGCCGCCAAGTTCACACCGGAGTTCGTGTCCAAGTTCCCGGTGGCGCAGTTTTATCAATCGGTATCCGGCGGCAAGGGCATCATGCCGGCCTGGCAGGATCGCCTGAGCACCGAGGAACGCTACGCGGCCATCGAGTACGCGCGGGCGTTCGCCTACAAGCCGCTGAGCCAGTAACCGCCGCCCCCACCGGCAGATGCACAGCCCGGCCTCTTCATCAGAGATCGGGCTGTCGTTTGTTGTGGAACAAAGGGTGTTTGACGTCACACTGAAACTAGATTATCCTGAAGCCATGGTTCAGCCCTATCGTATTGGTTCACAACTGGGATCAGGCGACCCGTTCTGGGTGTTGGTGCGCGAGGCGATCTACCAACGAGCCAGCGAACTTGATATCTCATTGATCCTGCTGGAGTATGACCTCACTCCGCTTGCCCCCGAGGAACAGGTGGGCATCCTGGAAGAGCTGCTGGCGCAGAACCTGGATGCGCTCATTATCGGCGGGGTGGACATCGCGCTGGCTGCTTTGATCCTCAACGCCGGCGTGCCCCTGATCATCGGCACCGAGATTGATCTGCAACATCCGCGCGCGACCTCTCCGCGGAGCCTCTACGATGTGGCGGCCATCGGCGCCGCCTACCTGGTGAAGCAGCTTGCCGGTCAGGGCCGCGTCCTTGTCGCGGGCGGTTTGTGCGAAGGGTTTGACAAGGGCGAGAGCCGGCTGAATGGATGCCGGAACGTCCTCGAACGCCATCCTGGGATCAGCGTGGTCCATGTTCCCGCGCCCTGGGCGTATCAGCCGGCCTACGACAGGATCAGCGAGGCGTTGCACGGGATCACGACGCCGTTCGACGGCATTTTTGGCCTCTCCGATTCGCTGGCATTGGCCGGCCGTGATGCTGCACGCGCAGCCGGCCTGCTGACGGACGGCACGGTCGTCGTCGGCATCAACGGCGATCCGCTGGCGCTGGCGGCTATCATCCAGGGCACGATGACTGCCACCGTCGAGACGTCAGCCGCTGAGCTGGGGCGCCAGTTGGTGGACTTCGCCTGCCGCGCCGCTGCGGGCCAGCCCCTGCCGGCGAACTTCAACTATAAGGCGCGCCTTGTCACTGGCGAAAACGTTGCCGAGGTCGCCGCGGAAAAATTGGTCACCTCCGCCACCGTGCCCAGCCGGCTGGTGGGATTCAACCGCGAGGAAGATGCACAACGGCTGCGACAGCTTGAAACCAGCCTGGCGATCAGCCAACGGGTCGGCTCCATCCTGGATCGCCAGCAATTGAGCCACGACATCGCCGAGATTATCCGCAACAACTACGGTTACGACGAGGTGCAGATCCTCCTCTGGCTGGAAAACGAAAAGGCCTTCGTCCCGGAGATGGTGACCGGGATCGGCGGCCGCGCGCGGATTCCGCTCAGCGATTCGGGGCTGCTGGGCTACACACTACAGCGGAACCAGCCAACCTTCGTCCCCGATATGCAGCGCAGCCACCTGTTCCCGCCGGAGCCCCGCCTGCCGGCTTGTCGTTCGCGCGTCGTCCTGCCGATCCGTTTCGGACAGCAAGTGCTGGGGCTGCTGGATCTGCGCAGCGGCCACTCTACGCAACACAGCCACCTTGACCTGGTCGGCTTGCAAGTTCTGGGCGATCAGTTGGGGATCGCCATGCGCAATGCCGAGCTTTACGGTGACGCCATCGCCGCGCATGCGGAAGCCGAGCGCGCCAGCGAGCTCAAAAGCCGGCTGTTGTCCAATGTCAGCCACGAGCTACGCACGCCGCTGAACATCATTCAGGGTTACAGCCAGGCAGCCCTGGCAGCGCCCAATCCTTACGGGGTCGCCCTGCCGCCTGAGTTGTTGCGCGACCTGGGTTATCTTTACCAGAGCAGCGAACACTTGGGCCGGCTCATCAGTGACTTGCTGGACCTCTCTCGGGCCGAGATCAACGATTTGGAGATCTTCGCTGAGCCGATCGCGCCGAACACATTCCTGGAAGATGTCTTCCGGGCCATGTCGGGCAGCCTGTCACCCCGCGCCGAAGTGGAGTGGCGTCTGGAATTACCCGAGTCCCTGCCCGAGATTCACGCCGACCCCCAGCGTCTGCGGCAGATCCTGTTCAATCTGTTGAGCAACGCCTATAAGTTCACCGCGCAAGGCCACGTGACGCTGGGCGCCCTGACCACCTCGACCCATTTGCACCTCTGGGTAGATGACACGGGCAGCGGCATCCCGTTGCAACAGCAGCAGCACATCTTCCGCGCCTTCATGACTGCTGAGCGTCCGCGCCGTCCCCCTGAGGGGCTGGGCCTCGGGCTGCGCGTCACCCACGAACTGGTCAGGCTGCACGGTGGCACGATCACCCTGACCAGCATACCCGGCGCAGGCGCCACCTTCCACCTCTACCTGCCGCTGCCCGAGCCGGGAAACCGCCGCGAGCGCCCGGCGGAAGCGCCGCTCAGCCCTCTGCCCAACGAAGGCAACCTGCCGCCACACGCCAACGATCTGACCCGGCAGACTGTCGTTTACCTCAGGCAAAACTACGCGGACGAGTCTCTCTCGCGCGCAGCCATTGCAGCGCATGCGGCCGTGAGTGAGAGCTACCTGACCCGCGTGTTCCGCCGCGATCTGGGCATCGCACCGTGGGAGTATCTCACGCGTTATCGTGTCGAGCAGGCCAAGACGCTGCTGCGCGTCACGAACTTGACCGTCACCGAGATCGCCCACCGGGCCGGTTACAACGACAGCGCCTACTTCAGCCGCGTGTTTCACCAGGAGACCGGTCGCAGCCCCTTGACTTTCCGCCGCCAGGTCCGTTGACACTGTCCCCAATTCTCCAAAACCCTTCTCTTTTTATGCAAGACAACAAGGCTTAGTTTTTATATACTCAAGTTGTCCTTGTTAGCCATACATATTCTTCGCGCATCAGAGCTACCGATGCCAGATGCACCGTTCGCTATCCTGCTTATTGAAGCGGATCCCGTGACACGGGAGCTCTATCAGCGCGAACTCGACCGGCACTTTCGGGTGCTTACAGGTCGGGACGAAGCCGAGGCGCTCCAGCTCTTAGAGACCGCAAATATCCAGGCTGTGGTGCTGGAACCGGCGATGGCCAATGGCGCAGGCTGGCGCCTGTTGGAGAACCTGCGGGACCAACAGTTGGCTTCGCCTCCCCGCATCGTCCTGTGCAGCGTCTTGGACGAGCGCCGGCGGGGCATGAACCTGGGCGCAGCGGCTTATCTGGTCAAGCCGGTTCTGCCCGCCACTCTGATCAAGACACTACACCAAGTTCTTCAAGGTTAGCCCAGAGAGAGGAGAAGCGTATGAGTGTTCAAGCACCCGCGATCCCGAAACTTGCAACGGCGGTAGAGCCCAAACGTCGGTGGAGGCCGCGCGATGCGGCCATCGGACTGCTATTCATCCTGCCCAGCCTGATTGGCTTCACCCTCTTCTATGCCATACCGGCTGTGCGCGGTGTGTTGATCAGCTTCACCAACTGGGATCTGCTGACGCCGTCCAAATCCGTCGGTCTGGCGAACTATGCCAAGCTCCTGCAGGATCCGAACTTCTGGAATTCCCTGAAAGTCACCGTCTACTACGTCTTGCTCAACATTCCGCTTCAGACCGTCCTGGCGATGGTCATCGCCGTGATGATGTCGCGCTTGACCAAGTCTATCATCATCAGGGCGATGATCATCCTACCCTGGCTGATGCCGGGTGTAGTCGTCGGCCTGCTGTGGCTATGGCTGCTTGACCCCAATATCGGCATCGTGAATGTGGCGCTGCGCTCGCTCGGGGTGGGCACGATCCCGTTCCTGAACCTGCCGAAGTATGCGATGCCTTCCGTTGCCATGATCAACATCTGGCAGTACGTCGGCTACACCGCACTGCTGCTTTTCGCCGGCCTTCAGTCCATTCCTAGCTCGGTGTATGAAGCCGCCTCCATTGACGGCGCATCGGAGACACAGATGTTCTGGAGGGTCACGGTGCCCCTGCTGCGCCCGGTCCTGGTCTTCGTGCTCGTCACTTCCATCATCGGCTCCTTCCAGATCTTCGACACGGTGGCGATCACAACCAAGGGCGGCCCGGTGAACGCGACCAAGGTGCTCAACTGGTACATCTACGAGCAGGCGTTTAGTCGCTTCAACATGGGCTATGCAACGGCCATCTCCCTGGCGTTATTCTTGATCCTGATTCTCATCAGCATCGTGCAAATGCGCCTGATGCGCGCCGGCGAGTCCGACATGTAGGCGCTGGCGACAGGGCCTTCCCGCGACTTCCAGTGCGCGCTCGTATCGGAACATACAAAGGAGCAATCGTTATGACCGCATCCGCTCAAACTATCCACACGCCGCGCCGGCCTATCCCCTGGGGCAGGATCCTGGCCTGGACCGGGCTCGTCCTGCTGCTGTTTGTGACGCTGTTTCCCTTTTACTGGATGCTGCGCACCGCGTTCACCTACCCGACGGCCGTGTACAAGAACACCAGCTCGCTGCTGCCGGTGCAGGCGACCATCATCAATTTCAAGCGTGTGTTAGGGATGTTGGACGTCAACACCGCCGTAGCCCTGGGCGGCACGGGACAGTCAATCAACTTCTTCCTGGCCCTGCGCAACTCGATCATTGTCTCGGCGCTGATCGTGGCCGGGCAGGTCACCTTCTGCGCCATGGCGGCCTATGCGTTCGCCCGCCTGCATTTCCCGCTGCGCAACCAGATCTTCGGTGTTTACATCGCCGCGCTGATGGTGCCGGCGATCGTTATGACGATCCCGAACTTCATCCTGGTGCGTAACCTGGGCGGGCTCAACACCTTTGCCGGGATCGTTGCACCCACCTTCCTGATGACGCCTTTCGCCGTCTTCTTCCTACGGCAGTTTTTCCTGGGCATCAACCGGGAGGTGGAGGAAGCGGCGCTGATTGATGGCGCCGGTATTCCGACGGTGTTCTTCCGAATTGTGCTGCCGATGACGATCCCGGCGATCACAACGCTGGCGGTTATCACCTTCATCAGCTCGTGGAACAACTACATGTGGCCCCTGATCATCGGCAGCAAGGAGAACGTCCGCGTATTGACGGTCGCGTTGGGCATCTTCCGGTCACAGACGCCGCAAGGCGCGCCCGACTGGACCGGGCTGATGGCCGGCACCACGTTGGCGATCATCCCGACCTTCATCCTCTTCCTTGTCGCGGGCCGGAAGATCCTGGACTCAATCCAGTTTACCGGCTTCAAGTGATCGGATGCGCCGGGGGCGCTGACGGGGAACTGGATCGCACACCCTTGCCAGTCCAAAAGATGTCATGCATCGCTGCGCGGCGGTACGGCCGAAACAACCAGACGGAGGTGTCAATGATCTGACTTGTAGTGGATTTCTCGGATCCGAGGCAACTCAGTGAAGCAGGCCCGCATGGACCAGCCATTCAACTTCAGGAGGAAAGGAACCTATGAACCGTCGTCTTTTGCTCGTTGTCAGCCTGTTGACCGTGATTAGCATGTTGCTCGTCGCCTGCGGTGGCGGCGCGCAGCCGGCCCCGGCCCAAGCACCCGCCGCAGCCGCGCCGACCGAGGCCCCGAAGGCCGCGGCCCCGACCCAGGCCCCCGCGGCTCCGGCCGCCAGTGGCGCCGCAGTGCCCATCGAGTACTGGCTCTGGGACGCCAACCAGCTCCCGGCCTACCAGAAGTGCGCCGACACCTTCATGGCAAAGAACCCCAACATCAAGATCACCATCACCCAGAAGGGTTGGGACGACTACTGGAGCGGCGTCCAGAACGGCATGATCGCCGGCACCGCGCCTGATGTCTTCACCGATCACCTGGCCAAGTATCCTGAGTTTGCCGCCAAGAACCAGTTGATTGACATCCAGCCGTACGTTGATAAGGACAAGGTGGACCTGAGCGTCTACCTGAGCGGCCTGGCCGATCTGTGGGCGCGCGATGGCAAGCGCTTCGGCCTGCCGAAGGACTGGGACACCATCGCCATCGTGTACAACAAGGACATGCTGGACAAGGCCGGCGTGACCGTGGATGACCTCAACAACACCACCTGGAACTCGGATGATGGCGGCAGCTTTGGCCAGATCATCGCCAAACTGACGCTGGATGCGAACGGCAAGAACGCCCTGGACCCGGCCTTCGACAAAACCAAGGTTGCGCAGTACGGCATGATCATTAACGGCGCGGGCGAAGGCTACGGCCAGACCGAGTGGAGCTGGCTGGCCGACACCACCGGCTGGCGCCATATTGACAACCTTTACGCCACCGCCTACCACTACGATGATCCGCGCTTCATCAAGACCATCCAGTGGATCGCGGACCAGATGGCCGCCGGCAAGTACATGCCGCAGGAACTCGTCACCAGCCTGGGTGGCGCGGCTGCCTTTGAGGCCGGCAAGGGCGCGTTGCATGCCAACGGCTCGTGGATGATCGGCGACTTCGCCAAGAACGCCACCTTCCCCTTCGGTTTCGCCCGCCTGCCCAAGGGCCCGGAAGGCCGCAAGAGCATGTTCAACGGCCTGGCGGACTCGATCTGGGTCGGCAGCAAGCATCCCGAAGAGGCCTGGCAGTGGGTCAAGTACCTGGCTTCGGCCGATTGTGCAAACACGGTCGGTGATGCCGGCGTCGTCTTCCCGGCGCAGCAGTCCGGCGTCGAAAAAGCGGTGGCCGCCTACAAGTCTGCGAAGAACCTGGACGTATCGGCCTTCACCCAGCAGGCCTTGGAGAAAGACGGCACCTTCCTCTTCCCGGTCACGGATCACGCATCCGAGATCTCGGCCATCATGAAGCCCACCATGGAAAGCATCATGCTGGGCCAGGCCAAGGCCGCGGACGTGCTGCCGGCCGCCAACGAACAAGTGAACGCGCTCTTCAAGTAAGCGCGGCTTTGGGGACTTGCTGAATTATTCGCCGCCTCTGGCTGAGGCGGCGAATAATTCAGCCCCCGGGGTGATGCCTGCAATGTTCAGCACCCCCGTCTGCGCCGCGATCATCCTGGTGCGGCTGACAGCTACGCTTTGCGGCTGCATCCCTGCGCCAGAACCTTCTCCCGCAAACGGAGGATCAGGCAGCTCAGCCCTTTCAGCAACCTGCCGCGGTGCTATCCCCCGCCCTTTGGCTTTTCAATCAAGACAGGTGCAACGGCCAACGCGTCGTGACGCTCAAATTTCATAATTCATTACTCTTTACTTCCACAAAAAACACCCGCAAGGAGCTTTCGAAATCATATGCCCAAGATCACCTTCATCGGCGCCGGCAGCACCGTCTTTGCCAAAAACCTGCTGGGCGACATCCTCAGCTATCCCGAGCTTGCCGGCTCGACGATCAGCCTTCACGACGTTGACCCGGAGCGGCTGCGCACGTCCGAGATCGTCGCCCGCAAGATCGCGGAGGCGCTGGGCGTTCACCCGACCATCGAGGCCACCCTGGATCGGCGGCAGTCGCTGGCCGGCGCAGATTACGCCATTGCCATGTTTCAGATCGGCGGCTATCGCCCCAGCACCGTGGTTGATTTCGAAATTCCAAAAAAGTATGGCCTGCGCCAGACCATCGCCGACACACTGGGCATCGGCGGCATCATGCGTGCGCTGCGCACCATCCCGGTGCTGCTCGACACGGCCCGCGATATGGAGGAGCTTTGCCCGGACGCGACCTTGCTGCAGTACGTTAATCCGATGGCGATGAACATGTGGGCCCTGAACCGGGGGAGCGGCATCCGGTCGGTGGGGCTGTGCCACAGCGTGCCGCATACCGCGGGCGAGCTGGCGGCCGACATCGGCGTGCCGGTCGAGGAGATCAACTATCTGGTGGCGGGCATCAACCACATGGCCTTCTACCTGAAATTTGAGCGCAACGGCCAGGATTTGTACCCGGCCATCCGCCAGGTCATGCGGGAAGGGCGCATGCCCCCGACCAATCGCGTGCGGTACAAGCTCCTGGAGAAATTCGGCTACTTCGTGACCGAATCGAGCGAGCACCTCAGCGAGTACGTGCCGTGGTTCATCAAACGTGATCGGCCCGACCTGATCGAGGCGTTCAACATCCCGCTGGACGAGTACATCACCCGCTGCGAGTTCCAACTGGCCGGCTGGGAGGCCCTGCGCCATGTCTTCGAGGACGAAAATGTGCGCTTCCGCGTCGTGAAACCGGGCGACCAGGACGAGGAAATCCGCACAGACGGCAGCGAGCGCGACACCGATCGCCTGCTCAACCATCTGTTGCAGATCAAGCGGAGCGTCGAGTACGGCTCGCAGATCATCTACGCGATGGAAACCGGCCGGCCGGCGGTCATTTACGGCAACGTCGCCAACCGCGGCCTGATTGACAATCTGCCGCAGGGCTGCTGCATCGAGGTGCCGTGCCTGGTGGACCGGCAGGGCATCCAGCCGACCCACATCGGCGCGCTGCCGCCGCAGTTAGCGGCCCTGATGCAGACGAACATCAACGTCCAGGCGTTGACCGTGGAGGCTGCGCTGACCGGCAAGCGCGAGCACATCTACCACGCCGCCATGCTTGATCCGCACACCGCCGCCGAGCTCGATCCCGATCAAATCACCGCGCTGGTGGACGACCTGATCGAAGCCCACGGCGACTGGTTGCCGGCGTATCACTGACCGGCTCATTCAGCGGGATTGAAGTCAAAAAACGCCCTCGCGTGGCCAGGCTGAGGTGCAGGAGTGAATGATGATCGCTTTTGACCCGACAACCAAAACCTTCAACCTGGTGCTCGGCGCCAGCTTCTACGCCTTCCGGGTTGATCCCGAGGGCCGGCTTTTGCACCTGGCGTGGGGCGCGCGCCCCGCCGGGGCCCCCGATGCGGCGCACCTGAGCGGGCCCGGCTTCGAGTCATTCAATCACCCTGACCAGGCGCCGGTGGTCCGCCGCTACGAGCTCAGCACGCCCGGCGATAACGCAGTGCAGGAGGTCTCCCTCAAGGTCAACTTCCCGTCGCTGCCCGGCCGGATGGCTCCTGACGATGCGCCGCACCTGCCCGTGCGCGACGTGCGGCTGCGCTATGCCGGCCACGAGATCGTGCCAGATCCTTCGACGGGCTCAGGACACGGTGCCCAACCCGGCCTTGCCCCCAGCCACGGCCAGCCCGTGCGCAACACCGGCCCGCGCGAGATGTTGCGCGTGCGCCTGGTTGACCCGGTCCAGCCGTTCGAAGTGACCTTGTGCTACCGGCTGACCCCGGAATACGACATCATCGAGCGCTGGTGTGAAGTCGTCAACACCGGTGCGGAGCCGTTGGACATCGAAGCGCTGGCCTTCGCCACGTTGCACTTCCCCAATGGGACGGTCGAGCTAACTTCTGTCTCCGGTTGGTGGGCACGGGAGTTCATGGCCGCCCGCGAGCGTCTGCCGATGGGCGTGCGGAACCTCGAACAGCGCACCGTGCAGACCGGGCACCAGGCCAATCCTTTCTTCATGCTGAACCGCCCCGGCCAGGCGTGGGAGGAGACCGGCGACGTGTACTTTGGCGCGCTGGCGTACAGCGGCGCGTGGCGCATCGCCTTCGAGCAGCTTTTCTCGCTCGACGTGCGCGCCCACGCCGGCTACAACCCCGCGGATTTCGGCCTGACGCTGGCGCCCGGTGCGCGGCACGTCACGCCGGCGGTCGTCATCGGCGTCAGCCCGGAGGGGTGGGGCGGCGCCAGCCGGCGGCTGCACGCCTTCGCGCTGGAGCGGGTGTTGCCCGCCCCTGTCAACGGCCCGGCCGTGCGCCCCGTGTTGTACAACAGTTGGGAGGCGACCTACTTCAACCTCAACCACGATGGGCAGGTCGCGCTGGCGCGCAAAGCCGCGGCGATGGGCGTCGAGCTGTTCTGCGTGGATGATGGCTGGTTCGGCGGCCGTCGCGACGATCACGCCGGGCTGGGCGACTGGACCGTCAGCCCCGACGTCTTCCCGGCCGGGCTGGAGCCGCTGATCGCTGAGGTGCACCGGCTGGGCATGCACTTCGGGCTGTGGGTCGAACCGGAGATGGTCAACCCCGACTCAGATTTGTACCGCAGCCATCCCGACTGGGTGCTGCACTTCCCTGGCCGCCCGCGCACTGAATCCCGTCACCAGTTGATCCTGGATTTCGGGCGTCCCGATGTGGTGGAGCACATCTACGCGGCCCTGGAAAAGCTGCTCCGGGGCCATGCCATTGATTTCATCAAGTGGGACATGAACCGCTATGCCACCGAGCCGGGCTCGGCCGCCGGCCGGGCCATCTGGCGCGTCCATACGGCCGGCGTCTATGACGTCATGGACCGCCTGCGCCGGGAATTCCCGCACCTGCAGATCGAAAGCTGCGCCAGCGGCGGCGGCCGGGTGGACCTGGGTATCCTGGCCCGCACCGACCAGGTGTGGACCAGCGACAACACCGACGCGGTGGATCGCATCCGCATCCAGGAAGGCTACAGCCTGGCCTATCCTGCACGCGCCATGGAGGCCTGGGTGACCCATGCGCGCAACCACCAGACCGGCCGGATCAGCCCGCTGAGCCTGCGCTTCGATGTGGCGATGCGCGGCGGGTTGGGCATCGGCTCGAATCTGAACGAGTTGGACGAGGCCGAGCTGGCCGAGTACGCCGGCTATATCGCCTTCTACAAGCGCTTCCGGCATGTGGTGCAAAGCGGCCATCTCTACCGGCTGCAGCGGGTCGAAGAATGGGGCGCGTCGGTGATCGAATACGCGGCCGCGGACAGGACCGAGGCGGTTTACTCGGTGGCGGTGCTGGACCATCAGTTGGGCTGGGTTCGTCCGCCCGCGCCGCTGCGCGGACTCGATCCTGCCGCGACCTATGCGGTCAGCGACCGGCACGGCGCTGAAGTCCACCGCGCCACCGGTTTCGAGTTGATGACGGTCGGCATTCCCGGCGATGCGTACGGCGGCGTCGGCTACAGCCGGACGCTGTATCTGAAGCAGGTGTAGCATGACGGAGCCATTCATTCCCACCAAACACGTCCACCGCCGCTACAACCCGCTAACGGGCGAGTGGGTGCTGGTCTCGCCGCACCGCACGCAGCGCCCATGGCAGGGCCAGGTGGAGCGCCTGCCGGCTCAAGCCCGGCCCGCGCATGATCCATCCTGCTACCTCTGCCCCGGCAACGGCCGCGCGGGCGGCGCGGCCAACCCGGCGTACGAGAGCACCTTCGTCTTCACGAACGACTTTGCCGCGCTGACGCCCGATGCGCCGGCCGGCCCGCCGGACGATCCGCTCTTCCGCACGGTGCCCGTGCCGGGCACCTGCCGGGTCATCTGCTTTTCCCCGCGGCACGACCTGACCCTGCCGGAAATGCCGGCCGAACACATCCGGACGGTGGTGGACGTGTGGGCGGCGCAGACCGCGGAGCTGGGCCAGAAATACCGCTGGGTGCAGGTGTTCGAGAACAAAGGGGCGGTGATGGGCTGCTCGAACCCGCACCCGCACGGCCAGGTCTGGGCGCTGGACGCGCTGCCCAACGAGCCTTTCAAGGAAGACCGCCAGCAGCGCAGCTACTGCGCCGAGCACGGCCGGCCGCTGCTCCTGGACTATGTGGAACGCGAGCTGGCCTCCGGTGAGCGGGTCGCGGTCGCCAACGACGCCTGGGCCGCTGTTGTCCCCTACTGGGCGGTCTGGCCGTTCGAGATCCTGCTGCTGCCGCGGCAGCACGTGCTCCGCCTGCCCGACCTGGACGCGGGCCAACGGGACGCCCTGGCCGACATCCTCAAGCGCCTGCTGACGCGCTACGACAACGTCTTCGAGACGGCGTTCCCCTATTCGATGGGCTGGCACGGTGCGCCGTGGCAGATTGGCGACTTCGGCTATTGGCAGCTCCACGCGCACTTCTACCCGCCGCTCCTGCGCTCGGCCACGGTGAAGAAGTTCATGGTCGGCTACGAGATGTTGGCTGAGGCGCAGCGCGACATCACCGCCGAGCAAGCCGCCGCGCGGCTGCGCGAGGTATCCGAGGTGCACTACAAGCAGCAGTAAGGCAGGTGGGAAGGCTTGGCCGACCGGTCGTTCATGCGTTACAATCTGCGCAGCGGCAACGGCTAGCCCATGTTGGAGGTTGGCGCCATCCCCACGGTCATGGAGAATCGCTATGACGCTCGGTCAACAGATCACCCAGATATTTGCGCAACGCTTCGGCGCTGCGCCGGCTTTCGTCGTGCGCGCACCCGGCCGGGTCAACCTGATCGGCGAGCACACCGACTACAACGACGGCTTCGTGATGCCGATGGCCATTGACCGGGCGGCCTGGATCGCGCTGCGGCCGACGCATGACCGGCAAGTGACCGTCCACTCGCTGGATTTCGATGAGATAGACACCTTCAGGCTGGACGACCTGGCCCCCAAGCGCGGATCCTGGGCCGATTACGTGCGCGGGGTGGCCTGGGCGCTGCAGCAGCACGGCTACGCGACCGTCGGCTGGGAGGGTGTGATGGCGGGCGACGTGCCGCTGGGCGCCGGCCTCTCCTCCTCGGCCGCGCTCGAGCTCGCCGTGGCGCGGGCGTTCGGGGCCGCGGGCGGCTGGACGTGGGACGCGCCGCGCATGGCGATCGTCGGCCAGTACGCGGAGAACAAGTGGGTGGGCATGAACTGCGGCATCATGGATCAGATGATCTCGGCCGTCGGGCTGGCGGATCATGCGCTGCTCATTGATTGCCGCTCGCTGGCGGCCACCCCCATGCCGCTACCCGCCGGAGCCGCCGTGGTTGTGCTGGACACCGCCACGCGGCGCGGGCTGGTGGACTCGGCGTACAACGAGCGCCGGGCGCAGTGCGAGGCGGCCGCCCGGCATTTCGGCGTCACGGCGCTGCGCGATGTGACCCTGGCCCAACTCGAAGCCGAACGCCCGCATCTCGATGATCTCACCTATCGGCGGGCGCGCCACGTGATCACCGAGGATGATCGGGTGTTGCAGGCTTGTGACGCGATGCAGGCGAATGATGCCTCTGCGCTCGGCAAGCTGTTGGACGCCAGCCACGTCAGCCTGCGCGATGACTTTCAGGTTTCCAACCGCGAGTTAGACGCCATCGTCGCGATCGCACAGGCACATCCGGCCTGCTTGGGCGCGCGCATGACCGGCGCCGGCTTCGGCGGGTGCGCGGTGGCGCTGGTGGAGACTGAGCGCACCCAGAAATTTGTGGCGAGCACAGTTGCCATGTACACGGCCCGCACGGGCCTGACCCCGCGCGTCTATGTCTGCGCGGCGACGAACGGCGCCGAAATCGTGGCGCGCTAGATGCACACTCCTTTCAGCCGACAGCGTCGCGCTGGACCGGACCCTGTCAACACGCGTCCGGCAGCAAGGTCCGGTGTCGTCGTAGGGTTGGCTGCGCTGATTGTGTGGGGGGGCAGGAGGCGGCGTCTTGTGCCTTCTCCCGGAGTGCAAAAACCGTGCCAACAACACGTTTGTTTCGCCGCACACTGACGCCAGTGCTGGTGTTCGCAATCAGCGCCGGCATCAGCCTCAGCATCGGGCTAGCGGCAGGACGCCTCGCATCGCCGCAGTTCGCGTATTTCGATGACCTCGCCGACGCGCTGCTGCACGGCAGGCTCTTCCTCACCAACCCGCCCACGACCCACGATCTGACGATGTTCCAGGGGAAATGGTATGTGCCGTTTCCGCCCCTGCCCGCGCTGCTGATGCTGCCGTGGGTGCGCCTCCTCGGCGTGCGGCAGTTCAGCACCGTCGTGTTTTCCATCGTGCTGGGAGCGACCAACGCAGCACTGGTCTTCCTGATTTTGCGGGCCCTGGCTGACCGAGGCTGGACCAGGCTCAATACACGTGGGAACCTGTGGTTGACCGCGCTGTTCGCCCTGGGCACCGTGCACTGGTACATGGCCCTGGCCGGCTCCGTGTGGTTTGTGGGGCAAATCGCCGCTGTGACCTTCATCGCGCTGGCGGTCTGGTGCGGGGTGACGGGCAAATCAGCCTGGTTCACCGGCGCGGTGCTCGGCCTGGCCATGCTGGCCCGTCCGACCGTGGCTTTCACCTGGCCGCTGCTGTTGGGCATCGCTCTGCAGCACCAGACGATCGGCGAAATCGGACGACGGCCCACGGTCACCTGGATCGTGCAAAGCGTGATCCCCATGCTGCTGGCCGTGGCCGCAATGCTGGCCTATAACGCCGCCCGGTTCCGCAATCCGCTCGATTTCGGCTACCTCACCGAGAATGTCGCGGACTGGCTCCGCCAGCCGCTGCACACCTACGGCCAGTTGAACCTGCACTTCGTCCCCCAAAACCTGCGCGTGATGCTGGCGGGCTTGCCGCGGTGGAGGCCTGAATGTGGGCTGTTAGCGCCCGATGTTGAGGGCATGAGCCTCCTCATCACCACGCCGGCGCTGATCTATGTGGCCAGGGCTTTCAAGAGGACGCCCCTGGCCCTCGGCGCCTGGATCTCGTGGGCGCTGCTGCTGGTTCCGCTGCTGGTTTATTACAACACGGGAGCCTGGCAGTTCGGCTACCGGTTCGCACTCGATTTTGTTGTCCCGATCATGGTGCTGCTTGCGATCGGCGCCGGGGCCAAGATCTCCTGGCGGTTGAAAATCTTGATCCTCATCAGCATTGCGATCAACGCGATCGGCGTGGCATGGTGGCTGGGGCAATGGTGTGGATTCCCCTAAATCACGATGCGGTTCTCAGATCGCCCGGGCCGTCACCGCACACTGGATCCGCTTCCCCCCGGGCACCGGTCTATGCGCCGGATGTGCGCGCCCCGCCTTAACGATCCCCCATCGAACATCAGGACTTGTGAACTCTTTGACAAGTTCGTGAACTCTATTATAATGATACTGAAACAGTGTCATTCCCCGTGAGGTAAAGCCGCGTGATCACTATCAGCCGAGAGACGGACTACGCGTGCCGCGTGATCCTGCACCTGGCGTTGCAGCCTTCCGGCATCCGCACCACCACCCAGCAGATCGCAGGGCAGCGCCTGATTCCGCGCTCGCTCGTGAGACGAGTAGTCACACGGCTGAGCGCGGCCGGCTTCATTATCACTGCGCGCGGCAGCGAGGGCGGCATCGTTCTGGCTCGGCCTGCGGCTGACATCAACCTCCTGGATGTCGTGGAGGCGATGGAGGGGCCGTTGGCGCTCAACGCCTGCACCGTGGACAGCGACACTTGTCCACTGATGCCGGCCTGCACCATTCACGACACCTGGACCCACGCGCGCCGGATCCTGCGCGACACGCTGCGCGGCATCACCTTTGCTGCTTTGGTTCAGAAAGGAGACCAGTGACCGGCCAACTCTCGTCATCAACCATCTGTCTGCCATACACTATCAGCTATTTGCCAAAGGAGGTCGAAGTATGAACGGACTCGCCCTTGCACGCTGGCAGTTCGCAATCACCACCGTGTATCATTTTTTCTTCGTGCCCCTCACCCTGGGGTTGGCGATCCTTGTTGCCATCCTGGAAACCTTGTACGTTCGGACCGGTGATGAAATCTGGAAACGCCTGACCAAGTTCTGGGGCAAGCTGTTCCTCATCAACTTCGCCATCGGCGTTGCCACCGGCATCGTCCAGGAGTTCCAGTTCGGGATGAACTGGTCAAACTATTCGCGCTTCGTCGGCGACATCTTCGGCGCGCCGCTGGCAATTGAAGCACTGCTGGCCTTCTTCATGGAATCCACCTTCCTCGGCGTCTGGGTCTTCGGCTGGGAGAAGCTCTCCAAAAAGGTCCATCTGGCGACGATCTGGCTGGTGGCCGTCGGCTCGAACCTGTCGGCGCTCTGGATCCTGATCGCCAACTCGTTCATGCAAGAGCCGGTGGGCTACACCCTGCGCAATGGCCGGGCCGAAATGACCGATTTCGGCGCGCTGGTAGCGAATCCGCACGTCTGGGTGCAGTGGCCGCACGTCTTCTTCTCCGGGCTGGCGACGGCAGGTTTCTTCATGCTGGGCATCCTCGCCTGGCGCATGGTGCGCAAGGACCGCGATCAGGAATTCATCAGGCGCTCGCTGCAGGTCGCGGCCGTGGCTGCGATCGTCGGCTCGGTGATGGTCGCGCTGGTGGGCCACAGCCAGGCGCAGCACATGGTGCGCGAGCAGCCGATGAAGATGGCGGCAGCCGAGGCGTTGTGGAACACCGAGCAGCCGGCGTCCATGTCGCTCTTCACCATCGGTGACATGACGAACCGCAAAGACGTCTTTGCGATCCGGATTCCCGCCCTGTTGAGCATCCTCGCCTGCAATCACACCGGTTGCGCGGTCGAAGGCATCAACGACCTCCAGGCCAAGTACGAGGCGCAGTACGGGCCGGGCAACTACGTGCCGTACGTGGTGCTGATCTACTGGTCGTTCCGGGCCATGGTCGGCGCAGGGATGTTGATGATCGCCCTGGCTGCGGGGGCGCTCTATCTCGTGCTGCGCCAACGGTACAGCGTGCCCCGCTGGCTGCTGCGCTTCCTGCCGCTGGCCCTCTTCCTGCCTTACCTGGCGAACAGCACCGGCTGGATCATGACCGAGATGGGCCGCCAACCCTGGATCGTCTTCGGGGTCCTCAAGACCCAAGACGCGATCTCGCCCAACGTGCCCGCCGGCATGGTGCTGGCTTCGCTGCTCGGCTTCACGCTGCTCTACGCCGCGCTGATCGTCGCCGACGTGTACCTGCTGGCGAAATACGCCAAGGCCGACCCGGCCGAGGTCGCCGCGGACATCCCGTCGCTCGCGTGACGATGAAAGGAAGGCTCACCCATGACTCTTAACACCCTTTGGTTCATCTTGATCGGTGTGCTGTTCGCCGGGTTCTTCTTCCTGGAGGGCTTCGATTACGGCGTGGGCATCCTCATGCCGTTCCTGAGCAAGAAGGATGCGGAACGCCGCGTCATCCTGAACACCATCGGCCCCGTGTGGGATGCGAACGAGGTCTGGCTGCTGACGGCCGGCGGCGCGATGTTCGCCGCATTTCCGAACTGGTATGCAACGCTGTTCAGCGGCTTCTATCTGGCGTTGTTCCTGATGCTGGTGGCGTTGATCGTGCGCGCGGTGGCGTTCGAGTACCGCAGCAAGGACAAGAACCCGCGCTGGCGCAGCCTGTGGGACTGGGGCATCTTCTTCGGCAGTGTCGTGCCTGCCTTGCTGTGGGGCGTGGCGATGTCGAATATCGTGCGCGGGGTGCCCATTGACGCCAACATGGAATACGTGGGCGGATTCTTCAATCTGTTGAACCCGTACGCGCTCCTGGGCGGGATCGCCGGGCTGGCGGTCTTCACGCTGCACGGCGCCATCTTCCTGAGCCTGCGCACGGACGACGAGCTGCGGACGCGCGTTGAGGCGTTGGCGAATCGGCTGTGGCCGGTCGTCCTGGTGATCGGGGCCGCCACCGTGGTCGCCAGCTACTTCGCCACCGACATCTTCCAGAAGCTGGGCATCAACCCGGGCATCTCCGCCATCGGCGCGGGCGCCGCCTTCCTGGCCGCAGGCTGGTTCCTGCGCCAGCGGCGCACCGGCTGGGCGTTCGCCATGACCGGGCTGACCATCGCCCTGACGGTCGTCACCACCTTCCGCGGCCTCTTCCCGCGCGTCATGGTCTCCAGCCTGAACCCGGACTGGAGCCTGACGGTCACAAGCGCGTCATCATCGCCCTACACCCTGAAGGTAATGAGCATCGTGGCGCTGATCTTCGTGCCGATTGTCCTGGTGTACCAGATCTGGAACTATTATGTCTTCCGCGCCCGCGTCAGCGGCAAGAGCGCGTTGAAATATTAGCTCCCACACCACCAGCGGAGTGAGCATCCTCAGATGCGAACGGCCCGATGCGAACGGCCGCGCAGCACAAGCCGCATCTGAGGGTGCCGGCCTCCGCAAATCGAGACGCCTTTCTTCCTGTGCCGCGCTTTTTTGATACCCGACTCTTCGCCCTGGCCCGCCGGGAACGGTTGGGGCTTGCGCTGACCATTGGCCTGGGCGGCCTGGGCGGCGCGCTGGCCGTGCTCCAGGCGCAGGCGCTCAG
>CAZYGI010000039.1:19698-35632 GCA_964647255.1 uncultured Anaerolineales bacterium | reverse complement strand
CCTTCCCCCTGCTGTCAAGTGCCAATCGCTGGCTATGTCAATATGCATCAAGCGTATAAGAGGGGAGCGAGCGACACAATGACCACCATTACGACCCCCAAGCGCGATCTGCTGGTCGTCGAACATTTGAAGAAGTATTTTCCGGTGCGGTCCGGGTTGTTCCAGCGGGTGACCGCCTGGGTGCAGGCCGTTGACGATGTGAGTTTCACCGTGCGCGAAGGCGAAACCTTCGGCCTGGTAGGCGAATCGGGCTGCGGCAAAACCACCATTGGGCGAACGATCTTGCGCCTGACCCCGTTCACCGCCGGCTCCGTTTTCTTCGACGGCGAGGAGGTGTTCAACAAGCGCGGCGCCGAGCTCAAAGCGCTGCGCCGGAACATGCAGATCGTCTTCCAGGATCCGTACTCGTCCCTTGATCCCCGCATGCCCGTGGGCGAAATCATCAACGAGGGCTTGCAGATTCACGGCATCGGCTCTGCCAAGCAGCGCGCCGAGGTCGTGACCGAAATGCTGGCTAAGGTGGGTCTGAATCCGTATCACGCGCGGCGCTACCCGCACGAGTTTTCGGGCGGGCAGCGGCAGCGTATCGGCATCGCGCGCGCGCTGGCGCTCAACCCGAAGTTCATCGTCTGCGACGAGCCGGTGTCGGCGCTGGACGTCTCGATCCAATCGCAGGTGCTCAACCTGCTGAAAAAGCTCCAGGCGGAATACGGACTGACCTATCTCTTCATCGCGCACAACCTGAGCGTCGTTGAGCACATCAGCGACCGGATCGGCGTGATGTACTTGGGCAAAATGGTCGAGGTGACGGATCGTGCGGAGCTTTACAAGAACCCGCTGCATCCGTACACGCAGGCGCTGCTGTCGGCCATCCCGATGCCCGATCCGCGGCTCAAGCGAGAGCGTATTGTGCTGACCGGTGACGTGCCTTCGCCGCTTAACCCGCCCAGCGGCTGTCGTTTCCACCCGCGCTGCCCGGTGGCCACTGAGTTGTGCAAGCAGGCCGAGCCCGTCTTCGAACAGAAATCCGCGGATCACTGGGTGGCTTGTCACCTCGTGGCTGGGAGCGGGGTAAAGCAATAGCCGCACCCATGAACAACGCAGTGGTTTGGCCGCCGAAGACGGCCAAACCACTGTCTGCAAACTCCCTTGTCTCTGTCTCCCGGCCCCTTGCTCATGTTGCACAATACGAACAATCGCACATTTGCGCGCCTCGGCGAGGCCGGAAAACCGCCACAAACCGGCTCGGGGTGTGTGCGTTCCCCTGGGATTATGACGCCTTTGTCGGCAGGCTACTTGACACATGCCCGGCGCTATGCTATGATCGCACACGCTCCAAGGCTATCCTCTTGAAATATTGCCCGGAGGCACTGGATGAGTAGATTGTTGGAAGTGAAGGGCCTCGAAACGCGCTTCTTCACCCAGGATGGTGTGGTCCAGGCGGTCAATGGGATCTCCTATCATCTGGATGAAGGTGAGACGCTGGCAATTGTGGGCGAAAGCGGGTGCGGCAAAAGCGTCGGCGTCATGTCTTTGATGCGCCTGATCCCGCGGCCGCCCGGCAGGGTGACCGGCGGTGAGGTGTGGTTCGGCACCGGCGATGACCGGAAGGACCTCCTCAAACTGTCGGATGACGAAATTCGCCAGGTGCGCGGCAACCGGATCGCAATGATCTTCCAGGATCCGATGACGTCCCTGAACCCCGTGCTCACCATCGGATTCCAGATTTCCGAAGCGCTGATGCTGCACATGGGGATGGACAAGGCCGCGGCCCGCAAGCGCAGCGTGGAATTGCTGGAGCTTGTCGGCATCCCCCGCGCCGCTGATCGGCTCGACGATTATCCCCACCAATTCTCCGGCGGCATGCGCCAGCGCGTGATGATCGCCATGGGGCTGAGCTGCAACCCGCAGCTCCTGATCGCCGACGAACCCACCACTGCACTCGATGTCACGATTCAGGCGCAGATCGCGGACCTGGTGAAGCGCCTCCGGGACGATATCGGCATGGCGATCATCTGGATTACCCACGATTTGGGGGTAGTCGCGGGCCTGGCCCACCGGGTTGTCGTGATGTACGCCGGGTTCATCGTGGAAGAGGCTGCGGTCAAGGAATTATACGGCAATCCTCGCCATCCTTATACCATCGGCCTGTTGGGATCGCTCCCGCGGCTGGATGCAAGCCGCTCACATCGCCTCACCTCCATCGAGGGCCTGCCGCCGGACTTGATTGACCTGCCCAAGGGGTGCCCCTTCTACGCTCGCTGCTACGCTCGCACCGAGCGTTGCGCTACGGAGAATCCAAAGCTGGAGCCGATCGGCCCCGGTCATAAGGTGGCCTGCTGGGTGGATGTTAGCAAGCTCAGCCCCGCGAAGGAGCTGCCGCAATGAGCACGAACACGAACGGGAAATTGGTCGAGGTGCGCGGGCTGAAGATGTGGTTCCCGATCCGCCGCGGCATTTTGCAGCGCCATGTCGCCGATGTTAAGGCCGTGGATGGGATCAATTTTGATGTTTATATGGGCGAGACCCTTGGCCTGGTGGGCGAGTCGGGGTGCGGCAAATCCACGACCGGGCGGTCGGTCTTGCAGCTTTATCGGCCGACTGCGGGTGAGGTGCTTTTCTCCGGCCGGGACCTGACCAAACTGAAGGGCGAGGAGTTGCGCCGTATGCGCCGGCAGATGCAGATGATCTTCCAGGACCCGTATGCGTCACTGAACCCACGCATGACGGTCGGGAGCATCATCAGCGAGCCGATGGAAGTGCATAACATCGGCACCAAGGCAGAGCGGCTGGAACGGGTGCGCGAGCTGCTGAAAGTGGTGGGTCTCAATCCGTATTTCATCAACCGCTACCCGCACGAGTTTTCCGGCGGCCAACGCCAGCGCATCGGTGTGGCGCGCGCCCTGGCCGTGAACCCGTCCTTCATCGTCTGCGATGAACCGATCTCCGCGTTGGACGTCTCGATTCAGGCGCAGGTGATCAACCTGTTGGAAGACCTGCAGTCGCAGTTCAACCTGACCTACCTGTTCATCGCCCATGATCTCTCGGTGGTGCGGCACATCTCCGATCGCATTGCCGTCATGTACCTGGGCAAGATCATGGAGCTGGCCGGCCGCGACGAGTTGTATCGCAACCCCATGCACCCCTACAGCCAGGCGCTGCTCTCCGCCGTGCCGATCCCCGACCCGGTGATTGAGGAGAAGCGCAAGCGCATCATCCTGGAAGGGGATGTGCCGTCGCCGGTTAACCCGCCCAAGGGCTGTAACTTCTGCACGCGCTGCCCGAAGGTGATGGACGTCTGCCGCGAGCAGGAGCCGGAGTTCCGAGACTATGGCTCGGGCCACTACGTAGCTTGTTGGTTGCATCAAAAGTAGGGCGTCGAACGTGGCGCGTGAGACATCACGCAACACGAAGCACGCAGTGCGCCAAGGAGGTGCCAATCTGAAGATACGACAGCAGTTTCGCAATAGTGTCAATCAAGGACCAACATATTCCACAAGGAGGAGAAACATGTCCGTCAAGAAGTTGTCGGTCATTCTCGGCGTCTTGCTGATCGCCAGCATGATCCTGACCGCCTGCCCTGCGCCCGCGGCGCAAACCGTGGTCCAGACGGTGGTCGTCGAGAAAGAAAAAATCGTCACGCAACAAGTCGAGAAAGTCGTGACCAAGGAAGTCGAGAAGGTCGTGGTCGCCACGCCGGTGCCGGTGGCTGTGGAGAAGAAACTCCGCATCAACCTGGGCAGCTATCCTGACCTCATTGACCCGCAGAAGAGCTCGTTCGTCAACGAGATCGCGCACCTGAAGTTGATGTACGAAGGCCTGACCAAGCTGGACAAGGACCTGAAGACGGTCCCCGGCGCGGCTGCGAAGTGGGAATACAACAAGGATGCCACCGAGCTAACCTTCACCTTGCAGCCTGATCTGAAGTACAGCGACGGCAGCCTGCTCAACGCCGCCCGCTTCGCCTTCTCCATCAAGCGCAACATCAACCCCGAGACCGCGGGCGAATACGCTCAGATCACCGACGAGATCAAGGGCGCGCCGGAATGGCGCGGCTTTACCGCCGATGAGAAGAAGTCGAAGGAAGAGAACGACAAGGCCCTGGCCGATGCCAAAGCCGCTGTGGATGCCAGCGTCATGCCCATGCATGCGGATGGCACAGCCTGCGCAGCCGACAAGCCGTACGCGGACGCCGCCTGCACCGTGCTGAAACTGACGTTCTCCCGCCCGGCGCCGTACTTCCACACCGTCATGAGCCTGTGGGTGACCTACCCGGCCAAGGAAGAGAACATCGCGGCCAGCGAGCAGTGGTACAACAGCTCGAAGTTCCAGATCGGCAACGGCCCGTTCGTTTTGCAGAGCCTGGAGCCGTACGTGAAGGCCCTCTTCGTCCCGAACCAGAACTACTGGGGCAACAAGGCCAAGGTCAACATCGAGTACTCCTACATCAACGACTCCAAGGTGTCGTTTGAGGCGTACAAGAATAACGAATTCGACATCATCGGCGCGGCCGCCGAGGATCTGGAAGTAATCAAACAGGATCCGGATCTGAGCAAGCAACTGAACACCTACCCCGGCTCCTGCACGTACGCCCTCATGTTCCATCAGTTGAAGGAACCGTTCACCGATCCGAAGGTGCGCGAGGCGTTCTCCGAGGCCTACGACCGTGAGTCTTGGGTGCGCGACGTGCTGAAGGGCCTTGGCTCGCCGACCCTCACCTGGATCCCGCCGGGGTTCCCTGGCTACGACGCGACCGAGAACCGCTGGGGCTACAACCCCGAGGCCGCCAAGAAGGCGCTCGCCGAGTCCACCTATGGCAGCGCGGACAAGCTGCCGCCCATCAGCCTGACCTTCTCTGACAGCTCGCGCAACCGCACTCGCTATGAGTGGCTGGCCGCGAAGTGGAAGGAAGTCCTGGGCGTGGATGTCAAGTTGAACCCGGTTGAGGCCACGACCTACACCGCCCTGACCAAGGACATCAAGACCGCACCGTTGGCCTACATCCTCGGTTGGTGCGCCGACTACCCCGATCCGCAGAACTGGCTGAGCGTCTACTGGAAGACCGGCGGCTTTGGCCAGCGCATCGGCTACTCCAACAAGGAGTTCGACAAGCTGGTGGATGCCGCGGATGTGGAGCTCGATCCCGCCAAGCGCATGGAGCTCTATGCGCAGGCGCAAAAGCTGTTGACGGACGGCATCCCGGTGGCGTTTGCGTGGAACAACGTGAACAACTACCTGATCAAGCCGTGGGTCAAGGGCATCGTGACCACGCCGCAGGACTCGGACTTCCCGGGCAGCACCGGTGGCGTGACCAATATTGACATTGACACCACGCTGTTGCCGAAGTAACAACGTGTGAAGCAGTAACCCATCTTCTCGCAAGAAGATGGGTTACTGCCCAAGTTATGCTCTAAAGACGCTATGAGACCGGCGTCCTCGAACGCCGGTCTCATCCATCAAAAGCCCTCTCTGGGAGTGGCGCCTATGTTGACTTATGTCGTTCGCCGCATCTTCTGGCTGATCCCGGTGCTCTTCTTTGTGGCGCTGATTACTTTCACATTGATGCATTCGGCGCCCGGCGGCCCGTGGGATCGTGACCTGGAAGCGCGCCAGGTGGATAAGCGCACCCAGGAGCTGCTTAACACGAAGTTTGGCCTGGATAAGCCCCTCTTCTTCAATACAAAGGGCGGCAACCCACTCGATAGCCAGTTTTTTGGCTACATCGGGGGGGTGCTGCGGGGCGATCTGGGGCCATCCTACCGCCAACGTGGCCAGAATGTGCAGGATATCCTGTTCAAGGCGCCGGAAGGCAAGCCGTTCTGGTACAGCAAGGCCGGCTATTCGGCCCGGCTTGGCTTGTTGGCAGTGCTCTTCGCCGTTGTGTTTGGCATCCCGTTGGGCGTGATTGCCGCGCTGAATCGCAACACGATCATTGACTATATTACGCTCTTTATTTCCACGATCGGGATTTCCATCCCCAACTTCGTGTTGGCGATCTTTTTGATCATCCTCTTTGCCAGCCGGCTGAAGATGATCAAAATCGTACAACAAAGTTGGACCAACCCCACCGCATGGCTGATCCCGGCAATCATCCTTGGGTTCGGCACCTTTGCCTATATCGCACGCCTGACCCGCTCCACCTTGCTGGAAGTGATGCAGCAGGATTACATTCGGACAGCGCGCGCTAAAGGCCTGTCAGAGCGTGTGGTGATCATCCGGCACATGCTGCGCAACGCCTTGATCCCCGTGGTAACGATCCTTGGCCCTGCGCTGGCTGGGCTGGTGACGGGGTCGTTCATCATCGAGCAGATGTTCTCCTTCCCCGGTATGGGACGCGCATTTGTCACGTCCATCGGGCAGCGGGACTACTCGATGATCATGGGCACCGTGCTGATCTATGCCTTCCTGGTAGCGATCGCCAATTTGTCCGTAGATCTGGTCTATGGGTTCCTCGACCCGCGCATCAAGGTAGGAGACTGAGTTGCTATGACCGTACAAGCCCCGACTGCCCAGGAGATCATGCTTTCGCAGATCATCAGCCGACCGCCGCGGTCGTTGTGGCGCGACGCCTTGCATCGCCTGGTGCGAAACCGGGCCACCGTCATCAGTGCGATCGTGCTGCTGCTCTTTGTGATCGTTGCTGTTTTTGCCCCAGTGATCGCACCGCAAAACCCCTTGAAGATCAACGATGGCAAGGGCTATTTGCCGCCGGCGTGGGTCACAAAGGGGCCGACCGGCAAGGCGGGCGAGGCGAAGTTCCTCCTGGGCACCGACACCCTGGGCCGCGACGTGCTCAGCCGGACAATTTATGGCGCGCGCGTCTCGATGGTCGTGGGCATCATTCCGACCTTGATCATTCTGATTGTCGGTGTGTCACTCGGCTTGTTGGCCGGATACCGTGGGGGACAGGTAGACAACCTGCTCATGCGCTTCGCCGACATCATTTACGCCTTCCCCGACCTGCTGTTCTTTATCATCGTGATGGCTGCGCTGCGCGATACGCCGATTGGGCGATTGCTCAACGGGTTGGTGCTGTTGTTCGTTGCCCTCTCGTTGGTTAACTGGGTGGGGTTGGCCCGGTTGGTGCGCGGGCAGGTGCTGTCGCTCAAGGAGAAGGAGTTTGTTGAGGCGGGCCGGATGATCGGCGCAAGCAGCACGCGCATTATGCTCAAGCATCTGCTGCCCAACACGCTTGGCCCGATCATCATCTCGACGGCATTTCGCATCCCGGCGATGATTATCACGGAGGCTGTCCTGGGCTACCTGGGCATCGGCCTGACCCCGGCCACCGATCCCAGGGCTATCTTCATCACCAGTTGGGGCGCCGAGATGTTGGACGGCCAGGCTGCGCTCAATGCGCAGCCCTGGGTGCTGCTGGCGCCGGCGATCTGCGTGGCGTTGGTGGTGCTGGCGTTCAACTATGTAGGCGACGGCCTGCGCGACGCACTGGATCCGCGGTTGGCGGGGACGGAGTGATTCGGCGGCTAGGACCTCAATAGCGAGGCAACCGTCATTTGGGGGAAGGGGCGCGACGCCCCTTCCCCTTTTCGTTGCCATCTTGTATATGCCGAACCTTGGGGATGGTTGACGGTGTATCGCCGCTATGCTAAACTGTGCCCGCGAATGAGGGCAGCTATCGTTTTCCAACCGACAAGGGGTTATTTTGAAGAACCTATTGCTGAAATGCGGCGCGGCGCTGTTTGTGGGGCTGCTGGCCATGGCCGGGTGCACGGCAAAAACTCCGAAGGCGGCTGAAAACCCAACTGCCGTCGCGCCAGCGGTCGAGACGCGGATCGTGGAAGTGACGCGCGAGGTCGAGAAGACGGTGGTGGTCACGGCCACCCCGATCCCGACGCCGACCTATGCGTCGGTGATCAACGCGGCGCCGGGGACGCTCGTTTACCCGATCACGGGTGAGCCGGCCAGCCTTGACCCGCAGATCGCGCAGGATGAGGTCAGCGAGCTCGTCGCAGCGCAGCTCTACGAAGGGCTGTTCGATCTGCGCGGCGACGGCTCCACCGCGCCGGCCGCGGCGACCGCGTTCACGGCCTCGGCCGACAGCAAAACGTACACGGTGACGCTGCGCGCCGGGATGACCTGGTCGGACGGCCAGCCGGTGATGGCCCGCGATTACGTGAACGGCGTCTGCCGCCTGCTGGATCCCACGGTCGGCAGCCCCTACTACTATCTCCTGACGGACATCGCACCGGTGCAGGGCGCTCGTGATTACGCCAGCGGCGACGCGGCCGACTGCAAGAAGATCGGCGTGCAGGCGGTGGATGATCTGACGCTGCGTATTGTGCTGGCGCAGCCGGCCGCGCACCTGCCGCAGCTTCTGGCACTGCCGGTCTTCTGGCCTGCTGCGCCGCCGCCTGCCCAGGCGATCACCGGCACGGCGCCCCTCAGCACCACCCTGCCGGCCGCGCCGGTCGTCAACGGCGCCTATCTGGTGGCGGAGAAGGTCCCCGGCAAGTCGCTGACCCTGGTGAAGAATCCGGCCTACTGGAACGCCGCTGCGGTCGCGGTCGAGCGGATCGAGTTCCGCGTGGCGCCCGATGCTGCAAAACAGCTTGCGTTGTACGAAGCCGGCGATTTGCAGGTGGCTGATTTCCCGGCCGCCGAGACCGCACGGATCGAGGCCGACCCGGCGTTTAAGCAGGAGCTCCATGTACTGGTGCAGCCGGGTGTGAGCTATCTGGGCCTAAACACGCAATCCGGTCCAACCGCGGCTGTCAACGTGCGCCGGGCCGTTGCCAGCGCCATTGACCGCAAGAAATTGATCGAAGAAGTGCTCAAGCAGCCGTGGCATCTCCCCGCGCAGACGTTGATCCCGCCCGGCGTGCCGGGGCACCAGGAGACGCCCGAGCTGGGCATTCCCTACGATCCGGCGGCCGCGCGCGAATCGCTGACCGAGGCCGGATTCGGCCCCGGCAAACCCATCCCGCCGGTGGAGCTGTGGTTCAACCGCGAAGGCAACAACGAGGCGCTTTTCAAGGCGGTTGGCGCAATGCTGGAGGAAGTCGGCATCCCGGTGCGCCTGGTTTCCGCGCCGTGGGCGGTCTATCGCGACAGCCTGGACGCGTGCAACAAGCCCAATCGAGCCGGCGCGACCAAATCTCCTGCGGCGTGTTCCTACAACCTGTATCGCATGGGCTGGGTGCTTGATTACCCCGATCCGTCGTCCCTGCTGGATGTGGTCTTCGGACCAAAGTCGGCGTTTCAGTACACCGGCTGGCAGTCGGAGGAGTACGAGGATCTGCTCGCGAGCGCTCGCGCGGAGCGGGACGAGACCCGCCGCCTGGCGCTGTACCAGCAAGCTGAGGGCATCCTGCTGAACGATCTGGTGGTCGTCGTGCCGCTGCAGTTCTACGACCGCACCGTGCTTGTGAAGGCGGCGGTCGAGTTCGACTTCCCGCAGTTCGGCGCGCCACACCTGAAGTATTGGAAGACGCCGTAGGCGACGCTGAGCGGCGAAACGCGCCGAACACAAGAAAACGTCTCCTGAGCCGGCCGGCTCAGGAGACGTTTTCTTGTATGGCGGCTCAGCGTGTGGGCCGGCTTGAATCCTCACCCCTCGCGTGCATCAGCATCGGCAGATAGCTGTGGCCGCGGGTCTTCGTCGGCGTCTTCGTTGGCGTCGCCGTTGGCGTGAGGGTTGGCGTGTCCGTGGGTGTTGCGGCAGTCTGTGTGGGTGTCACCGTCATTCCCGGCGTTGTCGTGGGCGTTGCCGTGGCGGTCGGGGAAGCCGTCGGCCGCGGCGTCTGAGTCTGCGTTGCCGTGGCGGTCGGTGTCGTGGTCACCTCTGACACGATGCCGTGCGGGCCCGGGCCGGCCGGAACCTGCGCATGGCAAACGGTGCAGGTGTCGAGCGTGCCGGGATGGCCCTGGAGCGCGATGTTTTGGATGTTATCGTTCTGTTGGATCGTGGGCAGGATGGCGTGCGGGCTGCCGTGACACGATTCGCAGTACAGGCCGCCGTGCCCCACCGAATCGCGGTAGCGTTTGCCGGGGTTCTCCGCATATTGCGCCGCGTGGCAGTTGCCGCAGCGCGGCAGGTCAATCCAGGGCCGCCGGGCCGGGTTTGCCACGGCGGCTGTGTTACCATGACAGTTGATGCAGGTGACGCCTTTGGCATACATCACGTCGCGCAAGCACTGCGTCTGTTGGCCGGGATGGCACAGGTAACAGTTATTGGTGCCCTCGCTCGGCGAAATCGCAGGGGTCGAGGCCTTGCCGCTCAGGAGCGCCTGCGCGGATGCAGCAAATGCCGCAGCGCTGTTGCTGCCGCCGAGCGCGTGTTTTGCGTGCATCGCGCGCGAGAGGTTCGGGAGGCCCGGCTTACCTGGCGCACCCAGCGCGTTCGAGCCGTGACAGGAGGCGCACAGCACCGGCCGGGAGCCCATCAGACTGGTGCCTTCCTCTTTATCATGCAGCGTCAAGATATTGGTCTCGACATTTCCGGTGCGGATCCCTTCTTGCATGCCATCAGCATGACACGTGTCGCAGCGCATCTCTGTGGAGACCGGCGCGACCGTGGTGGTTTCCGCCAGCACCTGGCCGGTGACGCTGTCTTTTGCAACCAGGTGAGCCAACTGGTAGGGGTACCAATTCTGCGGGCCGGGCTGCGGCGCGCTGTCCCGGTATGGCGTCAGCGGGACCCCCTCGATGACGAAGTGATCGCCGGACGGGTGCATCTCCCCGGCGAGCGTGGCCCCCTTCAGGCCGACATTCGGCGCCAGATCCACGCCGAAGAGCTGCTTGGCGTACTGCCAGAAATTGGTTTTGCCCGCCGAGTACGTGTTGTCCACGATGCTGTACTCGACGGTCACGTTGTTTGTCACGATCTGGGGGGTCGCTCCCTGCCGCACCACCTGCGCCCACAGGGTGTTGTAGGGCGGCAGCACGGCCAGGTTGGCGAAGCTCTCGTTCATGCAGTGCATGCCCAGGTCGTTCCAGCCGATGATCTTGTACGCCGCGTCTGTCGGGCTGGACGCCGGAGCGGCCGCCGGGGTGGGGTTTGGGCTTTGTGCGATCGCCTTTTCGGGACGCAGGGCGATCCAGGCGCCGGAGGCCGCCGCGGCGAGCAAGAGCACTGCGGCCATGAGCCGGATGCCGTCGAACCATGACCCTCTCTGTTCCATCCAGATTCGTTTCTTTTTCACGATCTTCCTCCATTCATTCACGCTGTGTCTGAAACAGGTCTTCAATTCTGCATGGCTGGCGCTTGCAGGAATCGAGATATCGGCGCATGACCCACTGCGCTTCAACCGCGTTCAGCCGGTTTCTGCGTTCCAGGCGTCTCGTTCGGTTCCAGGCTTTCTCTAGGTTTCGGCGTCTCGGTGGGTTCATGGGTCGCTGTTTGTCTTGGAGTTTCGCTTGGCTTCAATGTTTCCGCCGGCTTCGGTGTTTCCGCTGGCTCTTGGATTTCCGTCGGTTCAGGCGTGTGCGTGAGGGCCACCGTCTGCGCAGGCTCCGGCGTATCGGATGCTTCCGGCGTGGCTGTGGGTCGGGGGGCGGTAGTCGCCCGCGGCGCAGCGGTCGGTTGTGCCGTGTCTGTTGCTTCCGGCTCCTGGGTCGCTTCCGGTTTTCCGAGCGGTGCGGGTGTGCGAGACGCCGCGGCGGCCGGCGTGGCCGTGGCGCGCATCGTGCTAACGGGTGAGGCTGTGGGGGGGACCGTCTCGCCTTTCGGCCCGGCAGGCGCGGCCGGTGAAGCGGTTGCTGTCAGCGTGGCCGAGACCGCGGACGTTGCTGTAGCGGTCGGGGTGGGGCTCGAAACGGGCGCGACGCCCGTGGAAAGCGGCGAGGCGGTGGGGCGGCCGCCCAGCGTCCCCTGCCGGCCTGGCCACGCGAGCCAGGCGCCCGCCGCCAGGATCACGAGTAGGACCGCCACTGCCAGTTGGCGCCACAGAGGGCGCCAGATCAAACGCCGTGCTTCGGCCCGGCCAACGGCGGCGTGCATCCGTTCGCGCCCGCGCACCCGCGCCGCGGGCGACAGGCCCGGCCAGGACTGTACGCCCAATCGGGCCGCGGTTGCCAGCAGCGGTTCCAATTGCGCAGCATATTCCGGGAAGCGGGCCAGGCACTGCGCCGGCGTTGCTCCTGCCTCTAAATCATCGAGGCAGGATGCCAACGCCTCTTCCTGGCTGCGTACAGGTTGGGGGCTCGAGTGTGTGTTCTTCATCGTTCTTGCATCGGAATGCAGGCCGATCCCGGCGCTTTCACTGGTGGGCCGCCGCCCCCAGGATGCGGCGCAAATTGCCGAGGGCGCGGTGCTGGAGCGCCTTGATCGCGCCCTCGGTCTTGCCCATCAGCTCGGCCGCACGCTGCGCGCTGTAACGCTCGCCGAACCGATAGAGCAGCACCGTCTGCTGTTCTTCGCCGAGCTGCGCCAGCGCCACCGCAATCAACTGTTCCTCTTCCGCGGCCGCCACACGCTGGAAAGGGGATGGGGCCGGCTCAACCAGATGAGCGTGATCGGACAAGTCGGCGTGTCGGCGATGCCCTTGTCGCCGGCCCCAGTCGGCCGCCAGGTTGCCGGCGACCCGGTACAGCCAGGCTGAAAAGGACGCGACCGGGCGTTCCGCGTTGACGCGAAAGCGAGGCAATGCCTGGATGAGCCGCACGAAGGTGTCGGCGACCAGGTCTTCGGCGGCTTCGCGTTGGCCCGTGCGTACAAGCAGGAAGCGGAACAGTTTATCGGCGTAAAGGGTGTACAGGCGATCGTAAGCGGCCGGCATGCCGTTCTGCGCGTCCTTGAGCAGGCAAAGCATTTCGGCATCGGTGCAGACGTCTTGCATGGGTGCCTCGATAGTGCAAACGCACGGCGCGCCAAAAGGATACGTGTGGTCGTCGGTCAACCGCATAGCCGGCGGGTGGCCGTGCCGGTCATGGCGCGGGCCGCGGCCTTGCAGCAATCTCTGTTCTGTGGCTGAGCTTGCTTTGGGCTTTCGCCCTCGCAATGACAAGGCTGTAACGTGATTGTACCACAGTGACCCGCAACGTAAGCCAGTGCAACACCGTGTTGGGACAAGGCATGGTGGATGATCGCTGCTGTGTTTGGGTGCGTGTGTAGCTTGCGGCCTGCTGAAAGGTGTGGTATTGTTCCGCTTGTCCACACGACTGACTCCGTAATGCACCGGAGCAGCCTACGTTTCCATCATTCCAAAGGAGGAACTATGGCACGTTCTGTCCGTTCGTCCGCTCTTCTCGTCTTCCTGCTCGTCACGGTTCTGGCGTTGGCCGCCTGCGTGCCCGCTGCCGCCCCGACCCCCGCGCCTGCTGCCGCGGCCCCGCAAGCGCCGGCAGCCGCCAGCCCGCTCGATGATCTGGTCAAGGCCGCCAAGGCTGAGGGCACCCTGACCACGATCGCTCTGCCGCACGACTGGTGCAACTACGGCGAGGCCATCGAAGGCTTCAAGGCGAAGTACGGCCTGACTGTGAATGAGCTGAACCCTGACGCTGGCTCCGGCGATGAGATCGAGGCCATCAAGGCCAACAAGGACAACAAAGGCCCGCAGGCGCCCGATGTGATTGACGTCGGCTACGGCTTTGGCCCGCAGTTGATTGACGAGAAGCTCGTGCAGCCCTACAAGGTCAGCACCTGGGACACCATCCCAACTGACTCGAAGAATGCGGATGGCTATTGGTTCGGCGATTACTACGGCGTGTTGGCGTTCGAGGTGAACAAGGATGTCGTCAAGAATGTTCCGCAGGACTGGGCCGACCTGCTCAAGCCGGAGTACAAGGGCCAGGTGGCCTTGTCCGGCGATCCGCGTGCCTCGGCGCAGGCGCAGATGAGCGTCTACGCGGCCGCGCTGGCCAACGGTGGAACGCTCGACAACGTGGCGCCCGGCCTGGAGTTCTTCAAGAAGCTGAACGAGGCCGGCAACTTCGTGCCCGTGATCGCCAAGCAGGCGACCGTCGCCAAAGGTGAGACACCCGTCATCATGCGCTGGGACTACAACGCGCTGTCCGACAAGACCGCGTTGGCCGGCAACCCCAACATCGAGGTGGTGATCCCCAAGACGGGCGTCATTGCTGGGGTCTACATTCAGGCCATCAGCGCGTACGCGCCGCATCCCAACGCGGCCAAGCTGTGGATGGAGTACCTCTACTCGGATGAAGGCCAGATCATCTGGCTGAAGGGCGGTTGCCATCCGATCCGCTACAACGACATGGTGAAGCGGAACGTGGTCCCCGCCGAAGTGACGGCCAAGCTGCCGGCGGCCGAACTCTATGCTAAGGCCGTTTTCCCGACCATTGACCAGATCAACAACGCGAAGAAGGCGATCAATGACGGCTGGGACAAAGTCGTCGGCGCCGATGTGAAGTAGCAGCGGGCTGTGGCGACCCAGCTTCAACCCACACCGACCTCAACGCGGGACGCGCCCCCGGCGCGTCCCGCCCGAAGTGCGCAGCGTGTCACCTGGGCGTGGGTGGGCGTCGCGCCCTTCCTGCTTTTCGCGATCTTCTTCCTGTTCATCCCCTCGGTGTCGCTCTTCATTGGCAGCTTCCAGGACAACCTGGGGCGGTTCACCCTGACCAACTTCGCCGGCCTGTTCACGCCCTCCATCCTCAGCGCGTACTGGATCACGATCCGGATCAGTCTGTTCACCGCGTTGGCCGGCGGACTGTTCGGGTTCTTCCTGGCCTACTCGGCGACGCTGGTGGGCCTGCCGCGCTGGGTGACCGATGGGATGGCGACCTTCAGCGGGGTGGCGTCGAACTTTGCCGGGGTGCCGCTGGCGTTCGCCTTCATCGCCACGCTGGGCCGACTGGGCCTGGTGACGGTGCTGTTGAAGAATGTCTTCGGGTTCAACCTGTACGATCATGGCTTCAACCTGTACAGTTTCTGGGGGTTGAGCGTGACCTACCTCTACTTCCAGTTCCCATTGATGGTGCTGATCATCACCCCGGCGCTGGAAGGGTTGCGCCGCGAGTGGCGCGAAGCGGCCGAAAACCTGGGCGCGACCGGCTGGCAGTACTGGCGCCACGTCGGCCTGCCGGTGTTGATGCCCTCGCTGCTTGGTGCGATGATCCTGCTGTTCGGCAACGCGTTCGGCGCTTACGCCACCGCGCTCTCACTGACCGGCGGCATGATCAACCTGGTGACGATCCTGATCGGCTCGCAGATCAAGGGGGACGTGTTGCACAACCCCGGCCTGGGGTATGCCCTGGCGTTCGGCATGGTGGTGGTGATGGGGATCTCGATGGCGATCTATTACGTGCTGCGGCGCCGCAGTGAAAGGTGGCTGCGGATATGAAGCGCACCAAGTTCTGGGGTTGGCTGTGGACCTTCCTCGGCGTGCTCTACTTCTTCCTGCCGCTCTACGCCACGCTGGACTTCTCGCTGCGGGCCAAGAAGGGTCAGCTCACCCTACTCGCCTACCAGCGCGTGCTGGCCGACCCGCAGTTCAGGGCAACATTGGCCTTCTCGCTGGGCATGGCCGTGCTCACCATCCTGGTCAGCCTGGTTCTGATCGTCCCGACCGCATACTGGATCCGGCTGCGCCTGCCTAAGCTGCGGCCGGTGGTGGAGTTCATCACCCTGATGCCGTTCGTGGTGCCCGCCATCGTGCTGGTGTTCGGACTGATCCGGGTTTATGGCGGGGGCTTCCTGCCGTTGACCAACTTCCGCGCCGGCACCAACGCCCTGCTGGTCGCTGCCTACGTCATCCTCGCGCTGCCCTACACTTATCGCGCGGTGGACACGGGCCTGGCTGCGATTGACGCGCGCACGCTGACCGAGGCAGCGCAAAGCCTGGGTGCGGGCTGGGGCACAATCCTGCTGCGGGTGATCTTCCCGAACCTGCGGTCGGCGCTGCTCAGCGGCGCGTTCCTCACCCTGGCCACCGTCGTCGGCGAGCTCACCATCGCCACCTTCCTGGTGGGCATCCACGCGTTCGGCCCGTACATGTCGCTGATCGGGCAGAAC
>CAZYGI010000039.1:0-19688 GCA_964647255.1 uncultured Anaerolineales bacterium | reverse complement strand
GCCAGCCCGGCCAGCGCCAGCAACTTGTGGGGGCAAGGTGACACGATGGGATTTTTAGCCCTGACCAACATCTCTAAGGCGTTCGGCGGCAGCGTTGCGGTGCACGACTTCAACCTGGACGTCGAGCGGGGCGAGTTCGTCTCCTTCCTGGGGCCGAGCGGGTGCGGCAAGACCACCACGCTGCGGATGATCGCCGGCTTCGAGCTGCCCACCACGGGGACCATCGTCGTCAACGGCGCGGAGATCACCTATCGGCCGCCCAACCAGCGCAACGTGGGCATGGTCTTCCAGGCCTACGCGCTCTTCCCTAACATGACGGTGGCCGACAACATCGGCTTCGGCCTCAAGATCGCGCGCGCACCCAAGGCCGAAATTGACCGCACCGTGGCCGAGATGTTGGACGTGATCCACTTGCCCCAATTGGGCAACCGCTACCCCCATCAGCTTTCGGGCGGCCAGCAGCAGCGCGTGGCGCTGGCGCGCGCCTTGGCGATCCATCCGCAGGTGCTGCTGCTCGACGAGCCTCTCTCCGCGCTGGACGCCAAGATCCGGGTCGAGTTGCGCTCCGAGATCCGCCGCATCCAGCAGCAGCTCGGCATCACCACGATCTATGTCACGCACGACCAGGAGGAGGCGCTCTCGCTGTCCGATCGCGTTGTGGTGATGAATGCCGGCCGGGTCGAGCAGATCGGCGCGCCGTTCGCAATCTACAACTACCCCGCCACCGGGTTTGTCGCCTCCTTCATCGGACAGTTGAACCTGCTCCCCGTAGCCGTCAAGGATGCCGCGGCCGGCGAGGTCGCCCTGGGCAGCCAGACGGTGCGCGCCGCGGAGCCGATCCGTGCGGCCGCGGGCGCGCCGGTGCGGCTGGCGATCCGGCCTGAGGAGATCAAGCTCGCGGCCGCAGGCTGCGCCCCCAGCGCGGAGGCCAACTGCCTCGCCGCCACGGTGGAGAGCGTCACTTTTCTCGGCGCGATCGTGCGCGTCAAGGCCTCGGCTGACGGCTTCACCGGCGGCCAGCCGCTCTCGGTGGACCTCTTCAACGACCGCCAGCTCGTGCTGCCAAAGTCGGGCGATCGGGTCACCCTCACCTTCCCCCCTCATGCGTGCTGGGTGACGGAGCACATGAACGCGTAGAGCAGAAAAGCCTACAACCATGAATTTGTTCAGCAACAAAGGCACCCTGAACGGCGCGGAGATCAATCGGCTTGCCCCCAACGACCGCGCTGTGCATGATTGGTATCGTTTCATTCTATCGTATCCACTCCACCTGATACAGCCAGATTATTGAACGGATTTCCTCAGATCGAGCAATTGCAGGATAAACATGGGCTTTGAGGCATAGCTTGTTTGTTGATAGAAAATGGGGTGACACAGACTTTCGGTCGAATCCATGTCACCCCATCACCGTGTCACCCAGTCACTGCGTCTACTTCAGCTTTTCCATCCCCTTGAACTCGCGGTACGGCGACAGGATCGCCAGCGTCTCGGCGTCATCCGCCGTTTCCTGGCGCAGGGCCATGCGTGCCAGCAGCTCGCCGAGGCCTGGGCCGAGCATGAAACCCTGGCCGCACATGCCCACCGCCAGCAGGTAGCCCTCGATTTCCTTCGACCAGCCGACCAGCGGCGAGCCGTCCGGCGTCATCGGGTACAGGCCGCGCCAGGTGCGGCGCACGCGGATGTTCGCCAGCCGCGGCATCAGGTCCACCATGCGCTGCGCCACCATCGGCAAGAAGCTGCTGGTCTCCCGCCTGTCTTCGCCCCAGAGGTTCGGGCTCGGCGTGATGCAAAAAACGATCTGGCCGGTATAGTGCTGGTAGAAGTAATAGTTCGTTGACCCCGGCGCCGGTCGGATGTCCACCACCATCGGGTGCATGAAGCGCGCCACCGGCTCGGTGATCGCGGCCTCGTGCGAGTCGGGGGTGACGGGGAGCGGGGAGAGGGGAGCGGGAAGCGCTGAATCGAGCGTCCGGTGTGCGGAGTTGGCCCAGGCGCCGGCGGCGTTAATGACAACCGGCGCGGCATACACACCCTTATCCGTCGCGACCCCTGCGACCTTTCTACCTTCCACCTTCAACCCCGCGACCTTTTCGTTGAAGCGGAACTCGGCGCCGGCGGCCCGCGCGTGGTCGTAGAACGCATGCGCCGTCAGCAGGGTGGAGCAGTGGCCGTCGTCGGGCGAGTAGGTGCCGCCCAGCAGATCTACCCGGTTCAGGTCGGGCAGCAGCTCCAACATGGCCTCGCGGTCGAGCCAGTCAATGTTCAGGCCATAGCCGTGCTGGATATCCAGCAGGCTTTTCAGGATCTGCGCTTCGCGCTCCCGATAAGCGACATACACGTAGCCGCCGGTGTTCCACTCGATGTCGTCGCCGTAGACATCCTTCCAGGACGATAGGATCTCCAGGCTGCGCAGGTTCAGCCGGATCTTGGCCGGGTCGGAGTGTGTGGCGCGCACGCCGCCGATGGCCGCCTTGTTCGATCCCTGGCCGGGGCTCGGCCGCTCGTCCAGCACCAGCGTCCGCACGCCGGCCCGCGCCAGGCTGAACGCCGCCGGCACCCCCACACTCCCCGCGCCGATGATAATTGCGTCGTAAGTTTCACTCATTGTATCCCTCATGAGAACCGGACGCAGATGACGCTGATGCACGCAGATTCCCCTGATACGATATGACTCCGTTTTATCTGCGTCAATCTGGACAATCTGCGTCACACTGCACCTGCGACACCGCAGGTGGGTGCAGGTGTCTGCGTTCTATTCGTCCGTCACCCCAGCAAACACGCCGAGCGGCACTTCCATGAACAGTGGCCGCTTGGTGGCGTCGGTCACGTCTCCGTAGGCAATGCCTTCGTCGCGGAACAGCCGATGGATCAACGCGTTGCACGTTTTGGCGCCGCAGGAACCCATGCCGGCCCGTGTCACCGCCTTGATCTCGTTGAGGTCGCGGAAGCCGCGGCGGATCAGCTCGCGAATCTCGCCGGCCGTCACCCGCTCGCACCGGCAGACCACCGTGTCGTCGGTGATGCGCTCGACATAGTGGTCCATCGGCTCGGTTACCCACTGCTCCTGGATCTGGATGCCGGCGATGCGCTTGGCGTATTCGCGCGGGGCTTTCACCTGGACGAGGAGGGTTCGGTCGTTGGCCTTGGCCGCGCGCACGCGCGTCACCTCGACGTTGCCCAGCGCCTCGCCCGCCGCGTCGAGCACTGTGACCCGGTCGCCCGGTTTGATGCTCTCCCGCAAGAATTCGTACGGGATGGTCACGGTGGGCTGTTCGGCATCCTTGCGATAGTCGGCCAGTGTGATCGCCAGGCCGGGGCAGACGGTGACGCACTTCTCGCAGCCGATGCAGCGTTTGCCGAGCTGCTCAGCGATAAACTGCGGGATGGCCCGGATGTCGTGTTCGTCAATGTAAATCGTGCCCTGCGAGCAGACCGACGTGCACGGGTTGCACGGGATCTCCTGGGAGCAGTGGAATACCGGGAAAACGCCCGTCTCCTCTTCGGGGATGCGTTCCGGGATGACCTGGCCCGGCTTTGAGCGGAGGATCTCGGCGGTGCGGTACCAGTCGGGCGGGATTTCGCCCACGTCGTGGCCCAGCGCCCGTGCAACCTCCAGCCCCTTGATCTTGCCGGAAAACATGGCGGCCGACGCCTCGGCGATCTCCTCCGCATCGCCCGCGGCGAACGCGGTCAGGCCAAACTCCCGCGCCTTGGCGTAGAACTCGTTGACCGGGTCCAGACCGACGGCGATGAGGATCGTATCGCAGGCGAATGATTTTTCGGTGCCGGGGATCGGCCGGAATTTGCCGTCAACCTGCGCGATGGTGACTGATTCGACCTGTTCGGCCCCGTTTGCGCTGAGGATCGTGTGCGAGGTGTAGATGGGCACGCCCATGCGATGCAGCTTGTCCCGGTGGACCTTGTAGCCGCCGCATTCGGGCAGCGCCTCCACCAGCCCCACCACCTCGATCCCGGCCTGGAGCGCGTGGTAGCCGGCGATCAGCCCCACGTTGCCGCCGCCGACGATGAAGAGCCGCTCGGCCGCTCGCACCAGGTCGCGGTTCACCAGCGTCTGGAACGCGCCCGCGCCGTAGACGCCCGGCAGCGTATTGCCGCGGAACGCCAGCGATTTCTCCCGCGCGCCCGCGGCGACGAGGAGGACTTGGGGGCGGATGAGGATGTAACGTTCTTGATTGTCACCCTGAGCGGAGGTCACGGAGCGAAGGGTCTCCGTTGGGGGAGATGCTTCGCTAGATTCTTGCCGCGCAGCAACTTGAGTGGATGACCCGCTCAGCATGACAGGCGATTGTGGTCCCCGCAGCACCCCCACCACCCCGTCGCTGAACACGGCCAGCGCAGTGCTGTTCAACCAGATCTCGACGGCCTCATGCTGGCGCACCTGGGCTTCCAGCTTGGTGGCGATGTCAATTCCACGCGTGCCCGCGTAGACCGCGTTGATCGAGCCGAAGAAACGGTGGGTCTGCAGCACCAGCTTGCCGCCCAACCGATCTTTGTCGTCCACCAGCAGCGTCTTGATCCCGCGCTGGCCAAGCTGGATCGCGGCCGACAGGCCCGCCGGCCCGCCGCCGATGATCAACACTTCGACCGCGATCTCCTCGATCGGGTGCAGGCTGGGGACGCCGGCCACGGTGGGCAGCTCCGGCAGGCCATCTGCCGGCTCGACCGCCATGCCCGGCCGCACCGGCGTCATGCACGACTTCACCGGCATCCCGTTGGCCAGCACCAGACACTGCGCACATTGCCCGTTGGCGCAGAAGATGCCCTGGGGCGAACCATCTTTGGGGTGATGTCCGAAGACGCGGACGCCGGACGCGAAAAGGGCGGAAGCGATGGTCTCCCCTTCCTGGGCCATCAGTTCCCGCCCCTGCCAATAGAATATTACGCTGCGGTGTGGCTCAACTGCAAGAATCGGATGGGCCGCGATGCGATATTCCGCCATGTGCTCTCCTTGCCGGTGCGCCTGTGGGTGGCCGCGCAGGCCGCCCGTTCGACCTTGATCCGGCTGACTGCGTTGTCAGGGTAGAACCTGGCATTCCCGGCGATTGTAGCACTTGCCATGAGTGCCGTCTATGAGATGGGTCAGGGTCTCTAGCTCTGCAAATGATACGGCACGTCAATGATCACCCGCTGGAAGCCCTGGCGGCGGCGTTTGTAGAGCAACGCCATCTTCAGCAGCCGGGCGGACTGGTTGTGCAGCAGCGCCTGCCAGCGCCTTGCCGGGACGAACTCCGGCAGCACGACAGCCGCCAACTGTCCATCGTTGTGCACCCGGTCCGTCTCATCCAGAAAATCGAGCAGGGGCCCGACGATGGAGCGATAGGGCGACGGCACGATCACAATGGGCACATCGGGCCACCAGTTCTCCCATTCGGTGCGAACGCGCTCGCCGCTGCCCGGCTCCAGTTCGACGTAGACCGCGGTGACGTCGCGGGCGATCGCACGGGCAAACCCGATGGCGTCCACGATCCCGCGATGGATTCCCGAGATCGGCACCACGATGCGGGCGGGCGGCGTTGGCTTGAGCGAGGGCGGCAGGCCGCGCAGCGAGAGTTGCTGGGCCACGGTTCGGTAGTGGCGGCGCACTTGCAGGAAGCCAAGCGTCAGTGACGGGATAACAATCGCTGTGATCCACGCGCCCCCGATGAACTTGCTGACGAAGACCACCAGCAGCGTCAGCCCGGTGACGAGCGCGCCCAGGCCGTTGACGACGGATTTGACCGGCCAACCGCGTGTCCGCGCACGACGCCAGTGGATCACCATGCCGGCTTGCGACAGGGTGTAGGCCAGGAACGCGCCCACCGCGAAGAGCGGGATCAGCGCATGGCTGTCGCCGCGGAAGATCACGATCAGCGCGGCGGTGGCCGTGGCGAGCGCAAGGATCCCGTTGTTGAAGACCAACCGGTCGCCCAGCCCGGTCAATTGCCGCGGGAGAAAACCATCTTGCGCCAGGAGCGCGGCCAGTTGGGGGAAGCCCGCGAAACTGGTGTTGGCCGCCACGGCCAGGATCAACAGCGTGGCAAATTGGATCGCCAGGTACGCCGGCCCGTTTCCGAGGATGCGGTGGGCCAGGGCCGACAGGATCGTCTCCTGCGGTCCGCTGACGACGGCGAATTTCTGGGTCAGCCAGATGCTCCCGGCAAACAGGACGGCCATCAGCAGCGCCATCATCAGCAGCGTGCGGCCGGCGTTCAGTGCAGTCGGCGGCCTGAATGTTGGAACGCCGTTGCTCACCGCCTCGATGCCGGTCATTGCAGTGCAGCCCGTGGCGAAGGCGTGCAGCAGCAGGAGGAGCGTCAGCGGCTGTGTCGCCTGGGGCGCGGTTGCGGCCAGCGAGCCAGGCCCGGCGGCGAGAAGCCGCCACGTCCCGTAAGCGAGCATGGTCAGATAGCACAGCAGAAAGAAGTAGACCGGAATCGCCATCAACGTGCCCGTCTCCCGCGTCCCGCGCAGATTGATCAGGGTGATGGCGACCAGCATCAGCAGCGCGGCCGGGACGCGGGAGGCCCACAACGCAGGGAAAGCGGAAGCGATGGCTTCCATGCCGGCGGTCAGGCTTACGGCCGCGGTCAGTGTGTAGTCAATCAGCAGCGCGGAGGCGGCGAGCAGGCCGGGCAGTGTGCCCAGGTTTTCCCGCGCCACCACATAGGAGCCGCCGCCTGACGGGTAACCGTGGATGGTCTGGTAGTACGAAAGCGCTACGATCGCCAGCAGCGCGGTGATCGCGACGCTGACCGGCCACGCCCTACCCAGGCCGGCCGCGCCGGCCACCACCAGCGCCAGGTAGATTTCCTGGTTGGCGTAGGCGATGGAGGAGAGCGCACCGGGTGAGAAAGCGGCCAATGCGCGGACCTTGTTCAGGCGAGTTTCAGCGAGCTGCCGCGTGGGCAGCGGTGAACCGATCAACCAGTGGCGGAAAGTGTCTAGCATCCGGTGGCTCCAGAGGAAGGCGCAGCACAAGGACGACAGGTTCAGTATACACCCAGGCAAGGCAAGGGCAAATGGCATTGGAATCTCGGCGCCTGTAAGTTATCTTCCAGTCCGTCGTCGTCGCTTGTAGTATAATAGAACATGATTCGTTCTTGACTTGCATTGATCATGGAGGGTTATGATGTACGGCACAATCGCTCGGGTCAAAATTGCCCCGTCCAAGCTGGAAGAACTGAAAGAGGTGGGTCGCCGCATGGGTGTGGCCCCCGGCCAGATCGCGCGCTACGTGTTTCAGATGGATGCCGATCCCGGTGAGATCTATCTGATCGCGGTGTTCGAGAGTCGCGAGGCTTACTGGGCCAACGCACAAAGTCCCGAACAGAATCAGCGCTACCTGGAGCTGCGCGCGCTGATGTTGGCGGACCCGGAGTGGCACGATGGGGAGATTGTGGATGTAGTGGTGTAATTGAGGGCGGGAGGCGGTGCATGAAACGCGTTGAAACGGCGATCATCGGCGGCGGACAGGCCGGGCTGGCGACCAGTTACTGGCTCAAGCAGCGCGGCCGGGAGCATGTGGTGCTGGAGAAGGCTGAGCGGCCCGGATACGCCTGGCGCCAACGCTGGGATAGTTTCACCCTGGTGACGCCGAACTGGGCCTTTCGGCTGCCGGGCGCGGAGTACGCCGGCGATGACCGTGACGGGTTCCTGCCGCGCGATGCGGTCGTGGCTGCCTTCGAGCATTACCCGGCCGACAACGCTCTGCCGGTATTGTACGGCGTGGATGTGGCCGCAGTGGAGCCGCTGGTTGGCCGATCCGGCTATCTTGTCCGCACCAAAGAAACGGAATACGAGGCGAGCAATGTAGTCGTAGCGACCGGCCTCTATCAGCGTGCCAGTACACCCGCGTTCGCGGCCGGGCTGCCGGCGGACGTGCTGCAGCTGCCGTCCGAGCAATATCGCAACCCAGCCGGGCTGCCGGCCGGCGCGGTGATGGTTGTCGGCAGCGGCCAGTCAGGCTGCCAGATCGCCGAGGAACTGCGCAAGGCTGGCCGGCGGGTCTACCTGAGCGTGGGCAGCGCCGGCCGTGTGCCGCGCCGCTACCGGGGCCGGGATATCTATGAGTGGTTGATCCTGGCCGGCTTCTTCGACCGGACGCCAGACGTGCTGCCTTCACCCAAGGCTCGATTTACCGCCAATCCCCACGTCTCCGGCGCAGGCGGCGGACATGACCTCAATCTGCATCAGTTCGCCCGTGATGGCATCATGCTGCTGGGTCATCTGTGCGGCGCAGACGATGGCAGGCTCAGCCTGGCGCCGGATCTGCGCGACGGACTGGCCAAAGCCGACCAGTTCGAGGCCCAGGCGCTCGGCATGATTGACGCCTACATTGCACGCAATGGGCTGGATGCGCCCCAGGACCGCCGGGTTGTGCTGCGCGACGGCTACGACCAGCCGACCATCACTGACCTGGACGTGCGCGCGGCTGGGATCACGACGATCATCTGGGCGACCGGTTACAGCTTCGATTTCGGCCTGGTCAGGCTGCCAGTGACCGACGACGCTGGCTTCCCCGTGCAGCAGGGCGGGGTCACGGCCCATCCGGGCCTGTACTTCGTCGGCCTGCCGTGGCTGCCCGCGCAGAAGACGGGCCAGTTGTTGGGCGTCGGCGAGAATGCGGCGTTCGTCGCCGAACACATCGCACATCGCAAATAGCGCTTGGGCTAGGTCAAGCCTCTAGCGTTGACTTGATCGGCCAGAAGATCGAGAGCTTCATCTCCCGCGGCGGCGCGTTGGGGTCGGGTTCCTCTTCGTACAGCTCGAAGTCCGGCGCGTCGGCGTGCTCGTGGCCCGTCCGCGGCTGCCAGTCCTCGATGATGGTGCGGTAGGTGGCGCCGATCGTGCCCACGGTGCAGGGGAACACAGCGTACTGCTGCGCCGGCACCTTCAGGCTCATCATGCCCGCGGGCAGGCCCTCCACGTGTGACACCTCAAAGCCGGCGAGGTACCATGGCTCCCGGTCATTGGGCATGCCGAAGCACAGCCCGTAGGCCGCGCCGCAGATATGCTTGATCTCGCCGAAGCGAGCGTTTAGTTGATCCCACACGGCACCGATCTCGTTGTTCTCGTTCCCCCCCTCGTATGGCGCAGCGCTGATGAAGCCGGTGAACGGCAGACCGACGATGGTGAATGCCGGTTTGGTGACGATGAGTGGTTCCATAGGATGTCCCTCCTGTCCTTCTGTGATCCCCGTTGTTGAAATAGGCTGCACCGGGAGCTGAAGCTCGGTCACGAAGCTGTCAGGCGCGACGCCTGCTGCGTAGCCCTGCAGATAGACCTCGCGATTGGGGCCAGCGGCTCGGTAGCCGTTGGCCTGCGTCCACGCCATCAGCGCGCGATACGCGGCCGGAATGCGGTCGTAGGCGCCGTTATGCACCGCAGTGGCGACGGTCGCACAGCCCGGCAGCTCATGCACGACCATGCGCGCGTTGTCTGATACGCGGCCCGCCACGGGCACAGCCACTTCGACGTCGGCGTCGCGGTCGCGGTACTCGGCGTCGTAGTAGATCGCCAGGCAGGGCGCTGACGGATCGGCCGCGGCCCCGCAGCCGTCCAGGTAGCGCCACAGCTCGCCGATCAGCCCGCCGATGTCGCGGTAGCTGGCGACCGTGTCGCGGATGCCGGCCACCCACTGCGGCCGGAGCGGCTTCACCAGCACCTCGTAGCGCGGCTGGCATCCCTCCTGCTCGATCTGGCGCAGCCGGGCGGCTACCCGCTCCAGCCGGGCCTGCTCGGCCTGCACCTGGTGCGCGATCTCGGCCTGCCGCAGCTTCAGCAGCCGCTGAAGCTCGCCAGCCGGCAGATCCTCCCGCAGCAGCCGCTCGATCTGCGCCAGCGAAAAGCCCAGCTCGCGCAGCACCAGCAGCCGATTGAGCCGTGGCAGTTGCCCCAGCGAGTAGTAACGGTAGCCCGTGTAGCGGTCCACCCAGTCGGGCCGCAGCAGCCCCAGCTCATCGTAGTAGCGCAGCGTCTTCACGGACACCTGCGCCAACTTCGAGAACTCCCCGATCTTCAGCATCCCACCTCTCCCGATGTCCACGCACCGCCGGCCGGCAGCGTTGGCCATACTATACACCCTCCCGCGGGGGGAGAGTCAAGCCCCAACTTGACGTGGTGGACGAATCACTTCGCTTCGCATATAATGCGATTGAATCAGTTCACTGGAAACCAACATGGTTGTAGACTCGGAGACTGCGTTTCACAACATCTAGATCCGGGACCTGGAAGGATCATGTCACCGCATATTATGATCGTGGATGATGATGCGCTGCTTCGGCGCAGCCTAGCTTTCAACTTGCAGCAGGCTGGGTATCGGGTCAGCACGGCAGCCCAAGCCGAAGATGCGCTCTCCATCGCCGGGCAGGATCGTCCCGATCTGGTCTTGCTCGACATCGGTCTGCCGGGCATGGACGGCCTGGAGGCGCTTAAGCAGTTTCGCCAGCATTTCGATGCGCCGGTCATTTTTCTGACGGCGCGGCGTCGCGAACTGGATCAGGTGCTCGGCCTCGAGCTGGGCGCCGATGATTACATCACAAAACCTTTTGATTTAGATGTGCTGCTGGCCCGCGTCAAGGTGGCGCTCCGACACAGCCGCGCCGTGGAGCCCTCAGCGAGGCCGAAGGCGCCTCGCCGCTTGACCGTGGGCGATTTGGTCATTGATCCTGAAGGACATACGGTGACCGTCGGCGGACAAGCCCTCGTACTCTCTCCGCGCGAGTTCGATCTGCTGCACGTGTTGGCGCTTGAGGCCGGGCGAGTGGTGCCGATTGATGAACTGCTGGCACGCGTCTGGGGTGCTGAGTACAACGGGGAGCCACAGGTGGTCTACGTCCATGTTCGCTGGCTGCGCGAAAAGCTTGAGCTGCGCCCCGACGCCCCGCAGCGCATCCTCACCGTGCGCGGTGTTGGCTACAAGTTGTCGCCTGTGGAGGCCTGATGCTCCGCAGTCTGCGCGGCCGCCTGATCCTCAGCCATCTGCTCTTGCCGTTGCTCATCATCCCGATCATGGGCATCGCCCTGGTCTACATGTTGGAGACTCGCGTGGTGCTGCCCAGCGTCGGCCAGGATTTGATCAATCAGGCCGCGTTGGTGGCAGAATTGGCCGCGCCCTACCCCCAGATTTGGAGCGATCCTGCGCAGGCGAACACCTTCGCCGCTGAGTTCAGCCGGAGCACCGCGGGACGCGTCAGTTTCCTGGCGACCGACGGCCGTTTGTTGGGGTCGGAGGACCCGGCCGAGCGCGATCTTCTGGGCCAGATCCCGCCGGACCTCACTCCAGGCGATCTGGGGCGACAGCCGACCGTACATACTGAGTACAGCCAGCGTTTGGGCAATCAAGTTGCGGAGGCGCTTTATCCTGTGGCCGTGACCGCCGAGGGCCCGACGGTGGGATTTGTTCGTCTCACGTATTCGCTCGAAAACGTTTATGAACGCTTCAGGTGGTTGCGGAACTGGATCGCCGTAATTTCGATCCTGGCGTTGGTTTTCAGCGCGGGCATTGGCTGGGTGTTGGCGCTGGATCTGGCGCGTCCGCTCGGTCAGGTCACCCGGGCCGTCCAGCAGATGGCCGACAGTCGCCAGTTGATGGCGGTCGCGACTGCCGGTCCGCAAGAGTTGCGCACCCTGACTCAGTCGTTCAATGCGTTAGTTGAACGGCTCCACGCGCTGGAGGAAGACCGCCAGCATCTGCTGGCCAACCTTGTGCACGAGCTGGGCCGGCCGCTCGGCGCCATGCGCTCAGCGCTTCAGGCTCTGCAGCGGGGCGCCGACGCCGATCAGGCGTTCCGAACGGAGCTGCTGGATGGCATTGACGGTCAGATGGGACAGCTCCAACGCTTGATCGAAGATCTGGCCCTGCTGTACGCAAATCTGACCGGGACGCTGAAACTGGATCTGCGTCCGTTGTCCTTGAACGAATGGCTGCCGGGGACCCTCTCACCCTGGCGCGCGCTTGCTCAACAGCGCGGTCTGAACTGGCAGGCCGAGAGCGCGGAGGCCCTGCCCATCGTGCAGGCTGACGACGATCGCCTGGGGCAGGTGCTCGGCAACTTGCTCAGCAATGCGATCAAATTCACGCCCCGCGGCGGGACCGTCACCGTGAGTGCCGGCTGCGAAGACGCCCAGGTATGGCTGCGCGTCGCTGACACGGGCACAGGCATTGCACCCCAAGAACAAACGGAGATTTTCACCCCGTTCTTTCGCGGCCAGGTGAACCGGCGTTTCCCCCAGGGGATGGGGCTCGGCCTCAGCATCGCGCGCGAGTTGATCGCTGCGCACGCGGGCCGGCTGGAAGTCACCAGTGCCCCCGGCGCCGGCAGCCGGTTCACCATTTGGCTCCCTGCCCTCCCTGCATCCGACTGAGCGCCGCGCGCCGGCGGGAGACTGTCCCGCTCCCCCTTCGACTCGCCTTAAGGTCGTCTTAAGCTCCCCTTTGGTTTCCTGTAAGGACGGATTGCCCTTCCCACTGGTATTATAATTGCGATTCTCAGATTGAACCGAGACTGAAGGTCGGGAGTAAGCAATGGCGTCGTTACCGGTTGCGCCCCTCTTGCTGGGTCTCTTGCTGGGCCTTTTGCTCGCCATGATTTTGCGTGGACTGCGTCTTGGCGGGCACGAGAACCGCGACGGGCAAGTGAGCGCGACCCGCGGCGACCTGCTGGTGGGGCTGCTGACGTTGGCGGCCTTTGCGCTGGGCATCTTCATCGCATATGTCTTGTTCAGTCTTCACGGCTGAGCGCGGCGAAAACCGCTAGCGCACTTTGTAAAGCCCGCAAGGAGGAATGGGAATGCAGGATTACGAGAAGCTGGGTGTTTTCTATCTGGGTCGGGAGTACGACTTGAGCGGCAAGAAGCTGCTCGACAATGCGCTGCTCTACGATTCCAAGGACCTGGTCACGCACGCTGTCGTCGTCGGCATGACGGGCAGCGGCAAGACGGGGCTGTGCATTGACATGATCGAAGAGGCGGCGATTGACGGCATCCCCTCCATCCTGGTGGACCCGAAAGGCGATCTGGCCGATCTGCTGCTGACTTTCCCCCAGCTTCAGGGGCAGGATTTCCAGCCCTGGGTCAACGAGGATGATGCCAGCAAGAAGGGCCTCTCCATCCCGGATTTTGCGGCGCAGCAGGCCGCGCTGTGGCAGAAGGGACTGGGCGATTGGGGCGAGAGCGGCGATCGCATCCAGCGCTTGCGCAACGCGGCGGAGTTTGTCATCTACACACCGGGCAGCAATGCGGGCATCCCGATTTCAATCCTCAAATCTTTCGCGGTCCCGCCGGACCAGGTGCGTGAGGATGGGGAGCTCTTCCAAAACCGCATCAGCACGACAGTTTCCAGCCTGCTTGGGTTGGCCGGCATTGCCGCCGACCCGCTGCAGAGCCGTGAGCACATCTTGCTGTCCACCATCGTCGGGCAAAACTGGAAGCAGGGGCAAGACCTGGACCTGGCGACGTTGATCCAGCAGGTGCAGAACCCGCCGGTCACGCGCATCGGCGTCTTGGATCTGGAGTCGTTCTATCCGTCGAAGGATCGCTTCAGCCTGGTGATGGCGCTGAATAACTTGCTGGCGTCACCGACTTTCAGCTCATGGTTGGAAGGCGCGCCGTTGGACATCGGCGACATCCTGCACACACCGCAGGGCAAGCCGCGCGTGGCGATCTTCTCCATCGCGCACCTCGGCGATTCCGAGCGCATGTTCTTTGTTTCGTTGCTGCTGAACCAAATCCTGGGCTGGATTCGCACACAGACCGGCACCACCAGCCTGCGCGCTTTGTTCTACATGGATGAGATCTTTGGCTACTTCCCGCCGATCCAAAACCCGCCCTCCAAGCTCCCGCTGCTGACGCTGCTCAAGCAGGCCCGGGCGTTTGGCCTCGGCGTGGTGCTCGCCACACAAAACCCGATTGACCTGGATTACAAGGGGCTGTCCAACACCGGCACCTGGTTTGTCGGCCGCTTGCAGACCGAGCGCGACAAGGCGCGGCTGATGGATGGGCTGGAAGGCGCCGCAACCGCCGCCGGCGCCTCGTTCGATCGGGCGAAGATGGACACGGTCATTTCGGGGCTCGGTAATCGCGTGTTTCTGATGAACAACACGCACCAGGATGTGCCGGTTGTTTTCCAGACGCGTTGGAGCCTTTCATATCTCCGGGGGCCGTTGACCCGTGAGCAGATCAAGACGTTGATGGATCCGTACAAGGCCGCCCAGGGGATTGCGGCGACATCCGTGCCGAGCACCGCGGCGTCTGCTGCTCCGGCGCCGGCGCCCGCTGGCGCGCGGCCGCCGACCTTGCCACCTGCGGGCGCGCGACCGACGACCTTGCCGCCGGCGACTGCGCCGGCCGCGGCTGCGCCAGTTGCATCCGGCGGTTTACAGCCGACCCTGCCGCCCGACTTGCAGCAGTTCTTCGTCCCGGTGCGCGGCCGGCCGGACGCGGGCCAATCGCTGCTCTATCAGCCGATGGTCATCGGTGCGGCAAAGGTGCGCTTCCTGGACACCAAGAGCGGCGCGGATGTGACGCAAAACTTGGCCTACTTCACGGCGATCACTGACCAGGCGGTCCCGGTGAACTGGGATGACGCGCAGGAGGCGAGCTTTGCGGTGAGTGATCTGGAGCGGACCCCTGCGCGCGGAGCGGCTTTTGATACGCTGCCGGCTGAAGGCGGCAAGGCGAAGAATTATCCGCTTTGGGCGCGCGATTTCGGCGGTTGGGTTTACGCGCAATCCAAGCTTGATCTTTTCCGCAGCCCCAGCTCAGGGCAGGTCTCCAAACCCGGTGAATCGGAGAAGGATTTCCGACTGCGCCTCCAGCAGGCTTTCCGCGAGCAGCGCGATCAAAGCACTGCGGACTTGCGCCAGAAGTACGCCGCCAAGATCGCGTCCGCGCAAGAGAAGGTGCGTCGCGCCCAGGAGGCCGTGGATCGTGAGGCGTCCCAGGCGCATGGCGTTGAGCTGCAGACCGCCATCTCGCTTGGTTCAACGTTGTTGGGTGCGTTCTTGGGCGGCGGACGCTCGACGGTCAGCCGCAGCACACTCAGCCATGCCGCCACCACCGCGCGTGGGGTCGGCCGCTCGGTTCAGCAGCAGCAGGATGTGACGCGCACCAAACAAGACTTGCAGACGTTCCAGCAGCAGTTGCAGGATTTGCAGGATCAGTTCAACCAGGAGGCAGCCGACTTGCAAGCCAAGATGGACCCGCAGAACGAAACCTTTGAAACGATCACACTCCGTCCCAAGAAGACCGACGTGACGGTGCAGTTGGTGGCGCTGCTGTGGGCGCCGACCTGGCAGGACAACCTGGGCAACACCAGCCAGGCGTGGTGAAGTTGATCGGACGACAGTCCTCAACCATTCAAGAAGCAGAAGGAGATTAACCATGGACGAACTCGCCAACCTCGTAGCGCAAAAGGCAGGCATCTCGACGGACCAGGCGCGTGCCGCAGTGAGCACGGTGCTGGACTTTCTCAAGCAAAAGCTCCCGGCGCCCATCGCCGGACAAATTGAAGGTTTGTTGGCGGGCGGGAGCGGTGCGCTCGGCAGCGTGGGCGATGTTGCGAAGGGGTTAGGCGGCCTCTTCGGCAAGAAGTAGGGGACGTGCCACCGGCACACATTCCGAGTGGGAGGATAACATGCGTGTGAAAACAGTAGAGATCAGGGGTATGACCGCGGAGTTGGCATCAAAACTCCAGGAGCACGGCATCGAACACAGCGATCATCTCCTGGAAAAGGCCAAGACGCCGCAGGCGCGCGCCGACCTGGCGAAGGCCGCGGGTGTCAAGGCGGCTGAAATCCTGGAAGCGGCCAACCGGGCCGACCTGGCGCGCATTCACGGCATCGGCAAGGTCTTCGCCGATCTGCTGGAAAACGCCGGCGTAGACACCGTCAAGGAACTTGCCCATCGCGTGCCGGAGAACCTGCATGCGAAGCTGGTCGAGATCAACACGGCGCAGAAGCTTGCCGGCCGCATGCCGACCCTGGATGAGGTTAAGGACTGGGTGGGGCAGGCGAAGGATCTGCCCAAGTTGCTGGAGTACTGAGAACTATCCCGCACGATGGTCGCACGGGCCCCATGCCGCCGGTTGTGGGTATGGGAGCCCGTTCTTGTTGAGTGGTGAGGTGGAACGCCATGGCATGGTCGGCTGCGCGGCGCAAACGCCGATTGGGTTTGATTGCTGTACTGCTCGGCGTGGTCATCCTGGGAATAGCTGTCACCGGATCGGTGCTCCTGAAGGTGCAACCTCAAACGGTGACCGACGCGGTTGACTGGGTGCGGAACATCGTCGGCCCGCAGCCGGTTGCCGCGGTCGAGAGCACCTATTATCGAGCCGCGGATTACTTCACACGGCTAACCTATCAGTTGACGGGCAAAGCCTCAACCTGGACATTGGCCGCCGATTTGATGCCAGGTGCACCGACCTCCAACGCGAGCCGCCAGGTCATGCCACCTGGTATTCAGACACCCAACCCCGGTGGCCGAGAACCGATCGTGGTGCGATCTGCACCCCTTCTCGGCCAAGCGACGCCACAGCCGGGACCGGCGCCCAAGCGCGCCGGTCGCCCAGTCGCGGTGTCTCTGCCCGCGCGCCTGGAACCTGTCCAGCCAGTCGTGACGGCCACGCCCGAACCCTTGCAGCCGCTTACACCGATTATCACCAACACGATCCTGGCAGGAGAAGGTCAGTGGCAACCGCTCCAGACCCTGGGACAGCCGGCCGATCAACCCGCGCTTCTTTGGACGACTATCTTTCGCCCCGATCCGTCTCGACCTTATGCGCAGGTGGCGTTGGTCGCGATGGACCTGGACCGGAGCCAACTGCACATCGTGGTCGGAACCACGGAACCCGCCAGCAGCGTGCCGGGTGGCGGTCTGCGCACCGGCGCAATCCCGGCCGAGGCGCAGGCCGGCTCAAAGCTCCTGGCGGCCTGGAACGGCGGCTTCAAGGCGATCCACGGCCACTACGGCATGATGACCGACGGGACCGTCTGGCTCCCGCCGATTAATGGCATGGCGACGGTCGCCGTAGATGCGGAGGGTAGGCCGCACATCGGCGCGTGGGGGCGGGGCGTCGTGACGAGCACGGCGTGGGTGGCCTGGCGTCAGAACAACCCACCGCTGATCGAAGGCGGTACGGTGAACCCAGAGGTCATAAAGACGGCCAACACGATCCACTGGGGGGCGGCGCTTGATGGTACGGTGTTCATCTGGCGTTCAGGCCTGGGACTCACGCCTGGGCGGCGGTGGTTGATTTATGCTGCGGGTAATGCGCTTTCCGTGGAGACGCTGACGCGCGCACTATCTGCGGCCGGCGCCAGCGATGCGATGCAGCTCGACGTCAACCAGACTTACGAACGCTTCGTAACGTTTGACGACACGCCGCAGACTCTCAATCTCGGCAAACAGCCGGTTAAGCTGCCGATTACGGCACACAAATTGATCGCTCAGATGGTCGGAAACACAGGGCAATTTTTACTTCCCGATGATCGGGATTTCTTCTATCTGACCTTGCGCGGCTGATGGATGACAGGCAGCTCATTCGGGTAGGAACATCGAAAGCGTTTTAGTCTCTTGCTCATGCCTCTGCGCGGAGGGAGCGCGCCTGCTCTTCGGCCAGGGTGGCGCGGGTGTAACGGCGCAGGGTGGGGTAACGCCAGGCGACATAGGCGGTCAGCGCGATGGTGGCTAACCCACCGGTGACGACCGCGAAAGGCGCGCCCAGCGCCGAGGCCACCAGGCCGGCCTCCAGCTCGCCCAACTGCGGCCCGCCCATGAAGAAGAGTTGGTTGATGCCGGTCATGCGGCCGCGTAACCGGTCGGGCGTCATCATCTGGCGCAAAGTCTGGCGAATGATGGTGGACACGGTGTCGCTGGCGCCGACCAGGGCAAAGAACAGGTAGCTCAGAACAAAGCTGGTGGACAGGCCGAACAGCGCCGTGGCAAGGCCGTAGAAGGCAATGCTGCCCAGCAGCACCGCGCCCTGGCGGTGGATGTCCCGGCGCATTGAGACGATCAGCCCCGCCAGCAGCGCGCCGACGGCGTCGGCCGTGGCCAGGATGCCGTAGCCCTGGGCGCCCATACCCAGCACTTTCCCCGCGATCAGGGGCAGCAGCGTGGTCGCCGAGCTGAAAAAGGTTGCAAAAAAGTCCAGCAGCATGCTGCCCCAGATGATGCGCGTCTCATGGACGAAACGCCAGCCCTCGACGATCGCCGGCCAGCCCAGGCCGGCGTCAGGTGCGGCCGCCCGGCCGCGGTAGCGGATCACCAGCAGCGCGGCTACGATCGCGGCAAAGGAGAGCGCGTTGATCGCGTAGACCCAGCCGATGCTGGCCGCCACCATCACCATGCCCGTCAGCGCGGGCCCGGCGATGGTGGCGATCTGGCGCATCAGCGAGTTCAGGCTGATAGCGTTGGTCAAATCCTCCGCCGGCACCAGGTTGGGGATGATTGACTGAAACGCCGGGCCGGAGAAGGCTGACGTTGCCGCGCCGGCCGCGGTCAACAGGTAGATGGTCCAGACACTTTCCTTACCGGTGAAGCTCAGCAGCGCCAGCACGCCGGCGAACAAAGCGGCCGCGCCGTTGGTCCAGACCAACAGCTTGCGCCGGTTCACCACATCGGCCAGGTTGCCGCCGAGCAGGGCGAAGAGGGCGATGGGCACGATGCGGGCCAGGCCCACGCCGCCCAAGCCTAACGCCTGCGTGCCCAAGGTGATCTGGCGGCCGAACAGATCGAACGACAGCGTCGCGCCCTGCAGGAGCTGATAGATATGCCAGTTGATGGCAATGAATTGCATCTGCGTGCCGATGATGGACACGAACTGGCCGGTCCACACCAGCCGGTAGTCGCGATGGCGCAAGGCCACAAAGCGTGAAGGCGAACTCATGGCGCCCATCTTAATGCCTATCGGCGCAAGACGGCAAACGCCAGGGAACCCAATCAGCCCCGCGGCAGCCGGGATCGAGTTTCGCTTCGAGGCAGTGTTGTCCCAAGACCGAAATCGGGGCTGTGCGCAATTCTTTTTAGGGTTAGCCGGTCTTCCGGTGCACCTAGACTGACTGCCTAAAGGCCTGATTCTGGGAACGCTCCCCCCACGTGAAATCTGCGCACCCTTGGTTTTGAATGCGGTAGACGGATCATGGTAATTCACGTATAATGACCGTCATGAAACTCGTCGCCGACCTCCATATTCACTCCCACTTCTCCCGCGCCACCAGCGCAAACCTGACCTTCGAGCACCTGACCCGTTGGGCGCAGCTCAAGGGCATCCAGGTGGTGGGGACAGGCGACATTGCCCACCCCGGCTGGCTGGCTGAGATGCGCGAGAAGCTTGCACCAGCCGAGGATGGCCTCTACCGGCTGCGCGCCGACCTGGCGGCAGCGGTCGAGCGGGATGTGCCGCCGGCGTGTCACGCGCCGGTGCGCTTCATCCTCGGCGGGGAGATCAGCAACATCTACAAGCGCGGGGACAGGACGCGCAAGGTCCACAACATCGTCTTCGCGCCGTCCTTCGGCGCGTTGGAGCAACTCCAGGCCCGGCTGGAACGGATCGGCAACATCCGGTCCGATGGCCGGCCGATCCTCGGCCTGGATTCGCGCGACTTGCTGGAGATCGTGCTGGAGACCGATCCTCGCTGCCACCTGATCCCCGCGCACATCTGGACGCCGTGGTTCTCGCTGCTGGGCTC
>CAZYGI010000038.1:31826-35836 GCA_964647255.1 uncultured Anaerolineales bacterium | reverse complement strand
ATCGGCATCGGCGACCAACTGCGCGAGGCGACGGCGCAGTACACCCAGGGCGGCGGCCAGGGCGAGATCGCGCCGGGCATCGCCGAAGCGGCCGTCCCGCTCTTCATGGCCGAGCTGGCGGCCATCGCCACAATCCTGCCCGCGGGGTGCGACTTCGGCGGCTGGCGGCGCCTGAGCCGGATCGCGCTGGAAGACCGCTACGCGCTGGCCTACGGCTGCCTGGCCGATGACGAGGCGCTGCGCGACAGTTTTCTGCAGGCCGAGGCGCGGCTCTCTTCGGCGTTTTTGCTGGTCAAGCACCGGGACGACTGTCACGGCTATGCCGACGAGGTGATCTTCTACCAACGCGTGCGCAAGCAGATCGTCAAGACGGTGGCCGGCCACAAGCCAACGGGGGAGATCGAACGTGCGGTGCGCGACCTGGTGGACGACAGCATCGAGCCGGAAGGTGTGGTGGACATCTTCCGGGCGGCGGGCATCGAACGCCCCGACATCTCGATCCTGGACGATGCGTTCCTGCAAAGCTTCAAGGATCAGCCCCACGAGAACCTGCGGTTGGCGCTGCTCCAGCGGCTCGTCGAGGATGAGATCCTGGCGCGACGTCGGCGCAACCTGGCGCGAGCGCGCTCCTTCCAGGCGCTGCTCGAAGCGACGCTGCAAGCCTACCACAACCGGCTGATTGATGCGGCCGAGGTCGTGCAGGTGATGCTCCAGATCCGCCGCGAGATGGAAGCTGACGAGAGGCGGGCGAAGGCGCTTGGCCTGAGCGATGAGGAGCTGGCGTTCTATGACGCTGTGGCGCAGAACTTCGCCAGCCTCTACGACCAGACGTACCTGCGGGATCTGATCCACGACGTGGTGGGCACGATCAAACGCAACCTCAAGGTGGATTGGACCGAGCCGCATCGGGCGGACGTGAAGGCCGCGGTGCAGGCGGCCGTCAAACGCACCCTCCGCCGCCGCAACGTCCGGGCCGAAGATCTCGACCCGTTCCTGACCTACATCCTGACCCAGGCCGAGGCGCTGTATGCGGAGTGGCCGGTGGGGGAGTATGCGCGTTCTTCTGCCGCGCAAACGGGTTTGTGAGGCGTGGGATAGGGTGATGTGGCGTCGGTTAAGGAGACTTGTTGGGGTTATAAGCCCGCAGCCCGCATCTTATCGAGTAATCGGCCGCGCAGCGCGGCGGTCATGGATGGCGTAGGACGGATCACCAGCGCGTCGGCGCGCTTTTCGATCTCGACCTCACGGATATTGCCCCGGGTCGCAATCAGCGCATGCGGCACGAGCACACCGCAGGGCGTCACTTTGGCAGCAAACACTGTCATCTCGTCCTCCTTACACCAAGGATGTACCTTGCAGTCGGCCCGTGGGCAGGCGCAAGGCTTGCCCCCACGATTCCATCATACTCGTCTGTGCTTGTCAAGCAACAACGGCATGTTGCGCATCCCGCCCGGTCTGGTAAAATGCCCGGCAGGGAGAACACCGTGACCGACACCCTGCGCGGGATCATCGAGCGCATCACCTACCACAGCGAGGAGACCGGCTACACCGTGGCCCAGCTCACGCCCGAGGGCGCGAGCTACACCGTCCCGGTGATCGGCCCGATGCTGGGGATCAACGTCGGCGAGTCGGTGCTGCTGACGGGCGCCTGGAGCAGCCACCCGCAGTATGGCCGCCAGTTCAAGGCCGAGGGGGTGCGCACCGTGCTGCCCGCGACGATCGCCGGGCTGGAGAAGTATCTCGGCAGCGGGCTCATCAAGGGCATCGGGCCGGTCACCGCCCAGCGGATCGTGCGCAAGTTCGGGCTGGACACCTTGCAGGTGATCGAGGAAAGCCCGGCGCGGCTGCGAGAGGTGCTCGGCGTGGGCCGGCAGCGCGCCGAGATCATCACCCGCGCCTGGGCCGAGCAGCGCGCCATCAAAGAGGTGATGCTCTTCCTGCAGAGCCACGGCGTCTCCACCGGGCTGGCGGTGAAGATCTACAAACAGTACGGCGATGATGCCATCACGGTGGTGCGTAACGATCCCTACCGGCTGGCGCGGGACGTGTACGGCATCGGCTTCATCACCGCGGACAAGATCGCCCGCGAGCTGGGCATCGCCGCGGACGCGCCGGAGCGGGTGGCCGCGGGGGTGGCCTACGTCCTGGGCCAGGCGGCCGACGAGGGGAGCGTCTACCTGCCGTCGGTGGAGCTGGCGAAGCGTTCCGCCGAGCTGCTGCAAGTGACCGCCTCGCAGGCGCTCGACGGCATCGCCAGCCTGCGGGAGAGCGAGCAGGTGTGGGTGGACGACCCGCTGCCGGCCGGCTCACCGTTGGCGCTATCCGAGGACCGGCCGGTCTACCTGACGCCGTTCTACCGCGGGGAGATCGGCGTCACCCACCGGCTGCGCCGGCTGATGGAGGCGCCGGAGGATCGGCTGGCCGCGTTCCGGGCGTTCAACTGGGCCGCGGCCTTCGCGGTGCTGGCGCACGAGGGCGGTGCCGCCGTCACGCTCACCGCGCAGCAGATGCAGGCCGTCCAGGCCGCGCTGACCACGCGCGTGACCGTGCTCACCGGCGGCCCGGGCACCGGCAAGACGACCTGCACGCGCTGGATCCTCCGCCTGGCGGAGGCCGCGGGCAGCCGGGTCGTGCTCGCCTCGCCCACCGGCCGCGCGGCCAAGCGGCTTGCGGAGGCCACGGGCCGGCCGGCGAAGACGATCCATCGCCTGCTGGAGTTCAAGCCGGCGGAAGGCATGACTTTTCAGCGGAACGAGCAGAACCCGCTGGAGGCCGACCTGGTCATCGTTGACGAAGCCTCGATGCTCGACCTGCTGCTGACCAACCACCTGCTGAAGGCGATCCCGGCCGGCGCGCATCTGCTGCTCGTCGGCGACATTGACCAACTGCCCAGCGTCGGCGCGGGGAATGTGTTGCACGATGTGATCGAGGCGATCGAAGACGAGGTTAAGGCTGAGGCCGAGCGCGTCTTGGTCTCAACCTCAGCCTCAACCGTCATCCGCCTCGACGCGATCTTCCGCCAGCCGGAGGGCAGCTACATCATCACCAACGCGCACCGGATCAACCACGGCCAGATGCCGGTGCTGGACAATCGCAGCGCGACCGATTTCTTCCTCTTCCGGGAGGAGGACGCGGGGCGGGCCGCCGACCGGGTGGTCGAAGTAGTGTCCGAGCGCATCCCGCGCAAGTTCGGCCTGCGCCCCGACGAGATCCAGGTGCTCAGCCCGATGCACCGCGGGGAAGTGGGCGTGGCCGCGCTCAACCAGCGCCTGCAGGAGACGCTGAACCCGGCCCGGCCGGGCGCCGCCGAGCGGCAGACGGGCGGCCGCACGTTCCGCGTCGGCGACCGCGTCATGCAGATTCGCAACAACTACGACAAGGATGTGTTCAACGGCGACCTGGGCCAGATCGCCGGCATTAACCTGGAGGAGCAGATCGTCACGGTGCGGATGGATGATCGGATCGTGCCTTACGATTATCTTGAGTTGGACGAGTTGGTGCACGCCTACGCCGTCAGCGTGCATAAGGCGCAGGGCAGCGAGTTTCCGGCGGTGGTCATCCCGCTGCTGCCCGCGCACTACATGATGCTGCAGCGCACGCTGTTTTACACGGCGGTCACCCGGGCGCAGCGGCTGGTGGTGCTCGTCGGCTCCCCGCGCGCTATCGCGATTGCGGTGGGAAACGACCGGGCGAAGGAACGCTTTTCAGGGCTGGCGGACCGGCTGCGCAAGGGGTAAACTCCAGCACGGAGGGATGCCTCCGCCAAAAGACTGCCATCTCTGCGCAGCGGGAGGCGCCCGTGCAAGAACCGTCCAACTGTCATCCTGAGGCCGAGTCCCTGACAGCGGTGTGCCGCGCAAGGGCGGCAGGCCGAAGGATCTGTCCCGCCAGTTTCTTGAAAGAGGGATGCCTTCGCCACTGGACTGCCATCCCTGCGCAGCGGGATGCGCCCGTACAAGAACCGTCCAACTGTCATCCTGAGGCCGAGTCCCTGACAGCGGTGTGCCGCG
>CAZYGI010000038.1:0-31726 GCA_964647255.1 uncultured Anaerolineales bacterium | reverse complement strand
GTGTGCCGCGCAAGGGCGGCAGGCCGAAGGATCTGTCCCGCCAGTTTCTTGAAAGGGAGGTGCACATGCCAGTGATCACCCTCTCCCGCGAGATGGGCAGCCGCGGCGATGACATCGCGCGCGGCGTGGCCGACCGGCTCGGTCTGCGTCTGGTCGGCCGGGAGCTGATCAACCGCGCCGCAAAGGAAGCGGGTGCGCCCGAAGTGGCCCTGGCCGAGATTGACGAGCTCGGGCTGCTCGGCGTCAAGCCCCGCGCGGCGGCGCGGGCGTTCTACCGGCAGAAGATCACCGATGTCATCCAGGATCTGGCGGCGCAGGGGGACGTGCTGATCATGGGCCGCGGGGGCCAGGCGGTGCTGGCCAACCGGCCGGGCGTGCTCCACGTGCGGGTCTCCGCCCCGCTGGAGCAGCGCATCCAACTCGTGGCAGTGCGCTGCGGCATCTCACCCGAGGCGGCCGCGGCGCGTGTGGCCGCCTCCGATGCCGCCCGCACCGGCTACCACAAACAGCATTTCGGCGTCCGCTGGGACGACCTGCGGGCCTACGACCTAGCGTTGAACCTGGCGCACCTGGACGCGGCGACAGCGGTGGACCTGGTGTGCCTGGCGGCTGAACGTTTGAGCCGCACTGCCGAAGGGGCGGCGCGGCAAGAAACAGCGGGAGGCTGCGAATGTCGCTGACCGCACCGCCCGCCTTCTCGCACCCGATCGAGGCCGAGTTCGCGCGCATCCTGGACTTCTATGGCATCCCCTGGGAATATGAACCGCGCACCTTCGTCCTGGAGCACGATGCCCAGGGCCGCATCGTTGAGGCATTTAGCCCGGACTTCTATCTGCCCGACCAGGATCTGTTCGTGGAACTGACCACAATGCTGCCGAACCAGATCCGGCACAAGAACCGGAAGATCAGGCGTCTGCGGGAGCTCCACCCGGAGATTGCAATCAAGCTGTTCAAGCGCGGGGACATCCGGGCGCTGATGGTCAAATTCGGCATTGACGACCCCAGCCTGTTGCACAATGAGTTGTAGCGATGAATACTTCACTGACCGTTTCTGACACCGAGCTCACCCGCGGCCTGGGGCGGGTCGTCTTCAGCGAGGCCGACCTCCGCCAGCGCATCGCCGAATTAGGCGCCGAGATCAGCCGGGATTTTGCCGCGCGCAACCCACTGCTGGTCGGTGTGCTGAAGGGCGTCGTGTTCTTCATGGGCGACCTGGCGCGTGCGTTGACCATCCCGGCGCGGCTGGACTTCATGGCGATCTCGCGTTATGCGCCGGGCGGCCGCGCCAAAGGCCCGGTCAAGCTCATCAAAGACCTGGATGAATCCGTCGAGGGGCAGCACGTGCTGTTTGTGGAGGACGTGGTGGACACCGGCCTGACGCTGAGCTATCTGCTGCGCCTCCTGCGCGCCCGCAACCCGGCCAGCCTGGAGGTCTGCACGCTTTTCGACAAGCCGGAGCGCCGGCTGGTGAACATTCCGTTGCGCTACAAAGGCTTCGCCCTGCCCGATCGCTTCGTTGTCGGGTATGGGCTGGACTATCGCGAGGCGTATCGCCACCTGCCGTTCGTGGCCGAGCTGCGGCCCGAAGTGTGGAGTGCGCCGCTGCCGCAAACGACGGGAGACCAGACCCTGTAAGCGTGCAGCCCGGCGCGTTTCCGTCATTCCAGGGCCTCTGGTGTATAATCGCCAAGAACTTGACACCTGGCACCGGAGCACCTCTTGACGACTAGACGTTGGCCGCTCGCGCTCATCCTGGGACTTCTGCTACTCGTTATCAGCGCCTCACTTGCCCTTGCGCCCGAAAAGTCCGCTTCCCCGCAGGGCGGCGCACAAGCCGGTGAGGCTGCCCCGGTTAAGGTGCTGCCCGCAGATCGCGAACAGGATCGCACCGGTTACATCAAAGGCATCTACATTTCCTATGCCGCGCTGGGCAACGCGGAGCTGCTTCAGCACGTCAAGGATCTGCTGGAGAACACCGAGCTGAATGCGGTGGTCATGGACTTCAAAAGTGACCGCGGTCAGCTTGCTTTCCCAACACGCAGTCCGGTGGCGCAGGAGATCGGCGCGGCGGAGGGTGCGGTGGTGCAGGAGCCGGCCGCGTTCCTTGACTGGTTCACGCGCCGAGACGTGTACCTGATCGCTCGGATTCCGGTCTTCAAAGACAACTTGCTCGCACAGGCCTATCCCGATTGGGCCGTGACGAACGGACAGACGGGAGAGATCTGGCGCGACCCGGAGGGGATGGCCTGGGTGGATCCCAACACCAGGGGCGCGTGGGATTACAACACGGCACTGGCGATCGAGGCTGCCCGCCTGGGTTTTGATGAAGTGCAATTCGACTACGTCCGCTTTCCCACGGACGGCAATGTAGGGACAGCGCAGTTCGCACTTGCCAACACGCAGGAAAACCGCACGGCGGCCATCGCCGGACTGCTGCGACAGGCGCAGGCGGCGCTCAAGCCACTCAAGGTCAAGCTCGCGGCCGACATATTTGGCTATGCGCCCTGGGTCGAAGGCGATCTGGGGATCGGGCATCAGATCGAAGCACTGGCCCCCTACCTCGACGTCATCTCCCCCATGGTCTACCCTTCGACCTTCGCCACCGGGCTGCCCGGCGAAGATGAACGCTACGGCAACGCCATCGCCTATCCCTACGAAGTCGTGCGCAAGAGCACCGAGCACACCTTGCTGCGCGGCCGCGCAGTCAACCCGAAGCTCGAAGTGCGGCCCTGGCTCCAGGATTTCCCGGACTACACTTTTGATGGCCGCACGTACACGCCGGACGAAATCCGACGCCAGATGCGCGGGGCGCACGAGGGTGGGGCGCACGGCTGGCTGCTGTGGGACCCGGCCGTGACCTACACCCGCGCGGCGTTGGTCAGCGCCAGCCCGGCCTGCACCCCGAACCTGCGCGGCAAAGTGGCGATCATCGCCTACGGCGACATCTCCGCCGCCGGTGCGGCCGACAGCCGCTCCCCCGCCGAGCTGCGCGCCGATCTGGAGACGTTGTTAACCGCGGGTTACTACCCAGTCAATCTCCAGGACCTGGTCGTTGCCAGGCTGGACATGGTGCCGGCCGGCAAACGCCCGGTAGTGCTCACGTTCGATGGCTCGTCCGCGGGGCACTTCGCGCTGACGGCCAGAGGCGCCGCTGAACCGGACAGTGCGGTGGGCACGCTGCTGGCCTTCCACGCCGAGCATCCAGCGGATTGGCCCCTGCGCGCCACCTTCTTTGTGCGCGGCGACGAGCCGATCTTCGGGGATGCAGATCTGGCCGCAACGAAGCTCAGGCTGCTGGCTGACTGGGGTATGGAAATCGGCCTTCTGCCCACAGCCGGTGATGCCGGCAGGGCGTTGGACCAGCTCTCCGCCGCGGAATTGGTGCCGGCTGTCAGCAGAAGTCTGGCGCAGGTGCAAGCGCTGCTGCCCGGCCAGCCCATCGTCTCCCTGGCCGTCCCCGACAAGGTTTCGCCCAAACAACTGCCGCAGTTGCAGCAAGCCGGCTGGCAGGCTGTGGTGATCACGACCGGCGGGCTGGCCCCTTCGCCGTTAGTTTCGCAGTTCAACCCCTTACGCATCCCGCGCCTGTCCGTTGCGCGGCTTCCGCAATGGCTCAAAACCGCCTCCGCACCGGGGGACTACTACTGCTCAACCGGAGAATCGCCCATGAACGCCCCCTAAGGGCTGGCGACAGCGGACACAAGAAAGCCGGCGCACACTCTGGAGCGTGCGCCGGCTCGATTAAACACAGGGGCCCCAAGCAACCATTTTGGCGTCCGATTCCTGGCTCGCTTAGTCTTCTCGCTTATGGGCCTGCAACTTGTTCGACCTTACGTCTTCTGCCCAGACGTTAGCCCTGGTTGTTTGGCCGGCGAGAGTTCCGGTTCCCCGGTATGTTTTCGAGCCTGGAATTGCCGTCTGATTTCTCGGGGCTCCCTTACCATCATTCCGGTGATCATACCGGTTCTTCCAACCTTCTCGAATCCCCGTGAGACATCTTTCAGATTGTGCGTCTGGCCGATGTCTGTCAGTCTGTCGAGTATTTCGGATTCTCTTTCCCGATCACTTTCCTGATGGCGGTTTCACTATAGCAAGTTAACGGCGCCCTGTCAAGCGGATTTTTTAGATATTAAGGTATTTCAGCGTTTCTCTCAATTTATAGGATGGAGTCTATTTAGAATTGTAGTGGTAGGCGTTGCGGATATGTGGATAAGTGCTCTTGGGTTGCGATATCGCCCCCCATATTTGGGTTACTTACCCCGTGTCCGCCACTAGATAGGCCGCTCAGTGCCAGGCAAGCGCCCGTGGATAATGCGTGGATAACGCACCCCCTGGGCGCACGGCGGTTCAGGGGGGACGATGCCCCATATCTAGGGTGCAGCGCGGGGACTTCCCCCGGATAGCAGAAAGCCCGGTGCCGAAAGGGCGAATGTGGCAAAATGCCGGCCGGCGCGGCCCAAGCCGCCGATGTGGGTAACTCGACCTTGTCCACAGGCTTGCGCACAGCATCTGTGGGCAGGATTTGCGTCTCCATCGCGACGTGCTATACTTGCGTCTCGTGCGTCGAGGCAATTGGCTCGACGCACAACTTTTGGGGGAGTGGTTTTTGTGCCAGGCGATCAGAATGGTGCTTCGGTCAGGCTCATGACCTACAATATTCACTGTTGGGCCGGGCGCGATGGGCGGCTCGACCTCGACCGGTTGGCCGAGGTGATCCGCGTCTCCGGCGCTGACGTGATCGGGCTTAATGAAGTGGTGCACCCGGTGACGGTGGGGCGGCGGACCTATGCGCCGCTGGCCGAGCTGGCTGAGAAGCTGGGGATGGTCTATGCGTTCGGGCCGAGCGGCTGGGAGGAGGGGCGTTTCTACGGGCGCGGGCCGCTCGGGAACGCCTTGTTGAGCCGCTATCCCTTGGCAGAGGTCTGCAACACCTTGCTCCCGCGGTGGCCCAGCACCAAACAGCGATCGCTCCTGGGGGCAACGCTTGCGGGCGGCCCCGTAGAAGGTCTGATGGCCTATGTGACGCACCTGGATCACGCATTCGAGGGCACGCGGCTCCATCAGATTCAGGGCGTGTTGCAGCGGATTCGGCACGAAACACATCACGCCCCCCATTTCCTCGTCGGCGATTTCAATACGCCGGGGTTCCTGGGACCGCACATGCGGCGGCTGTTGCCGCCGGTTTTGCGCATGATGCGCCGCGCCGGCTACGCTGACGCCTTTCACACCGTGGGCGAAGGCCAGGGGTTCACTTTCCCCGCCCAGTCCCCCCTGGTGCGGATTGACTTTCTTTTCATGCCGTTGCGCTGGGCCCAGGGGCTGCGGGTGGCGCACGCATTGGCGCATCACGCCACCTCGCATGCATCGGATCACCGTCCGCTCGTGGTGGATTGGGTCTGGCCTCAACTTGCCGCTGCATAAAGAGCGCCGTTCTGGGGCATGGTCATCGGCTGACTGTGCCCCGATTTGTTTGCGGAGCGGAAAGCGATGCGCGTACTGACATACAACGTTCACGGCTGGCTGACGTCTGCTGGTGAACCGAACGTCCAGCTCCTGGCCGCGGCCATCGCCGAGACCGGCGCCGACATGGTCGGGCTGAACGAGGTGTTTCACCCCTATCCCACCGGTGACGGCCACGCGCTGGCGGTGCTGGCGCAGCGTTTGGGCATGCACTATGCCTTCGGTGCAACCCGCCCCCGCACGTCGGCGCCCGATGACATCCCTTACGGCAACGCCTTCCTGACTCGGTGGCCGATCCTGGCCTACGCCGCACACCATCTCGCCCCGCTGACCAGCTACGGCCAGCGCGGCTTGCTCGAAGTGCGCGTGCGCCTCCCGTCCGGTGCGCCTTTCACGACCTACGTCATCCATCTCGATCACCGCTCGGAGCAGATTCGGCTGGAGCAGTGGGAAGCGGCGCAAACCTGGCTGCTGCGGGATCGCGCCCGGCCGCATCTGCTCATGGGCGACTTCAATGCCCTCGCCGCGACCGACTATGCGGCGCCAGGTGCGCTGGATCGTCTGGTGGCCTACCAGGATGCCCAGGGCTGGCCTGTGGCACGGTTCGACCTGGTGGCCCAGGTGGGCAAGGCCGGCTATCGCGATGCCTATGATCTGGCCGGCAGCGGCGAGAGCCCAACCTGGCCGGCGGCCGCACCGGAGCGCCGGATAGATTATGTATTTGTGCCCGGCGTTTGGGCCGCGGCCCTGACCGCGTGCCGGCGGTGGGAGGGCGCCGCGGCGGCCGCGGCCTCCGATCATCTGCCGGTGCTCGCTGAATTTTCCTTGTGACCGGTGCGCTTCGTTCTATGACGGAATCTCGCTCGGCGGAATGGTGGAATGACCGCTATCTCAGCGGCGACATCCCGTGGGACACCGGCATTGTGCCGCCTGAAGTCGTGGCGCTGGTCGCGTCGGGCGAGCTCGCGCCCGGCTGGGCGCTGGATCTCGGCTGCGGCAGCGGACTGAGCAGCCGCTACCTGGCGGCGCACGGCTTCCGCGTGATCGGGGTGGATCTCGCCCAGAGCGCGCTGGCGCGCGGCCGGCGGGCGGCGCGGGCAGCCCGGCTGCCCGCGTTCTTTTGTCGTGGCGACGTAGGGGCGCTGGATTTCCTCGACGTGCAGGCCACCTTCGCCCTGGACATCGGCTGCTTCCATTCCTTTCCCGCGGCGCGCCGGCCCGGCTATCGCGCTTCGCTGGCCGCACATGTGCAGACCGGCGGCGCCTACCTGCTCTATGCTTTCTATCCGCAGGCGGCGACGCCGGATGGCGCCGACACAGTGGGCGTCGGGCCGGGCGACATCGCCGCTTTCGCCCCCTACTTCACCTTGCGCTGGGCACAGCACGGCCGCGAGGGCGACCGGCGTTCTGCGTGGTACCTCCTCATCCGCACCGCCTTCTGAGAAGCTGACAGCCGATTTCTCTGCCGTCTCATACTTCTCGATTTTCGCCGCCAGGCTTCGGAAAGAGCCTTACTTACCCGCTGCCGGTATCCCGGTAGAATGAGGCAAGTCGAACGGAGTATATGTTCTTTTTGGAGGAGCCATGCGGTTTGAGAATCCCTTGAAGCATGTCGAGCGCCTCAAGCGCGTCGTCAATTTGCCCGACCGCAGTGTGGATGATCGGGTGCCGCCCGGTCAATTTCTCACTGAAAAATTCCCGGTGCTGCACTACGGTTCGGTGCCCGCCTACAAGGATCTCAAGACATGGGACCTTCGCATCTTCGGCCTGGTGGAGTCGCCGCTGCGCCTGACGTGGAATGAACTGATGCAGCTGCCCAGCGCGACCCAGACCGTGGACATCCATTGCGTGACCCGCTGGAGCAAGCTGGACACGACTTGGACCGGCATCCCCTGGCGGGAGCTGCTGCACCGGGTCAAGATCAAACCGGAAGCCACGCACGTCATGGTCCACTGCGATTTCGGGTTCACCGCCAACATCGGCCTCGACGTTCTGGATGATGATGACACGATGCTGGCCTACCTGTACGATGGCAAGCCGTTGGAGCCCGATCACGGCTATCCGCTGCGGATGCTGGTGCCGAAAAAGTATTTCTGGAAGAGCGCCAAGTGGGTGCGGGGGATCGAGTTCATGGCGGGTGATCGCCCCGGTTTCTGGGAGCGCAACGGCTACCACATGGAGGGCGACCCGTGGCGTGAGGAACGCTTCGGCTGGTGACCGCAAAGACCTTGCCCGGCTGTAGGAGTTCGGCAAGGTCTTTGATTTTTCCCCGTTTTTTGCTATCATGGGGCTGAGATGCCCATGATCAGTTATCAACTCCGTCAACGCGATTATCTGCTGCAAATCAGTCGCGCCATGACCGCTCAGCTCGACCTGCCGTCACTGCTGCGCTTGATTTTGACCAAGGCGGGCGAGATCGTCGGCGCTGAGGCCGGGCTGATCGCCCTGCGCCTCGGCCAGTCAACGACGCTGGCGATCAACGCCCATTTCGGGATTCCCGCGGCTTTGCTCTCGCGCTTCGCACCGCTGTTCACCGATTTTCCGCTGCAAGCGTCCCAGTACGTCATCCCCGATCTTCAAGCGCGGCTGAACCTGGTGGCGCGTGCCATCCGGCTGCCGCTGCAGCAGGTGGTCGCGCTGCCGCTGCTCTTCGGCGAGCGCTTGCTGGGGATGATCTATCTCTTCCGCAGCGGCGGGATTGCTTTTTCGACTAATGACGAGGATGTGCTTGCCAGTTTTGCCGACCAGGCGGCCATCGCGGTGCGGAATGCGCAGCTTTACCAGCAGGTGAGCGCAGAGAAGCGGCAGCTTGACGCCATCATCCAACATAGTGCGGACGGCGTGATGATCCTGGACGGGGAGCTGCGCATCCAGGTTTTCAATGCGGCGCTGAGCCGCATGACCGGCTGGCAGCCGGAGCAGGCCATCGGCCGGCCGTGTTATCAGGTGTTAGCCCTGGACGAAGTCACCGGCGACAACCTGTGCGGCGCCGAGCCGCGCGCAATCGCCTTCCCCGACGGCCAACCGTTGGTTTCTGAAGGTGTGCTCACCCGACCCGGCGGGACGCGCAGCGCCGTGAGCGTCACGTACTCGCCGCTGTACGACGACGACGGCCGGCTGGTCAACATTATTGCGAACGTGGTGGACATTACGCGCTTCCGCGAGGCGGAGGAGTTGAAATCTACCTTCGTCTCGGTGGTCTCGCACGAGCTCAAGACGCCGGTTGCGCTCATCAAGGGCTACGCCAACACCCTCGCCCGCGAGGATGCACACTGGGACGGCGACACGCTCCAGGAGGGCTTGCAGGTCATCAGCGAGGAGAGCGACCGGCTGAACGGCTTGATCAACAACCTGCTCGATGCATCGCGCATCCAGGCGGGCGGGTTCAAGCTGGAGCGCTGCGACGTGTCGCTGCCGAAGCTGGCGGCCAGCGTCGTGGAGAACTTCCGCACCCAGACCGACAAACATAGCTTCCAGTTGGACTTTCCGGACGGCTTCCCGACCCTCTCGGCCGACGACGAACGGCTGCGCCAGGTGCTCAACAACCTGGTGAGCAACGCCATCAAATACGCCCCGGCCGGCGGTGAAATTCGCATCGGCGGCTGGCGTGATGGCGCGTCCGTGACGATTTATGTGGCCGACCAGGGGATCGGCATCCCGTATGCGGAGCAGAGCAAGCTGTTTCAGCGGTTTTACCGGGTGGATTCCAGCCTGCGGCGCAGCACGCAGGGCGCAGGCCTGGGTCTTTTCCTCTGCCGCTCCATCGTCGAGGCGCACGGCGGCCGCATCTGGCTGCGCAGCGAGCCGGGCAAGGGGACGACCGTGTTTTTTACGCTGCCGATTGCGGACGATGGACGATAGACGACGGACCATTGAGCGGGGGCGATGTGGCTGGGAGAAAGCCTGATGAAGAAACGAATCCTCGTCGTTGATGATGAGCCGCGCATGCGCCGCTTCGTCCATATGAACCTCGACCTGGAAGGCTATGAGGTGATCGAGGCGGATAACGGCGTGCGGGCGCTGGAGCGGGTGCGCGATGACATGCCCGACCTGGTGGTGCTGGACGTGATGATGCCCGACCTGGATGGCTACGAAACCCTGGCGCACATCCGGGAGACGTCGTCGGTGCCGGTGATCATGTTGACCGTCAAGGGAGATGAGGACGATCGCATCCGCGGGCTCGATCTGGGCGCCGACGACTACGTGACCAAGCCGTTCAGCCCGCGGGAGCTCTCCAGCCGCATCCGCGCGGTGCTGCGCCGCGCCGAGCCGGGCAAGCCAGGCGCCGCCGAGCCATTGGTCATTGATGATGACCTGGCGATTGACTTCCCCCGCCGCGCGGTGCTCGTGCGCGGCGAAGCGGTCAAGCTGCGGCCCACCGAGTACAAGCTGCTCATGCACCTGGTGGAGAACGCCGGCTGGATCGTGCCGCAGGAGACGCTGCTCTCCAAAGTTTGGGGGCCGGAGTACCGCGATGACAACCAGTTGCTGCGGCTCTACATCAACTACCTGCGCAAGAAGATCGAGCCCGACCCCGCCAACCCCAAGTATATCCTGACCGAGCGGGGGGTCGGGTATCAGTTCCTGGACTACAAGCGCAGCGCGCGGGCGCAAGAGCCTCGCCAGTAAGATCACTCCCCTTGCGTCGCGAGCGGTCAATCCCTGGCAAAAAGACGCCAAGCCGCAAAGACGCAACTTCCAGTTCGGATCGTTGCGCCTCTGCGGCCTGGCGTTGAAACTTGCACGGGGGTTCAAGCGACACGCGACGCTGCTCAGGCGAGCGTTTCGATCTCCACCGCCAATCTCCCCACCACCGCTGTCCCCTGGCTCTGCGTTACGCTGAAGGTGTGCCTGGCGCCGGCGGGTGTGCCGGCGGGCAGCGTCACTGCCAGCGACGCACGGCGCCGCTGCCCAATGCCCAGCCCGATCGCACCCGTGACTGCGCCGGCGGTGATGTCCTCCAACAGTCCGCGGCCTTCGCTGTTGCCGGGAGCCGCCAGGATCGGCCCGAAGCTGATCGGTGACACGGCTGCCGCGGCCGGGAGCGTCCCACGCTCCACCGCCAGGCTCGCTCCGCCCCCGTCTGCGCCCTCGGCCGCGGCGACCTCGAAGGCGATCTCGGCTGCTGTGTTCGCCGCACCGCTCACCTGCCACAGATTGCGCTGGGCGATCTTGTTATCCGCCGCAGGATCAAATCCGCCGCTCCCCGGCGCATCGGCGCTGGCAAGGCGTGCCAACAGGGCGTACGGACCGGGCCCCGGCGGCGTCCACACGATCGGGCCGAGGATCGTGTCGCCGGGCTTCAACCACGGCACGGTGATGCTGCTTGCGCGCTGCCATGCTTGCGGAGGCACATAGGGCGCGGCCGGGGCAAAGAAAACCTCGACGTGGACGGCATAAGTGCACGCCGGGCCGCTGTTCGTTGCCCGCACGTAGAGCGCGTTCCCCCGGCCGGCCTGCGGCGCCTGCGGGTCGGTCCCGCCATCCGCCGTGCGCCGCAACCAGATGTCGGGGCTGTTCCAGGTGAGGGCGGCGCGTGTGCGCGGGCGCAGCTCGCCCGGATGGTCGTGCAAACCGAGCTCGGCGCCGCTCTGCCGGTAGGCGCTGAATACCGCGGTCGCATGCCGGCTGAGGTAAGCGTAGGGGATGTAACCGTAGCCCTCCTGCCAAACGCCGTCCCATGACCACGGTTGCCACGAGTTGCGCACCAGGAAGTAGCCGCCACCCGGCGCGTCGGCGTCATCCTGGTAGCCCACCAGCGTCATGGCGTGCCCACCATCTTCCGGCTCACCGGCCAGTGGCAGCGTGATCTTGCCCCAGCGCGATGTGGCCGAGGAGGAATACCAGCTATCGAACACCGGGATCGAGAACGCAACGGCCCGCCCTTCGTACAGGCAGAGCTTGATCCCCTGGATGTCCTTCCGGTTGAATTCTTGGGCGCGCAGGATGCAGAAGGCCGGATCGCCGTTCGCGGCGGCCGCGGGCGGCGGTCCCTGGCCCTCATCGCCGGTCGAGTAGCCGACGTAGGGCCAGACCGATTCCAGCGGTGCGCCGGTCTCGCTCAGGCAGCGCATCGCAACGGCGATGTACGTGCCGCCTGACTTGGGGATGCCGTCGTGGTTCTTGCACCACCAGTAGACGTATTGTTCGGAGAGATTGAGTTCAGCCGGCGCACCGGCGGCCCGTTCGAGTTGTTCGCGGACGGACAGCGCCGCATGCGCCACGCAGGTGCCGCGGCCGCCCTGATTGCGGATCGGCGGCATCTGGGCCAGCAGATCGTGACGATCCGGGAGCGCCAGCAGCGCGCGCCCTTCCGGCGCGTACGGCGGTATCTTTAGCCGCTCTTCCAACACCTCCACCGGCTCATCGAGCAGCGCACCGAGGCCGTACCGGGTTTGCGCGGCCTGCTGCGCCATTTCGAGGCTGCGAAGATCGCGCGTTGCCGGGAGCAGCTTTCTGGCCGCAGCCACCAGATCGGCAAGCGCGGCGTCTGTGACGCCGAGGACCTGGGCCAGCCGTTTTCGGAGCGCCTCGTTGGCATCGGAAAGCGCGATGAATTCCTGTGCGGTAAGGATCCAGGAGTCGCCGAGGGTCTTGACTTGTGCCGCAGTCAACCCCGGCACGCTGGAGAGCGGTACACCCTCAGGGATGAGTTCGGGCGAAGCCATGAGCAACCTCCTTGACAGAGATCAGAGGCCAGGGATCAGAGGCCAGAGATCAGAGGTCAGATTCGACGCCGGAGATCTGACCCCTGGCCACTGACCACTGGTCACTGTCCACTAATCCCCTAAATCAGCCCCAGTTTTTTCCCGACCGTCTCGAAGATGTCAAGCACCTGGTCGAGCTGCGCTCGGGTGTGGGTCGCCATATAGCTGGTGCGCAGCAGTTCGCGGCCCGGTTGCGTTGCCGGCGAAAGCACCGGGTTGACGAACACGCCGGCATCGAAAAGCGCCTTCCAGGTGGTGATCGTCAGATCGCGGCTGCCGATGATGACCGGGATCACAGCCGTGGTCGAGTTGCCGATATCGAAGCCGAGCCGGCGGAAGCCGGCGCGCATGTAATCGGCGTTGGCGGCCAACTGGGCCACGCGTTCCGGCTCATCGCGCATGATGTGCAGTGCGGCCAGTGCGGCGGCGGCGTTGGCGGGCGGGATGCTGGCGCTGAAGATCAACGACCGCGCATGATGCTTGATGTAGTGGATCACGGGTTCATCGCCGGCGATGAACCCGCCCAACGACGCAAAGGACTTGCTGAAGGTGGACATGATCAGATCCACCTGGTCGGTCATGCCGAAGTGCGCCGCGGTGCCGCGGCCGCCGCCCAGGACGCCGATCGCGTGTGCGTCATCCACCATCAGCCGCACGCCGTACTTCTTGCAGAGCGGCACGATTTCCGGCAGGGGAGCGATATCGCCTTCCATGCTGTAGAGGCCGTCCACCACCAGGAGCTTGCCGCGCTCCGCGGGCAGCCGTTCCAGCAGCCGTTCGAGTTCGGCCATGTCCTGGTGGCTGAAGCGCTTGGCCTCGCCGAAGCTCAGCTTGGCGCCATCCACGATGCTGGCGTGGTCTTCCTTGTCGAGGATCACGTAGTCGCTGCGGCCCACCAGCGAGCTGATCACGCCCAGGTTGACCTGCATCCCGGTTGAGAAGACCAGCGCAGCCTCTTTGCCGACATACTCGGCCAGCTCATGTTCGAGCTGCTCGTGCATCTCCAGCGTGCCGTTCAGGAAGCGGGAGCCGGTGCAACTGGTGCCGTAGCGATTGATGGCCTCGATGGCGGCCTGGCGCACGCGCGGATCGGTGGTCAGGCCCAGGTAGTTGTTTGACCCGCACATGATCAACTTGCGGCCGTGAAAGTCAGCGACCGATCCTTCATTCCCGGTCAGCGGGATGAAGTAGGGATACCAGCCGGCCGCGATGGCCTCCTTTGCCTCGGTAAACCCCAGGCATTTTTCAAAGATGTCCACAAAAGTCCTCCTTGAATGATAGCAGCAACGTGCTGTCGGCGCAGGGCGATGCCTAGTGCAGAAACCCGTGGGTCCGATACCAGGCGTATGCTTTCTCCACCGCCCCGCGGAACGGTAAGATCGGATAATCCAGCTCGCGCATCGCTTTCTGCGAGTCGTAGAATACGTTCAGTCCGGTCATGCGCACCTGTTCGCCGCTGAACACAGGCGGGCCGAAATGCAGCCGATTGACGGCATCCACCACAATCGCGGCCGGCGGGAGGGTCCAGGCGGGCACCGTCCAGCGTGGGGCGCGCTGCCCCACCACGTCGCAGATCGTCGCCGCGATATCGAGCAGCTTCAGGTTCTCGCCGCCGAGGATGTAGCGTTCGCCGGTGCGCCCGCGCTCGGCCGCGGCGATATGCCCCTGGACCACCGCGTCCACGTCCGCAACGCAGAGGCCGCCGGGCGGGAACGCCGGCACGGTGCGCCGCGCAAACTCCAGCACCATGCTGCCGGAGATCAAGTTGTGATCGCCGGCCCCGTACACCGCGCCGGGGTTGACGATCACAGCATCCAGGCCGCGCGCGACGGCCTGGCGCACCACCTCTTCCGCACGGTGCTTGCTGTCGGCATAGACGAAGGTGGCGCTGAGCGGATCGAAGACGTTGGCCTCGTCCGCGGGCCGGCCGTTGCGGGGGATGCCGATGGCCGCAACCGAGGAGGTGTGCACCACCCGCGGCACCCCGGCAGCCAGGCACGCCTCCATCACCGTCCGGGCGCCTTCGACATTCACCCGGTAGACCTGCTCCCGCTGCGCCCGCCAGTAGGAGGACACCGCGGCCACATGAAACACCAGATCGCATCCGGCCACCGCGCGAGCCACAGCTTCCGGTTCGGTCACATCCCCGATGATGTGCTCGACGGCGAGGCCGTCCAGCATCAGCGTCTTAGAGTTGGTGCGCCGCAGCACGCGCACGCTGTATCCGCGGCGCACCAACTCCTCAGTCAGACGGGAGCCGATGAATCCTGTCGCGCCGGTGACGAGGACTCTCACAGCGGCTTCTCGTAAATCCGGTAGGTGCGATATTTCCGCCCGCCCAGGCGTTCGATGATCTGATTCATCATGGTGTTGCTTTCCAGGATCCAGGACGCTTCCATCGTCTTGTAGCCGCGCTTCAGGGCCTCTTTGGCGGTCTCCAGGTAGAAGATGGCATCCGCGCCGCGGCCGCGATACTCCTCCACCATGCCCATGATCATCAGACGAATCCGGTCAATCTTGCGCCGCTGCCACATGAATTTCAAGAGGCCGAAGGGGAAGTAGTGCCCGCCGCCCGACAGCTTGAGCGCCTGGTGCAGGTCTGGTAGTGACATGGAGACGCCGACAGGCTCGCCATCCGCCGTCTCGGCGATGAAGACCAGGTTCGGGTCAATCATCTGCTTCAACCCGGCGGCCAGGTGATCCATCTCCTCGTTGGTCATCGGCACAAAGCCCCAGTTGCGCTGCCAGGCCGCATTATAGACGCGCTTGACCAGGGCCACGTCGCGGTCGAAATGCGCCATCTCCACCTTGCGCACCCGGATGCCCGCCTTCTCCATGACCTTTTCCGCCACCCGCGTGAGCTTCTCCGGCGCCTTCTTCAGGTCCTCTTCGATGTCGAAGAGCCACGCCCAGACATCCATCGCCTTGACGTAGCCGTGCGCCTCGATCAGGCCGGGGACATAGCGCGGGTTGTAAGTCATCATCACCACGGGCGGTCCGTCGAAGCCGTCAATCAGCGTGCCGATTTCGTCATTGGTGGACGGGTTTAGCGGCCCGCGCATGATCTTCATGCCCTGGCCGCGGCACCAGGCCTCGGCCGCCTCCAACAGCGCGTCCGCCACCGCTTGATCGTTCACACACTCGAAGAAGCCGAAGCTGCCCATCAGCTCACCGTGGACCTGGTTGTGGTTGTCGTTCACCACAGCCGCCACGGTCCCGACGATCTGACCGTCGCGTTTCGCCAGGAAGAGCTGCGAGCGGGAGTGCTGCCAGAACGGGTTTTTCTTCTGATCGAAGAGCGCAAGCCGTTCTTCGATCAACTGGGGCACCCAGTTGGGGTCGCCGCGGTAGAGGATGAAGGGAAACTTCACGAAATCGCTCAACCCACGTTTGTTCTGCACCGGTTCGATGATGATGGAGGTTTGCATAATGCCTTGCTTTCTGCATGGTATGGGTGTGCTGCGCGGCCGATGAGGTGCTGACTGGCCTCCGTTTCAGACTGGCGGACCTGACCGGAACGGGATCCGGTTCGCGGCAGCGGCGCGGCGAAGAAGATGATTGGGATCAGGGCTCAGAAAAACACGGCGGCATTATAACACTCCCGCCGCGATTTACAAGCAACGGCCGGTTGGGGCCGCTTCGTCCGGGAAGCCCGCCCGCAGCTCTCGGATCAGCGCCGTCGCCAGCAGCTTCGTGTCCAGCGCGTATTCGTGCTCCAACAGCGGCCCCACGCAGGCTGGACAGCCTGTCTCGCAAGGGCACGAAGCGACCAGGTCGTGCGCGGCGGCCAGGATCTCCGGCAGTGAGCGGTGCACCTGTTCGGCATATCCCACGCCGCCGGGCGTCCGTTCGTAGAGCGTGATCCGGGGCGTCCCCGAGTCGGGCGTCTGCGCCTCCGCCAGCACGCCGAGATCCCGCCCATCGCACATCAGGAAGATCGGCGCCACACCGGCGATGAGCGCCGCTGCACCGCCCAGTCCGGTGCGGATGCGCACACTCGCCTCCGCGCGGCGGTGGCATGCCGGGCAGAGCGTGACGAGGTTCGCCAGCACGTTGGCCGCCCGCCACGCGTGCTCTTGCGCCAGCCCGCCGCGCAGGCCCGCATCGGCCAGAAATGCACGGAAGGGGATGCGATGGTGGACGTCATGCTGCCGGCCGGGTTCCTCCGGCGCGCCGCATCCCTGGCAGCGGTAGCCGTCCCGGGCGCGCGCCGCGTCTCGCTGCGCTGGCCAGCTTGGCCCGTAATCGTTCGGATCGGAATACCAGGCGCCCGCGGCCTTCAACCGCTCGATCAGCGCGTCGGAGAGAGTCAGCCAGCACGCCTGCGTTTCCAGCGTCTGTTCGGGCAGCGTGACCTGGCCGAACCCCAGCACCTCATGGGTGGTGCGGCGGATGATCTTGTAGCCGGTCGTCTGTCCAACCACGCGGACATCACCCCAGCCGGCGCCGGCCGTCGTCCATTGGCTATCGTCTATCGTCCGCAGGATCTCGATCTTCTCGCTGCTGATGGGCTGCGTGTAGAAGTCCACCTCGACCGGCCGCACCTGGGCGACCCCGGCTTCCCAATCCAGGCGCTCGACCAGGGTGGTCTGTCCCTCGTGCAGGTAGATCGCACCTTCGTAGAGCAAGATGTTCGCGCCCTCGCGATCCAGCTCGCCGATGACCTGCGGCCTGCCGTCCGCACTGGCGGTTTGGATGACGACGCGATCCGTGGCGGCCGAGCGGAGGCTCAACGCCGCGGTGGGCGCGCCGTCGCCGGCCCAATAGCACCGCTCGCCGCTGCGGTAAAGCTGGCCCGCCTCGACCAGGTCATCGAGCAGGTCGGCCAGCAATTCGGGCCGAGTTGGCCCAGAGGTCATCGCCTGCGACGGGTTGCCGGCCGGTCCTGCCGCGCCAAACGCCTCTCCGGCGCGGATCGGCAGCTCCGCGGCGGCGCAGGCCAGGTGTCCGGCCAGGATGATCGCGTTGTCGGGGTTCAGCCGGGCGTGCTCCGGGCTGCGCTCGAGCAGCCATTCCGGGTGAGCGATGACGTACTGGTCCATCGCCGCGGCGCTTGCCACCAGCAGTCCCGCCGACGCGCCCCGGCGGCGTCCCGCCCGGCCCATCTGCTGCCGCGCGCTGGCGATGCTGCCGGGATAGCCCGCCAGCACCGCGGCGTCAAGCTGGCCGATGTCAATGCCCAGCTCCAACGCGTTCGTCGCGACGACCCCGCGCACCGCCCCCTCCCGCAGCCCGCGCTCGATCTCACGCCGTTCGCCCGGCAGATACCCGCCCCGGTAGCCGCGAATGGCCCGTGGCCCGTGGCCGACGGCAGGTGGCCGAGAGTCGTTTTCGGCCGGGATTCGTTCGAGGGGACCTTCCTTCTCCCGAAGGTAAGTCAGGATCAGTTCTGCGGTCAGCCGGGCGCGGGCAAAGACGATGGTCTGTACATTGTGCTCGAGCAGGTGCGCGGCGAGATCGGCGGCTTCCAGGCTTGCGCTGCGGCGGATGCCGAGCGCCGGGTCGAGCAGCGGCGGGTTGTAGAAGATCACGTGCTTCTCGCCCTGCGGCGCGCCGTCCCGCTCCGGTCCGATCACCGTCACCGGCGCTTCGACCAGGCGGACGGCCAGCTCGTCGGGGTTGGCGATGGTGGCGGAGGCCAGGATGAACTGCGGATCGCTGCCGTAGAAGCGGCAGATGCGGCGCAGCCGGCGGAGCACGTTCGCCGTGTGCGAGCCGAACACCCCGCGATAGATGTGCATCTCATCAATCACCACGATGCGCAGATGGGCGAAGAAGCGGGCCCAGCGCGGATGCTGCGGCAGGATGCCGGCGTGCAGCATGTCGGGATTGCTGAGCACGATGCGAGCCTCCTCGCGAATCCGGGTGCGCTGCGCGGAGGGTGTGTCGCCGTCGTACGTCGCACAGCTGAGCGGCGGAGCGGAGGGGCCGAGGGGAGGTCGCTTTTCCTTGTCTCCCTGCCTCCTTGCTTCCTCCGCCCCGCCCAGAAGTCCCATAAGCTCGCGCAGCTGGGCCAGTTGATCCTGGGCGAGGGCCTTGGTCGGGAAGAGATAGAGCGCCCGGCCGCTTGGGTCGGCGAGCAGGCGATGGAGCACCGGCAGATTGTAACAGAGCGTCTTGCCGCTGGCTGCCGGGGTCACGATGGCAACGTGCTCCCCGCGGAGCGCGGCCGCAACCGCGTCGGCCTGGTGTGTGTAGGGCCGTGAAATGCCGCGCTGCGCCACCGCGGTTGCCAGACGCGCATCCAGCTCCGGAGGGAAATCCGCAAGCTGTGCGGGCCGGCCGGGGAGGGTTTCCCACCGGACGATGTTCCGGTCGAACCGGGGATCGCGGCGCAGCGAATCGAGGGCGCTTTCGATTGACATGAGCGGATTATACCTGGGGTGGGGCGATAGGGCGAAGAAGCGGCGCGGTGCTATAATTTCCACCATGCTCACGGACGAAATTCTCAACTTTGCGGCCCAGCTCGGTTTCGACCTCGCCGGGATCATCCCGGTCGGGCCGCCGCAGCGCGCGGCCGAGTTCACGGGCTGGCTGGCGGCCGGCTATCACGGCGACATGGCCTACCTGGCGGCGCGCGCGGCCGAGCGGCTCGATCCGGTGCGGTGGGCGCCGGATGCCCGCAGCATGATTTTGTTGGGCGTCAACTACGGCGCCGGACGGCCGGAGGGCGCCGCGCCGCGTACACTTCGGCTGCCAAAAGAAGCGGAGCATCCTGAGCGGGCCAACGGCTCAACATTCGATACAACGAATCACCAGTCGAAGGATGCGGCCTTGCCCGCGGGAACCGGTGACGCGGAACACGATCGCCCTGCCCGCATCGCGCGGTATGCCTGCCTGCCCGACTACCACGACGTGCTCAAGCCAAAGCTCTATGCGCTGGATGCCTTCATCCGGGCGCGCACGGGGCGCAGCGAATTGGGCAAGGTCTTCGTGGACTCGGCGCCGGTGCTGGAGCGCGATTTTGCCGCGCAGGCCGGCCTGGGCTTCATCGGCCGCAACTGCTGCCTGATCACGCCGGGGCTGGGGTCGTGGACGGTGTTGGCGGGGCTGATGGTGGCAGAGGACCTCACCCCCGGCCCCGCTCCTGCGAGGAGAGGAGAGCAAGAGGTTAGGTGCGGCCGGTGTACCCGTTGCCTCGACGCGTGCCCCACCCAGGCCTTCGCCGGTCCACACGTGCTCGACGCGCGGCGCTGCATCTCCTACCTGACCATCGAGTTGCGCGGGCCGATCCCGCGCGAGTTGCGGCCGCTGATGGGCCAGTGGGTCTTCGGCTGCGATGTCTGCCAGGAGGTCTGCCCGTATAGCCGGCAAGCAGAAACTGGCCGGGGCCGTTGGCTTGGGCGCAGCCTAGCCGCCGGCCAGCTCGCAGACGGATCAGGAAACTTGGAGCCTGTCATTCCGGCCGGGTCAGCGGCTCAACGCCCGATGCGGCGAATTGCCAGCGAGAAATCTGCCACATTGTTTGACTTGTTGACGCTGGATGAGGCGGCGTTCCGCGCCCGCTTCCGAGGCACGCCGGTGCTGCGGGCCAAGCGGCGCGGCCTGGTGCGCAACGCGTGCGTGGCTGCGGGCAACTCAGGCGATCCGGCCCTGATCCCGCCGCTGATCGCGCTGCTGGCCGATCCCGAGCCGTTGGTGCGCGGGCATGCGGCCTGGGCGCTCCGCCGCCTCGGCGGCGCGGAGGCCGATCTCGCCCTGGCACATGCCAGGACGGTCGAAACCCACCCGTGGGTGCGCTCAGAGCTGGCACCCTAGTCCACGTCGGCTGAAGTTCGCCTGGTTTATTGTAGTAACGACTTTAGTCGTTCCGCCCGGCGCCAACGACTGAAGTCGGTACGACGAACCCTGGTCGCATCTACGCCCGGATGTACGGGCGATTTCCCGCGTTGCGTTGCGCTTCCCATTCGCGGCGCAGCAGCCCGTACAGGTACATGTCGTAGCCCCGGCCATCGCGCTGCATGAACTCGCGGCAAACGCCCTCGCGGACGAAACCGAGCCGCTCGTACAGCGCGATCGCCCGCTCGTTGTACTCGAAGACGGTCAACTGGACCCGGTGGAGGTTCAGCTCGCGGAAGGCGAAGTCCAGCGCCAGCGTCATCGCCTCGCCGCCGATCCCCTTGCCCCAATTCTCGCGCTCGCCGATGCCGATGGCGAGCCACGCCACGCCGCGCGACCAGATGATGCCGTCAATCTCGATCAGGCCGAGCAGCGCATCGCTGTCGAGCGGCCGGATGGCGAAGCGAAAGGCGCGGCCTTCCCGGTCCGGCTTTGCCAGCCACTTGCTGAGCTCGGTCTTGGAGCGCGGCCGGGCCGCGTCCGCATCCCACAGGCGCAGGAAACCCGCATCGTTGTACCAGCGGGCAGCGAGCTTGACATCGTCCTTCGTGATGCCGGTCAGCCGCACCGTCTGGCCCTGCCACAGGTTATCGGCGATGGTCATACCGAAATCACCTGTCGAAAGTCCGGGATCGCCTCGACCTGATCGTTCAGCATCCTTTGCCAGAGCGCGTCGCCGTAGGTGATCAGCTCCGGGATCTTGTCGGCAGCGTCCATCCCGATGTTCTCCCGCATGTCCACCTGGAAGCGGCGGAAATCGAGCCCGGGGAAGAGCGTGCCGGTGAGCTGAATCTGTTGGTCATCGGACGACTGGCCGAACGCGCCCAGCACCGGATCAAGCCACTCCCAGGCCATGAGCTTGTTCGCCTGGCCCGGCTTGAGCCCGTGCGGGTAGCGGCCCGTGCCCAGGCTGATCAGCGTCGTCTCAGCCGGATCCCAGTGCTGGCAGTAGATCGCCTCGTAGGCCGCGATATAGCAGGGGTTGGCGTAGGAGCCGACCCCGCCGTCCACATAGCGGTCCTCGACCGCGGGGAAGAAGGTGGGCACGGAAGAGGACGCCAGCACCGCCGTGACCATGGGCCAGTCCTGGTATTCATGCTTCCACGACTTGACGAAGCGGGTGCGGTTCTCCACCAGGTCGAAGCAGGGGATCACCACATCAATCGGCGGGTCCGCGGCCCAGAAGTCCCCCATCTTGAGGTCGCCGATGTGCTTCTTGAGCGCCTCGGCGAGGGGACCGTGCGGATAGCGGTACTTCAGCAGCAGCCAGAGCTTGCTGCGCAGCGTCTGCTGGAAGATCACATCGCCGAGCGACACGTACAGCTCGTGCATCTTGGCGGCGGTCAGCCCGGCGCCGATCGCCGCGGAGATGATCGAGCCAGTTGAAGTGCCGGCCGCGATCCCGAACACCTGGCGCACCGGCTTGCCGAGGTGCTCCTCGAGATGGGTGAGCGCGCGGGTGATCACCACCCCGCGGATGCCACCGCCGTCAATCGCGATGGCGACGTTTTTGCGGAAGGGTTGCATAGGGGAGCCTCCTGACTGATGAGCGAACACAGGCGGACGCAAAGGGAGCGATCCGGCAGCAGCGGGCGGCGCAACGTGCCCCGGTTTTGTGCGCATATTGTACGGTGCGTGGGCAGGGTTGTCAAGAGGGGGTGGAGAGGTTTTCATAGACATCACTTCTTGGCATTTTGCTGCATTTTGGGACTTGCATTTTGCATCGCCTTATCATAGAATGAGAGTAAATAGACATAAAACATTTGTTCTATTGATCGGCGAGCCACTTCAAGGATGGGAGTTCAATGTCATGGCCGGTCAACTCGATCATCCAAACCGCCTGGTCGGACTTCATAAGGGATCGGGCGTTGAACGCGGTCACGGCTTTCCTCGCAGCCGTGGCCGCGTCGTGTTTAACGTGCAGGAATAAGATCTGTTTGTTCATGCGGTCACTGAGAGGATCGAACGGCTATCATGCGCTTCATCATTGAGATCATCCTGACGTTTGCCGCGCTCTTTGGCCTTCTGAAGCTGGGTTGGCCGTGGCCGATCCTGGCGATTCCCGCGTATCTGTTGGCTTTTGCTTTTCGACTCCCCTTCCTTTCCCGACGCACGAAGGTTACCTCGCGTTTTCTGGTTGTCCTTCTGGTCTTGCTGACTGTAGCCGCTTTCCTGAGCTGGCTCGTCGCCGAGGCGCTGTTTCAGCCCGAAGTTCAGGATGGAATGATCGCCAAGAGTTGGCTCCTGAGCTTTTTGTTGAGCAACAATACCCTGAAGATTTTCTGGAGCGAGATCATTGGGTTGCTCATCCCGGCGCTCGTGGCAGTGATCTTCCTGGTTCCATACGGCTCTACTGTGGGCCAAAACATGTACAGCCAGTACGAGAACTACAAGGGGCATGAGCAAGAGGCGGCCTTCAGCGCAATTAGTGCCCTTCTGGGAATTGGTCGCGGTACGTTGATTGTAAGCAACGGACAGGTCGAGACGCGAGGCGAGTCGGGCGGATCCCTGACGCGATTCGGCGGGCCAGGGACGTTGATCGTGCAGGAAGGGCACGCGGTCATTCTGGAAAAGAGCGGTAAGTTGTCGCGCGTTGTCGGCCGCGGGATAACGTGGCTGGAGCCGTTCGAGCGGATCAGCATGGTGGTGCCACTGAACGGCCGCGCCGAACGGATCACTGTAGAACAGGTGGCCACCAAAGACAAGGTGCTGATTGAGGAGTTCGCGGTCATCGTATTTCACAAAATCGATCCTGGGTCCGAGGATGAGCAGATTCAAGATGGTCAGTTTACGTATTCCGAACAGAAGCTTTTCAAGGATGTGTGGTCCCCGGGTGGCAGCGATTGGCGGAACACGGTCAAATCCATTGCCGACGGCGCGGTGCGGGATGTCGTGGGGCGTTATGACCTGGAAGAACTTATGCCCATGTCGGACAAAGAGCGTGATCGTTTCAAGGATGAGCTTAAGCAGGCCATTAATAAGACAACTTCAAAGGCGCTAGGTGTCCAAACGACCTCGGTGGATATCGGGCCGATGAAAGTGCCCGACGAAGCTCGCAAGCGGCTTATGGAGAAATGGCTGGCCGATTGGAGCATTCGCATTGCCCAAAGTGAGCGTGAAGCGATGATTCGCAAAGGTGAAGCGGAAGCAGTTCTGCTGAAGATCAAGGAGGTGGCATGGGCGCAGGCACAGAAGCAAGTCATCGAGGAAATCGCCGGCAGCTTCCAGAGCATTAGTGTTTCGGGCAAAGAGGCCTCGTATGTAGTTGCCATGCGTGCGTTGGAGGCCATTGAGAAAATGGCAGGCGATCCCGTGACCAAGGTTCTACTCCCACCAGAGATGTTCCTGCAACTGCGCGACTTACGGAAGACCATAGACGGTAACGCGCAAAGTCTGCCTTTTTAGGAGACCGCCATGACCGATGACATTCTCGGCACTCGATACAGCGATGCAGCATGGTGGGAAGAGGCGGCGGATATGTTGGCCTGTCTGCGCCGACCGATGCATGCGGTGCATAATGATGCCGACCTGATTACAAAGGTCTGGGATGAGGTAGTTAGCATATTGCGAGAAGGCCCGGCGAACGGAGATGCTGCGGAAGCAGTTAGTCGTGACCGCTGGCAACGTGCCGAACAAAATTGCCGTAAGGCCACGGATTTGATCGAACGATTGCGCAGACGTGGAGGGGTTCCGCCAGACCTTGAACCTGTGCAACCGATGTATCAGGGTGCATTAGAGCACGCGCGCGGCAATTTCCCAGGCGCAATCACGCGCTACCAGGAAGCTGAGCGTCTCAACTTTCTCCATCGGCACAACCGCGCAGTCGCCATTCTGGCGCGGGCGTTGGCGCACCTGCGCCAGAATCTAGATGATCAAGTGCCTGAGGTGATGGAGGCTTTACCGATACTGAATTACAGTGAGTTCGGCCGCGCTGCGGAGGCGCTTTGGAACACAGCTCAAGACGCCTATCGCCAGCGCGTGGTGGCCCCGCAGCCCCCGGTCGCGCTTCCACCGCCGCCGAATGACGCTCTTAATGCAGCGCCGGCAGATGAAGAAGTGATCCACCCGAACTGGCCTCCTGTGCAACAAAACAACCCGTACCTCCTTCGCGTTCTAATCGTGATCGCTGTGAGCATTGCAGTGCTCGGTGCGGTGGTAGTGGCATGGGCCAGTGGTGTCAGCCAAGCCAGAATCGGCCTGATCGCCTACGGGTTGGCATTTTTGGCTGCGGTTATCGCATACTTCTTGGCTTTGGTGTTTGAAAAACCGACAGATATCCCAGGGGTTTGTGTGGCGCTCATTGATGGTCCGGCCGGTACGGCAATAGCTGAAGGCCCCATAGCGTTTCGTGGCTGGCCTCTCTTGCAGAAGGTACGTGCGATCGTGCCGTTGAACATCCACAACTATGTTTCTTCCAAGCAAAAAGTTAACGTGAGAAGTGATTTGACGGTCGAGATCAGCCTGGCAATACGTTATCGCGTGCATTATCACGACCTGGATGAAATCACGCGACGACATAATGTCGGCCGGGCGGTTCAAGCTGCACTCGACCTATTGAGCAGGCCTGGCATTTCTCATCGCAAGCCGTGGCAACCTGCTGAATTGCGGCCGGCCTGGCAGCACAAGCTATTGGATGATACCCGTATGACGCTCTTCCAGGCCTTGCCGGCATTAATCACAGGCGAACGCCTGGATCAGGATCGTACGCTGTTAGCCCAGCGGCTTCGCGAGCGGCTGCAAGAGAAAGTAGGCGATTGGGGAATACAAATTATTGGTGTATGGATTGCAGAGTTGGGTAAAGCCAAGTAGAGCAAACCGGGGGTCCGATGACACAGACGCCTACATCTGATGAGTCTACCGAAAGACGAGAATCTCCTTATGAAGAGACCGGTTCAACCTTCAAGATGAAATTCGCTTTATGGGGCGCTGCAGTCTGGCGGTGGATCAGCCTCCTGCCGGTGCGCTGGCGTCGCCTCTGGCGCTTACGGATACGCAACCCAGAAACGGGTGATGATGGCCAATCACCGCTAACCCCACGCATTTTCGGGCGGGAGGTTCGCAAGGCAGCAAAGACCGTCGAATTCTGGCGTTTTGTGGTCATCTTGCTCATCGTTGTGGGGCCTTTGGTCGGGGGAGCCGTTGTGTTCGCGAATGAGTGGACCGGTAAGCTCAAGCCGAAGCCCTACACCAACAGCCTGTATCACTTTCAAATCGCCGACATCAGTGGCTTCATGCCTGGCGTGGTCAGATTGGGCATTGATTGCCGCGGGACGACTCTGGCCGATGCCGATTGCCAGGTGGATGCGCCCGACGCGTGTGTTCGTTTACAGATTTGTTATCTACCGCCTCCGATTGGTAAAACAGACCAAGAGTCAGCGGATCCTTGGACACAACAGGTGAGGGCCATCACGAAAACACTTTCCGATGATTTCGTAGTGGGGCTTCCGAAGCAATGTGAGATAGGCGCGCAGAAGCTGCCGGGACGTGAAATCACAGTTCAAGGCAGGGTTTTCAAGCAAACGACACGAGTCGTGTGGCATATGATGATGACCGAGTACGAAGGACGGACATACGTGATAGAAACACTGTGCCCGGCAGTGGGTTGCGGGGCTGCCGAACAAGGGATCGCTCGGTTGATAAACGGGGTTGAATTCTTATCCGGAGTGGTCGCGCCAGGAGAATAGCAACTGAAGGTCGTTGATGGATGGAGCCTTCAGTTCATATCGCAAAGGCCGAACCCAGCAGAGTCGAATGCTGCCGCTTGGACTATTGCCTTCACCGATCTTCCTCTCGCCGAACAAAGATGCCGGCAGCGATCAGAAGATATTCCCATCCTTCGCCCGCATGAACAACACCGGCGTGGCGAATTCGCGGTTGCCGAAGCCGAGCTCCTGCGATATGGCGTTGCGCGCTGCCTGGGTAGCCCAATCAATTGGCTTGCGCGCGGCCACCGAACTATAGAAGTCTTCTAAGAATATCTTCGCGGTCTCAATACGAACCTGGTACCTCATGGCGAGCACTGCAGGCACGTCGCGCTCGACGAGCTTGGGAGCAACACCAAGGAAGCCTTGCGGATCGTCGCTTTTGGCGCTTTCACACGTGGCGAGGCTGATCAAGCCAAGATGATCGCCATACCCCAGGTAGAGATTGGCAAAACGTTCGTCATCCACTAACCAGGTCTTCCCCGTCTTCTCATTCACCAGGGCCAAATATCCTTTGCCATCTTGATAAATGCCATGCCCCACGAACTGAATGATGTCCGGCTTCTGCTGCAGGAGCGCATTACGGATTTCCTTGCGCGTTGCATGCTTCGCGGTTTGGAGCGTCATCTGCCCAGAATTCATGGGGCCGGCCAGCGCTGCCTTGATGATAGCTTCCCACTCGTCAGGAGGGAGTCGAGTTTGGTCGGTGGGGTCGGCGATAATCGCCAGCATGTGCAGGGGGCCCTCGCGACGACGCACATATCCGGGCGGCATAGGCAGGTTCAAATAGTGAGAGAGGACAGTGTCCGGGTTGATGGCCAGGAAGTGCCCGCGTTCTTCGCGATAGAGGAACTCCCACGGTAACTGCGCCAACTCCACATGCTCGACATTGAACCGGATGCGGAGCTTACGGCCCTGGTTTCTGGCAACGGCTTCTGTTTGATGGAAGTGCCTGTCTATGGTCTCGGGAAAGGCGATTTGGTAGAGACGCTTCCCGAACTGCTTCAACAAAGTCTCGCTTGTCTTATTCTGTTCGATCAGATCAATCGTCGTGCCGATGTCGGCAGGGATGTCCAGGGAGATCGTCGCGCTTTGTTCACCTTCGTCAGAGTAGGCATGAGCGCGGCCATCACGGCCAATGTGGAGGGTGAAGTCAGTGTAGGTCTCTTGGCTCACGGGACTCGCCTTTTCTGCATATTTCGCTTCTGTGGCTGCCAGATTCTCCAAGTGTGGAGATGGACTGTCCCACCCACCCAGATTCAAGACATGCAACACGAATTCGGCAGCATTACGCGCCGCCAGAGCTTGTGCTGTATCATCTTTATTGCCGTCTGCCCAGTCACAGATCGCCTTGACCAGGATCCAGTCTACCTTGGCATCATGGGCAGCTACGTAAAGACCCGCACCTTCCATTTCACCGCCAATAGCCTCTGGCTCAAAGCGCAGGAGTTGTTCTCGAAATCCTGGATCGTTTACGAGCTTCTCGCCGGAAAGAATCAGTCCAAAATGAGTGGGAGCACCTTTCCAATCATTATCGCCAGCCCGGAATCGCTTCAGAAGTCCTGTGGAACAAGTGACCCGATCTCCACGCAGGATAACCCCTTTCTCAGCATCGACCTTTTGAGGCTCATAACATCGAATCTGCTTCGAAACCAAAACATCGCCTAGCTTTTGGCTTTCGGGGCGAAGACCAAACGCAATTCCACACATGATAACAGCTTGGGGATTCAGGTCCCTGATGACTTGGTTCACGGTTGACAGAGCTCCGCCTGGCGTGGCATTACCCATTTCGGATTGAACCAGATAAATTGAGGCACCGCCAAGTACGCCCAGCTTATAATAGACTGCATCCTTAGTTATCTGACGAAAGACTCGATTGCCACCTATTACATTCAATACCACTTGCGTTTCGATTTTTGTGGTTGTGACAATTACGATCGGGGCGTTTTGGCTTTTTGGTAGGGGTCTCATGGGTATAGGTCCACTTTCTGGCAGTTCCAATTTGGTCTCGGGATCAAAAAATGGAGCATAGAACATGGCAAACAAATCGCCTTTATCAATCAGGTTGGACTTTGTCTCAGCCAGCACCTTGCCGAGCGGCCGACTGCTTTTGAGGAGATTCCCGTAAAAATGCTCAGCGAACCTGACCGCTAACAGTGGCGGTAATGGCAATTCACTCACAATAACCCCACTAGCCGCCGAATTCAAAAAGAATCGCACATAGTCAAGCACTTGCTGAGGATCACGGAAATAATTGTCTCTGAAATTTAGAACAACCAGTGGCTCCCTGTCAAAAAGTTTTGAGTCCGAACTTTCCTTAAACTCCCTCAGTTCATCAACTGATAGTTGGAGACTTCGATCTATCATTAACCACGCTTGTTCCAGTTGCTGGAGGGGAACCATCACTCCTGCGAAGTGGATCAGATCTTTGCCGCTAAGCCACTGAAACAGCTTAGTTGGTGACTGTTTGTCTTCACGATTCAGAATTCCGTTTTTTGGAAACCTTTCATATTTGACCAGATGGTCTTCGACGGCGCTAACATGCCTGGCTTCGTCCTTGTGATCAACTGACAAGTTACAAGAAATCAGGCCCAAAACGGAAAGGCCTGTTCCATTGTGTCTCGATTGATAATCTCGATAGATATTGCGCCCGTATCCTAGAAATTGCGAAGGATCACTGGTGGGCATGTCGCGAAAATACAATAACTCCCACGGCATCTGCCACTTGGGAGAGCTGCCTTTGACTTGGATATCCTCTGTTGGCACATCTTGAAAATACTCACCAACCTCTTTCCACTTGTTGCCGAGTATCTCCCTGGCGGCTTTACGGCCTATAGTAGCCAGTCGGTTGAGGTCTATCTTTCGAGGTGAACCAGGGTTACTTTTCCAAAGATGCGCAAGATCAGAAAGATCGCGCATCAATTTCATTCTTGCATCTGCATCGTCGTATGGTTTGTGGTAATCAAACGATACTGTGCCATACCCGCCGCCTTTGGAGATTATCATTCTGCTAGTTGAGTCATCGATTTCTATAGTAATTGGTGGCATCTTATCCAGTCCGATCAAAGCTTGATGTTGCGCCGAGTAGTGAGGCTGCCCAAAAAGATAAACATAGAGCAAGTACAGGATACTCAGGTTTTCTTCTGAGATCGTCTGGTGTCGATATCATCTGCGGCTTCACGAACTCTTCGTCGAAAACCTGCGAGATTGAATCCACCACCATCTTCCGGTACCTTCTCAAGGTAGTCAAACACCTGCAGTTCACGAAATGCTCTTCTCGTGGTACGAATAGTTGGATAACCTGTTAGCATTATTATGTTGATAGGTTTTTCTAGTGATTTAAGTGCACGAGCAAAAGCCAGACCTTGCTCATCATTGGGGTCCTCATCATCGAGTCGAATATCAACTATTGCAACATGAAACGGAGGATTTTGATACGTTAACGCCTTCAGGGCACTATCATAATCCGCCACTACCGTCACCGCATATTCGTCCAATAGTATGTCGGCAAGGAAGTTTCTCCAATTCTCCTTATCGTCCATTATTAATACTGCGCGTTTTTCTTTATTATCTTGCATACGCTCCTCCCGCTAACCCGATATGGGCTCGTGATGCTGGTATTCTCACTATGAATGTGGCGCCTTTGTTGTCAGAACTGATGACCTCTATGTCACCACCAAGTTGCTTGACGAACATTCGATCGCGCCATAGACCAAATCCTAAACCGTCTTTCTTTGTAGTAAAGAACAAGTCAAAAATCTTAGGCAAATGTGATGCAGCAATGCCAACTCCAGTATCAGAAATCGCAATCTCGACATATAGTCTGTTGTCAATCTCTCTTCTTTGCGCCTTTACGGTAAGGGTGCCGCCTTGGGGCATTGCCTCTAGGCCGTTTTGCATCAGGCTTATCAGGGTGTCCAGAAATTTGTTTCTTTCGGCATAGACATAAGGCAAATCTTCTGCGCAATCACTCTCGATTTCAAAGTGGGCATCTATGTTCAAGGCCAGTGACTGAATTCTTCCTATGGCGGTTCCTATTGCATCTGCGACGTCTATCACTTCGGGGTATCGAATTTCGGAGCTCTTCCTAATCTGCCTAGCAGCATCGAGAAGCAGCTTGGCGTCATTAGCGATGCCATCTAGCTGTTTGAGAACTTCTCTTACCTTTGGGTTGCTCGGGTCCAAATTCTCTATTACCGATTCGACGCGAGCCGGAATCGTTCCCGCCAGGTTATTCATGCGGTGGGCAAACTCAGCGGCCACATCGCTCATCAAAGCCAATTTCTCGGCAGCGTTGGCCCGTTCCTGCTCGCGTAGGAAATCCTTGGTACGCTCTTTGACTAGTTGTTCCATCCCTGCATACAGCCGCGCATTCTCAATCGCCACCGCCGCCTGGCTAGCCAGCATGCTCAACGTCTGCACATCGTCCACATCATACGCGTATTCGCGCGTAGCGTGGTATGTTGCTATGACTCCGAGCACCTTTGGGCCAGCTATCATCGGCACGCCGACCCAGGAAGCAAACGGTTGTTTGATATAGTCTTTGCGCCCCTGCTCCTGGTACCATGCTTCTGAATCGGCTCGTAAGGCGGTGAAGAGGGGTTTGCGCGTGCGAATGATCTCCTCTGTCCGTCCCTGGCCGCCAGAACGCGGCTGCCACCCTTCCTCCTGCTCGACATCCACCCGCCGGTCATCACGGTAGGCCAGGGCGAAGCGGACGGTGTCTGTAGCTTCGTCGTATAGGGCAATGTACATGTTTTTGGTGTCCATCACCCGGCTGGCCTGCTCGTAGATCAGCTCGATGATCTCCTGCTCACTCAATTGGATGCTGGCTGTCAACTTCTGGCCCATGTCATGAAGAGCTGTGAGCCTGGCGATCTGGCGTTCCATCTGTTCACGAAGCCGGGCTTGGGCCAAGGCGCCGGCCATGTTACGCGCAGCAATAGAGAGCACCCCAACTTTCTGTCCAAACGCGCCCGCCTGGCGCCGGTTCTCCACCACCAGGGCGCCGAGGGTGTGATCTTCGGCCACCAGCGGCACGCCCAGCCAGGAAAGCGGCAGCGGCTCGCCGGGCCAATACACCAGCCGACCGGCTTCGATATCCGATGGTGTGACAGGATCGCAAAGAACGGTCTTCCGTTGGGTGATCACCCAATCAGGCCACAAGATCTCGGCGCCATCGTTCGACGGCGGCGCGAATGCCCGCAAGGGCCGCTCGTCCCAGCGTATCTGGTCCGTATCGCCGTTTTCATCTGGCGGCTCGACCAGGGGAAATTCAAGATAGCCTCGTCTGGCATCGTACAGCGCCACATAGACCCGATCCGTGTCCATCAAATCCCGGATCTTGCGATAGCCCGACTGTAGAATCTTCGCGACCCTGTCACTGGCCATATTCCCTCCCACTGCCCCGTTCGATCCTGGCCAACCTCAAGCTGCCCCCGCTGTCGCCCGCCAGCGGTGGTACGCGGCCAGGTATGCATCCCGGCTGTAGCGCACCTGCCGCTCCCGCAGCATGGCTTCCAGGAGCGGCACCGGGATGCCGTGTTGTTTTTCGAGCCTGACCATCTCGTCCCCGGTGATCCAGCCCTCTCCCCGGCGCCCCAACAAGCGGTCCAGATGGCGCTGCCCGCGCGTCAACGTCGGCTCAAAGCGTGCAATCCCTTCGGCAATATATGTTCGCAACGTCCCCTGGGCGGAGGGAAGCTGAGGTTGGTCTCCCGCGTACAGATCCAGCGTGGTTCGAAGCAACGCTTCGCAAAATCCGGGGTCCTGGATGCCCAAGAGCTTCTGCGCGGACAGCATTTCGCGGGTCAACTGACGCATCAGATAAGCGCGCCCCCCACGGCCGGGTGGGGGGGCACCGTCGGCGGTCAAAAACAACAGCGCGCGCAGGTGATCCACCAGGACGCGCTCGTTACGGATGCTATCGGCAGCAACCGATGCGGACGGCTGAGTGAAACGACGCACCTGTTCGATCAAAGGCCGCAGGGTATCCACATCAAAGACCGACGGCGCGCC
>CAZYGI010000037.1:0-35871 GCA_964647255.1 uncultured Anaerolineales bacterium | reverse complement strand
GTCGCAGTGGCCCCGAAGTCGCCCCTCTTGCGCGCCCGCGCCGATGTCGTCTTCGAGCCGGATCTGACCGGCGCAGTGGCGTGGCTGGCCGCGCGGGGGTATCTGCCGGGCGAATGAGCGAATCGTCATTCATGGACCTCATTGACTGGCCTGCTCTTATCCGTAATGCCCTGTGGATCCTGGGGCTGAGCGTCGTTCTGGCTGCATTCAGCTACGTCAGTTGGCTGGCTGCCGGGCGCGGGGTGCGCATCTGGCGCGCGCTGACCTGGCCGGCCTTCGCCGTGCCCGCGTCGCTTGGCTTGCTCCTCTTTTCGGCCAGCCTGGGCTGGGGCGCTGCTCGCGCTTGGGAGCGCATCCTGTGGATCTTTCTCGCAGTGGCATTTTTGGCGCAAACCATCCTTGCCTGGCGGGAGGCGCAACGGCAGGGCTGGCAGCGGTAGAAGCAGAGAAACGGAGGTGTCTATGTTCAACCGGTTTCTTTCCCGGTTCGGTTGGATGCTCTTTTTGCTCTTGGCGGGCGTCTATCTCCTCTTGAACAACCTGGGCGTCTTTGGCTCGTACGGCACGTTGATTTGGGGCGGGCTGTTCGCGCTAATCGGCCTGGCGTTCATTATCTGGTTCTTTGTGGATCGCGGCCGGTGGTGGCGGGTGGTCCCAGGCTTCACCCTGCTTGCCGCGGGCGCGGTGATCGCGCTCGATTCGCAGAAGATCGCATTGGGCAACTGGGCCGGCGCCATCGTGCTGTTCGGCGTCGCGCTGAGCTTCTGGGCGCTGCTGCTGAAGCGGGGCGATTTCTGGTGGGCGGCGATCCCCGCGGGCGTGCTGACGGTGGTGAGCCTGCTCATCGGCCTGCGCACGCAGTTGAGCGCCGCAATCTGGACTGCAGCGCTGCTGGCGGGGCTAGGTTTGGTGTTCCTGTTGCTCTACCTGGTGCGCTTCGGCCAGACCGACACCCGGTGGGCCATCGTGCCGGCGGGTTGGTTGATGCTGCTTGGCCTGGTGACTGCGGTGAGCGCCGTGAAGCTGCCGGCGTTCCTGGGGCGATGGTGGCCGGTCCTTCTGATCGTTGCGGCGCTGGCGTTCCTGGTGCTGGCGATCGTGCGCCGGCCGGCTGGGGTGGCGAAACCGGCGGCCGCAGCCAAGCCGGCGCCCGCCTATGACGCTCCGGCGACGGCCAGTGGTGCGTCCGTGACGAGCGCGCTGCCGCCTGCGCCGGAACCGGCCGCAGCCAAACCCGCCGCCGAGCCGGGCGCCAGGCCGGCGCCCGCGCCGGAGGTGGACATTTACAAGCTGATCGAGCAGCAGCCGAAGGCGCCGAACGAACCCAAATGAGCGCGGCGACGATCCCTCCGCGCCGGCCCAGCGAGGTCGCAAGCTGGCATCTACGCAGCGGCCGGCCGGATAACGTGACCGACGAAGGGCTGATCGTGGAGGCCGATGCGGGCCGAATGCTCGCTGGGGAGAAAGCGGCGCTGCGCGCGACGATCAGCCGTCTCTCGCGCTTCTCCAACGGCAGCGAAGTGCGGAGCATGGCGCGGCTGGCCGGCAGCTATCTCCTGGCCGGGGATGTCGAAACCGCCCGGCGCTATATCGGCATGGCGGAGGATCTGCTGGCCGCGGCCTGAGGAATGGGACGCAGAAATCGAACGCAGACTGGGAGAAAACAAAGGGTAACTTCAAACTCAGTTCCGCCCGGCACACGACGCCGGGTTGCGCTCGGCGTGCTCGTGACTCGCTTTGAATACACCCAAAACAAACAGCGGAGGCGTGATGCCCCCGCTGTTTGTTTTCTCCGGACGTGACCCGCTACTTCAACGGGCAGACCTCGTCCACCGTGAAGGTCGGGTTGGCGTAGCCCCAATCCGCCATGAATTGCCAGGCGTCGGGATGGGCCTTGGCGTAGTCTGTCGTGTCCCGGCACGCCTGGATCACGCTGCCGGAGGCCTTGTAGCTCTTCAAAAAGGCCTGCGCGAGGCCTTTCACGGCCGCAGCGTTGATCTTCCCGGCGGCTTCCTCGCCGAGCGCGGCCTCGCCGCCGGCAACCTGGGCGACTACGAGCCGGAACTGGGCATAGTCCCGCAGCATGCCGACCTCATTCTGGAGCGTCCAGCAGGCGGTCAAGGTTTGATCCGCCAGGGCTGTCTGGTATGCCGTAATCGCCGGCTCGAAACCTTGCGTTGCCCAGTCGCTGAGCGCCGAGTCCGCGTCCAGGATGGCGTGGTACAGGCAGGGCGACTTCTCGTAGGTCTTTTCGATGCGCTTGTAGGGCCCGCCGTTGGGTGAGGCGTACGTCTCGGTCCAGCCGCGCTGCGGTCCGGCCCCCGCCGAGCCGATCAGCCCGCCGTTGATCAGGATTTCCTGCCCGGCGCCGGCCGCCGAGACGTCCATGAACGCGTAATCCGCCGAGGTCAGCTTAGGGCTGCCCTCGATCCAGGATTGATACGCCTTGCCGTCCCAGCTATCCACATGCAGGGTGGACGTGCAGGTGTGTGCGCCGCAGGTCGTGTCCGTCCAGACAAGATCCGACTTGCCGTCTGCGTTGATGTCGCCCGTCTTCAGCAGCGCGACTGCGCCCTCTCCGTCCACCTGTTTCGCCAGCGTGTAGCCGCCCGCCGCCTGCGCGTGGTAGACCAGCAGCGTTCCCTTCGCCTCCGCCGCCGCGCCGGCCGGGTCGGCGATGGCGACGACGACATCCGCGCTCTTTGCCGATTGCAGCGCGGCCACCGTCACGCCGGCCTGTCCCTGGGCTACCGCGTTACAGGAGGCCAGCCACGTCTTCAGGCCGTCCGGCGTATGCGCCTTGTCGTTCAGATACGCTGTGATCGCATCCGGATAGCCTGCGAGCACCGCGGGACACCCGGCGGCCTGTGGTTTGGCCAGGCTGGCGGCAGCCAGGGTGGCGGTTGGCTGGGCCGGTGCAGCCGCCGCGGGCGTGGCCGAAGGCGCCGGGATCGGAGCAGCCGTCGCCGTCGCAGTCGGTTCGATCGGTGTAGCCGCCGCGGGGGTGGCCGAAGGCGCCGCCACAGCCGCGGCCGTGGTCGTCATGGTCACGGTCACCGTGATCGCCGCTGGCGTCTCCGCGGGCGGCGTAGCCTCTGTCGCCGGGGCTGCTGCGGTGGCCTGGCCCTCGGCAGCCGGTGTGGCCGCGGGCGCGGCGGTGGACGGCGCCGCTGCGCCCGCCAGGGCGCCTGCGACCGCCTCGGCTGCGGCCTGGGCTGCGACTGAGGCCGCAGCCGGCGGCGCCGCCGGAATCCAGACGCGCTGCCCGACATACAGCCAGCGCTGCCAATCCAAGAGGCTGGGGTTGGCATCCCAGAGTGCTTCCATCGAGACGCCGCTGGCCGTCGCCAGCGAACCCCATGTGTCGCCCGGCCTGACCAGGCGCCAGTAGCCTTCGGACGTGGCCGGCGGCAGGGCGGGGATCTGCAACCGATCGCCCACCCACAGCCAGTAGTGCGGGTGAACAGCCTGGGGGTTCAGGCGGATCAGTTCAGGGACGGTGGCGCCGGTGCTGGCGGAGACCGTGTTCCAGGTGTCGCCCGGCTGCACGATATAGGTGGTCGGCGCCGGTGTCGGATCGCCGCCGTCGGCCGACGCGACGGGCAGCATTGCCAGCAAACTGACCAGGAGGGTCAGCCCGACCAACGCGAGGAAGCGTGACGGCGACCGCCGGGACTTGTTGATCATCATGGGATGCTCCTTTGGAAACTTGACTGAGAGCGAGTACAATGCCCTCCAATCGAGGCGCATTATACACCAGGCGCCGACGAAAAACCAAGCTGCCTTTTGAGGGGAGGAGATCATGAGCAAGCAGGTTGTTGTCTACATGTCGCCATGGTGCTACATGAGCCAGGACACCCAGAGCGCACTGCGCGAGTGGGGCGTTCCGGCGACGTTCATCAACATCAAAGAAGACAAAGACGCCGCGGCGCGTCTGCGGGGCTGGGTCGGGTTTGAGAGCGTGCCCACCGTGGTCCTCGCGGAAGATGACAGCGTGCTGCCGTACGAATCTCCGGCGCTCCTTGCCGCAGGCGCCAACCCGCGCGGCGTTGATCGCGGCAGCCTGATCACCGAGGCGTCGCGCACCCAACTGCGCGACTGGCTCACCCGGCACGGCGTGCTGGCCTGATATGGGTCGCAGGCGACGCGGCGCTCCAGTTTGTTTTCAGAGGTTAACGCGACGCTTGGACTGAATTATGCTATTTGCGCCAGGAGGTCATCGCTATGGCAACGGTGCGGGAGGGGAATCGGGGCGTCCTGTTGGTCGTTGACATGCAGGTCGGCGTGATCAACGGTGCATGGGACGCCGCGCGGGTCGTCAAGAACGTGGCGCGTGCGGTCGAGCGGGCCCGTAGCCAGGGAGTGCCTGTGATCTGGGTGCAGCATTCGGACGAGGGCCTGGTCTACGGGAGCCCGGCGTGGGAATGGGCGCCGGAGCTGGCGCCGGCCGAGGGTGAGCTGCGGATTCACAAGCGCTTCAACTCAGCGTTCGAGCAGACGGCGCTTGAGTCGGAACTCGCCAGGCTGGGCGCGACCCACATTACACTGGCCGGCGCGGCGACCAACTGGTGCATCCGCGCCACGGCCTACGGCGCGCTGGAGCGCGGCTACGATCTGACGCTGGTCGAGGATGCGCACACGACCGAGGCGCTCGACCTCGACGACGGAAGACGGATCGAAGCGGCCGACATCATCACCGAGCTCAATGTCGCAATGGCCTGGGTGAGCTACCCCGGCCGCAAGAACGCCACCGCCACGGCCGAAGCGGTCGTGTTTGCCGGCCGCAAGGGTGGTCAAGACTGAACACAGATCGGTCATCTTCGGGAGGTGCGTGTGTCGAATCAGAGCGGTTCTCAGGCGCAAATCGTCTACTTTTCTCACGGCGGGGGGCCGTTGCCCATCCTCGGCGATGCTCAGCACCAGGCGATGGTGGATTTCATGCGTCAGCTTCCGGCGCGGCTGAGGAAGCCGGACGCGGTCCTCGTGATCAGTGCGCATTGGGAGGAGCGCTCGGCCACGCTGCAAGCGGCGCCGAATCCCTCGATGCTCTATGACTACTACGGATTCCCGGACGCGGCCTATCGGATCACCTATCCCGCGCCCGGCAACCCGGAGCTGGCGAACCGGATCGCCGGCCTGCTGAACCGCGCCGGCATCCCGGCGCAGCTTGATGTCCGGCGCGGGTTCGATCACGGCCTGTTCATCCCGCTCAAGCTCATGTATCCGCAGGCCGACATCCCCTCGCTGCAACTGTCCCTTGTGCGGGGTCTTGACCCGGCCGTGCACATCGCCCTGGGCCAGGCGCTGCGCGAACTCCTGGCGGAGAACATCCTGGTGGTCGGCTCGGGCTTCTCCTTTCACAACCTGCGCGCCTTCTCCTGGGAAGGGCCGGACGCGCCGGATGCAGCCAACGATGCGTTTCAGGACTGGCTGATTGACGTCTGCGCCGGGCCGCACACACAGGCTGAGCGGGAGCGCTATCTGCTTGAGTGGGTGCAAGCGCCCGCCGCCCGCTACTGCCACCCGCGCGAGGAGCATCTGCTGCCGCTGCATGTCTGCGCGGGCCTGGCGGACAAGCCGGCCACCGTGGTCTTCGATGACCGCATCCTGGGCAAGCGCGCGGTCGCATTCCTGTGGTGATGCAAAACGGGTCGTTCCAACTCAGATACGACGGACAGGCGACATCCATGTTTCACACCTTAGAAGCCGGCGCGGCCGCCGCGCTGGCCCACACTCCCTCTACCCCAACCTTGATTGACATGCAGTACAAGATGCTCCTGACGCGGGCCTTTGAGGAGGCTGCGTTGGAGCAGTACGCGCACGGTAAAGTCCATGGCACGATGCATCCTTACGTCGGCGAGGAGGCCGTGGCGATCGGCGCGACCGCGGCCCTGCGGCCCGATGATCTCGTTGTCTCCACGCATCGCGGCCATGGCCACGCCATCGGCAAAGGCCAGGATGTTCGCACGATGATGGCCGAGCTGCTGGCAAAAGAGACCGGCGTGTGTCGCGGCCGCGGCGGCTCGATGCACATGGCGGATTTGAGCCTGGGCAGCTTGGGCGCAAACGGCGTGGTGGGCGGCGGGCTGCCGCTGTCGGTCGGTGCGGGCCTCAGCGTTAAGATGAGGGGCGGCGACCAGGTGGTGGTCTGCTTCTTCGGGGACGGCGCGTCCAATGAGGGCGCGTTCCACGAGAGCCTCAACATGGCGGCGGTCTGGAAGCTGCCGGTCGTATACGTCTGCGAGAACAACCAGTACGCCATGTCCATGCCGGTCGGCCGCGGGGTGTCGGCGGCGCATATCGCCGACCGTGCGGTGGGCTACGGCATCCCCGGCCAGGTGGTGGACGGGATGGATGTGCTGGCGGTCTACCGGGCGGTGCAGCAGGCCGTCGCGCACGCCCGCGCGGGCGCCGGGCCGGTGCTGTTGGATGTGGTGACGTACCGCTATCTGGGGCATTCTAAGAACGACAAGCAACTCTATCGCACACCGGATGAGGTCAAGCGCTGGCGGCAGCGCGACCCGATCCTCCTCTTCCAGAAATGGCTGATCGAGCAGGGCCACCTGACCGAGGCCGAAGCCGGAGCGCTCGTGGCTAAAGCCGACGCGGCGATCGAGGACGCCATCGCGTTCGGCGACGCCAGCCCCGAGCCGGCGGTCGCCCATCTGACCGACGATGTGTACTCCGAGGAGCCGGAGGTTCTGGCCGATCCGGAGCATGAGTTGCCGGCCTGGATCCGGGAGAAGTTCGGGCCGGCCACCCCGATTAACCCCGAGCCGGGCCAGCGCCAGCTTTCCTACTCGGAGGCGCTGCGCGAGGCGATGGCGTTGGCGTTGGCCTACGACCGTAACGCGTATCTCATCGGGGAGGACATCGGCGTCTACGGCGGCGCCTTTGGCGTTACCCAGGGGCTGATTGACGAGTTTGGGCCGGAGCGGGTGCGAGACACGCCGGTCACCGAGGCCGCCATTGCGGGCGCGGCGATCGGTTCCGCCGTCACCGGGATGCGGCCCATCGCTGAGATGCAGTTCATGGACTTCCTCACCCTGGCGATGGAACAGCTCGTGCTCCAGGGCGCCAAGATTCGCTACATGTTCGGCGGCAAGGCTCAGGTGCCGATGGTGCTGCGCCTGCCCGCCGGCTCGGGCACGGGCGCGGCCGCGCAGCACTCGGAGAGCCTGGAATCGTGGCTGGTCAATGTGCCCGGCCTGAAGGTGGTGGCGCCGAGCACGCCCTACGACGCCAAAGGCCTGTTGCTCGCCGCCATCGCCGACAACAACCCGGTGATGTTTGTCGAGAACAAGCTGCTGTACAAGACCAAAGGCCCCGTCCCGGAAGCACCCTACATCGTGCCGCTGAGCCGCGCCGTCATCCGGCGCGCCGGCAAGGACGCGACCATCGTCGCCACCTCTATCATGGTGCCCCGGTCGCTGGAAGCCGCCGAAAGGCTGGCGCAGGAGGGGCTTGACCTCGAAGTCATTGATCTGCGCTCGCTGAAGCCCTACGACGCCCCGACGATCATTGCATCGGTGAAGAAGACGGGGCGGCTGCTGGTGGTGCACGAGGCGCCGCTGATCGGTGGCTTCGGCGGCGAGATCGCGGCGATGATCGCTGAAAGCCCCGCCTTCGCCTACCTGGAAGCCCCGATCGTGCGCCTCGGCGGCGCAGACGTGCCGATCCCGTACAATCCGAAGCTCGAAAAAGCCGCGGTGCCGCAGGTGGAAACGATCGTCGAGGCCGCGCGCAAGTTGGTGAACAAGGTGATATAGTCGGTAATTTGTATCGCGGATGCCGCGGTCGGTTTTCCGCGCTCGCGCTTCTGCGAACCTTGCCAGAAAGACATCCTAAAGCCGGCCAAGTGACGGAATACGCCGTCAGCCATAAGCCATACGCCGAGAAGACACATCATGCCCACACCCGTCATCATGCCGAAATACGAAATGTCCCAGGAGACCGGCAAGGTCGCGCACTGGTTGAAGGCCGAGGGCGCAACCGTGGAGAAGGGCGAGCCGCTCCTGGAGATCGAAACGGACAAGACCAACATCGAAGTGGAAGCGCGCGCCGATGGCATCCTGGTCGGCATCTGCGCCGATCCGGGCCAGGTCGTGCCGGTCGGCCAGCCTATCGCGTACATTTTGAAGCCGGGTGAGACGTGGTCGCCGGCCGCGGCGCCAGCTGTTCCTGCGTCTGCACCGATCTCAGCCTCTGCCGCGCCGGAAAGCGCGGCGCCTGTCCGCGCCACGCCGATCGCCGAGCGCATGGCGGCCGAGCACGGGCTCGATCTGCGCGCTATCCCTGCGACAGGCCCCGGCGGCCGGATCATGCGCGAGGACGTCCAGGCGCAGCTCGCGGCGCAGGCCGCGGCGGCGTCGGCGGATAACAAGATTCAGGCCGTCCCGGCCGCGCGCCGGTTGGCGCGTGAGCTGGGCGTGGACCTGGCCGCGGTGTCGGGCAGCGGCCCCGATGGCCGCATTCAGTCGCCGGATGTGGAGCAGGCGGCCGCGGCCGCCAAAGCCTCCGAAGCACCGGCTGCGATCAGCGATCAGCGATCAGCGGTCGGCTATGCGCCCGCCGTGCGCCGCACCGTCCCGCTGACCAACATCCGCCACACCATCGCCGAGCGGATGACGGCCAGCGTGCGCGAAGCGCCGCAGTTCACGGTGGAGGTGGATGCGGACATGGGCCGGGCGATGGCAGTCGTGCACGATTTTCGGGAGGGCGTCGGCCAGGGACCCAGGGTCACGCTGACCGCGCTGCTGGTGAAGGCGTGCGCCTGGGCGCTGGCGCAGTTTCCGGCCGCCAACGCCATGTTCGAGGCGGATCAGCTTGTGGAATGGGAGGACGTCAACATCGGCGTGGCGACCGCGCTTGAGGACGGCCTGATCGTCCCGGTGGTGCACAACGCGGACCGCCTGGGGCTGAAGGACATCGCGGCCCGGCTGGCCGACTTGACAACGCGGGCGCGCGAGAACCGCTTGAAACTGGAGGATCTGCAAGGCGGCACGTTCACGATCTCGAACCTGGGAATGTTCGGCACCGACCGCTTCTCGGCGATCCTGAACCCGCCGCAGGCCGCCATCCTGGCCGTGGGGCGCGTGGCGAAGCGCGCGGTGGTGGCCGACGATGACCGCGTCGAGGTGCGCCAGATGGCCGCCCTGGCTCTGACCGCGGATCACCGCGTCCTCGACGGCGCGTCCGCCGCGCGCTTCCTGGCGTTGATCCAGCGGGCGTTGGAGCATCCGGGGTTGCTGTTGGGGTAGTGTGAATCTCTGCCTGGACGCAGAGGCTATCCGGCGGATTCCAACGGTGATCGCGGTCGCAGGCGGCGTCAAAGCCCGGGCAATCTGCGCCGCGGGGCTGCTGCTGCAACTCAGAAGCGGCCCCGCCGGCATGTATGAAGCACCCCGCGTGAGCCCGGCCTCACGCGGTTTCGTTCATTATCGCCTGCCGGATGAGGCGCTGCGCCCGCGCTGCATCACCGATGCGGAGCATCTCGCCGATGCGGTCATGGCCCATGCGGTCCACCAGGGTGCGCATCGCCTGCAGCCACAATACGCTCTCGGTGATAGCCGCCTCGGGCTCCTCACGGTAGGGGTATTGGTCCAGCGACAGATACCCATCGTAGCCGACTCGATCCAGCCAGTAGAGCAGTTCCAGGTACTCGATGGTATGGACCGATCCCACAATCATGTCATCGTCCCAGAGCCGATAGTTGTCGTTGAAGTGCATGTGAAATAGCTTGTTGCCGGCCCGCGCCAGGATCGCGATGGATTCGCCGACATCCTCATACGCGCCCAGGGCATGGCCGACATCAATGGTCACCCCCACGTTTGGCAGCCCAATCTCCTGAGCGATGAGCAGCGCGCCGGCCGCGGTGCCGATGTAGCTGCGGTTGCGCGGCTCCTTGATCTTGTACTCCAACGAGACCTTGATATCGTTCCGATACTGTGCGCACTCCCGGAGTCCCTCGACCAGCCAATCGCGTTCCTGAAGATAATCCGCCTGGAACGGGTAGTCGTAGCCATCCTGGCCGTTCCAGATGTTGATCAAGGAACACCCCAGCTCGGCCGCGATATCCATCATCGCCCGCGTATCGGCCACGGCCTGCGCCCGGACGTGCGCATCCTTGGCGGTGAACGCGCCCCGCCCGTAGATCTGGGTCGCAAAATGGTCGGGGATGATCGAGACGAGCTTGAGGTTGTGATCCTCGAGCTGGGTCTTCACCTCGCGCACGTTGCGCGTGGTGATGTGCCAGGTGCCGACGATCTCCACGCCGCTGAGACCGGGCACCCCCACCGCTGAATCGCACAACTGCGCGAACGTGCGGTCCTCGCCGTAGCCGGAGAGGAACCGGTCCGACCGATTGCCGAAGTTGCTGATGATGACGGAGTATTTGTCTTGCTTCACAGTTGCCCCCTTATCTGTTCCGCCAGCCGGCGAAACTCGCGGCCGGTCGCCACCAGGTCCGGGCCGTGGCTGTACAGCCCACCGGCGATCAGAAAAATGGCCTCTCGGCTATAAAACTCAGTCATTTCGGACAGCCGGCTCAGTGTCATGCCACCGGCCGGGATCGGAAAGCTAGGCTTGAGTTGACCCATCGGCTCCCCGGTCGCCTCAACGATGCCGCGACAATCGTCCGGACTGAAGGCAAAGCGGCCGCCATAGTTCACGAAGATCGTGGCATCGGCGCCGGCCAGCCGCGGCAACTGACCATAGATGACGTGATGCGCAATTCCTTGTTCCGGGCTGATGGCGAAGGTCCCCAGCCAGGCCGGGTGACTCAGAATCGGCAGGGCCAGCGTATCGTCCTCGGCCAGGAGGCGCAGCGCGTCCCAGCCGACCAATCCTGGAGCCACCATGACACCGCCCGCGCCAGCGTCTTTCGCCTGCCGGGCGCGCGCGCGGAGCTGGTGAGCCGGCGCGGTGATGTTGGGCACGTAGAGACAGCGATAGCCGGTTTGCCGGTTGGCCAGTGCGACGGCCTCGGCGCAGCGGGGCACACGTTCGTCGAACGGCGCAAACGGCTGGTCGGTCAGGCCGTGGTCTTCTTTGATGATGTCCACGCCGCCCAGCGCCAGTTGGTACGCCAGGTCGGCCAGATCGGCGGCGGACAGCCCCATCGGCTTGAGCGCCGTGCCGAGCAGAGGCCGGTCGGCGACGTCGAGCAGCGCCCGAATCCCCGCGCGGCCGAAGCGCGGCCCCCGGAATTGCCTTAAGATGCTCTCCGGCAGATCGAGACGCAGGACTCTGATCCCCGGCTGCATGGCGGTGTTGCCGAAGATCACGTTGAGAAGCTGCGTCAGCTCGCCGGCCGCGCACTCGACGGCGTAGCTGATCGCGGCGTCGTAGCGGCCCGGCCCCGCGGCGGCCAGCATCTCGATGCGGCCGACCACGTGGCCGCGGATGTCGTCGTCGGCCAGCAGTTCGTCGGACGTTTCGACCGTCTGCTCCAGGCAGATGCCGAGGGCGACCGTCCTTGCCGACGCCTCATCACCGGCGACGAGGCGATAGTGCACGGTGAAGCGCTCGCCGGAAAGCGCCAGGCGGGTTGCGGGGAAGATCACGCGCGTACCACGTTATGCCGTACTGTCTCCTGGATCAGCGCCTGCAGCGGCGGGTAGGTGTTGATGTATTGATCCACATAAAACTTGTATGCTTCGTGCTGTGCGAGATCGGGTTCGATGCAGGCGCGGACGTGCACCATCTGCCCGGCCGCGCTCTGCACGCCAGGGAAGAGACCGGCAGCCACCGCAGCCAGAATCGCTGAACCGAGGGCCGGGCCATCCGGCACCGTGGTCAGCGTGATGGGCACGTTGCTGACATCGGCGTGGATCTGCATCCAGAGTGGGCTTTTGGTCGGCCCCCCGGCAGCCACCATCTCCTCCACCACATAGCCATTCCGGCGGAACGTGCGCAGGATGTGCTCGGTGCCGTATGCGATCCCTTCGATGATGGCCCGGAACAGATGGCTGGTGGTGTGCTTCAGCGACAGGCCGCGGATGATGCCTCGGGCTTCAGGATCCACGTAAGGCGTCCGGTTGCCCTGCCAGTAGTCCAGAATGATCAGCCCTTCGGAGCCGGGCGGGATGGGCCGGGCCAACTCGTTGAGGATCGTGTAGACGTCCACGCCCCGTTGGGCGGCCAGCGCGACCTCCTTGCCGCAGAAGTTTTCCTTGAACCACTTGACGATGGAACCGGTGGACACCTGGCCGCCCTCGACGGTGTATTGGCCCGGCAGCACCGCATCGGTGTAGGCGCCGAAGATGCCCTGGGCGTGGAGCGGCGTCGCGCTCTGGCCCAGATGCAGATGGGATGAGCCGGTGATGAAGGCCAGCTTCCCCGGCCGCAGCACGTTCAGGCCGATCATCGCCACGAACGCGTCCGCGCCGCCCTCGGCCACGGGGATGCCGGCGGGCAGGCCCAGCTCTGCGGCGACCTCCGGCAGCAGCGTGCCGGCGATCTCGCCCATGTCCAGGACGCGCTGCGGGAAGCGCGGCAGCAGGTCGCCCAGCCCGATCTGCTCGTAGAAATCGGCCGGCCAGCCGCCCTCAGCCCGATCGTAATACCAGCGGATGCTGGTGTTGTTGATGCTTCCGACCCACTGGCCGGTCAGCCGGTGGGTCAGCCAGTCAATGAATTCACCGACATGGCTTGCCTGGCGGTAGGTCTCCGGCTCGTTTTCTTTAAGCCAAAGGACTTTGCAGGGCAACCATTCGGCCGAGACATTGCCGTAGCCGTTGTACTTCAAGGCCGGATGGCCGCTGGCCGCGATGCGCCGGGCCTGGTCGGCCGCGCGCACATCCATCCAGATGATGGCCGGCCGCAGCGGCCGGAAGTGCTCGTCCAGGGCCACGACGGTGCAACTGGTGCAATCGGCCCCCAGCCCGACGATCTCCTCTTTGGCGATGCCCGCGTCGGCTACCGCCTGGCGCGTGGCCGCGACGAGCGCCGCCCACCATTCGTCCGGCCGCTGCTCCGCCCAGCCGGGCTGCGGATGGCGGAGCGGGTAGGCCTGCGAGGCAAACACGACCGGCGCGCCGGTCATGTCAAAGATGCCGACCCGCACGCTTTCGGTGCCGAAGTCAATGCCGAGGACGTAGGGTCCTGTCATGACGCAATTCTCCCGCGGCCGAGCATCGGTTGAAACCGACGCCTGATATGGAAAACCCGTTGAAACGGGTTGACATGACGCCCGAGGCGAACCCGTTTCAACGGGTTTTGGCATACCAGGCGCCGAATTCATTCGGCGACCCCGGCCACATACCATATGCAGGCTACTTCTTCACCACAACCCCAGCCTGGTCTTCCAGGTTGCGGATGAAGGCGGAAGCGTTTTCCTCGCCCCAGCCCTTATTCACGGCCGCCTTGATGTTCTCCCGAATCGCGGCCGCGGCCGGGGTTGGGACATTCAGATCCTGGGCGAAGCGGGCGATCAGGTTGGCGTCTTTGAGCATCAGCTTGAGGGCGAAGTGCGTCGAGAAGTCCCGGTTGATCAGCGCGTTGCCCACGCCGTCGAAGATCGGCGTCTTGAAATCGGTGACGTGGAGCACGCCGAGGACATCGGTGGGATCCAGCCCGGCCTTGGTCGCCAAGACCATTGCCTCACCCAGCGCCTCAATCTCCGCCGCGACGCACAAGTTGCCGACGAGCTTCATCGAGGCGCCCTTGCCGTTCTCGCCCATATAGTGCGTGGTCTCGCTGATGACCTTGAGAACGGGCAAAACCTCCTCGTACAGCGCCTTGTCGCCGCCGACGACGATCCACAGGCCGCCGTTCGCCGCTTCGTTCTTGCTGCCGAACACGGGCGCATCCAGGAAGCGGGCGCCCTTCGCCGTGTAGGCGGCGGCTTCCTTGCGACTGAGCGATGGGTGGAGGGTCGTCATGTCAACGACGATCTGGCCGGCCTGCACACCGTCGAGCAGTTTGCCTGAGCCCCAGACCAGATCTTCCACTGCCGTATCATCGCTCAAGCAATACATCACCAGCTCGGCGCCGTTGGTCGCCTCAGCAGGCGTGGCCGCCTGCCTGGCGCCGCGCGCAACCAGGTCTGCACAGCGCTCCGGCGAGCGGTTCCACACCGTCACATCATGACCGGCCTTCACCAGGTTTCCGGCCATCCCCCGGCCCATCGTCCCCATACCGAGATAAGCGATTTTTTTCATCGAGATGTCCTTACCTTTCTCCAGTATTATGTCTCTGACTTCGTAGTTCGGTCTGCGTCCGGCGTTTTCACCTGCCGGTTGCGCCGCTTCTCATCGTAATAGTTCAGCACCATCACGAGCAGCAGCACGGCGCCCCAGGCAAACTGCCGGAAGAAGATGGCGGCGCTGGACGGGAAGAGATCCAGCATCAGGATGTTCAGGCCCGTGGAGAGAAACTGGATGCTGAACACGGCCAGGATCATGCCCGACATTGTCCCAAAGCCCCCGGTCGTGCTGATCCCGCCCAGAATGCCAATGAGCACCGACAGCAGGATGAACGAAGAACCGTAGTCGGGCTTGGCCGAGTTCGTCCGGGCGAGGAAAATGATGCCGGCGATGCCCGCAGCAACGCCGGACAGCAAATAGGTTCGCATTAGCACGCGGAATGAATTGATGCCCGAGAAGCGCGCCGCAGTGGCGTTGGTGCCCAACATGTAGATGTTGAAGCCAAACGCGGATCGGTTGAGCATCAGCGCGCCGCCGAGTGCCATCCCGATAAAGACGATCATCGGGATCGGCACCCCTAGGATGGCGCCATTTCCGATGAACGCCAGTTGCGTGGTGGTAATCGCCGGTCCACCTGTGATGACGAACGAGAGGCCGGTGTACAACGAGCCGGTGCCAAGTGTGGCAAGGATCGGGACGATGCCGACCACGGACACGAGGAACCCGTTCAGCAGGCCGCACAGCGCCCCAACGATCAAGGCTGCAGCGATGGATATCGGGATGGCAAGGCTAAGGGGTTCGCCCGCGCTGCCGGTGAGCTGCGTCAGGATCAATGCAGCGACAATGGCCGACAAGTTGGCCGCGCCCACGATGGAGAGATCAATGCCGCCGGTCAACATGGCGAGCATGATACCCAGGGCGAGGATGCCGAACTCGGGCAACTGCACGGCCATGGACTGCAAGTTGCGAACAGTCAAGAAGGTGCCCGGCAGCGCGATGCTGAACAGCACGAACAGCACGATGGCAATAACCAGGAGGCGCAGCGTCTGGGGGTCGAACGGCAGACGGCTTCTGATGGAGGTGCGGTTGATTTTTGGTGCCATGGCTCTTGTCCTATGCTGGGCGCTGCGCACCGGCGCCCGGTGCGGTTGCTACTGCGGCCAGCCGCTTGGTTGCGCGGCGGGCCTGGATGGCCGGGAGACCCGTACCGACGAGGATGATCAGGCCGATGACCACGCGCTGCCAGACGGAGGGCACGCCGATCAAGATCAGGCTGTTGTTAGCGATGGTGACGAGGGCTACGCCCAGGATTGTCCCGATGACGGTCCCGCGACCGCCCGTCAACGTCGCGCCGCCGAGAACGACGGCTGCGATTACGTTTAGCTCAGAGCCGACCAGATCCTGGGGGTTGGCCTGGCGGGCCAGCGAGCCAAAGGTCATGCCGGCAATGCCGGACAGCAGGCCGACGAAGGCATAGATGAAATACTGTGTCCGCACGACGTTGAAGCCGGCGCGCTCGGCCGCCTCGCGCGCGCCGCCCAGTGCATAGATGCCGCGGCCGAGCATGGTGTAGTTCAGGAGGAAATAGACGATCAGGATGGCGCCTAACGTGATAAAGATGGCCGGATGCAGGTTCGCGGTGCCGCGGGCTAAGGGGATCCGCACCAGCGCAGTGCGGGCAAATGCGGTCAGGGCGGGGGGGACATCGCGGATGATGTTATTGCCGATCACGAAGAGCAGAAATCCCTGAAACATGCTCATCGTGCCCAGGGTGACGATGAGCGTAGGGAGTTTGAAACGCGCGATGAAGAACCCGTTGATCAGCCCCAGGCCGAGCCCGATGAGCGCAGCCACGATAAACGCAGCCCAGATCGGCGCATCGGGAGCATAAGCCTTCATCAGCTTCACCGTGGAGTAGAGCGAGAAAATCCCGATCGCGGTGAATGACAGATCAATACCGCCCGACACGATCACGATCAGCACGCCCATGGCGAAGATGCCGGTCACGATGCTGCTGCGGAGCAGATCGAAGAGGTTGCCGATCGTGAAAAAGGTCGGGTTCTGCAGCCCGATGATTAAACTCAAAACGATGATGGTCGCAGCCACCAAGACTTCGCTGCGGCGGAGGAGTCGGTCCATGGCTTATTCCTCGATCAGCTTGGCGGTCAGCCGGTTTTCATTCGTATCTTCAGGGCGGATTTCGTCAACGATGTGGCCGTGGCGCATCAGCAAGACACGATTGCACGTCTGCAACAGTTCGGGGATATCGTCGGAGATGACCAGCAGGCCCATGCCATCGCGCGCCAATCGGCGCATCATGTCATGCAACTCGTCTTTGGAGCCAATATCAACGCCGACGGTCGGACCGTTCAGGATCATCAGCCGGGGCTTGCTCGCGAGCCATTTCGCCAGCACCACGCGCTGCTGGTTGCCGCCGGAGAGCGTTTTGACGGGCAGCTCCGGGTTTGCGGTTTTGATGCGCAGCGAATCCACCCAGTTGTTGACCTGCTCTTTGACCCGCTGCGGGTCCGTCAGGCCGACTCTTGTGTGCAGCCGGTCTATGATCCGCACCACCACATTCCGGGAGATCGCCTGCTCCAGGAACAAGCCTTCGCTCAGCCGATCCTCCGGCACATAACCGATGCCGTGATCAATGGCGTTTTGGATAGAGCGGATGGTGACGGGCTTGCTGTCCATGATCAGGTGCCCGGAATCAATCGGCAGCATGCCGAAGAGCGCGAGCGCCAGCTCGGTGCGCCCTGAGCCGAGCAGGCCGGTGACGCCGACAATTTCGCCGGCATGCATCTCGAAGTTGATGTCCTGGAGCGCCTGGTTGACGTTCAAACCCTCTACTTTGAGCAGGGCAGGCGTCGTCCGGTCGGGAGTGAACTGATACGATTTTTCCGTGATGGCGTGGCCGGTCATTTCCAGCACCAGGCGGGCTGTGTCGTACTCCTTGCGATCTCCCGTGCTGACCACTCTGCCGTTGCGCATCACTACAATGGTTTGCGAAATTTCCAGGACTTCGTTCAGTTTGTGCGAGACAAACAGGAAGGTGATGCCGCGGGCTTGCAGCTTATGGATGACCGCAAACAGGGCGCGAATCTCACGTTCCGTCAGGGCGCTGGTCGGCTCGTCCATGATGATGAGCCGGGCGTTTTGGCGCAGCGCTTTGGAGATGGCGATAAGCTGTTTGTTGGCGACCGATACTTCTTCGACGCGGGCATCGAGCGGAATGCTGACTTCGATTTGGGCGAGCGCATCCTTGGCGATCCGGCGCACGTTTCGCCAATTGACCAGTTGCCGGCCCTCAGCCAGTTGCTCGTTCAGGGCGATGTTTTCGGCCACCGTGAGGTTGGGAAACAGGGAGAAGTCCTGGTAAATGACCTGGATGCCTTCCCGGATGGCGTCAATCGGCCGGAGATGGTCGTGTTCTTTTCCGTTGATGGCGATCGTACCCGCGTCGCGCGGATAAACGCCGGCGATGATCTTGATCAGCGTGGACTTGCCGCAGCCGTTCTCGCCGACCAGGCAATGAATCTTCCCGCGTTCGATGACCAGATCAACGTCTTGCAGCGCGTGGACGCCGGCAAAGTATTTGTGGACGCCGGTGAGGCGCAGAAGTTCGTCAGCCATAATACATCGCCCTGTTGGAGAAAGCCTTCCGGGAAGCCGCAAGCGCGCGGCCTCCCGGAAGTGCGTGCGAACTACAGAGACTTAGAACGGATACTTGTCGGCGTTTGAGGCGTCCACGTAAACGGCCGCATCGCCGTACAGCACGTTGCCGACTGCCTTCAGCTTGTTGTAGCCGGCAATACCGAGATCGGTGCCATCGCCGACTGTCTTGCCTTGCTTCATCATCAAGGCGATCTGGTTGCAGGCGGCGCCGGCCACAGCCGGATCCCAGAACCCGATCGCATCAATGGCGCCGGTCTTCAGCAGGTCACCGGCGATCGAAGGCAGGCTGGTGCCCACGACGGACACCTTGTCCTGCAGGCCGGCTTCCTCAACCGCGCGGCCGATGCCGGCCACGTCGGTGGAGGCGCTCCCCTCCATGCCCTTGAGGTTCGGATACTTGGCCAGCAACTCCTTGGCCTTGGCGTAAGCCTTGTCGGCGTCATCGAAGCTCTCGTTCTTGTCGCCGACCAGCGTCATCTTCGGGTATTTTTCTTTCTGGCGGGCGATGGCGCCATCCACCCACTCGTTGTGGGTCTTGGAGCCGAGACTGCCCACAAACACGGCGTATTCGCCCTCTTCGCCCATCTTGGCCGCCAGGCGGTCCATCAGGCCGGCGCCGAAGGCCTTGTTGTCGAAGGCCTCGATGTCAAAGTTCATGTTCTTCTGGTTGGAGGCTTCATGGGTGATGACGAGGATGCCGGCATCCATAGCCTTTTTCAGAACGGGATCGAGCTGCGCCGGATCCATCGGGACGACGCACAGTGCATCCACCTTCTTGGCGATCAAATCCTCAATGATCGGGATCTGCTGGGCGGCATCAGCCTGTGCCGGGCCAACCAGGTTGGCGTTAACACCTTTCTCTTTGCCCCAGGCCACCACACCGGTTTCCATGCGGTTGAACCAGTTAATGCCGGCGATCTTGACGACTGTGGTGAAGTTCAGCGGCTTGGCTGCGGCGGGCGCCGCGGTGGGTTGCGCTGCAGCCGGCGCTGCAGTGGGTTGCGCCGCGGCAGGCGCCGGCGCGGTCGGCGCACAAGACGCCAGCATCGCCACCACCATCAGGGCGCTGATCAAAAGAAATGCCTTTTTCATGGTAGATCTCCTCCGGATATGGGTTGAACTGGACACGAACAGATCGGGAATTCGGCGTTGTTTCATGGTTGGACGTATCGCGTCATGGCCCTCCTTGTCACAAGATGAGCAAGTCTTTCCATCACTGTTTAGCCGGCGATCGCTTCGAGCGCCAACACAAACATAGCGCAGCCGGGATCCACTTTGCCTTCGGTGCGCTCGCCGACCCAACTGGCCCGGCCGACTTTGCTGCGCAGCGGTGTCACGCTGTCACGACCGGCGGCAGCCGCTGCAATCGCTGCCTTGCCGGCCTCCTGCAGGTCACTTCCGGCGGCGATAGCCTCACCGAAGGCCTGGCAGGCCGGATGAAGCGCATCCACAATCGTTTTGTCGCCGGGTTTGGCCTTGCCCCGGCTCTGGATGCCTTCGTCGGCGGCCTGAAACATCGCGGCTAGGTCGGTCGGCGTCAGCTCGGTCCGCTCACGGACGACCTTGCCTGCGCTCATGAGCGCGCCGGCGGTCAGCGTGCCCATGGTGGATGGCGCAGCCTTGTTGGTGGCCGTGCCCAGTTGAAACAGATACTTGCCGATGTCTTCGATGGGGGTGGCGTCTACGAAGGCGAGCAGCGCCTCGCCGATCCTGCCCATGGTGATGCCCATGTCGCCATCGCCCATCGCCTGATCGAGGGAGGTCAGATAGTCGCGCTGCTCGATCAGCGCTTGGCTGGTCCGCCGCACCGCGTTGACGACATCCGCTCCCCGTACACTGCTGCTCATTGTCATGACCTCCGCCGCTCAAAGCTGCGTGAAGAAGGGCGTGTGCGCCGGGTAGTCCAGCAGCCCAGCTAACTCGTCATCCAGGCGCATGAGGGTGATGGATGCACCGGCCATCTCCATCGAGGTGGCATATTCACCAACGTACGCCCGGTGGATGACGATGCCCTGGCCCGTCAGGATGGTGTGGGCCTTGCGGAAGATGACATAAAGCTCTTCCGGCGGCGTCGCACCCAAGCCGTTGACCATGATTGCCACGCGATCGCCGGCCGCGGGCTGGAGGTCGGCCAGCAGCGCGGACATCATGCGCTCGGTGATCTGGTCGGCGGTTTGGAGCTTTTCGCGCACCTTGCCCGGCTCGCCGTGGATCCCCATGCCGATCTCCATTTCGTCGTCGCCGATGGTGAACGTGGGCTTGCCGGCCATCGGCACCGTGCAGGGCGACAGTGCCACGCCCATGGTGCGCGTGTTGGCTAGCGTCTTCTCCGCGGCGGCCACGACCTCCTCGAGCGAACCGCCCTTGTCGGCGCACGCGCCAGCGCACTTGAAGGCGAAAACCATCCCTGCCACGCCGCGCCGCCGTCCCGCCTCTTCGGGCGGCGCCGAGGCCACGTCATCCTTGACCAGCACCGTCCGAACTTCGATGTCCTCAAAAGCGGCCATTTCAGCCGCCATATCGAAATTCAGCACGTCGCCGCCGTAGTTGCCGTAGATGTAGACCACACCGCGGCCGCCATGGATGCGCTTCGTGACGGCATACATCTGATCGGCGCTGGGGGAGGAGAAGACATCGCCCACCGCGCAGCCGTCCAGCATGCCCTTGCCGACATAGCCTAGAAAGACCGGGAGATGCCCCGATCCGCCGCCGGTGGCCAACGCCACCTTGCCCTGGACCGGCGCATCGGCCCGCACGATGCAGTGCAGATCTTCCTCGTAGGCCAGTTGATCCGGATGGGCTTTGATCAAGCCATCCAACATCTCAGGGACAAAATCCGCCGGTTTGTTCAAGATCTTCTTCATGGTGTGGCTCCCTAATGCTATGACTGATTGTGTGATACCCGAGGTTCAGATGGTGATGCCGGCCGTTTCCTCCTGGACAATGCCGATCAAGTCGTCAATGCTGGTCACGGCCCTGCGCTCCATGACCCAGCGCGTGCCGATGCGAATCGCGGCGCGTTCTGCAACGGCCCGCTTCTCCGGGTCGCTGATGCTGTTGAAATCCCAAACGCTCACGATGCCCATCATGCGCCGCAGGAATTTTGTGCCGCCATGCCCGGCCACCTCCTGGAGGAGTCGCTGGATGTAACCCTGGCGGTAGGCGGCGAACGCCTCGGCCCCGCCGGCAAAGTCCCAATAGGCCTGCGGCGCCAACTCACCGCGATTGTTGGCGACCCAGACGGCGTCGAACTTGCGGGCGAATTCGCGCCAGATCGCCCGGATCGTATCGAGTAAATAGGCCTGGTAGTCCGCGCACACCACCCGGTCCGGTGTATGCGCGAAATGCGAAAGATAATTCAGGACCAGGTTCTGCAGGACGGCTGCGACATCGTAGGCAATGGGGCCGAAGAAGGCGAACTCCGGATCAATCACCCGCGTATCTTCGGCGTTGAGCATGATCGAACCGGTATGCAGGTCGGCGTGGATCAGCGCCTCGGCATGCATCATGTACGCCTCTTTCATCTCAGCGATGGCGATCTTGAGCGGCCCGTTCGCCCGCACGGCCCGCACCGCGTCGTCCACCAGCGGATTCCAGTGATTTTCCGGCGATTCCTTGTACGGATTTGTGTAAACGAAGTCCTCTTGCAGCTTCCGCAATTGTTCGTTGACGAATTTAGCGGCCAGCAGCTTCTTCTCCGGCCCGGTCAGGTACAGATCCGACGTGAAGAACAGCGAGTTCACCAGGAAGGTGGTGATGTGATCCACGAAATGCGGGAAGCGCATCCTGGCCACCAGCGACTTGCGCATGATCTCGTGGTTCTTCAGGTGTTCCATCACGACGAGCGACATCTCGTCGTCGAAATCGTACACGACCGGCACCAGCCCCGGCGCCAGTTCGTCGTGCTTGAGCAGCGCCTGGGTCTCGTAGCGCATCCGCTCGCGCGTCAGCGGCCAGGATTCGCCGGCCACCCGCAGGAAGGGCAGCGCCTGCTTGAGGACGACGGATTCCGCCGGGTTGGCCGCGTTTCGAACGATGAAGACCAGATTCAGGTTGCCGTCGCCCACTTCGCTGATGGAGAGATGGGTGAAGTCGGAGAAAACCTTCGTCAGCGCAGGCCGTTGCGCGATGTATTCGACGATCGTTGTCTCATTCAAAGGTCGGTAGGTCATGGCGCCGGGTCTCCGCTAGCTTCGCTTTTCCGGGAAAAGTGACAGAATGGCGTCTTCAGACGCAGCGCAGACGCCGCGCTCCGTGATCAGGCCGGTCACAAGGCGGGCCGGTGTGACGTCAAAGCCGTAATTTGCGGCCGGGCTCTCGGCCGGGGTCAGCAGGACCGAGACGAGCCGGCCTTCGTGCAGGCCCTCGATGAGCCGGACTTCCGCACCGTCGCGCTGCTCGATTGGGATTTCGCGCACACCGTCGCGCAGCTTCCAGTCAAAAGTCGAGGAGGGCAGGGCGACATAAAACGGGACGCCGTTGTCATGCGCAGCCAACGCCTTGAGATACGTGCCGATCTTATTTGCCGCATCGCCTGTAGCTGCCACCCGGTCGGCGCCGACGATGACCAGGTCCACGAGTCCGTGTTGCATCAAGTGTCCGCCTACGTTATCGGCGATGACCGTGTGCGGGACGCCCTGCTGGACCATCTCCCAGGCGGTGAGACGGGCGCCCTGGTTCCGCGGCCGGGTTTCGTCCACCCACACGTGAAGCGGGATGCCTTCGGCCTGGGCCGCGTAGATCGGCGCAGTCGCCGAGCCGTAATCCACGAAGGCCAACCAGCCCGCGTTGCAGTGCGTGAGGATGTTGACCGGTGTGCCGCCCTTGCGCCGGCTGATCTCCCGGATGAGGGCGACGCCGTGCTGGCCGATCCGCCGGCAGAACTCGGCATCCTCATCCGCGATGGCGCGGGCGGTGTCCAGCGCAACCCGGACGCGGGCCTCAGGGTCGCTGCCGGCCGCGGCGATGGCCGCCAGTTGTCGTCTGACCGCCCACTCCAGGTTGACCGCGGTGGGCCGGGTGGCAATCAGCCGGTCGCCGTCGCGAGCTAGCGCCGCCATGAAGGCTTCCGATGAGGCGCGGGGCGCATGTCGGGCCGCCAGGTACATCCCGTAACCCGCCGCCGCACCGATGAGCCCGGCGCCGCGCAGGTGCATGTCCGCGATCGCCACTGCCATGTCGGCCACCGAGGCCAGATCCTCGACGACGAAGCGGTGCGGCAGGGACCGTTGATCAATGACCTGGACGATGCCGGGATCGGCTTCTTTCAGCCAGATGGTCCGGTAGTGTTGGCCGTTTGCGAGCATGAACAGACACCCCGTCAGAGCATCTTCGGCAGCAACGCATCCCAGATCCGTTTCTCGTTCTGCGTTGCGGTGTCAATGGTGTTTAGGGCCATGATGACATAGAGCGCATCGGCAATGCTGACCTGCGCAAGGCGGGAGGCGATGGCCTCAATCCGGGCTTCACGGTCAACGCTCAAGAGGGTCACATCCGCATAGTCGGTGATGGAGGACTGCGCGTTGCCGGTGATGCAGATGGTCGCCGCGCCGTTCTCTTTCGCCTGTTTCAGGGTCAACACCGGATCAATTGAAGTGCCCGACTGAGAAATCGCGACCACCACATCCCCTGGCCCCAGGAGCGCCACTTCCATCAACTGCAAATACGAGTCAGTCTCCGCCTTGCAGGGCAGGCCTAACCGCATCAACATGTTGTACATGCTGTGCACGATCGGCCCTGATGTGCCGACACCCACGATGAGGATCCGTCTCGCTGCGGTGAGCAGATTGATGGCTTTGATCAGCGCGTTTTCGTCCAGCACCTCCAACGTGTCGTACAGCGCCTGGATGTTGGACATGAACACCTTGCGCGCGACGACTGCCGGCCCATCGCCCTCGGCAATGTCGTCGTGGATGATCTGCGTGGGGCTGACCACATCCCGAGCGATCGAAAGCTTCAGATCGGTATAGCCCTGGAACCCGGCGTTGCGACAAAAGCGCAGCACTGTGGTGTCGCTACGCCGCACGATTGAGCGACCTGGGCCATCGAGAGGTGGATGATCTTCTGCGGCTGTTGCATGATCCAGTTGGCGACGCGAGCTTCTGAGGCTGCCAGCGCGGGGTAGCTGCTCCGGATCCGAGCGAGGGAGTTGATCGAGGAAGCGCTCGTTGCGCTTTCCAGGAGTTTGCCGTCTGTGTCGCTGTGCATGTTGCTCACTCGTCGTGGTGGTACAACTGCGGATCATGTTTTGTCGTGATGTTACCACCAGATTCTAGTCCAGGCTGCATCCCTTGTCAAATCGCGTGAAACGCTTATGGGTTTCTCCCCAGACATCCGCGTCCCGGAATTTGGTCTGGCGTCTGATTTGAGGTATCTTTCGCATTCACTGCACCGTACGGAATCATCGAACGCCGGAGGCTCACGTCATGACGATTGATCGCAAGCTGCCGAACGAAATACTGCAACTGGAATGGATGCTGAAGAAGCCCAACAGCGATCCGACCGGGTTGGCCGGTTTTTTCACCAGCGGTGAGATTATCGTCACCCGGGTGCCGGCGCGGCTGGATGTGATGGGGGGCATTTCCGACTATTCGGGCGCCAACGTCTGTGAAGGCGTGTTGGGCGGCGGTGTGGTGATCGCCCTGCAGCCCCGCACCGACCGCACGCTCCGCATCCGCACCATGCCGGCCAACCGCGTCAGCCTGGCGGTCGAGACGCGGATCCCGCTCGATTATTTCGAGATGGGGGAAGGCTTTGTCTCCTATGAGCAGATGCAGGCGCTGTGCAAATCCAACCCGCTCTCCTCCTGGGCGGCCTATGTCGGCGGCAGCATCTTCACCCTGCTGAAGGAACAGTCCATCCACTTGCCGTTCGGGTTCAACATGTTCTTGTTCAGCGGCGTGCCGATGAACGTCGGCATCGGCAGCTCGGCGACCACCGAAATCGCTACGCTGTATTGCCTGCAAAACTACCTGGGGCTGGACATCTCCGAGACGCATCTCGCTAAGCTCGGCCAACTCGCCGAGAACCTGGTGGTGGGCGCGCCCTGCGGCATCATGGACCAGATCACTGTGACCAGCGGCCGTCAGGGGAAGCTGACCCACATCCTGTGCCGGCCGGGCAGCATCATGCGGGAGATCGAAATCCCGCCCGAAACTGCTTTTGTCGGCATCAATTCGATGATCAAGCACTCCATCGGCGGCGCCGCCTACAGCGACGTCCGGATCGGCGCTTTCATGGGCAAGCGCATCATCAACCATGTGCGCGCTGAGCGCGGGGAAAAGCCGATCCAATATCTGACCGAGCTCACGGCCGAGTCGTTCGAGAAGGAATACCGCGAGGCGCTCCCGGAGACGATCCTCGGGTCGGAGTTTCTGGTTAAGTACCAATCTCACGATGATCCGATCACTCGGATTCAGCCGGACGCCACCTACCGGGTGGCCGGCCCGACCGCGCATCCGGTCTACGAGAATCTGCGCGTCCTCAAGTTCATGGATCACCTGAGCGCCGCGACCGATGGCAGCGAGCGCGACCTGGTTGCGGCCGGCGAGTGTATGGTCGCTTCGCATGCCAGTTACCGCGATAACTGTCTGCTCTCCGTCCCGGAGGTGGATTTCCTGGTGGATGCCGTATGCAGCCGCGGCCCACAGAAAGGGCTCTACGGGGCAAAGATCACCGGCGGCGGCTCCGGTGGCACCGTCGCGGTCTTCGGGCGAAAAGAGGCTCTCGAGAGTGAGATTCCCGCGATCACGCGGGAATACAAACGGCTCACCGGCCTGGAGGCTGAGCTTTTTGAAGGGACTTCGCCGGGCGCGGTCGAGTTCGGCGCGTACCGCTACACGTTTAGCCCGATCGGCTGGGTTCGATCCATATGTTGATTCGCAAAGCGGTGATCCCGATTGCCGGGTTAGGCACGCGCCTGTTCCCGGCCTCGCATGCCTGCAAAAAAGAGCTCTTTCCCATCGTCGGCCCGGATGGCATCGCCCGCGCGCTGCTGCATTATCAGGTTGACGACCTGCTTGCGGCCGGCATTGAGCAGATCTGCATCATCGTCCAGCCGGGGGAAGAGAAGCTGGTGGTGGACTACTTCAGCGGTCCCGGCGAGTCGTACAGGAAGCACATCGAAAAGCACCCGCACTTGCTCGCTGAAGCCGACAGGATGCAGGCCGCCCTGGATCGCATCTGCTTTGCGGTGCAGGAAACGCAGGAAGGGTACGGCCATGCCGTCTACCAGAGCCGGGCGTTCGCGGGCAGCGATCCCGTCCTGCTGTGCCTGGGGGATCACCTGTTCCGCGGCCGCGGCCGCTCGTGCCACAGCCAGCTCATGGCGGCCTACGAGCTGTGCGCCGGCAAGTCAGTGTCAGCGGTGAACCGCATCGGCGCGGCCGAATTGAAGGGCTACGGCACGATCGCCGGAAGCCGCCTGCCGGCGCATCCGGAGCTGATTTCCGTCACGCGGATCGTCGAGAAGCCCACCGTTGAGACCGCCAGGCGGTGGCTGCGCGTGGACGGCACGGCGGAGGGCGAGTTTCTGGGCTGGTTCGGCATGCACGCCCTCTCTCCGGCGATCTACGATGTCCTGGCCGAGATGATCCGCGCGGATGACCGCCAGGGCGGGGAATTCCAGTTGACCTATGCCCAGGAGCTGCTGAGACAGCGCCAGGGCTACCTTGCGCTCGAAATCCGAGATGGCGTCCGGTTCGATTTTGGCACCCCGCAGGATTTTGTCCGCAGCGTCGCGCAGTTCGCCGCGAGCGATTAGGATTTGTCGAAGCCTCAGCGCTGTTTCAGACCGCGCCGGAGCGCGCCGCGAACACCATCCACCCGCTTACGCAGCTGACCGCGCCAGTCATCCTTGCCCACCGGCCCCAGGAGCCAGTTGTAGGCGTGCCGCTCGGCTCGCAGCACGGCGGAGCGGATGCTGGCCCACCGGAAGCGCAGCCCGGCCAGCGCGCGTTGGACCGGCGAGGCCGGCTTCGTAGGCGCCGGGATGCCCCATTCCACGGCCGCGGCCGCCCACGTTAATCCCGCGCCGAAACCTACCAGCACGATCTTGTCCCGCGGCCGGATCTTCCCGGCCGCGATCGCCTCGCACAGCGCGATCGGGATCGATGCCGCCGAGGTGTTGCCGTAGCGGTCCAGGTTGATAAAGAAGCGCTCTGCCGGCAGCTTCAGCCGTTTGATGGCCGACTCGATGATCCGGGCGTTCGCCTGGTGCGGGATGATCAAGGCCAGATCGGCGGTCTGCCACCCGGCCTTAGCCGCGACTTGCTCCGTCGCCTTGGGCATCACGGTCGTGGCGAAGCGGAACACCTCGCGGCCGTTCATGCTGAGGAAGTGGCCGCCGCCGGAGACCGTCTCATGCGAGGCCGGCGTCTTGCTGCCGCCCGCCGGCACCATCAGCAGCTCGCCGCCGGAGCCGTCGCTGCCCAGCACTGAGCCCAGCACGCCGCACCGCTCGCTGCAGGCGCTGACTACCACCGCGCCCGCGCCGTCACCGAAGAGCACGCAGGTCTTGCGGTCGGTCCAGTCCACGATGCGGCTGAGCGTCTCCGCGCCGATCACCAGGATATGCTGGGCGCCGCCTGCGCGCACGATGTCGGCCGCGATGCTCAGCGCGTAGATGAAGCCGGAGCACCCCGCGCCGAGGTCGAACGCGCCGGCGCGCGGCGCACCCAACGCATCCTGCACCAGACAGGCGGTCGAAGGGAACGGATGATCGGGCGTTACCGTGGCGACGATGATCAGATCGAGCTGCGCGGGGGTGAGGCCGGCCACCAGCAGCGCCGCGCGCGCCGCGCGGACGGCCAGGGTCGAAGTCGTTTCCTTGTCGTCCGCGACGTGGCGCTCATGGATGCCCGTCATCTCCACGATCCACTCGTGGGTCGTGTCCACGACGCGTGCGAGATCGGCGTTGGTCAGCACCTTCTCCGGCACGGCCATGCCCCAACCGGTGATCTGCGCGTATCGCTCCCCGGTGGGCGCGGGCTCTTGCCCCGGGCTCATTGCAGCCGTCCCAGCAGGATAGTGCCGTTGTGGCCGCCGAAGCCAAAGGAGTTCGACATCGCCACGTTGACCGTCGCCGGCCGCGCGACGTTCGGTACATAGTCCAGATCGCAGCGCGGGTCCGGCGTCTCGTAGTTGATCGTCGGCGGCAGGATTTGGTCGCGCAGGGCCAGGAGCGAGAAGATCCCTTCGATGGCGCCGGCCGCGCCCATCAGATGGCCGGTCATGCTCTTGGTGGAGCTGACGGCCAGTCGGTAGGCGTGTTCGCCGAAGATCGTCTTGATGGCGTGGGTCTCGCCCGCATCGTTGAGCGGCGTGCTGGTGCCGTGGGCGTTGATGTAGTCCACGGCGCTCGGCGCCAGGCCCGCGTCTGCCAGCGCAAGCTGCATGCACTCGGCTGCGCCTGCGCCATCTTCCCGCGGCGCGGTGATGTGGTAGGCGTCGGCGTTCACGCCGTAGCCCAGCACCTCGCCGTAGATCTTCGCACCGCGTGCCTGCGCCACGTCAATCCGCTCCATGACGAGGATGCCCGAGCCTTCGCCCATCACAAAGCCATCGCGATCCGCGTCGAAGGGGCGGCTGGCGCGCGCCGGCTCGTCGTTCCGGCTGCTGACCGCGCCCATCGTCTCGAATCCGGCGATTGCCATCGGCACGACCGCCGACTCGGAGCCACCCGCGATCATCACGTCCGCCCGGCCGCGGCGGATGATCTCCGCGGCCTCGCCGATCGCATGGGTGCCGGTGGCGCAGGCGGTCGCGATGGCGAGATTCGGCCCGCGCGCGCCGAGCATGATGCTCACGTGCGCAGCCGCGCTGTTCAGCATCAGACCGGGCACCGCAAACGGGCTGACGCGGCGGGGGCCGCGCTCCCGGCAGATCGCATCCTGTTCCAGCAGCACGTTGACGCCGCCGATCCCGCTGCCGATCACGACGCCGACGCGGCGGGGATCGTGCCGGGCCATGTCAAAACCGGCATCCGCCAGCGCTTCTTTGGCGGCCGCGACGGCCAGGTGCAGGTTGCGATCAAAGCGCCGCGCCTCTTGCTTGTCCACGTAGCGGGTGGGATCGAAGTCCTTCACCTCGCATGCGATATGCGTCTTGAAGTTAGTGTGATCGAACCGCGTGATGTATCCCGCGCCGGAGCGGCCGGCCAGGATGGCGGCCCAGGATGTTGGGACATCGTTGCCCACCGGTGTGATCAGGCCGATGCCCGTAACGACGACCCGCTGAGAATCTGGATGTGACAAGGGAACCTCCTTTTGATCGGGCTAAAGCCCGAATCCGGAATTGTCTCGCACCTCGTTAACACAGCATCCCCGCCAGAGACGCGGTCTTTCGGGCGCCGGGGCTGTTTTTGCGCGCAACCGCGGATTGACGTACCATACCGGCGCCGAAACCGATTACCGCCTCCTTGTGAGGCATCTGCATGAAGATAAGATCACCAGGGCTGGTATTACCGCGCCGAGGCGCCGGTCTGTGTGAATAGGAATAACTTGAAGGAGATGTGAACGAAGATGTTCGTCCTGCTCACTGGTTCCACCCGTGCGGGAAAAACGACGGCGTGCTGGCGGGCCGTGCCGGGACTGCGCGCCACGGGCCTGAAGCTCGCGGGCTTTGTCTCGCCGCCGATCCTTGACGAGCACGGCGTCAAGACCGGCATCGAGATGGTGGATTTGAGCACCGGCAACCGCGCAACGTTTGCGCGCGTCGTGGGACACGGCGAAGCCCCAACCATCGGCGTCTACAAGGTGCTCGATGGCGCGGCCGACTGGGCGCGCGGCGTCCTTTCCGCGGCCTTGCTGTCGGACGCCGACCTGCTCGTGATTGACGAGATTGGCGTGCTCGAGCTGCACCGCGGCACCGGGTTTGCCTTTGCGTTGGAGCCACTCTCAGACCCGGTGCGCATCCCGAACGCCATCGTGCTGGTCCGACGCGAGCTGGCGGATGAGCTGGCGCAGCGGATCGGCCGGACCGATACGGTGTACCTGGAAGTGACCCAGGAGAACCGGCTCGACATCCCGAACCAGTTGGTGAAGCTGATGCGGGCGGTCCAGGCGAACTGAGCCGAAAACGGAACGCGTATGACGCGGGTAGACGCAGATTTGCGTTGATGGCTGCTGTTTTGGAAATCGCGATGAAGAAACGCTCTCTTTCGGAAGTGTACGCCGTGGCCGCGATCGTCGTGTTGGCCTTGCTCGTGTGGCTCAATCGGCCGCCGGTGACGATCCCCGTGGCGGTCGCCGCCCTCGCGGCCGGGGCCTGGGTCGCGCAGCGCGAGCCGCTGCGCCGCGCGACTGTCCTGGCGCTGGTCGCGTTCGTGTTGAGTATCGCATTCGCCGTGTTCACCCTGTTGCGTTGAAACAGGGCTCGCCAGAGCCCCATCCCCTGCGAGGTCAAAATGCCCGACACCCTTCCTGCTCAAAAGACGTCCGCCTCTGCGCCGACCGTCGTCGTCATCTTCGGCGCCAGCGGTGACTTGACCCAGCGCAAACTGATCCCTGCGCTTTACACCCTGTTTGTCGAGGGCCGGCTCGCCGAAACGTTTGCGGTGCTGGGCGTGGCGCGCACAGAGTTCAGCGATGACGATTTCCGTGCACACCTGCGCGCCGGCACGCGCGAATACGCGCGCGTCCGCGGGGACGATGACGCCGCTTGGGAGAGTTTTGCCGGGCATCTGTACTACCTGGCGGGCGATTACGACCAACCGGAGACCTACACCGCCCTGGCCGCTCGCCTGGCCGAGCTCGACGCCACCTGCGCGACGTGCGGGAGCCGGTTGTACTACCTCGCGATTCCGCCGCAGCTCGGCCCGCAGGCGATCGCGGGGCTGGGCGCAGCCGGCTTGAACCGGCCCGGCCGCGAGGACGGCTTCGCCCGCATCATCATCGAGAAGCCCTTTGGCCGCGACCTCGCCAGCGCCCGGGCGCTCAATGCTGAGGTGCATGAGGTCTTTGACGAAAGCCAGATCTATCGCATTGACCACTACCTGGGCAAAGAGACCGTCCAGAACATCCTGGCCTTCCGCTTCGCCAACGCTATTTTCGAGCCGCTGTGGAACCGCAACTATGTAGATCATGTACAGATCACCGCGGCCGAGACGGTGGGCACCGACGGCCGGGCCGGCTACTACGATCAAGCCGGCGTGCTGCGCGATGTTTTCCAGAACCACCTGCTGCAACTGCTCGCCATGACCGCGATGGAGCCGCCGGCCGCGTTCAACGCCAAATTTCTGCGCGATGAGAAGGTCAAGATCTTGCAGGCGGTGCGCCCCATGACCGCCGAGGAAATCGCCCGTTACACCGTGCGCGGGCAGTATCGCACCTATCGCGACGAGCGCGGGGTCGCTCACGGCTCATCCACGGCGACTTATGCCGCGCTGCGCCTGATCATAGACAACTGGCGCTGGCAGGGGGTGCCGTTCTACCTGCGCGCGGGCAAGCTGCTGCCGGCGAAGGTCACCGAGATCACGGTCGAGTTCAAAGACGTGCCGCACAAACTGTTCCAGCAGGACGCCAGCAGCACGGTGCACGCCAACTTCCTCAGTTTCTGCATCCAGCCGGACGAGGGGCTGCACCTGCGTTTCGAGACCAAGGAGCCCGGCGCGGGGATGCGCACCCGTTCAGTGGAAATGGACTTTCACTTCGGGGTCGAGTTCGGCAAGACCGCGCTGCCCGACGCGTACGAGCGGCTGTTGCTCGACGCGATGATGGGCGACGCCTCGCTCTTCGCCCGCGCCGACGAGATCGAGCTGAGCTGGCAGATCATTGATCCCATCCAGCGCGCCTGGGACGACGCCGCGGCCGCGATGGCCCAGGGCAAACGGGTGGAAACGGCGCCGCCGCTGGAATTCTACGAGCAGGGCACCTGGGGCCCGCCCGGCTCGGACTGGCTGTTGGCGCAGGCCGGCCGGCACTGGCGATTGGGGTGCTTCCATGAGAAGTCCTGAAATCGTCGTCCTCCCGAACCCGGCCGCGGTGGCCGAGGAAGCGGCACGGCGGGTCGTTGCTCTGGCGCAGCAGGCGGTCGCCGAGCGCGGCCGGTTCAGCCTGGCGTTGGCGGGCGGCTCGACGCCGGCCGCGCTCTACCGGCTGCTGGCCCGGCCGCCCCTCAGCGATCAGGTGGATTGGGCGCGCACGGCGCTCTATTTCGGCGACGACCGCTGCGTGCCGCCCGACCATCCGGACAGCAACGACCGGATGGCGCGCGAGACGCTGCTTGACGCCGCGCCGATCCCGGCGGCCAACGTCTTCCGCATCGCCGGCGAATCAGGGCCGGATGATGCCGCAAAGGCCTACGCGGCCACCCTGCGCCGCACGTTCGGCCTTCGCGGCTCGGCGCGGCCGCGCTTCGACCTGATCCTGCTGGGGATGGGCGACGATGGCCACACCGCCTCACTGTTCCCCGGCATGCCCGCGCTGGCGGAGCGCCGGCGGCTGGCCGTGGGCAGCGCGGTGCCCGGCTACGTTCGGCCCGCGGTCCCCCGCGTCACGCTGACCTTCCCGGTGCTCAACGCCGCGCGGCAGGTGCTGTTCCTCGTCGCGGGGGCCAGCAAGGCCGCGGCCGTGCGCGGCGTACTGACCGGCCCTGAGCCCGCCGACCCGCTCCCCGCCCGCCGGGTGCAGCCGACGGACGGCGGGCTGACCTGGCTGCTGGACGAAGCCGCAGCCGCAGGGCTGGCCGGGCAGGGATAGGCCGATCCAAATGTAGGACGGGTTGCCAACCCGTCCTACGACCGATTTTTCAGGGCAGATGCCCATGCGGCGCCCGTCGCCGGTGTGAAGCCTTCCTGTGGGACGACGCATGAAAACGGGACGCGGACGAGCGCGGACAGGCGCGGACGGCTTCATTTCTCCGCCGTCATCCGCGCCCGATGATCAGGGTAAGAAGTTCATTTTCCCCGAGGTCGCTCATGCCAAACCAATCACCGGAACTCCCCTATGACGCCTTCATCTCCTACAGCCACGCGGACGCGGAGTGGGTGTTCGGTTGCCTGGCGCCACGCTTGAAGGCCGAAGGGTTGACCCTCTGCACCGATCAAGAAGCGTTCGCCGTTGGCGTACCCATCCTGCGGAATATCGAAGACGCCGTGGCCGCCTGCCGGCACACGATCCTGGTGCTGACCGAGGCCTGGGTGCAGAGCCGGTGGACGCAGTTCGAGGCGCTGTTGGCGCAAACCGAGGACCCGGCCGGCGCTTATCAGCGCATCTTGCCGGTGCTGCGCCAGCCCTGCGCGCCGCCGCGGCGTATCGGCATGCTCACCTATGCCGACCTCACCGGCGGCGCGGATGACGACGTCGAGTTCGGCAAACTGGTCGCCGCCATCCGCGGCGCGCGGCTGCTGCCCGACGCCGGTTCGACCGTCGCGACCCTGGGGCTGGGCTACGATCTATTCCGGGATGGACGGACGGGCGAAGCTGCCGAGGCCGAGGCCGCGTATCGCGCCGAGCTGGTGCGCGAGCTGCGGGAGCACGACTTTCGCGGCATCTACCAGATCAAGCAGAGCGTCCGCCTGCCGCTGGCCGAGATCTACCAGGAATTGGGGCTGCTCAAAATTCGCGACGCGGAGGAGCACCGGCGGGCACGCGAGCGCCTGCCCGAGCTGGACGAGGCGCAGCGCCAGGTCGAGACGGAGCGCCGCCTGCAGGAGCGGGTGACCGGCGCGCTGGCCCGCTCGCAGCGCCTGGTGATCCTGGGCGACCCCGGCGCAGGCAAAACGATCTCCCTGAAGTTCATTGCACTGATGCTGGCGGATCGGCAGGCCGCGGCGCGGTTAGGGCTGCCGGCGCCCTACCTGCCCGTGATGGTGCGGCTGGCACACTTTGCGCAGGCATTGGAGCGGGAGCCGGCGCTCTCGCTGGAGGGCTTCCTGCTGCGGGCGATCCAGCAAGAACATGATGCCTGCCATCCCCAGTTGGCCGACCTGGTGCGCCGGGCGTTGGGCCGCGGCGCGTGCGCGGTGCTGCTGGATGGCCTGGATGAGGTCGGCGAAGACGGAAAGGACGGCCAGTCGCTGCGTACGATGGTCGTCAAGCAGGTGCAGAAGTTCGCTGACCGGTGGTGCACTGCCGACGACCGGCCCAACCGCCTGATTATCACCAGCCGCATCGAAGGCTATTGGGACGAGGCGTTGCGCGGCTGTGACCACGTCGAGCTCAGCCCGCTGAGCCCGCCGGATGAAGTGGAACAGTTCCTGCTGCGTTGGTACCGCGCCTACGAGCAGGAGCTCGACCCGGCCCTGCTGCCGGCCGTGGCCGGTGAACGCGCCGCGGGCCGCGTCGCCGGACTGCTCCCCCAACTGATGGATGCGCCGGGGGTGAAACGGCTTGCGACCAACCCCTTGCTGTTGACCATCCTGGTGCTGATCTACGAAAACGTGGGCCGGCTGCCCAACCGCCGCGCCAAGTTGTACGAAACCTGCACCAATACCCTGATCGCCTCGTGGCGGGAACAGCAGACCGACCGGCACAGCAGGCTGCTGGATGACATGGGCGAAACCATGGTCACGCGACTGGTGGCCGCCCTGGCCTACTGGCTGCACGAGAAGCGCCCCGGCGGCACTGCGCCGCTGCGGGAGTGCCATGATCGCCTGGTGGCGATCCTGACCCAGGACGAAAACTACGACCGGGCCGAGGCGCTGGCGATCGCCGACGCGATGCTTTCCTATGCGAGCTGCGAGGCCGGCCTGCTGTGTGAGCGCGGGCTGGGGCAGTACGGCTTCTTCCACCTGACCTTTGAGGAGTACCTGGCGGCGTATCACCTGACCCGCCAGGCGGCGGGAGATCGCCGCGCGATGCTGGAGGCGCACTGGGAGGACGACCGCTGGCGCGAAGTCATCCTGCTGGCGGCCGGGCAGTTGGGCGTGGTGGACAACCAGCCCAAGGATGCCGGCGCCTTCCTGTTCGACCTGCGGCAGATGGAGCCGCGTGACCCGGCGAACGCGGGCCGGCCTGCGGTGCTGGCGGGCCGGGCCCTGGCCGACATCGGGCCGCGCAGCGTGCATCAAACGGTCCGCCGCGACGTGATGCGCGAGCTGCGCCAGACCATGCAGGATCTCGATCTTGAGACCGACCGCCCCAACGACCCGTCGCGCATCGCCCCGCGCACCCGCTGCGCGGCCGGCGAGGCGTGGGATGAACTGGGTGGGTTGCCTGAAGACCTGGATGCCTGGGTGCTGTGCCCCAGGTGCGCGGATGGTGGCGGGGATCTTCTCGCTGCCAAATACCCCGTCTCCAACGTCCAATTCGAGCGATTCATCCAGGATAAAGGCTACGAGGATCCCCGCTGGTGGGGCGGCGACAAGAGCCCCGGCTGGCGCTGGCGGATGACAGAACATAACATCGAATGGCGCGGCAAAGGCCCGGTGACGCAGCCCGAATACTGGCAAACCCCGCGCTTCGGCAAGGACCGGCACGGCTACCCGGTCGTCGGTGTGTCGTGGTACGAGGCGGCCGCGTACGCCGCGTGGCTGACGAAACAATTGGAGGTTGGAAGTTGGAGGTTGGAGATCGTCACTCCGCAACATATGGTTTCCAACCTCCAATCTCTAACCTCCAACTTCCGATCAGTTGTCCGTCTGCCCACCGACGCGGAAGGGCGCCGGTTGGCCGGCGGGGAGCGGGAAGGCGAAAAAGAACGCTATCCCTGGGATCCGCTGCCAGACGGCAGCCTGACTGATCCGGGGACCGAGCCAGGCCGGAAAGCGATCCTGGCGCGGGCCAATACCACTGAATCCGAGATCGGCGGCACATCGCCGGTAGCGATGTACCCGCTGGGCGAGAGCAAACCGTTTTGGCTGTGGGACGTGGCGGGCAACGTGTGGGAGTGGACGGATACCTGGTATGATGAAAAAAAGACAGTCCGTGTGGTTCGGGGCGGGTCGTGGGACGACTATCTGTGGGATGCTCGTCCGTCCGCCCTCTACTGGGGCGATCCGGTTAATTCGAACGGGTACTGGGGCTACCGATTGGTCCCCCCATTTAGTTCTGTTTTCTGATTTCTGGTTTTGTGGTTTCTGAAGGGGGGGGGTGTGGGGGGGTGTCCC